>CAYRNY010000004.1:0-241857 GCA_964425755.1 uncultured Anaerolineaceae bacterium
GCGTTCACTCTGTTGAACCAGCCTTCAATTCATCCTAATTGACGAAGGTATTGATACTGGATAAGCGAATACAGGGCAAGTGCGCGGACAGGCACGGGGCACCTCACGTTTGAGGCGACTTTCAGATTTGAGAAAAGGGTTTTTGTAGCGCAAGTCAATTCCTGCCCTGGACCGAGCCAGCCTTACCTCTGAAAGGTAGCTTCTGCCCCCAAAACGACATATATATCCTTTTCTCACGTCAAGTTGACAACGACGCTGGTAAACATTATTGTTTGATCAAATTGATCAGGCAAGCTCAAGCACGAAATCCAACCTTGAAGGATAATTGAACTAACCGGTTGTGGAACTTCATGCAGCGTAGAGAAAGGGGGTCTCCATCGCGCGATAGTAGACGCAGGGTTATCACCCGGTTTTCCCATTCGCTAACTTAATTCGGTTTTCATAAGGAGTTGCACGATGTTCAAGAGACTGTTGTTGCTGGCGCTTGTCGCGTTGCTTGCGCTACCACTGGCGGCGCCTATCAGCGTGAGCGCACAGGATGATGAAGGGCTTCCCAAAATCGGCTTTTTGCCCGGCGTGGTCGATCCCTTTTACCAGGTGATGGAACAGGGTATCAACGCGGCGGCGGCTGACTTCGGGCTTGAGGTTGTGACGCAGTACCCCGATGACTGGAACGTGACGCTGCAGGTCCCGCTGCTGGAAGCCTATATCGCGCGCGGCGACCTGGACTACATCGTGATCGCCCCGGTGCACAGAGAACAGATGATCGCGCCGCTGGAAGCCGCAGTTGACGCGGGCATCAAGATCATCACCGTGGATACGTTCATCGGTGACGGCGATTACGTCAACGGCCCGGTAACCTTCCCGCTGTCCTACATCGGTTCAGATAACGTCCAGGGCGGGCGCATCGCTGGCGAAGCACTGGCCGAGCGTCTCAACGGCGAAGGCCAGGTGTACATCCAGAACACGAATCCCGGTGTCAGCACCACCGAGCAGCGCTCCGAGGGCTTCCAGGAAGCGATCGCCGAGCATCCCGGCATGGAACTGATCGGTGAGGACTACAACCTGGATGATGCGAACACGTCGACTCAGCAGACGTCTGCTGTTTTGCAGCGCGAGCCGGAACTGATGGGCATCTTCGGCGTGAACGTCTTCAGCGCGATGGGCGCGGGGACCGCCGTGATGAACGCCGGTCTTGGCGGCGTGGTGGACGTGATCGCGTTCGACGCGACCCAGTTCGCCATCGAGCAATTGCGTGAGGGCGTCGTCAGCCTCGTGATCGCCCAGAAACCCTTCGACATGGGCTACCTGGCGATTGAATTCGCGATGGCTGACTGGCGCGGCGTGACCAGTCTTCCGAAGCGCGTGCCGACCGGCTACGCGGTGATCACGGCGGACAACGTGGACGATCCGGAAGTCGCCCGCTTCATCTACCAGGTCGACTAACGAACGACCGAATCGGCATCGGACTACACAAGGGTATGAGGATGCGAACACATCCTCATACTTTATATCCCGCAGCCGCAGAATTCCACTCATCTAGGAGACAGGCGATGGCATCGGAAGCTCAAGCCAGTTCGCTACCACAAGATTCTTTATCCCGCGCACGCCCCCTGGGCCAGCGCTATATTTTGATGCTGAGCCGGGTTTGGTCATGGGTTTTTCTTTTTGCGTTGATTGTCTATTTTTCCTGGCAAGGTACGGGGTTTTTCACCATCCGCAACTCCCAAAATATTTTGATCGCCATCGTGCCGATCCTGCTGATGGGGCTGGGCCAGACGTTCGTGATCATTGCCGCCGGCATTGACCTCTCCGTCGGCTGGGTGATGGGGCTGTCGTCTGTCGTGTCGGCGATCGTGATGCGCGATCTCGGCCAGCAGGAATTCCCGGTCGCGCTGACGATTATCGCCGGGTTCGCCGCCGGGCTGTCCGTCGCGGGGTTGTGCGGGTTGGTCAATGGGGTGATCACGGCAAAGCTCCACGTCCCGCCGTTTATTGTGACGTTGGGCGTCTCGTTCGTCGCGCGCGGGGCGGCCTGGGTGCTGGCCGAGGGCAACGTCGTCGGACAGCAGCCCGCCGCGCTGCGAAGCCTGGGCAACGAGTCGCTGCTTTATTACGTGCGCGGCGAAGGGGGCGGGCTATATTTCTTGACGAAACCCGAGGTCAACCGCCTGCAACTGCGCATGATGGACCGTATTCTGAGTTGGCCGGTGGTGATCGCACTGGTCGTATTGCTGGTGCTGCTGTTTGTGCTGCGTTATACGCAGTTCGGGCGGCATACCTACGCGATTGGCGGGAACAAAGAGGCCGCCTTGCGCGCTGGCGTCCCGGTGGACCGTCACATCATTCTGCTTTACGTCATGTCGGCAGTCACGGCGGGGCTGGCCGGTGTGCTGCATACGGCGCGCTATTCCGGTGGGGCGGCGGATGCCGGGGACGCCCTGATGTTGATGTCCATCGCGGCAGTCGTGATCGGTGGCGTGAGCCTGTTCGGGGGCGTGGGGCGCATCTCCGGCACGTTAATCGGCGCGTTGGTGCTGGCCGTGCTGGAAACGGGGTTGGTGATGATCAACGTTCAGACATTCTACAAGTACATCGTTGTGGGCGTGATCGTGATCATGGCTGTGTTGATGGATCAGGCGCGCGATATCATCATCGGGCGCGCGGAACGAGGTGCAACATGACGCAACCGCTGCTCAGCGCACGCAATCTAGTGAAGCGTTTCGGCGGGTTGACTGCTGTGGATCACGTGAGCCTGGATGTGTATCCGGGCGAGGTGGTCGGCCTGGTGGGCGATAACGGCGCGGGGAAATCGACGTTCATCAAGATGATTTCCGGCGTGCACCAACCCAACGAAGGGAAGATCTTCTTCGACGGCAAAGAGGTGCACATCAACCGCCCGTCCGACGCACGCGACAAGGGCATCGAGACGATCTACCAGGACCTCGCACTCTCAGGTAACCTGGACGCCGCCGCGAACATCTTCCTGGGCCGCGAGCAGAAACGGCAGGTCTTGGGCGGGCTGATCCGCCTGCTGGATGATAAATACATGCGCCAGGAATCCGAGAAACTGCTCAACGACCTGGACGTGCACATCCCGTCGTTAGAAGCCAAGATCGACACCCTGTCCGGTGGGCAGCGGCAGGCGGTGGCGATCGCGCGCGCTGTGTACTGGAACGCGCGCTTGATGATCATGGACGAGCCGACGAACAACCTCGGCGTGGTAGAGCAGGCTAAGGTGCTGGACCTGATCCGACGGCTGCGCGATCAGGACGTGCCGGTTATCGTAATCAGCCACACCATGCGCGATATCTTCGCCGTGTCCAACCGGATCGTCGTGCTGCACCGCGGGCGCAAAGTGACCGATAAATCCACCAGCGAAACCACCCCCGAAGAAATCGTGCAGTACATCATGGGGGCGATGGACGATTATGAACAGGAAGCCGCACGCTGAGGACTCGTATACAGGGCCGGAGCAAGCTCCGGGCGGCTGCTGCAATTGCGCATACTTGAACTGAGCATACTGGAGATGGCGAGGCGAACTGATGAAACGTTCTGAGATCAACACGATCGTGCGTGAGGCAAAAGCGTTTTTCCGCGCGCACAATTTCCACCTGCCGCCTTTCGCTTTCTGGACGCCTGACGACTGGGCGCAAAAAGGCGACGAAGTGCGCGAGATCGTCCAAACCGGTCTCGGCTGGGATATATTCGACGGTGGGCTCGATCGTTTTGACGAGGTCGGGCTGGTCCTGTTCACCGTGCGCAACGGGCGACCGGAGAACCTGGCCCAGGGCCGGGGCAAAGTCTACGCCGAGAAGATCATGATCGCGCAGGTGAACCAGGTCACGCCGCTGCATTTTCACTGGAAGAAGGTCGAAGACATCATCAACCGCGGCGGGGGCAAGCTGGTCGTGCAGGTCTATAACGCCACCGAAGACGAACAACTCGCCGACACGGACGTGACCGTGCGCGTCGATGGCATGCTGCGCACGGTGCCCGCCGGCGGCACGGTCGAACTCAAACCGGGGCAAAGCATCACGCTGGAACCGTACTGCTACCATAAGTTCTGGGGGGTGGAAGAACCGGTGCTGATCGGCGAAGTCTCAACCGTGAATGACGACCAGACCGACAACCGCTTTTACGAGCCGATCAACCGGTTCGCGGAGATCGAGGAAGACGAACCGGCAGAGGTGGTGCTGGTCAACGAATATCACAAATACGTTCGCCTTTAGCCTTTCCTGGGGCGGATGGCGAAACAATGGGGCGTGGTGTGGTAGTGCCCCACGGGCGCGCGTGGGGCACTACCCGCCGCGCACCTCCGAGTCACGGTGCCGGCTCGCGCAGGCCCAGTTTGCGGCAGAGCCGGGCCAGCTCGTCCTGTTCCTCCGGCGTGAGGACGCTCATCTCCGCGACGATCCCCTCAACGTGCTGCGCGAAGATACGCGCGATCAACTCCCGCCCGGCCCCAGAAATCCGCACCTGCATATAGCGGCTGTCGTGCAGGGCGCGTTCCCGCTCGATCAGGCCGTGTTTTTCCAGGTTCTTCAGCACGGTCGATATGTTGCCGGTGCTTTTCAACAGCTTCTGGGCCAGCTCGCGCTGCGAAAGCATGCCCAGGTGATACAGCGCTTCCAGGACGCCGAACTGGCTGACCGTCAGGTTGTGCGCGGCCAGATGTGCCGTCGCGTGGGCGACGACGGTTTCGGCTGCGCGTTGCAACTTGATGTACGTGTCGAGCGCGCGTCGCTCTTCCTCTGTTCCCCTGTATTTCGTCGGCATGCTACGCCGCCTCCGGCGCGGTGAAGATTAACGAAGTTCTTATCGTAAATCGCTTGACAGGGCCATTATACCAGTTTAAATTATTTGATATAAAATAGTTTGAATTCAAATTATTCTGTCGAACACGACCTGACACCAACCAATCCCCGCTTAGTTGAAACGGAGCGAACATGCAGAGTCTGAACGGAATTCATCACGTCACCGCGGTTACAGGACAGATCGGGCGTAACCTTGACTTCTACACCCGCGTTCTGGGGCTGCGCCTGGTCAAGAAGTCGGTCAACCAGGACGACGTGAGCGCTTACCACCTGTTTTACGCCGACAAAGTAGGCTCTCCAGGCACGGATATGACGTTCTTCGATTGGCCGCAGGCCGGGCCGGACCGCCGGGGCACGGACAGCATCGTGACCACCGCGTTTCGCGTCAATGGCCGCGCCGCGCTGGAATTCTGGGTGCAGCGGTTTGATGACGAGGGCGTGCGGCACCAGGGGATCGCGTCGTTTGCCGGGCGCGACAGCCTGCGCTTTGAGGATCCGGAGGGCCAGCGCCTGATGCTGGTCGACGACGCCGGAGCGCCCTACGAAGGCGAGCTGTGGGACGGCAGCACCGTGCCGCTGGAGCACGCGTTGCGCGGTTTTTACGCGGTCATGCTCTCCGTGCCCCAACTGAACCGTACCGACGCGATCCTGTCGCAGGTACTGAATATGCGGCAGGTTCGCCAGGCGCAGCAACCGGACAGTGCGAGCGTAGCCATCTACGAGATGGGCGCGGGCGGGCCGGGCCGCGAGCTGTGGGTGGTCGAGGAACCGGACCGGGCCGCTGCGTGGCTAGGCGCGGGCGGCGTGCACCATGTCGCCTTCCGCGTCGCGGACGAGGACGAGCAACAAGGCTGGCACGAACGCATCACGCGCGTCGGGCTGCCGGTATCGCCGTCCATCGACCGGTTCTACTTCCGCTCGATTTACTTCCGCATCTCGAACGGCATCCTGTTTGAGATCGCGACGGACGGGCCGGGCTTTGCGGCGGACGAGGACCTTGAGTCGCTGGGCGAAAAACTGGCGCTGCCGCCGTTTCTCGAACCGCAGCGTAACGCGATCGAGGCGGGCCTGAAGCCGATCGACGTGCCGCAGTCATAGCGCTGCGGCCTGCTTTCGTTCGATTATCACGCGAGTAAACCAACGTGAACAAACCATTGTTCGGTGCTAATGTCGATCCATCCCCTGGCAGGCTTGAGGCCGGTTTTGAGATCGCGCAGCTTGCCGAAGAAGCCGGGCTGGACATGGTCCTGCTGCAGGACCACCCCTACAACAAAGACCACCTGGACACGTGGACGCTGCTGGCGGCGCTTGCCGCCCGTACCGAGCGCATCCACATCGGGACCAACGTCGCTAACGTGCCGCTGCGCACCCCGACGCTGCTGGCGAAAATGGCCGCGTCGCTGGATGTGATCACAGGCGGGCGCGTGGAGCTCGGCCTCGGTGCGGGGACGTTCTGGCCGGGCATCCGGGCTTATGGCGGGCGTGCGGCGGTGCAGGACAAGCCGTTCACCGCGTTCAAAGAGGCGCTGGCGATCATTCGCGGGTTGTGGCAGCACAGCGGGACGCGCTTTGATTTCCAGGGCGAGATCTACACGGTCAAAGGGGCCGTTTTCGGCCCGGCCCCGGCGCACGATATCCGTATCTGGGTCGGCGGTTCCGGGCCGAAGATGCTGCGGCTCACGGGCGAGCAGGCCGGCGGCGTGACGCTGTCCACGCCGTACATGCCATACCGCCAACTGTCCGACGTCAACCAGCAGATCGATGCCGGGGCCGCTGCCGCCGGACGGTCTCCGGACGCGATTCGCCGCCTGTACAACATGATGGGAAGCATCACGGAACGCCCGCAAACCGACGGTTTCGAAGGCAAATTCTACAGCGGCACGCGCGCGCAGTGGATCGAGCACATGATCATGCTGTACCGCGACTATCGCCAGGATACGTTCATGTTCTGGCCCACCGAAGGTGACCCGGTCGACCAGGTCGCGACCTACGCGACGGCGATCGTCCCGGCGGTCCGGGAAGCGCTGCGCTAGCCCGCGCGCAGACCGTCATCACGAAAGGGACAAATTGATGCCTGAGCAACATCCGCACCAGGACCAACCAGTATTCACGCAGGGGGCCGCGCTGGACGAAGCCGAGGTCGCGGTTATCTTGCTGCACGGACGGGGCAGCACCGCCGAGAGTATCCTCCGGCTGGCCGCGCACTTTCCGCAGGGCGGGATCGCGTATCTCGCACCACAGGCGGCCAATCAGACCTGGTACCCGCATTCGGGTTTTCTGCCGCTTGAGGCCAACGAACCGTATGTGTCGTCGGCGTTCCAGGCACTCGCTGATGTGCTGGCCCAGGTCGAGGATGCTGGCATCCCGACGCGGCAGATCGTGCTCGGCGGGTTCTCGCAGGGCGCGTGCCTGGCGGCTGAGTTTGTGGCGCGGCACCCGCGCCGGTATGGGGGATTGTTCGTGCTCAGCGGGGCGCTACTGGGGCCGCCCGACATGCCGCGCGCGTATTCCGGCTCGCTGGATGGCACGCCCGTGTACATCGGGGGCGGTGATCACGATCCCTGGGTGACGGCTGAGCAGCTTCGCCTCACAGGGCGTCTGCTGCAGGACCTGGGCGGCGCGGTGACCGTCGAGGTCCAGCCGGGGCGAGAACACACCGTCCGGCAGACGGAGATCGTACAGGTGAGCCGCATGCTATCGGGCGCGCGCGGGTGATGGGGGGCGCGCTGCGAACAGCGGGCATGGGGAAACACACAAACGCGGTCGGCAGGTGGAGCCGGTCGCGGGCAAATGAATCATCATCTGGCCGTAATCGGGATTGAGCGTTTCTGGTGCGCGGTCACGGGGACCATTTCCCCGTGTCGATCAACACATCAGGCCGGTACCGTTGGAACTCAGCAACGTGGTGATCTCATCAATCAATTCGGAAAAACGCAGCTTGGGAATAAACGCATTCGCCCCACATTCCAGCGCTTGCTGGCGCGATTGAGGTGTATCCAGCGCCGAGAACATCACCACCGGGATATCACGCGTGTGGGCATTCATCCGAATCCGGCGACATAGTTCGTACCCGCTCATCGTCGGCATGAGGACATCAACCAGGAACAGGTTCGGTTTCATCGACTTGATCAGGTGCAATGCTTGCTCTGCGCTCGAAACCTTGATTGCTGCCACACCATGCCGCTTTAGTTTCGTCGCGACGAGCGACAGCATCGCCGTCTCGTCATCGACTACCATCACTACTTTGGATCCCAGTGGCATTGGCAACTCCCTAGACGTAGGCCTAACAGCAACAGTAGGGTGCCAGGGCCCGGCTATGATGCCAGGCCCTTGAGCGCAATGGACTTTCATGGTCGCCATCGTCTCCCGATCAACTCGGTGGTCAGTAAGTGGCGCATGCTTCGTATTGGGTCCGTGCTACGATCGCCTGCGCCAATTCGTTCAATGTGCCGGCCCGGATTCCGCGCAACCATTCCTGGGTAGGCTCGGAAAGTCCAAATGCAGAAAACAGGGTTTCATCACGCTCGGTCACCAACCTGTTGCGGACATCGGTATCCAGCAAGGCCGCTCCCATCAGGTTATCCAGGCGCTGCATCTCGTCCTTGCTCAGCATCTCCGCCCACCAGTCATTGGCTCCTTCAAATCCCCGCCCGGTAGGCCAGGGCGAAACATCCATAACTGGGGTTTGTTCGATAATTGCCATTGGATTGCTCCTCGTTTGACGGTGCTTGACGGTCAGGTTTAACGTCCGGTCGGATTAGCTGCCTGAGGTGATGGGACCGGCCAGCGCCACATCGATCGCGCCCCCGGTCAGGGCCAGGATCAGCACCAGGATCATGATTCGGACAACGATCAGGCCACGGCGCGGGTTGCACCCCATCCAGTTGGTCAGAGCGAAAAGCGTGTTCTTCATTTTTGCGTTCTCCTTATAGGAACTCTTCAGGTCGTTCAAATTAGATGTTGACTGCCAGTGTAAAGACAGGCGCGCAACAAAGTGCTTACAAAAACCAAAAAAACCCACGCTTCAAGTAGGTTTTTGGTTAGAATACTGTTCTTTTGTTGGTTAGAGATTGGGAGATCGTGAGACGCGTTAAAAAACTATAGCCCTGGGAGGGACAACTTTCTGGGCCGCACGCATAGCCCGCCTGGCACGGCGCGACCGGCGCGGGAAGCGGCTCGTTACACGTTGCGCCGCCTCGTCATTCCAACAGCGCCCGGGCCAGCTCGATCGTTTCGCTGGAGGGCCGGATCGCTAACTCTTCCTCAAGCAGCAGTTCGAGATACTGCAACTGGTTGAACACCTGCATCCGTTCGCCTAGCGCCGCGTAGCAGGTCATAATCGCGCGGTGCACATCTTCGCGATAGGGGTCGATGGCAAGCGCCTGCCGTAGCACGCCGATCGCTTCGCGCTGGCTGCCACGCGCGCTGATGCACTGTCCTAATCCGAGCAACGACTCGATGTACATCTCTTGCAGATTTTCGCGGTACAACACGATCCAGTCGCGGTCCAGTGACGGGAGAAAATCGCCCTGGTAGAGCGTCACGGCGCGGTGCCACAAATCCTCGGTGCGGGCATCGCGGGTCGGCAGCAAGCGCGCCTGCTGCACCAGTTCCTGGAATTCGTGCGCGTCACACCACAGGTCCAGGTCAGGGTCCAACCGGTACAGGTCGTCACGGTAGACGATCACGTTTTCGCCAAGCGTCTTGCGGGCGCGGTAAAGCGTGGTGTGGAAGTTCGAGCGCACGCGCTGCGAGGAACTATCCGGCCAGAACATCAGGCTGATCTGCTCGCGGCTGGCCGGGCCCTGGAACAGCAGGTAATGGAACAATTCTCGCGCGGCGTTGGAAAGCCAATCCGACAGCCGCACCGGGTGCCCATCGCACTCGATGCGCTCGCGCCCGAGGGAATACACGCGCAGGCTATAGGTGGCCTCAGGCATCACCTGCCGGGTTGCCGGTGGCATTTGCGCGTCGACGTAGGCTGTGCGCAGGTGCTTCAGCTCCCGGATCAGGTCGGCATAGGTGCCGGAGTGTTCAATAACGTGTAATTCGATGACAGGCGTATGGCATACTTCCGCGACCAGCGTTTGCACTGTGCCGAGCAATCGCGCTTCGTCAAGTGCCAGGTTCAGGTACTGGTCCCCAGCCCGGCGATCCGAACTCAGCAGCGCGGCTGCGGCGGCCAGCAGATACACTTGCGCCAGCTCAGCCCGCGATTCTTGCTCGTTGAGTTCAGCGATCAAATCCTCGAACTGTGCAAGGGCTTCCTCAGCACGTCCCTGGTGCATGCGGATCGCCCACAGCGACGCCCGCGCCGCGATGCGCTCTAGCGTCAGGTCGTGGGCACCGGCCAGCAGTTGCGCTTTCTTGGCGAGTTGTTCGGCTTCGTGCAGCTTGCCCCACCAGCGGTAGAGCTTCGAGCAACTGAGCATCACCGCGCAGCGCAGCCAGGGATCGCTGTTGCCGATCAGGGCCAGGGCGCGGTTATGGAGCCGCAGCGATTCCTCGAACATGCCCAGGTCGCGGCGTAGCTCGCCCAGGCTCCACAGCAGCGCGCTTTCGACGCGGTGATCCGGCACGCGCGTCACGATGCGGATGCCCTCTTCGAACGTGGCAGCGGCCTGTTCGTACTGCGCGCCCAGGTGGTAATACGCCCCGAGGTTGTTCAAGGCCGCCGCCAGCGCGCCGGGGCTGCCCAGCGAGCGCCGCAGGGCGACGACTTCCTGCAGGCACTCGTTCGCCCGCGAAAACCGGCCCATCTGCCAGAAAGCGACGCTCAAATCCTGCAAGACATTCGCCAGCGCGTACGCATCTCCATCGCGGCGGTACAGTTCCAGCGACTGCTCAAGGTATTGCACGCCTGCCGACAGCTCCCCGATCCGCAGGTGAGCAACGCCCAGAATCTTAAGCGCGTTGCCGCGCAAATCCGGCTCTTCGGGCAGCGTGGTGGTGAGCTGGGCGGCCTCAAATGCGGCGGCGCGGAAACGCCCGCGTTGCAGCGCGATGAAGGTCTTCTGCAGGCGGACCCGCGCGTAACCGACCTCGTTGTCCTGGGCCAGGTACGCCTGGGCCGCTTCGTCCAACGCTTGCTCGGCCTGGTCGTAGCGGTAGCGGTCCGTGAACACGCGCGCGCACTGGTACAGCAGGTTCGGTGCCTTGACGCGGTCGGCTTCCAGTTCGGCGCGCCATTCGAGCAGCGTTTCCGTCTTGCCCTGGGAGAATAACGTCAGCGCGTTTTCGTCGGCGAGCCGGGCCGCCGCTTCCGTATGCTCCGCCGCGATATAATGCTGAAAACTGTGGTCGATCTGGTTGTTCTCTTCGAACCACTCGGCGGCGCGGACGTGCAAGCTCGTGTACAGGTCGGGCCGGTCGTGTTTCAATTGCCGCTGCAGGTAATTGCGGAACAGCCGGTGAAACACAAAGCCACCGGCCACGCGGGACAAGAACAGGTTGCGCTGCTGGGTTTCGGCCAGCCAGTACGCGCTGTTCGACAGCCGCAGGACGTTCGTGCACAGGTCCGGCGTGATGCGGGTTAAGGTGGATGCCGAGAGCACGAAGTCGCGCAGGCCGGGCGGCTGCATTTCGAGCATCGAATGGGCCAGCGCATCGAACAGCGCTTCGGGTCCTGCGCCGCCTTGCAGCATCACGCGTTCCAGGTCGGAAGGCAGCGGGTGCAGCGCCAGCACGGTGCCCGCAGGCCACCCTTCGAGCCGCGCGACGAGGTCTTCGGCTTCCGCCATGGACGCGATCACGCCGCGGGTGTCCTGCGCGAGCTCGAACACTTCTTGAGCCGTAAAGCGCAGGTGTTCCTGCCCGAACGCCAGGACCTCGCCGCGCGCGATCATCTCGGTCAGCGGCAGGTTGGGCAGCACGCGCCCGATCAGGATCATGTGCATTGCCGGGGGAAGCTGGTCCACCAGCGCCTGCAGCCAGGTTTCGGAGTCGCTTGATCCGGCGATCAGTTGAATGTCGTCCAGCACAAATATAAGGGGGCGCGACGTGTGCGTGCTGACGTAATCGGCGAACAAGGTCGCCAGTTCGCCGGGCCGAAAGCCCGGCTTTGACGCATGCTGCCGCACGCCCGGCACGGCCATCTGAAGCGCCAACAGGATATTGTCGTAAAAATTGGGGAAGTCGCGATCGCGTTCTTCCAGCGTGTGCCAGACGACGGTTTCAGGTGTCGCTGCGGAAAACTGGGCGACAGCGGTCGTCTTTCCGTATCCTGGAGGCGCGCAGACCAGCGTCAGCTTGTGTTCCAAAGCTGCTTGTAGCGCGTTCATCAACCGGGGGCGGTGGATCGCCCCAATGACGCGCGGAATGAGGGATTCGTGCTGTGTGGTACTGGAAAGCATCGCCTGTTGGCCTGTCGAGCATTCGCTTACGACATTTACGTACGATCTCGGTTTCCCGACTGGTAATTCAGATACGGTCAGTGGTTCGAGCGCTTTGAACTACAGTATAATCAAATATTACACATCTCGCGAGAAGAGCGTAATAAGCACCCGGTGTTTGCCGTTATGCCTGCAGTCGAACACGGCCTTGCTGCGATGAGACTACCGGCCCGGCTTCGATTGCGTGTTCCGGGCCCGACTGCGTGCTGTGACCTGCCAGACTTATCCACGATCCAGTATAGCCGATTTTAAGTATGACAGACACATAAACATAATGTCAAATGCGCCATATAGTACTCTGGGACGCCCCGAGCGGGTTTGACCGGCCCGGCCAATCCCGTATGAGTTTTGCTGTTGTAACAGGCCGCGTGCGATGAAGCGACCGCAGCTCCGGTTATGCCGGCGGCGCGGTGTGTTGTTCGATTTCAGGCCAGATCGCCGCTTTGATGTCGTCCAGGCCGTGCAAAAACCGCGCGGCCACCTGGCGTGTAGCCTGTGGCGCCCGGCCTTCAAAACGGAATGTCAGCGCCGGTTCGGTGACTGATGCGCGCATCAACGCCCAGCCGTCGGCGTAATGAACCTTCACGCCGTCGAGTTGCAGCAGGTCGTCGCCGGCAGCGCGCGCGTTTGACGCTGCGCGTTCGATCGCGGCCTGGCGGTCACCCGCGTACGGGATGCGAATGTCGGGGGTGCTGTGATAGCGCGGGATGTCCGCCAGCAACTCGGCCAGTGGTTTCCCGGCTTGCTGGACCAGGCCGGCGATCAGCAGCGCGGCATATAACGCGTCATCGTCGCCGTTCAGCTCGCGGAAAAACAGGTGCCCGCTGTATTCGCCGCCGAACACCGCGTCATGTTCCAGCATCGCGGTTTTGATGAACGTATGCCCGGATTTCTGCGGCACGATCGTGCCGCCGTGCGCGCGCACGGTGTCGGCTACGGCATCCGACAGCTTGAGATCGCAGATCACCGTGCCGCCGCCACGCTGTCGCACGAGTTCCCCGGCCAGCCACGCGATCAGCAGGTCCGACGGCACGCGGCTTCCGGTGTGGTCCACGATGCCCACGCGGTCGCCGTCGCCGTCAAACCCCGCGCCAAGCGCCGCCCCGCGCGCGACGACCTCGCGCTCCAGCAGCGCCAGGTCGCCGGGACCGGCAATGTCAGGCGAACGGTTGGGGAAATGCCCATCCGGCTCAAGCAACACGCACGGAGCCGCAAGGTTTAGCGCGTCGATGACCTCCTGGGCCACCCAGCCGGTCGCGCCGTTACCGCAGTCGAACACCATCGCGGGCGCGCCGCGCTTCAACCCGGCGAAGCGCTCGACCAGCCACGCGATGTAGTCGGCGCGGATATCGACCGTGCGTCGTGTCCCGCTGCCCGCTGCGAACTCCCCGGCCAGCATCAGGCGCTTCAGCGCGTCAAGCTCTTCGGGCGTGATCGGGTACGCGCCGATGATCACCTTGAACCCGTTCCAGCTTGCCGGGTTGTGCGAGGCGGTGACCATCACGCCGGTGGTGATCCCCAGGTGGCGCCGCGCGAAGTAAAATGCGGGCGTGGTGAGCTGGCCCAGCGCGATCACGTCTTTGCCGCTGGCGCGAATCCCGCGGCCCAGCGCGCCCAGCAGTTCCGGCGTGGACAGGCGAAAGTCGCCGCCGGTGATCACTGCCGGGCCTGGCGTCAGGGTGCCGAGCGCGCGGCCCAGCATGTATGCGAACTCGCCCGTGATATCCGTGCCAAGCTCGCCCCGGATATCGCACTCCTTGAACCCGCCTAAAGGTATCCGCGTTTGCGACATGCGTCCTGCAACTCCTGTAGCTTGTCCTGCAGCGGGGCCACCAGGTGCGGCAGCGGCTCAACCTCGTGCACGACCTGGATCATTTGCGCCTGCGCCTGGCTGATTGACCCCGCGTGCCAGGCCCAGCCCGCCGCCAGCAGCGCGCTGCCGAAGGCGGCCTCCGGTTCGCGAGTGGATGCGACCGGGCGATCGAGCGCCGAGGCCAGGATGCGTTTCAGCGCCCGGCCCTGGGTCGCGCCGCCGGAGAGAAAATAGTCCCCATCCAGTGCCGCCCCCAGTTCGCCCGCCACATCAAGCGACCAGCGCGTCACTAACGCGATCCCTTCGAGGTACCCCTTGAACCGTTCCGCCTCGTCCGTCGTCGTACCGGTGGCAAACCAGCGTGCACCGCTGCTGGCAAACGGCATGCGTTCCCCTTGCCGCCGCAGCGGGTAGACCACCAGCGGGCTGGGCGCGCTCAAGTCCACCATCTGGTCGAGCTCGTCCACCGCCGCGCCGAAGACCTGCGCCAGCGCTTCGCCGCCGACGTTGCTCGCGCCACCCGGCAGCCAGTACCCTTCGGGGTGGCGGTGGCAGTACAGCCGGCCCTGCGGGTCGCGGATCAGGGTGTTGGCGAGGCCCCGGATCGCGATCGTCGTCCCGATGTTCAGATTCCAGTCGCCCGCGCGCTTGGCCCCGGATGCAAAAAAGGAAGCTGTCCCGTCACTGGCCCCCGCGACCACCGCCGTGCCGGGTGGTAGCCCGGTTTCCGCCGCCGCGCGCGTACACACCGTGCCGACCTGTTCGCCCGGGCGGGCGACAGCGGGAAATTTGTCCAGTGGCAGATCGAGCGTGTCTTCGATGAAACGCGGCCACGTCCCGGTGAGCAAATCCACGCCGGACTTGAGCGCGTTTGAGGTATCGGTCGAATCGAAATTGCCCGTCAGGCAGCCCACCACGAAATCCGCCGCATGCAGGAATTTATACGTCGCCTCGACGATCGCCGGGCGATGTTGCCGCAGCCAGACCAGCTTAACGAGCGCGAAGGTGGACGAGAAGCGGTAACCCAGTTTGTCCGCAAGCTCGGCTGCCGCTGCGTTAACCTGCGCTTCCAGCCCGCTGGCACGCCCGTCGTTGTACATCAGCGCCGGCATGAGCGGATCGCCGTCGCGGTCGACCGGCACGATCGTGCCGGATGTCGAATCAACGCTGAGCGCGACGATCTGATCGCCGGGCACTTCCGCCGTGATCTGCCTGAGGCAGGCGGCCCCGGCACGCCACCATTCGGTCGCGTCCTGCTCGGCATGGCCGGGTTCGGGTTGGTAGGGCGGTTTTTCGAACGCACATGCCGCCCGCGCGAGCACGTGCCCCCTCTGATCTACTGCCAGCGCCTTCGCGCCACTTGTGCCAATATCCAGACCGCAGACGATCGCCATGTGTCGTAGCCCCTTACCACGTTGCCCTTCGAGACGCATCGTGCCGCACCGCGCACGGCTTTAGGCTTAGTATATGTCTTTCTGCCCGCTCGACTCAAGCCGGCAACCCGGTTGACACAATTTTCACTTTATTGTATTCTGTTGGAGAACAAAAGTAAACAAAAACAGAAGTTCCAAAACACGCGACAATTGTCGCTTTCATTTACCACGTTCGCAGCCATTCGCGGCGCGAAATAGCTGAACGCTAAATCGGGTAAATTGTTTTTTGTTTGCGTTAGGACAGGCACGATGTCCCGTTTTCGCGACGGTGTAAAAGTCTTTGCAGCTACTTCCCGGCTTCTGACAGGCAACTGTCGCGACGGTTATCCCATTTTTCCCAGAGCATCTTTTGTCCCCGTTCGACGCCATCCGCATATGCTCTGGCCTGCCAGTAAGTCCCAACTGATGCAAGACAGGCGCACAGCGTGCGTTTATCTGAACCTGCCGTGTTGCTCGCACCCTGCGCAGCCACGCGGCCAGTGAGTTGTTTAGCGCTGCCAGGTGCACGTCCTCTGCCAGACGCAGCGGCAGCTATTCAATCGAATGCCAATCGTTTTTGAGGATGCAGCCAACGGGCTTAGCTGGTGGTTGTTTTCCAGGTTGAATGACGTAACTGCACCCATTTCAAACCGGGAGTCTCCGCATCATGGAGCCAATTCTTGAACTTCGACATATCCGAAAACAGTTTCCGGGCGTCCTGGCGCTGGATGATGTGGATTTTGACATCAAGCCGGGCGAAATCCACGCGCTGCTGGGCGAAAACGGGGCCGGTAAGTCCACCCTGATCAAGATCGCGTCGGGCGTTTACGCGCCCGACGAAGGCGAGATCAGGATCGCCGGAGAGCCGGTCAAGCTGAACAACCCGCGTGAAGCCCAGGAACACGGCATCGCCACGATCTACCAGGAACTCCTGCTCTATCCGGAGTTGAGCGTCGCGGAGAACATCTTCATGGGCCACGCCCCGCGCACGCGGCTTGGCGCGGTGGACTGGCCCGAGATGCGCCGCCAGGCACTCGAACTGCTGGCCTCGCTCAACATTCACGACATGGACGTGACGCGCAAAGTTGGCCTGTTGACCGTCGGCAACCGGCAGCGCGTGGAGATCGCCAAAGCGCTTTCGATGGACGCGCGCGTGTTGATCATGGACGAGCCGACCGCCGCGATCACCGAGGCCGATGTCGAGCAATTGTTTGAGATCATCAAGCTGCTGAAGGAACGCGGCGTGGCGATCATTTACATCAGCCACCGGCTGCACGAAGTGTTCGAAATCGGCGACCGGGTCACGGTCTTGCGTGACGGGCAGTACATCAACACCAGGCCGGTCGCAGAGACAACCGAGCCCGAGCTGATCCACATGATGGTCGGGCGCACGATCGATAACCTGTTCCCCAAGCTGGACGCGCCGATCGGTGATATCGTGCTCGAAGTGCGCGACCTGAACCGGCGACCGCTGACGCGCAACATCAGCTTTCATGTGCGCGCGGGCGAGATCGTGGGGCTGGCCGGTTTGATCGGCGCGGGACGTAGTGAGCTGGCACACGTCATTTTCGGCTATACGCCTGCCGAATCCGGGCAGATTCTGATCGAAGGCAAACCCGTGAAGATCAACACCCCCGCCCAGGCAATGCGGCACGGGATCGCGTACCTGCCTGAAGATCGCGGCACACAGGGCCTGATCCGCGAGATGACACTGCGCGAGAACACGTCGCTCACGGTGCTGCGCGAGTTGTCCCGCGCGATGTTCATCGACCAGCGCGCCGAGCTCGATCTCGCGCGGCGCACGATCGATCAGCTTGGCATCCGTGCCTTCAGCCCGAACCAGATTGTCGGCAAACTGTCGGGGGGCAACCAGCAGAAGGTCGTGGTCGGCAAATGGCTGGCGACAAAACCCAAAGCGTTGATCATGGACGAACCCACGCGCGGGATCGACGTCGGATCGAAGGCCGAGATCCATCGCTTGATGAGCCAGCTCGCCCAGCAGGGCCTGGCGATCCTGATGATATCGAGCGAGCTGCCGGAGATTCTGGGCATGAGCGACCGGGTCCTGGTGATGCGTGAAGGCGAGCTTGTCGCCGAGTATTCGCGCGCGGAAGCCACGCAAGAGAACATCGGCACCGCCATGATGAGCACCAACGGTGCCACCGATCGCGTTCCTGAGAAAGAACTGATCGCGGGAGAGTAGCGGATGGCCGTAACGCAACCTGAACCCAAGCCCGTACAGCGCGTGCAAGTCCCCCAGGCAGTGAGCACCGTGTTGCGCTCGATGTTTGGCAACCAGGAAGCGATCCTGCTGCTGGTTTTGATCGTGTTGATCGCGTATGTGGGCTACGACAACCCGCGCTTCCTCAACACGCGCAACATGGTGAACGTCTTCAGTGGCAATGCATACATCGCCGTCGCCGCGATCGGCATGACGATGGTCATTATCTCGGGCAATATCGATATCTCGGTCGGCTCGCTGATCGTGGTGTTGACGATCTTCAGCGGCCATCTTTCGATCTACGACTACCCCTCGTGGGTCTCGACTCGCGCGGCGATCTGGCTGGCGTGGATCATACCGGTCATTGCGGGGGGCATGGTCGGGGCACTGATCGGGTTCATTGTGACCTATCTCCGCGTGCCGTCCATTGTCGTGACATTGGGGTTCCTGAGCATCCTCAAAGGGCTGTTGATCATCGTGACGAAGGGCGAGCGCGTTACCGGGATGCCGGACGCTTACGGGCTGGCCCAGCAGCGCCCGCTGGAAAACGTCTCGCTGCCGGTATTCGAAGATTTTTTCCAGGGCCTGACCATGCCGGTCTATATCATGGTCGTGCTGATGGTCCTCGCCGCGCTCTGGATGCGCTACAGCGCCAGGGGCCGCGCGATTTACGCCGTCGGCGGGAATGCCGAAGCCGCGCGGCTGTCGGGGATATCTGAGCAGCGCATCGTGATGACCGCCTTCGTGCTCAACGGCATGTTTGTGGGCGTGGCGAGCATTTTGCTGGCAACCCAGTTCCGCGTGATCCAGACGACGGTCCCGCCGATCGAACTCACGATCATCACGGCGACGGTGGTCGGCGGCGTCAGCATTCTGGGGGGAACCGGTACGGTCGTGGGGCCGGTCATCGCCGCGATCTTGATCAATACGATCACCAAAGCACTTGTGTTCCTGAATATCTCGCCGTTCTGGACCAAAGCGATTCAAGGGTTGCTGATTCTGGTCACTGTGCTGGTTGACCTGCTGCGCCGGTCGCGGCAAAGCTGAAGCGGAGCGAACACCCAATGGCTATTCACGAATCCGAACTAAACAGGGATCAACGCTCATCGATCTGGGTTTCAGCGCGTTCGTTGTTGTTCACGCAGGAAAGCGTGCTTTTTATCATCACCCTGATCGCGATCGGCGTGCTGTCGGTCCAGACGGATAAGTTCCTGACCACCAGCAACCTGCTCAACCAGGGGCGGCTCGTGACAGAAATCGGGCTGCTGGCCCTGCCGATGACGTTCATCATCATCACCGGCGGGATTGACTTGTCCGTCGGCTCGATCGCCGGGCTGAGCGCGATTATGTTGGGCTATAGCTGGCACAATCTGGGCTACCCGCTATCCGCCGCCATTGCGATCGCAATGCTAACCGGCACCATCGCCGGGTTCGTCAACGGCTTGTTGATCACGCGTATCGGCGTGCCTCCCCTGATCATGACGCTCGCGACGCTCACATTTTACCGGGGGCTGGCCGAAGGGATCGCGCAGGCGCGTTCTGTGACGGGCTACCCCAAATGGTTCTACCAGATGGGCCAGGGGGAGACGCTGGGCATCCCATCGCAGCTTTACCTGCTGGTGATCGCGACCGTGATCACGGGCATCATCCTGTCGCGCACGACGTTCGGGCGCTCGCTGTACGCGATCGGTAATAACGAGCTGGCCGCGCGTTTTTCTGGCATCCCGGTGGACCGGATCAAACTGATCATCTATTCGTTTTCCGGGTTTATGGCCGGGCTGGCCGGGTATATTCTCGTCTCACGCGTCAGCACCACGCGCTCGGATATGGGAACCGGCTGGGAACTGGACGTGATCGCGGCGGTCGTGCTGGGCGGCACCAGCATTTTCGGCGGGTCCGGCAGCATCACCGGGACGGCGATCGGCCTGGTGCTGATCCAGCTATTGAAGAACGGTCTCGCGCTGACCGGGGTAACCGGCGACGCGACCATCGTCGTGATCGGCACGGTGCTGATTCTTTCCACGCTGGTCAACAGCCTCGTCCAACGTTATGTTGAGAATGTCTGATGTTAACGGCAAGTCGTTCAGATATGGAAGGAGGTAGCGCTATCGACGAAAAACACCCAACACTCCCGCTGCGTGTTCGTTTAGGCCATGAGAACATAAATAGGAGAAACTTACCATGCGTAAAATGCTTGCCATCTTAATCGTGCTCAGCCTGGTGTTAGGCCCGCTGTCGATCATGCCGGCCTTCGCGCAGGATGGTGAAGAAGATCGCTGGGACGGCGCGGACGATCTCCCCGTGAACCCGCTGCCCTGCGGTGACGAAGAAGCCGAACCGCCGGAACCGCTACCTTACGATGGCGGCCAGCCGGTCGATCCGCCGGACCTGGCGGGCGAACCGATCGTCCTGGTGGACGTGCCGAAGCTGATCGGCATCGGCTACTTCGCCGCGACGACGAAGGGGCAGCAGGAAGCTGCCGAGGAACTGGGGAACGTGACGGTGACGACCGACGCGCCGACCGAAGCTAACATCGACGACCAGGTCGCCTTCATCGACAACTACATCACCCAGGGCGTGGACGGTATTCTGTTCGCGGCCAATGACCCGGTCGCGATCTCGCCGGTGCTGCGCCGCGCGCTGGAAGCCGGGATTCACGTCGTGGGCTATGACGCCAACTCCGAGCCGGACGCCCGCGAGTGGTTCGTCAACCAGGCTGAGTTCAACGGCATCGCCAAGGCACTGATGGACAGCCTGGCCGAAGAGCAGGGCGAAGATGCCAAGTTCGGCATCGTGACCAGCACCTTCACCACGCCGAACCAGGCGCGCTGGATCGCGGAGATGTGGGCCTATACCAACCAGTGCTATCCCGAAATGGAATGGCTAGAGACGCTCGAAGCGCAGGAAGACTACAACCAGTCCTTCCAGCAGGCCAACACGTTGATCGACAAGTATGGCGACGAGCTGAACGGCATCTTCGGGATGACCAGCGTCGCGACGCCAGCGGCATCGGACGCGGTGACGCAGGCCGGGCTGTGTGGTGAAACATCGGTGATCGGCCTGGCGACCCCGAACGAGATGAAGCCGTTCGTCAACGATGGCTGTGTGCAGAATGTCGTGCTGTGGAACCCGGTGGACCTGGGTTACGCGGCGGTCTACGTCATGCGCGCGGTGGTCGATGGCGAGCTGCAACCCGGTGACACCGAGGTTGAAGCGGGACGCCTGGGCACGCTGCAGATCGTCAACGGCAGCGAAGTGCTGCTTGGCCCGCCCTTTATCTACACCGCTGAAAACATCAACGACTTCGACTTCTAGCCCGTATACCTTACCGGTAACCGGCCCCTTTTCCAGATAGAAAAGGGGCCTTTCCCCCCTGCGAGTTGAGGTTATGGACAGAACCCTTAGGGCGTTGGTCGCCCTGACCCGGATTCTCGGCGAACCGCAGCGCGATCTCGTGGTCATTGGGGAGGGCAACACGTCCCACCGCATTGACGACGCGACGTTTTGGGTCAAGGCCAGCGGCCAGCAGATGGCGCAGATCGCGGACGACGGCTTTGTCGCGGTGCACTTCGCGCCCATGCTGGATATGCTCGACGATCCCCCCGCCGACCGCCAGACGATGCAGGCGTTGATGCAGGCGGCGAAAGTGGACCCGGACGACCCCCGGCGGCCTTCGATCGAAACGTCGTTTCACGCGATGTTGCTGGCCGAGTGCGAGGTACAGGTCGTGGCGCACACCCACCCCACCGCGGTCAACCGCATCATGTGCAGCGAGCGCGCCGAACAGTTCGCACGCCGCCGCTTGTTTCCCGATGAGGTGGTCGTCTGCGGGCCGGAGTCGGTGTTCGTGCCGTATGTCGATCCGGGGCTGCCGCTGGCGATTGAGATGCGCGCGCGCGTGCGTGATTACATGCAGCGGCAGGGCGAAGCGCCAAAAGTTATCTTGCTGGCGAATCACGGCCTGATCGTGCTGGGGCAAACCACGACCGAGGCGCTGAATATCACGACGATGTGCGTGAAGGCGGCAGACATTTTCTGGGGCGCGTGCGCGGTGGGCGAGCCGGTGTTCATGTCCGGTGCGGATATCGCCCACATCTACCACCGCCCAGACGAGGTTTACCGCCGCCGGGGGTTCGCCGGCCCGACGTGACCGGCGCATAGTGAAGTGAGTGATACGCTGGCATGCATGTAGAACTTGCTTACGGCAAAACCGGGCTGCAGCTTGATCTTCCCGCCGGGCTTAACGTCACGGTGATCCGCCCGCGTTACGTGGATGGGCTGCCCGATCCGGCGGGCGCGGTGCGGGCCGCGCTCGACGCGCCGATCGCCACGCCGCCGCTGCGCGACTGGGTCCAGGCAACGGACCGCGTGGGGATCGCTTTCAGCGACATCACCCGGCCCACGCCCAACCATATCCTGCTGCCGGTCATCCTGTCGGCGCTGGCACACGTCCCTGCCGGGCAGATCGTGCTGTTCAACGGCACCGGGACGCACCGCCCGAACACCGATGCCGAATTACGCGTGATGCTGGGTGATGCGATCGTGGATCGCTACCGCATCGTGCAGAACGACGCCACCGACAGCGCCGCCTATACGCACGTAGGCCGCACGTCCAGGGGCAACGATATCTGGCTGCACCGCGAGTTTGTGGACTGCGACGCGCACATCCTGACCGGGTTCATCGAGCCGCATTTCTTCGCCGGTTTTTCGGGCGGTGGCAAAGCAGTCATGCCGGGGCTGGCCGCGCTCGACACGATCATGACCAATCACTGCGCGGCCAACCTGGACGATCCGCGCGCGACGTGGGGCGTCACGCACGGCAACCCGCTGTGGGAAGACGTGCGCGAGGCGGCACACATGCTGCCCCGGAATTTCCTGCTCAACGTGACCCTGAACCGGGACAAGCAGATCACAGGCGTATTTGCGGGCGATCTCGACCAGGCCCACGCGCAGGGCGCGGCGTTCGTCAAGCAGACCGCAATGGTCGCCGTCGCGGAGCCGTTCGATATCGTGATCACCAGCAATTCCGGTTACCCGCTGGACCTGAACCTGTACCAGTCGGTGAAGGGCATGCGCGCGGCAGCGCAGATCGTGAAGCCGGGCGGTGCGATCATCATCGCGGCAGACTGCTGGGACGGCATCCCCGATCACGGCGTGTATGGGAGTCTGCTACGCGCGGCGCGCTCGCCCGGCGACTTACTGGCGACCATTCGCGCGCCGGGCTTCCGGCAGCAGGACATGTGGCAGGCGCAGATACAGGCGCTCGTCTCCCAGCAAGCGGAGGTGTACGTCTACAGCCGCAACCTGACCGCCGCCCAGATCGACGCGGCGTTGCTGCGCCCCTGCGATGATGTCGCGGCGTTGGTGGGCGACTTGCTGGACCGGTACGGGAACCAGGCGCGGGTCTGCGTGCTGCCGGAAGGGCCGCAGACGATCCCGTATATCGCAGAGGAATAACGTGAACGGAGCAGGCACGATGATTCGCAAAGCGTTTGTCATGCGCGTGAACCCTGACCAGCACGCAGAATACGAACAGCGCCATAACCCGATCTGGCCGGAGTTGGAGCGCGTGCTCAAGGCGCATGGCGTCCACAATTATTCGATCTTTTTGGACCCGGAGACGAGCCAACTGTTCACTTATGTTGAGATCGAGAGTGAGGAACGCTGGAACGCGATCGCCGAAAGCGACGTCTGCCAGCGGTGGTGGGCTTACATGGCGGACATCATGCCGGCGCACGCCGACAACAGCCCGCTATCGACCGACCTGAAATGCGTGTTTCATCTGCCCTGACGGGGCACACCGATCGCTTGCGCACGATCCGGGGACTGTGCCCCTAACGACGGAGTGATGATGCCTATGCCCGAGCCTTTGTTCCTGGAAGAACGGCGACGCGCGATCATCGAACAACTGGAGCAAGAAGGGCGTGTCACGGTCAAAGAGCTCAGCGATCGCATGCAGGTTAGCGAGGTCACGATCCGCCAGGACCTGCGCGCGCTGGAAGAACAGGGGCTGGTTGACCGGACCTATGGCGGCGCGGTGTATCGCGGCGGCCCGGCCAGCCTGCGCGAGCTGTCGTTTAACGTCCGCATAGCCAAAATGAGCAAGCAGAAGAAAGCGCTTGCGGCAGCCGCGGCCCACCTGGTGCAGGACGGGTTCAGCCTCGCGCTGGACTCCAGCACGTCGGTGTACGCGCTGATCCCGCACCTGAAGCAGTTCAGCAAGCTCACGATCATGACCAACGGGCTGATGGTGGCGCAAAGCTTTTTGGAAAATGACGAACGCAACATAAAAATCTTGCTCACCGGCGGGCGGCTGCGCAACGACTCGATCTCGCTGGTCGAGCCGCCGGGCAAACTGCCGGACATCAACCTCAACATCGGTTTCTTTAGCTGTCACGGCATCACGCCGGAGATCGGCGCGACGGAAATCGACCGGGACGAGGTACTGGTCAAGCAGGCGCTCCTGGCGCGCTGCATCCATACCGTCTTCCTGATCGACGCGAGCAAGTGGGGCCGTGTCGCGCCGTATACCATCGCTGCCAGCGCGGATATCCCGCACATCATCACCACGCAGGACGCGCCAGAAGACGCCGTGCGGCAGCTTCGTGAAGCGGGCGTGCGGGTTGATGTCGTCCGGTAACACCGTGATCGGCCTGCCTGCACGTATGGTCATGCTGCGTGGATAAACGTAAAGTACGTAAAGTTACTTTTCAGGTGAAAACATTATGTCCGACTACCATAGTATTGCTGTCGATTTAGGAGCCGAATCGGGCCGCGTGATGGACGTGTGGTTTGACGGGGACCGGTTCACGCAGACGGAAGTTCATCGTTTCCCAAACATCCCTGTGCGTGTACACGACCGGCTGCACTGGGACATCCTGCGCCTGTGGCACGAGATCCAGGCCGGCATCGCGCAGGTCACGCCGCAACCGGCCAGCATCGGCGTCGCCACGTGGGGCGTGGATTTCGCGCTGCTGGACGCGGACGGCAATCTGCTGAGCAACCCGGTGCATTACCGCGACAGCCGCACCGATGGCGCGATGGAATGGGTGTTTGAGCGCCAGTCGCGCACCGCGATCTTCGACCGTACCGGTATCCAGCACATGCAGATCAACACGCTCTACCAGATCGCGAGCATGGTCCGCGACAACAGCGCGGTGCTCAAGGCCGCGCGGCTGTACCTGTCGATCCCCGACCTGTTGCATTACTGGCTGTGCGGCGTGGCGAAGACCGAGTTCACCCACGCGACGACGACGCAAATGTACAACCCGCACATCCGCGACTGGGACCGCGAGATGCTCGAAACGCTGGGCGTGCCGGGCGCGATCTTCCCGGAGATCATCGAGCCGGGCACGCAGATCGGCACGTATGAAGGCGTGCCGGTGATCGTGCCCGCGACGCACGACACGGCCAGCGCGGTCGTCGCCGTGCCGACGATCACCGAAAACTACGCTTACCTCAGCAGCGGCACCTGGAGCCTGCTGGGGCTGGAGTTGCCGCGCCCGATCATCAACGACGCCGCCTGCGAAGCGAACGTCACCAACGAAGGCGGCGTATACGGCACGTACCGCTTCCTCAAGAACGTGGTGGGGCTGTGGCTTGCGCAGCAATGCCGCGCGACGTGGCGCGCCGAAGGGACCAGCTACAGCTACGACGACCTCACCGCTGCCGCCGCCGAAGCCGAGCCGTTCCGCAGCCTGCTTGACCCGGATCACCCGGACTTCCTGCCCCCTGGCGATATGCCGGAGCGCATCCGCGCATACTGCCGCCGGACCGGGCAGCCGGAGCCGGAGACGGTCGGGCAGGTGATGCGGGCGGTGTACGAATCGCTGGCACTGAAGTACCGTTACGTGCTGGAACGGCTGGTCGCACTGGCGGAAAAACCCGTCGACCGGCTGCATATCATCGGTGGTGGCGCGCGTAACCACCTGCTGAACCAGATGACCGCCAACGCGATTAACCGCGAGGTTGTCGCTGGGCCGTACGAGGCGACCGCGCTCGGAAACGCGATCGTGCAGCTGATCACACTGGGCGCGCTGGATAATATCGCCCAGGCGCGCGGCATCCTGGCCCAGACGGTCGATACCGTCTCGTTTATGCCCAACCAGACAGACGCCTGGGAAACCGCTTACCAGCGCTACTGCACGCTTATCGAAGGCGAATCATCGTGAGCGCGCTTCCGGCATCAAAGCGACAATCGCCAAGCCATCTTGTGACATGTTGAGGAGCTTATTATGAGCACGACCGCGACCGACCAACAGATCGAAGCAGCATACCAGATCGCCAGGGCGCGCTATGCCGCGCTGGGGGTGAATACTGACGACGCGCTGGAGCGCCTGGCGCAAATCCCGATCAGCCTGCACTGCTGGCAGGCTGACGACGTGGGCGGGTTTGAAGCGGTGGAGCGTGAGCTGGGCGGCGGCCTGGCAGCAACGGGTGATTATCCCGGCAAGGCACGCACCCCCGACGAATTGCGCAGCGACCTTGATATGGCCTACAGCCTGATCCCCGGCACGCACCGCCTGGCGCTACACATGAGCTACGCGGAAACCGGCGGGACCTACGTCGAGCGTAACGAACTACAGCCGGAACACTTCGCGTCGTGGGTGGATTGGGCGAAAGATCACCTGCACGGCCTGGACATGAACCCGACGCTGTTCTCGCACCCGCTGGCCGATAGCGGCTTCACGCTGTCCAGCTACGATAAATCCGTGCGCCAGTTCTGGGTCGAACACTGTATCGCGGCACGCAAGGTCGGCGCGTACTTCGGCCAGCAACTGGGCACGCCGTGCGTCACGAACATCTGGATTCCCGACGGGTATAAAGATACGCCGGTCGACCGGCTCACGCCGCGCCAGATGCTCAAAGAATCGCTGGACGAGATACTGGCCGAAGCGCTGCCGCCGGAGCACAACCTCGACGCGGTGGAGTCCAAGCTATTCGGCCTGGGATCGGAGAGTTACGTGGTCGGGTCGCACGAGTTTTATCTCGGCTACGCGGTCACGAATGACGTGCTGCTGACGCTGGACAGCGGGCACTTTCACCCCACCGAAGGGATCGCGGACAAGCTCTCGTCGGTGCTGCTGTATCTCGACGAGATCTTGCTGCACGTCAGCCGGGGCGTGCGCTGGGACAGCGACCACGTCGTCACGCTGAACGACGACCTGCAAGCGATCATGCAGGAGATCGTGCGCGGCAAGTACCTGGACCGCGTGCACATCGGCCTGGATTATTTCGACGCCAGCATCAACCGCGTGGCCGCCTATGTGATCGGGACGCGTAACGCGCTCCGCGCGCTGCTGCTGGCGCTGCTGGAGCCGATCGTACAACTGCGCAATGCCGAACTGTCCGGCGATTACACCACCCGGCTGGCGCTGTTCGAGGCGATCAAAGCGCTGCCGTTCGGCGCGGTGTGGGATTACTACTGCCTGCAGCGGGACGTGCCGCTCGATACCCAGATCATGGACCCGATCCGGCGTTACGAAGCGGACGTGCTCGCCAAGCGCGACTAAGCAGGGACGTTGTTCGACTTCGAACCGAAAGCCGCGCCTCTCTACGGCATTCGCTTTGCGCGTTTCGCGTGCTGTGCGGTGAGTGATTGTAACCGGGCCGCTACGTGCGGTAATGGCCGTTGATCGTCACGTACTCGTGGCTCAGGTCGCACGTCCAGACCCAGGAAGCAGCTTCGCCCGTGCCCAGGTCCAGGCGCACGCCCCACGTCGCGCCCTGCATCAGCGTGATGGCGGCGGACTCATCGTAAGCGGTGGGCTCGCCGTTCTGCACGAGCTGCATCACCGGCGCGCCCGCTGCGTCCAGCAGCCACAGCGCCAGCCGCCCTGGGTCGAGCGTCACGCCTGCGTAACCCGCCGCGCACAGGATGCGCCCCCAGTTAGGATCGGCACCGTAGAACGCGGTCTTGACCAGCGCCGAGGACGCGATGCGGTGGGCGACGGTGTGGGCGGTCCCTTCGTCGGCGGCCCCGGTCACCTCGACCGTGACGAACTTCGTCGCGCCCTCGCCATCGCGCACGATCGCCCGCGCAAGCTGCGCGCAGATACCGGTCAGCGCGGCGGTGAACTGCGCTTCATCGCTCACCGCCACGCCGGAAGCGCCGTTCGCCAGCGCCAGCACGGTATCGTTGGTGCTCATGTCGCCGTCGACCACGATCCGGTTGAAGCTTTCCCCGGCTGCCGCGTGCAGCGCGCGCGCCAGCATCTCGCGCGGGATGGCGGCATCGGTCGCGATCACCGCCAGCATGGTCGCCATGTTGGGCGCGATCATGCCCGCGCCTTTCGCGATCCCGGTGATGGTGTACCCGGCATCGAGCCGGACGCTGGCGAGCTTGGGGCGCGTGTCGGTCGTCATGATCGCCTGTGCTGCGCCGGGCCAGCCGCCGGGGTGCGCCATCTCCGCCAGCACGCGCACGCCACCGGCGACCCGCTCAACCGGCAGGGGCAGCCCGATCACGCCGGTGGAGAGCGCGAGGACTTCACCCGGCTGGCACCCGATCGCGTCCGCGACGTGGCGGGCGCTACGACGCGTGTTGGCGAGTCCCTGGTCGCCGGTGCAGGCGTTGGCGCTGCCGGTATTGATCAGCACGGCGCGCACCTGTACCCCGGGCCGGGCGAGCACGGCCTGATCGTACAACACAGGCGCGGCCTTGACGCGATTGGTGGTGAACACGCCCGCCGCGACACATGGACGGTCGCTGACCACCAGCGCGATATCATCAGCCCCGTCCGGCTTCAAACCGCAGTGCGTCCCGGCGGCAGAGAATCCCTGGGCGTAATGGTTGTCAGGCATCACGTAACGTCTCGTTTCTGGTGCAGGGGATAGATCAAAGCGACTTCGTCACAGGCGTGACGGAACGGACACGGCGCGCAGTCGCGCCACACTTTTTCGGGGAAGTTGGTCACCCGGTCGGGCCGGAATCCCAGCTTGGTGAACAGCGGCACGGCGCGCGTCAGGGACAGCACATCGCGCGCCCCGCGCGCACGCGCCAGCTCCAGCGCGGCCCGGATCAGGCGGCTGGCGAGGCCCTGGCCCCGGTACGCTTCGTCCACCGCCAGCGAGCGGATCTCGCACAGCGCCGGGTTGAAGTGCACCAGCGACACACAGCCCACCACCTGCCCGCGCACCGCAAGCACCAGCCAATCCTGGGGGTTGGCGCGGATCGCTGCCGGGTCGCGTGGCAGCATGCGCCCGGCCCGGACTTCGTCTTCAAACAGCGCGACAATACGTTCGGCTTCGTCCGGCGTGGGGTGGCGGATCAACATTACGCGTCCAGCTCCCCTAAGAGCGTGTCCAGCACCGCGACCAGTTCCGCGATGTGCGCTTCCTCGACGATCAGCGGCGGCAGCAAGCGCAGCACGTGCGGGCCTGCGTTCAGCAGCAGCACCCCGTGCCCGTACCCCGCCTCGATCAGCGCGGCGACGTCGATATCCATTTCTACACCCGCCATCAGCCCCAGCCCGCGAATCGCGCGGATATGCGGCGAGGCGAGCGCGGCCAGCCGCTGCTGGAGCAGGTCGCCCATCCGCGTGACGTGATCCAGCATTGCCGGATCGCTGACGCGTTCCAGCACGGCCCCGGCAGCGCGGCAGATCACCGGCCCGCCCGCGAACGTACTGCCGTGGTCGCCCGGCTCGATCACGTTGGCGACCGCGTCCGTGAGCAGCGTCACGCCGATCGGCAGGCCGCCGCCCAGCGCCTTGGCGAGCGTCATCATGTCCGGCGCGACGCCGCTGTGTTCGTAGGCCCACAGCTTGCCCGTGCGCCCGACGCCGCACTGGATTTCATCGTAGACCAACAGCGCGCCGTAACGGTCGCACAGCTCGCGCAGCCCGCCCAGGAACGCGGGCGTCGCCGCGTGGATGCCGCCTTCGCCCTGCACCGGTTCGACGAACACGGCGCACGTGTCCGGTCCGATCACCCTGGCAGCGGCGTCCAGGTCATTGAACGGGGCAAAGCGAACGTTCGGCATCAGCGGGCGGAAGGGGGCCTGGTATTTCTCGCGCGCGGTGAGCGCCAGCGCGCCCATCGTGCGCCCGTGAAACGCCCCGCTAAATGCAACGATCCCGGTTTTGCCGGGACCGTGAACGCTACGTGCGTATTTGCGGGCGAACTTGATCGCCGCTTCGACCGCTTCTGCGCCAGAATTGGCGAAATAGACTTTGTCGGCAAAGCTGAGCTGGCACAGCCGTTCGGCAAGCTCAGCATGTGGGGCGGTGTGGTACAGGTTACAGACATGCGACAACTGCGCGACCTGCCCGGACACAGCCTCGACGATCGCGGCGTCGGCGTGCCCCAGCGCGTTCACGCTGATGCCGGAGACAAAATCGAGATAGCGCCGGCCTTCGGCGTCGTAGACGTACATCCCTTCACCGCGTTCCAGCACGAACGGCGCGCGCTTGTAGGTGTTCAACACGTAGTGGGCGGTCTTCTCTGGCACACTGGATGACATGCGTTTTCCTCGGATTTTTTGTGCACACGTTCAGGCTACAAATACGGTCCCCGTCCCGGCGCTGAGTCCGGGCAGGTTGGTGATGATGGCTTTCTGCACGCCACCGGTGACAGCAGCCAGCGCCGCGTGGACCTTGGGGATCATGCCGCCGTTGATCACGCCCTGCGCGATCAGCGCTTCGGCCTCACTGACTGTCAGGTAAGGCGCGACCTGTGCGCCAACCTGCACGCCGGGGACGTTCGTCAGAAATGTGGCATGTTCGGCGTGCAGCGCCGCCGCGATCGCCCCCGCAGCGTGATCGGCGTTCACGTTGTAGCGCCCATCGGCCCCCATCGAGATCGGCGAGACGACCGGCACCACCCCCTGATCGCACAAGCCCTGCAGCACGTCCGCGCGCACCGCCACGATCCGGCCCACGCGCCCCATATCCGGCGACCAGGGTTCGACGCGCAGCAGCCCGCGATCCACGCCGCTGATGCCCAGCGCATCGACCCCGGCGTGCAGCAACGCGAGCGTCAACTGCTTGTTGACCAGGCCGGAGAGCGCCATCTCGACCACTTCCAGCGACGCGGCGTCGGTCACGCGCTGCCCGTTGACGTAAACCGGCTCCAGCCCCAGCCGTTCCTGCAGGCGGCTGACCGTCCTGCCGCCGCCGTGTACCAGGACGCAAGGTGTATGCGCCTGCAGCGCGGCGACCGTGCGCGCCAGGTCGTCCATGAAGCCGGGTTGCTCCAGGTCGTTGCCGCCAATCTTGATCACAATCGGGTGCTGGTTCATGTGTGCCCTCGTTTCGCCGATGCTTAGCCGGCAAGCAGGCCGGACGTTTCCGGCAGGTCCCACATCAGGTTGAAGTTCTGCACGGCCTGGGATGCCGCGCCTTTGAGCAGATTGTCGATCACGGCCACGACGATCAGCGTGTTCTCGCCCGCCGGAGTCAGGGATAAGGCCGCGCGAGGCGTGCGGACCACGTGCGCCAGCGTCGCCAGCTCGCCGGGGGGCAACACCGTGACCAGCGGCTCTCCGGCGTATTGCGCGGTGAGCGCCTCGATCGCAGCGCCCTGATCCGTCACCTGGGCGTAGACCGTCGCCAGGATGCCGCGGTCCGTTGGCAGCAGGTGCGGGGAGAAGATCACCGGGTTAGTCTGGTTCCCCTGCGCGGTTAATACCTGCTCGATCTCGGCCAGGTGGCGGTGCGCGCGCCCGATGCTATAAGGCGAGAAGTTGCCGTGTACCTCGCAGAACAGCGTGTGGACTTTCGGCGTGCGGCCCGCGCCGGATACGCCGGACTTCGCATCCACGATCAGCGGCGTGCCGGGGGCCAGCGCCCCGCAGCGGGCCAGCGGCGCGGTCGCCAGCAGCGTGGCGGTCGCGTAGCAGCCGGGGTTGGCGATGCAACGCGCGCCCGCCAGCACCTCGCGCCCCAGCTCCGGCAGGCCGTACGGCACGGGCAGCAGGTCCGGGGCGGGATGCGCGACCTTGTACCACTGCGCGTAGATCGCCGGGTCATCGATCCGCAGGTCGGCGGAGAGGTCCACCACGCGCACGCCCTGCGACAGTGCCCGCGCCGCCAGCGGTGCCGAGCGCGTATGCGGCAGGCACAGGAACACGGCTTCGACGTCGTCCAGCGGCGCGTCGGCGGCGGATACCAGCGCGATATCGGGAGCGCTGGGGCTGCTTGCGCGCAGGCTCTGCCCGGCGGCGCTCTCCGACGTCGCAAACCGGATATCAGCGTGCGGGTGCCGCGCCAGCAGGCGCACGAGTTCCAGCCCGGTATAGCCGGTCGCACCGTAGACGCCAACGGGTATCGCCATAAACCACTCTCCACAGCGTGCAAACAAAAAACCGCCCCCGGGTCCGAGGGCGGTTGTGTTCGCAAAAACTCAACTATGTGCTGCGCAACACCCCTAAGCCGGACCCGTGAAGCGAGTAACCGGCGGACGACGACGCAAACGAGGGGCAAGCGCAATGCGTAACATGAACGATGAAAACTCCAACTCAGCTTGATGTTTGTTCAAACCAGTGCCCGAAGCATACCCGTTCCGGGCGCTCCGGTCCAGCACGTTATTTGTGACAAATGCACAAACTGCCGCCCGATAGTAGCGCTCGCCGGGCGGCAGGTGCGTGGTTACCCTTTCACGCCGCTGCTGCTGACGCTCTGCACGAACCACTTCTGGAACATCAGGAAGAAGATCAGCACCGGGATCGTCACCATCGCGGCATAGGCCATGATGCTGCCCCATTTGATCGGCAACTGCGTTTGGAAGAAGTCCATCCCGACCATCAGCGGCTGGAATTCGTTGCCGCGCGTGACCATCAGCGGCCACATGTAGAAGCGCCAGAAATCCAGGAACTTCAGGATCGCGACCGTCGCAAACACGGGACGCGACAGCGGCACGATGATCTGCCAGTAGATGCGGAACGGCCCGGCCCCGTCAACATACGCCGCTTCGTCGAAGTCCTTCGGGATGTTGATGAAGAACTGGTAGAACAGGAAGATCGAGAACGGCTCCGCGATGAAGGGCAGAATCTGCACGTGGTACGAGTTCAGCCACGTCCCGCCTTCCTGCGTCTGGCCGATCATGAAGTACACCAGCAGCTCAAACGGCAGCGTCAATACGATCATCGCGACGATCTGCAACACGACGATCACCGGGGCGGGCGCATCGCGCAGCAACGGGATATCGCGCAGCATCTTCCCGGCAGCCGACCAGATCATCAGCCACAGCAACACGGTCAAGAACACCACAATGCCCGTCACCGCGTAATTCAAGGCCGTTCCGATCTGGTTGACATGCATCAGCAGCGGCACCGCGATCGCTTCCAGCGGGATGATGATCAACGAGACGATGATCCCCAGCAGCATGGTGCGTCCCGGCCAGCGCAAGCGCGACAGCACATACGCCGCCATGCTGTTGACGAACAGCCCCGCCGTTACCGTCACAAACGTGATCAGCATCGAGTTAAAGAATAACCGCTCAAACGCCACACGGTCGAACACGTCCCGGATGTTATCCAGCGTGAGCAGGCTTGGCTGGGGGATGAACGCGTTGATGCTCGCCAGGTCCGCGATCACGCGCTCGTTGGGCTTGAACGCCGCCACGATCATGAAGATGATCGGGAACAACGCCAGAAACGCCAGGAAGATCATGAAGCCGTACGCGAACAGACGCCGCAGCACAAAGGTAATGCGGTGGATGATCGCCTGGCGTTGTGCGTCGCGTAATTGTTGTTGGTTGAGTGTGTTCGTAGTCATGTCGTCGCCCTCAGTCCAATGCGCTCTCGGATTGAACCACGCTGCGCTGAATCAGCGACACGATCAGCACGATGCCGACGAACACCACCGAGATCGCGGAGGCATAGCCGACTTCGCTTTGGGTCCACCCGCGCCGGATGGCGTACCAGATCATCGTCGCGGTTGACTCTTCCGGGCCGCCGTCAGGGGTCATTACGTTGACCTGGTCGAACAGCCGGAAAGCGAGGATCGTGGTTGTCAGCACAACGAAAATCATCGTGTTGCGCAACATGGGTAGCGTGATGAAGCGGAATTTCTGCCAGATATTCGCGCCATCGATCGAGGACGCTTCGTACAATTCTTCGGGGATGTCCTGCAACCCGGCCAGGAAGATGATCATCTGGAACCCAACACCCTGCCAGATCGACATGATCATGATCGCGGGCATCGCCATCGTGGGGCTGCGCAACCACCTGAACCCCTCAACACGCCCGAACGTGACGAACTCGATCATCTCATTGATCAGCCCGAAGTCCGGGTTATAGAGGAATTTCCACACCACGGCGATGATCACCATCGCGGTCACCACCGGGCTGAAATAGATCGTGCGGAACACGTTTTTAAACGGCAGCTTCTGGTTGACAAGGATCGCCATCAGCAGTGCCAGCCCGGTCTGGACGGGCACGACCACGATCGCAAAATAGAAGTTATTCAGCAAGCTTTTCCAGAACAACGGGTCTTTTGCGATCACCGCGTAATGCGTGTTTCGGAACTCAAACTCGCGTGCGATCTCGTAGTTTGACCACTTGCCCAGCCCGATCTCCTCCAGGCCGCGCGGACGCCAGCGGAAGATCAGATCGCCCCGTTCGCAGATCGCGCTGCACTGCTGGATGCAGGTGGTATCATCGGGGTCCGTGATATTGCACTCGTTGGCGGCTTCACATTCTCTGCATTCGAGCGTGCGCTCGCGGTACCAGCCCGAAGCGGGCGCGCGGTAGGGCACGTCGTCCGGCACGTCGGGCAGTTTGATCAGGTTGACGCTCAAAATCTGGTCATAGTTGCGGTACCAGGGATCGAGGCGCGTGGCCGTGGCACCGTCAAAACGTTGGTTGGTGGTGCTGAGATCGATACCGCGAATAAACGGCCAGACCATAAACACCGCCAACAGCAGGAACGCCGGTCCCCCCATCAACAACGCCATCACCAGATCGCGGCCCTGTCGTCCGCTAAAGTAGCGTCGTAACATCTCTAGCATCAGTCTGGCCCTCCTAAAAAGCCCGGGGAGCAGCGTGTGCCCCCCGGGCCGTCTAGTGAACGATGGCTACTACTGTCCCAGGTTCTCGATGTAGGAGTCGATCGTGTCGACTGCCGCGTCCAGTGTCGCTTGCACATCCTCGCCCCGTGCGAGCCCGTTCATTGCGTCGGACATCGCCGTCTGAATCGCGGGATACGCAGCGGTCGCGGCACGCGGCACTGCGACGCCCTCAGTCAACTGCAGGTAGTAGACGTACATATCGCCACCCTCGGCGTAACGCTCATCGGCCTCCAGCACCGAGATACGGGACGGGACCGCGCCGTTCGCCGTGGTCATCGCCTCGACATTCTCCGGTGTCATCAGCCATTCGATGAACGCCCACGCGCCATCAGGGTTCTCGCAGGAGCTGGTGATACCCCAGTTCCAGGAGCCCATGCCCGTCACCGCGCCTGCGCCGAAGTCCGGCTGCGGGATCAACACCAGGTCGTCACCCAGTGAGTCCTTGTAGGGGTTGTACATCCAGTGGCCGGTGTAGCTCAGCGCCACGCGCCCTTCCATGAAGTCAGCATCCGGGTCGACCGGGTCGGCGACCGCGTAACCCTGTTCGAACAGGCCCTGGAACCACTCGCCGAACTCGACCGCTTCCGGCCCATTCAGCACGCCTTCAGCCGTGGCGTAGGTTTCCTTGTCGATCGTGTCGGCACCAAAGCTGCGCAGCCAGGGGCCGAAGGCATAGCTGTACCATTCGCCGGTCAGGTTGAACTTCAGGTCAAGCACGTAACCATCTTCCGGCACGACGTCTGCCAGCGCTTCCAGCGCGGCGTTGAACTCGTCCACCGTCCAGGTGTCTTCAATGCCTTCAGGGATGCGCACGCCGGCTTCTTCCAGCATGGCCCGGTTGGCCCAGATGCCGAGGCCGCTGTCGAACTGGCCCAGGCTCCAGAGCTGGCCGTCTACGGTGCCCTGGTCGACGATCGAGGGCAGCACGTCTGCCAGCAGTTCCTCACCGGCGTAGTCGTCGAGCGGGATCAGGTCACCCGAAAAGACGTAGTTGTAGATGAACGGGCCGTCGAAGTCCAGCACGCAGGGCAGGTCGCCCGCCAGCGCAGCGGCCCGTACCTGATCGTTGTAGCTGCCTTCGGGAACCTCCAGCGGCACGATCACGTATTCGTCGGACATCTCGTTGAACGCGGTGATCTGCGCGTCCAGCGCATCACGCTCGCTGCCACGTCCCGAGTGGAACCACAGTGAAACTTCTTGTGCTCCGTCCTGCGCCAGCACGCTTGCCGGCACAGCCACTGCGGCAATGATCGCCACCAACACCAAAACTTTTAATGCTTTCACTTTTCCTACCTCCATTTACTTTCTTGCGTTTAATCCTGTGCTGCGTACGGTATCTGCCAGTAAGTGAACGAATTGTGTGGCTACTCCAATGTGCAATCACCTTCCTTTCTCTAAACCGGACGGGCAGGAAACACCTGCACCGGCAGCGTGCCGGGCAGATGGTACCGGCTAATCAGCAGCCATCAGACGGTGCGCCGCCACGCGCAGCACGGCGCGTTTTTTGGGCGCACCCGCGTAAAACACACCGGCCCCACCGGCGTCTTGCACGGCGTCTTCCGGGGCGTAGGTATGCGACAGGTACAGCACGTCATCAACGTACACATCGACGAACGGCCCGCGGCAGATCACGCGGAGATGGACCTGTGGCGGCGCGTGCCGCCCGATCCCGCGTTCCAACTCGCGGAGCGCGCTCGGAATCCCCAGTGCAGGGCGTGCCCCCTGTGGGCCGCCCGTAAAATGCACCGTGCCCAGCATGACGTACCAGCGCGCGCTGCCTTTGCGGGCCGGGGCCAGCCAGACCGCCAGCCCTTCAACGTTTCCCGCGCGCCGCGTCCCGGCGCGGAAGCAAATGCCCGCGTACGGCGTGGTGACGTCCGCTTCAAACATGCCGTCCGGCAGATCGGCAGCCACCAGGTTGAGCGCGCGGTCCGTCGCCAACGGCGCTTCGACCGTCGCGACGTGCGCGACCATGCGCTCCGCCAGATCAGCAGCGTAATTCAGCATGAGACGGCCATCCGGGGCTGCCTGCAGCAACTTCGGCATGCTCAGCGATCCGTGCCAGCTTTCGCCCAGCCGGGGGGGATAAACGTTGTGGTAGTAATAGAGACGGGTCGCGGAGTCCGCGGCGTGCGGGATGCTGCGCCCGACATAACTCGACATCGCGTCCGGCAGGCTGGCGTTCAGCGCCTGCGGTCCGCCGGATGCGTGGTACCCATCCAACATCGTGTCGGACACCAGGTAAAACGTGCCGGTGGACTGGTACGCGTGCGCGACCGGGTACGGTGTGCCGAAATGATAACTGGTGGTGAAGGTCAGGTAATGCCGCCCGTCAAGCTGGAAATATTCGGGCACCTCAAGGCACGTCATCGAGTCGGAGACATACGCCGGGGGCATTAGCGCCCAGTCGACGAGATTCTCGCTCCGCGCGACCGCGATGCATCCCCCGCCGGTATCGCCGCCATCCACGACGCGCGCGCAGATGAACGCGTAAAAGCAGGACTCCGGCGCATGGTAGAACACATACGGGTCGCGCCACGCGGTTTCGTAATTCAGCGCCTGTTGCGGCTCGGTTTCGTACCAGCGCCCCTGGGCTTCAAGGACCGGCGCGTCCCCTACCTTCTCCCACGTCAGCAGGTCGTCGGAGACGGCCACGCCGATACGCTGCACCTGGTCCACCATCGCGCCGTAGAAGGTGTAAAAACGCCCTGCGTGGGCCAGCGTCATGCCGGTCATCAGCGGCCCGGCGTCCCATTGATCGCCCGTTCCCTGCGCCAGCACCGGGGGCAGGGTCTCCCAATGCAGCCAGTCGCGTGTGGTCGCGTGCCCGATCGCGGAACAGCCAATTTCATGGGCTTCACGCTGCAAATAGAACAGGTGAAACACGTCATCCTGGCGGAACAGCCAGGTATCCCACAGGCGTAAATTGGGGACGGGCGGTGTATAAAGCACGGTGATTTAAGGTCCTTAAAGCACTAAATATCTCTGTCACTTAGCATGTGTGGAACCGGTTCCCCGGACGCTTAAAAAAACGTCCACGCAGCAAACCTGCGCCGGTGATGGCGCGCTGGCACGCTGCTCAAACGGTGCCACGTTCAACAATCGTTAACGGTAGTTCGATGCGCCACTGATCTTCCGGGAACACGCCGCTTTCGAGCCACATGAGCATTAGCTCAGCGCCGCGACGCCCGCTCTCGGACAGATGCTGGTTGACCGTCGTAAGGTCCATAATCTCCGCCGCCGCGATGTCATCGAAACCGATCACCGCGACGTCGTCCGGCACCTTCAGGCCGAGGTCTTTTGCCGCGGCCAACACACCGAACGCCAGCGTATCGATGCTCGCGAAGATCGCGGTCGGGCGTTCCGGCAGGCTCAGGATGCGGCGGGCTGCGTCGCGCGCTGCCTCGCGGCTGTGGTGCCCGCACCAGCACCAGTCGGGATTGTACGTTAACCCGGCCTGGGCGAGCGCCTGCTGAAACCCCTCAAGGCGCAACGCTGAGCTGGTGAAACTGACCGGCTTGTCCATCCGGTCGCCGATGAACCCGATATGCCGGTGCCCGTGCGCGATCAGGTACTCAGTCGCCAGGATGCCGCCTTTGATGTCGTCTACGATCAGGTGCGGATACTGCCGGTTCGCGTCGTTGTCGATGGCGATCAAGGGAAAATTCGGGTTAAGCTGGCGCAGTTGTTGCGCGGAAAACGGTAGCGCCAGCACCAGCAAGCCATCGACGTGTTGCTGGTTGACCAGCATGTTAAGCTGCCATTGAAGCTGCTCGCTTGAGCGGATGCTGTATAACACCAGCGTGTAATCGGTCTCGTCCAGGGCGTCCTGGATGCCGGCGATCCGTTCCACGAACGAAGGATAGGTAAAAAACGGCGTGACCACACCGATCGTGAACGTCCGGCCTACCGAGAGATTCCGCGCCAGGATGCTGGGGCTGTAGTTCAGTTCCTTGATGGCGTTCAGCACCTTCTGGCGGGTTTCTTCGCTGACCCGGCGGTTGTTGTTCAGAACGCGCGACACGGTAGCGACACCTACCCCAGCTCGTTTGGCGACATCACGAATCGTTGGTTTACGCATAAAACATCATAGTGAACGTGGAACCGGTTCCATAACCAGTGTATCGTACCTCTGACCGCCCTGTCAACCAGGCAGCCGCCACCTTATGCATTTTTAAGGGATTCTTTGAGGACGCTCAATGATCCGGATGCTCGCCGCTGAAATGACGACCCGCTCACCCCGCGGGCGCCACTGTCCCCGCGTCAAAAGCGGTGGACCGCGCGCGAATGACAAAGCCGGTTCGCGGGCCGATCACTGCACCGGCGGGTGCGTTGCAGCGCCCGGCGAACACGGGGCTTCACGGCGAATGGGCTGACACTATCTCACAGTTTGGCGGTGGCGTTTTGTGCATTTGTCACGAAATCTCGCGATGGGGGTTGCATTATCCCTGTGAGTGGGCTAAAGTCTTCTCAACACGCGGCGCACATTGTGTGCCCGCAAGTGTAGAGTCAGTTGCCTGACACACGGAAACCAAGATGCTTTCTCAGCGCAGTGTCCTTCTTATTATCGTCATTCTCCTCGTCATTCTGGGCGGGGTTTTCGGCGTTGGGAGGACCTGGCGGCACAGCTAGGCGACGACAAACGGCTTTTCAGGGCCTCCCAACAAGCGGGAGGCCCTTTTGTTTTGAGTGCAGAGCACCCGGACCGGTAAAGGACATGAACCCGATGCACGCTGCATCACACACGCTGGCCCTTATTATCGTCATTGTCCTTGACCTTCTCCTGCTTGAGTTTGGGGAGAGGGCACAACGGGTTGGGGCAGCGCCGGGCCGGATGCAGCACACGAGCAGACATTAAAAGCCCAGCGCAGAAGCGAAACACAAGCCGCCCTAACCCAGGGCGGTTTTTTTGTCGGTGTAAATTTCGCAGGTATGCAATCACGAAGGACGGCACATGCGCTCTGATCGAATCAAGAAAGGCTTTGAACGCGCCCCCCACCGGAGCTTGCTCAAGGCGACCGGTGTAACCGATGCGGATATGGGCAAACCGTTCATCGCGGTGGTCAACTCGTATGTCGATATCATCCCCGGACACGTGCACCTGCAGCGCTTCGGGCAGGTCGTCAAGCAGGCGATCCGCGACGCGGGCGGCGTGCCGTTTGAGTTCAACACGATCGGCGTCGATGACGGGATCGCGATGGGGCACATCGGCATGAACTTCTCGCTGCCCAGCCGCGAGCTGATCGCGGACTCGGTCGAGACGATGGTCATGGCGCATGCCTTCGACGGCATGATCTGCATCCCAAACTGCGACAAGATCGTGCCGGGCATGTTGATGGGCGCGATGCGCGTGGACATCCCCACGATCTTCATCAGCGGCGGGCCGATGGCGGCGGGCAAAACCCCGGACGGGCGCACGGTGGACCTGATCAGCGTGTTTGAAGGCGTCGGGGCGTACAAGGCCGGCTCGATCGACGAGGCCGAATTGAAAATGCTGGAGGATTACGGGTGCCCATCGTGCGGATCGTGTTCGGGCATGTTCACGGCGAACTCGATGAACTGCTTGATGGAAGCGTTGGGGCTGGCTCTGCCGTATAACGGCTCTGCATTGGCCGAAACGCCCGAACGCACCCAACTCGCACAGCAAGCGGCGCGGCAGCTCATGGTCTTGATCGAACGGGACCTGACGCCGCGCCAAATTGTTACGCCTGAAGCGATCGACGACGCCTTCGCGCTGGATATGGCGATGGGCGGCAGCACCAACACCGTGCTGCACACGCTGGCGCTCGCCTACGAAGCGGGCGTCGAGTACCCGCTGGCGCGCATCAACGAGGTCGCGGCGCGCGTGCCGCACATCTGCAAGGTCAGCCCGGCCTCAGACTGGCACATGGAAGACGTGCACCGCGCGGGCGGCGTGCCTGCCATCCTCAAGGAGATCGCGAAAAACGGCAACACGCTACACCTGGATCGCCCGACCGTGACCGGCAAAACGCTGGGCGAGAACATCGCGCCCGCCGCGATCAAGGACCACGAAGTAATCCGCCCGGTCGAGAACCCGTACCGCGAGACCGGCGGGCTGGCGATCCTGTTCGGCAGTCTGGCCCCGGACGGCGCGGTGATCAAAACCGGCGCGGTGCCGGAAGCGATGCGCCATCATCGCGGCCCGGCGCGCGTCTACGAGAGCGAAGAAGCGGCCTCGCGCGGCATCTTGAACAAGGAGGTCCAGCCGGGCGACGTGGTCGTGATCCGCTACGAAGGCCCGCAGGGTGGGCCGGGGATGCAGGAAATGCTCGGCCCAACCGCGCAGATTCAGGGCATGGGCCTGGGCGATAGCGTGGCGCTGGTCACAGACGGGCGCTTCTCCGGTGGCAGCCGGGGCGTGTCGATTGGGCACGTCAGCCCGGAAGCCGCCGCACGCGGCCCGCTGGCCGCCGTCCGTGATGGCGACCTGATCGACATCAACCTGGAGGCAGGCACGCTGGATTTGCTGGTCGACGCGGAGGAGGTCCAGCGCCGCCTGGACGCGCTGCCCCCGTTCGCGACGGATATCCCGAGCCGCTGGCTGCGGCGCTATGCCAAGCTGGTCAGCAGCGCCAGCACCGGGGCTGTTTTTCTGGATTAACGCTGCCTGGACGAGACACGCCGCGCCTGAGGCGCACCGCATAAGGAGGAGCACATGCAGAAATCAGACTGGATCTGGCACAACGGCGAGTGGGTCGCCTGGGACGACGCGACATTTCACGTCAGCGCGCACGGCCTGCACTACGGGTCAAGCGTGTTCGAGGGCATCCGCGCCTACGACACTGCCGACGGCCCCGCGATCATGGCGCTGGAGCCGCACGTCCGCCGCCTGTTCAACTCGTGCAAGATCGCGCGTATCGACGTGCCCTTCACGCCGGAACAGATCAGCGAGGCGATCGTGCGCACCGTCGCGCGTAACAAGCACCAGAGTTGCTACATCCGCCCGCTGGTGTTTCGCGGCAGCGAGACGATCGGAGTCGACGGGCGCGCATGCCCGACCGAGGTGGTGATCTTCACCATGGAATGGGGGCGCTACCTGGGCGCGGAAGCGATCGAGCAGGGCGTCGACGTGATGGTCAGTTCGTGGCGGCGCATGGCTCCCGATACGCTCCCGGCGCTGGCGAAAATCGGCGGGCAGTATGTCGGCAGCCAGTTGATCACGATGGAAGCCAAAGACAACGGCTTCACCGAGGGCATCGCGCTGGACACCAACGGCTATGTGAGCGAGGGCGCGGGCGAGAACATCTTCCTGGTCTTCGGCGATGAGATCATGACGCCGCCGCTGGCCGCCTCGATCCTGGGCGGCGTGACGCGCGCCTGCGTGGTCGAGTTGGCGCAGGACCTGGGCTACACGGTGCGCGAGCAGCTCATCGCCCGCGAGATGCTCTACACCGCCGACGAGATGTTCTTCACCGGCACCGCAGCGGAGATCACGCCGGTCCGGTCGGTGGACCGCGTGCCGGTAGGCAAGGGCGAACGCGGCCCGGTCACGCAGCGGATTCAGGACGCGTTCTTCGCGATCACGGCGGGGCGCTTGCCGGATCGTTTCGGGTGGCTGACGCACGTCAATGACGTGACCGACGTCAGCTACGGCGTTGTGCGCAGTTTTGAGGGGCGCTGAGATGCGCGTTGACCGCCACTATGCAAACAGACCACAGAGCGAGATGAAGAAGAGGACCTCATGGCGAAATTAACCGGCGCAGAAATTCTTCTCGAATGTTTGATCCGTGAAGGTGTCGAGGTGATGTTTGGGTACCCCGGCGGGGCGATCCTGCCCACCTACGACGCGATGACCAAGTACCCCCAGCTCCGCCACGTCCTGACGCGGCACGAGCAGGGCGCGTCCCACATGGCGGACGGCTACGCCCGCGCGACCGGGAAGGTCGGCGTGGCGATCGCCACCTCCGGCCCTGCCGCGACCAACCTCGTGACCGGCATCGCGACGGCGATGATGGACTCCTCGCCGATCGTGTGCATCACCGGGCAGGTGCCAACCGGCGCGATCGGGAGTGATGCTTTCCAGGAAACCGACGTGACCGGCGTCACGCTGCCGATCACCAAGCATAACTACCTGGTGTATGACGTCGAAGAGTTGGCCTACACCGTCCGCGAGGCGTTCCACGTTGCGCGCACAGGACGCCCCGGCCCGGTGCTGATCGACCTGCCCAAGGACGTGCAGAACGCGGTGACGGAGTTCGTTTACCCCGAAGGCGAAATCGTGCTGCCGGGCTATCACCCGCCGCAGCGCGCCGACCAGACCGATCTCGAAGCGGCCAAGCGCCTGATCGAAGAAGCCGAACGCCCCGTGATCCTGGCCGGGCACGGCGTGTTGATGTCCGGGGCCACGCGTGAAGTGCTGGAATTTGCCGAGATGACGCAGACGCCGTTCGCGCTGACGCTGCTCGGCAAGGGCGGCCTGCCGGAAAGTCACCCACTGTCGCTGGGCATGATGGGCATGCACGGCACCGGCTACGCGAACCTGGCGATCCAGAATGCCGACCTGCTGCTGGCCTTCGGGATGCGCTTCGATGACCGCGTGACCGGCAACCTGAAAACCTACGCGCAAAACGCGAAGAAGATTCACATCGACATTGACGTGTCCGAAATTCACAAAAACGTGCGCGTCGACGTGCCGGTCGTGGGCGACCTGAAGACCGTGCTCGGCCAGTTGCTGCCGATGCTCCAGCCGCAGCAACACAAGGCGTGGCTGGCCCAGATTCGCGACTGGATGGAAGACGCCGACGAGCGCGATATCGTCAACCGCGACGTCAACGACCGCCTGCTGGCCGCGCACGTGATCCACGATATGTGGAAGGCCACGCAGGGGGATGCGGTCGTCGTGACCGACGTGGGCCAGCACCAGATGTGGGAAGCGCAGTATTACCCGCACGAACGCCCGCACACGCTGATCACCTCGGGCGGCCTGGGCACGATGGGCTTCGGGTTCCCGGCGGCGCTTGGCGCGGCACTGGGGACCGGCGGCACGAACGTATGGGCGATCGTCGGTGACGGCGGCTTCCAGATGACGATGGCCGAACTCGGTACGGCGATGCAGGAGCGTGTGCCGGTCAACATCGCGATCATCAACAACGGCTTCCTGGGCATGGTGCGGCAGTGGCAGCAGTTCTTCTACGAGGAACGCTACAACGCCACGCCGATGCACAACCCGGACTTCGTCAAACTGGCGGAAGCCTACGATATCCCCGCCCGGCGCGTGACGCAGCGCGCGGACGTGGTCGCCGCCATCGAATGGGCGAACAGCATCACCGACCGGCCCGCGTTGATCGACTTCGTGGTCGAGACGCACGACCTGGTGTACCCGATGGTGCCGTCCGGCGCGGACCTGCACGCCATGATCCGCCGTCCCATGCCGTCCGAAGACGCGATTTAGCAACCATGACCTGGATTGAGGAGCGAGCAAAACCGATGAAACAGACACTTGTGGCGCTGGTGGAAAACAAACCGGGGGTGTTGAACCGGGTCGCCAGCCTGTTCCGGCGGCGCAACTTCAACATCGACAGCCTGACCGTAGGGCGCACGGAGAACCCCGCGATCTCGCGCATGACCATCGTTGTCGACGCGGACGCCGACAAGGTGCAGAACCAGCTTTACAAACTGGTGAACGTGATCGAGGTCCAGAACGTGACCCAGGTTCCCGACGTCAGCCGCGATCTCGCGCTGATCAAAGTGCGCGTCGACAGCAATTCGCGGGGCGAGGTGGTCCAACTGTGCGAGATCTTCCGCGCGCGGATCGTGGACGCGACGCCCGAGGCGGTGATCGTCGAGGTCACCGGCGACGAAGACAAGATCAGCAGCATGGTCGAGCTGTTGCGCCCGGTCGGCATCCTGGAGATGGTGCGTACCGGCGTGGTCACGATGACGCGCGGCGAGCACGTGCTGTCGCCCAACGGCTACGAACCCCGTGTCAGCGCGAACGGCAACGGCTACCGGTCGAGCGTGATTTGAGAGGTGTTGACGGTTGCCAGTGCGCAGTTGCGCCCGTGACGGTCTGCATTCAGCGCGCAACGGGCAACTGGCGACTGATTACTTTGTGACACATGGCGGGTTGTTCCATTGCTGAAACAAACGCCATATGACCTGCGAAGCCCTAAAGGAGACTACTGTGGCAAAGCTGTACTACGACAATGATGCTGATCTGAGCTACCTCGAAAACAAGACCGTCGCCGTGATCGGCTACGGCAGCCAGGGGCACGCGCACGCGCTGAACCTGCGCGACAGCGGCGTCGACGTGATCGTCGGGCTGTACGAGGGCAGCAAGTCCTGGCCCAAAGCTGAAGCAGACGGGCTGACCGTGAAGACGGTCGCCGACGCCACCGCCGCTGCCGATGTTGTGATGATCCTGCTGCCGGACACGGTGCAGCCGGGCGTCTACACGCAGAGCATCGCCCCCAACCTGAAACCGGGCGACACGCTGATGTTCGCGCACGGGTTCAACATCCGCTTCGAGCAGATCAAGCCGCCGGATTTTGTCGATGTGAGCATGGTCGCGCCGAAAGCGCCGGGGCACCGCGTGCGCGAGCTGTACGTCGAGGGGGCGGGCACGCCGGGGCTGGTCGCGGTGGCGCAGGATGCCAGCGGGCACGCCAAAGAGCAGGCGCTGGCCTATGCCCGCGCGCTCGGCTGCACCCGCGCCGGCGTGATCGAAACCACGTTCGCCGAGGAGACCGAAACCGACCTGTTCGGCGAGCAGGTGGTGCTGTGCGGCGGCGTGACCGCGCTGGTCAAGGCCGGGTTCGAGACGCTGGTCAAGGCCGGTTACCAGCCGGAGATCGCGTACTTCGAGGTGCTGCACGAGCTTAAGCTGATCGTGGACCTGATGTACCAGGGCGGCATGAGCTACATGTGGTATTCCGTCTCGGATACCGCCGAGCACGGCGGCTATACCGGCAGCACGCGCCTGATCACCGAAGAGACGCAGGGCGAGATGAAACAGATGCTTGAGGAGATTCGCAACGGCGAGTACGCGCGCAAGTGGATCGCGGAGAACAAGTCCGGGCGCGACTGGTTCAACGCGGCGCGCGACAAGGAACGCGGCCTGCTGATCGAGCAGGTCGGCGCGGAACTGCGCGAGATGATGCCGTTCCTGGACGCCAAACAGGTCCCCGAGGCGTAAGGTGCCGTGACGATGGGTGAGCGTGTTAAGAAAGGGGGTGGTGTACATGTCCGATGCGGGGCTTAGCGGCCTTGGTGAGGATAGCTTGGTTGACCTTAACAAACCCGAATTCGCACGCACCCGGTTCTGTAAATGGAAATGGCAAAGGATAAGCATACAATGGAAGACCCTGGGGTCGTACCCAACACCAACCACGTTCGGATTTTTGACACCACTCTGCGCGACGGCGAGCAGTCGCCGGGGGCCAGCCTGACCAGCGCGGAAAAGATCGACATTGCGCGGCAGTTGGCGCGGCTGAACGTCGATGTGATCGAGGCCGGTTTCCCCGCCGCTTCGCCGGATGACCTGGAAGCCGTGCGGCGCATCGCGCGCGAGGTCGGCACCGCCGACGGGCCGATCATCTGCGGGCTGGCGCGCACGACCAAAAGCGACATCGACCAGGCCTGGACCGCCGTCAGCCCGGCGGCCAAACCGCGCATCCATACCTTCATCGCCACGTCGGACATTCACATGCAGCACAAGCTGCGCATGACGCACGAACAGGTGCTCGCCCGCACGCGCGAGATGGTCGCCTACGCCCGCGCGTACTGCGACGATGTCGAGTTCTCGCCGGAAGACGCCTGCCGCTCCGATCCTGATTTCCTGGTCGAGGTGCTGAGCGTAGCGGTCGAAGCCGGCGCGACGACGCTGAACATCCCTGACACGGTCGGCTACATCATGCCGCAGGAATACTTCGAACTGATGCAGAAGCTGATCCGCGAGACGGCGGGCGGCGACCGCGTGATCTGGTCGGTGCACTGCCATGACGATCTGGGCATGGCGACGGCCAACACGCTCGCCGGGTTGCAGGCCGGGGCGCGGCAGGCCGAGGTCACGATCAACGGGATCGGTGAGCGCGCGGGTAACACGTCGCTGGAAGAGGTCGTCATGGCGCTGCGCACGCGCTCGCAGGGCTACGGCGGGCTGGACACGCGCATCGACTCGACCCAGCTCACGCGGACCAGCCGCATGGTCAGCAACTACACCGGGATGCTGGTGCAGCCGAACAAGGCGATCGTGGGGGCGAACGCCTTCAGCCACGAGGCGGGCATCCACCAGGACGGCATCCTGAAGCACCAGGCGACCTACGAGATCATGACGCCGGAAACCGTCGGGCTGAGCCAGAGCAATCTCGTGCTGGGCAAGCACAGCGGGCGGCATGCCTTCCGCGTGCGCCTGCGCGACCTGGGTTACGAGCTGAACGACGAGGAAGTGAACCAGGCGTTCCAGCGCTTCAAGGAACTGGCCGACAAGAAGAAGACCGTCACCGACGCGGACATCGAAGCGCTGATCGCCGACGAGTTCTACGGCCCGGAAGAGCTTTTCGTGCTGGAAGGCATCCAGGTGGCTTGCGGGCAGCCGGGCATGCCCACGGCGACGATCAAGCTGCGCGCGCCGGACGGCACGGTACAGATCGCCGCCGGCATCGGGACCGGCCCGGTCGACGCGACGTATCGCGCCATCGACCAGATCATCGCGGTCCCGAACACGCTGGTCGAGTACCGCGTCGCGGCGATCACCGAGGGCATCGACGCCCTGGGCGAGGTGACGGTGCGCATCCGGCGCGACGAAAACGGCAAGCGTTCCTTCGGCGGGCACGGCGCGGATACAGATATCATCGTCGCCAGCGCCAAAGCCTATATCGCCGCGCTCAACAAGCTGCTGGCTTATACCGGTTACGCCGACCACGCGCCGGAAGGTGACGCCGCGACGGTTCGTGTCGCTGCCGCCGCCGAAGCGTGACACGCGCCGACAACTTATCAACCGTACGCGTGACAGCATCATTTGAGGAGTGCACACAATGGCTACGAAAGCAATCCCGAACACCAGCCCGCGTCCGGGCAATCCGGTCCCCGAACCGCTGTTCGAAGCCTTCCCTGAACCGCGCAGTTGGGCGTTGAACTGGGACGGCGCAGCGCTGCAAGATGTCGCAAAACCAACGGGACCGCAGCCGAAACACAAACGTTCGTAAAGCTACCGTCCGCACAACACGAGAGAGAACCACATGGGAAAAACATTAGCCGAGAAAATCATCGCTGCGCACACGGACGATCACGACACCGTCTCGGCAGGCGATCTGGTAACGGTAAAAACCGATGTCGTGATGGCGAATGACATCACGGCACCGATAGCGATCGAATCATTCAACGCGATGGGGGCCGGCGCGGTCTACAACCAGGAGAACATCATGCTGGTCCCCAGCCACTTCGCGCCGAACAAGGACATCAAGAGCGCCGAACAGACGCGCACGCTGACGACCTTCGCCGACGCCCAGGCGCTCACGCATAAGTTCCAGGTGGGGCGCGCCGGGATCGAACACGTCGTTTTGCCGGAGCGCGGACTCGTGCTGCCCGGCGACCTGGTCGTCGGCGGCGACAGCCACACCTGCACTTACGGCGCGGTGGGCGCGTTCGCGACCGGCATGGGGTCGACCGATATCGCGTTCGCGATGGCGACCGGCACCACGTGGCTGAAAGTGCCGGAGACGATGAAGTTCGTCTATCACGGCCAGCGCCAGCGTTGGGTCTACGGCAAGGACATGATCCTGCACACCATTGGTGATATCAGCGTTGACGGCGCGCTCTACCGCGCGATGGAGTTCACCGGTCCCGCGATCGCGGACCTGCCGATGGCCGAGCGGCTGACGATGACCAACATGGTGATCGAGGCGGGCGGCAAGTGCGGCTTCATGCCCTTCGACGACGTGACCGAGGACTACGTCGCGCCGCGCGCCACGCGGCCATACACGCCGTTCTACGCCGACGAGGACGCGACCTACTACTCGGTGCACGAGTATGACCTCTCAGACATGGAACCGCAGGTCGCGTGCCCTTACTCGCCGGACAACGTGCACCCGATCAGCCAGATCAAGCCGGAGAAGGTGGACCAGGTCTTCATCGGGAGCTGCACCAACGGGCGCTTTGAAGACCTCGCCATCGTTGCCGATATCCTGCAGCAGTCCGGGCGCGAGTTCCACCCGGACGTGCGCGTGATGATCATCCCCGGCTCGCAGGCGGTGTACCTGGAGGCGCTGCGCCAGGGATGGACCGAACTGTTCACGCTGGCCGGGGCTGCCGTCAGCGTGAGCACGTGCGGGCCGTGCCTGGGCGGGCATATGGGCGTGCTGGCGGCGGATGAAGTCTGCGTGAGCACGAGCAACCGTAATTTCCGGGGCCGCATGGGCCACCGTGACGCGCGCGTGTTCCTGGCGAACCCCGCGATCGCAGCCGCGAGCGCGATCATGGGCCGCCTGGCGCACCCTGACGAACTGTAGACGCAGGAGACGACACGATGAAATTCGAAGGCACCGTCTGGAAGTACGGCGACAACATCGACACCGACGTGATCATCCCTGCGCGCTACCTCGTCACCACCGATCCCAAGACGCTAGCGCAGCACTGCATGGAAGATATCGACGCCAGCTTCGCCCGCGACGTGCAGCCGGGCGACATCATCGTCGGCGGCAGCAACTTCGGCTGCGGCTCCAGCCGCGAGCACGCGCCGATCAGCATCAAGGGTGCGGGCGTCTCGTGCATCGTCGCGGAGTCGTTCGCGCGAATCTTCTTCCGCAACGCGATCAACATCGGCCTGCCGATCCTCGAAAGCCCTGAGGCAGCCCGCGACGCGCAAAAGGGCGACCGGCTGAGCGTGGACCTGACCACCGGGACGATCACCAACCAGCGCACCGGCAAGACCTACCAGGCCAGCCCGTACCCGCCGTTCGTGCTGGAGATCATCAACGCCGGGGGCCTCGTGCCATACGCCCGCGACGTGATCGGCATTTCGATTAAGAACTAGCGGAGCCGGCAGCGTGCCTGCTCCGCACGGGGGCAGGTGCGCGCCGTCCGGTGGTGTGCCAGTGGCGAGATCATCTGCCCTATCACGGCGATAACCGACGTATCCGTCCGGATCACAACCAGGATTTGAAGCAAGGAAGCGAGAGACAGATGACCACCGTACACGTTTATGACACCACACTCCGCGATGGCACGCAGGGCGAGAACGTCTCGCTCTCGGTCGACGATAAGCTTAAGGTCACCCAATTGCTTGACGACCTGGGGGTCGCTTATATTGAAGGCGGCTGGCCCGGTTCCAACCCCAAAGACGCGACATACTTCGAGCGCGTGCGCGACATGCCGCTCAAACACGCGAAGGTCGCCGCGTTTGGCATGACCTGCCGCGTCGGCAGCCAGCCGGACGACGACGCCAACATCCGCGCGCTGCTGGACGCCGAAACCAGCGTGGTCACGGTGGTGGGGAAGACCTCGCTGCTGCACGTGCGCGAGGTGATCCGCACCACGCCGGAAGAGAATCTGCGCCTGATCCGCGAGAGCCTCGCCTATCTCAAGGCGCACGGGCGCGAGGTGATCTACGACGCGGAACACTTTTTTGACGGCTACAAGCTGGATGCGGATTACGCGCTCCAGACGCTGCGAGCGGCGCTCGACGGCGGCGCTGACTTGCTGGTGTTGTGTGATACGAACGGCGGCTCGATGCCCTGGGAAGTCGCGGAGATGACGCGCACCGTCACGGGGACGTTCCCCGGCGCGACGCTGGGCATCCACACGCACAATGACAGCGAACTGGCTGTGGCGAACACGCTCGCCGCCGTGCAGGAAGGCGCGGTCCACGTCCAGGGCACGATGAACGGCTACGGCGAGCGTTGTGGCAACGCGAACCTGTGCTCGGTGATCCCTGATCTTGAGCTGAAAATGGGCAAGACGTGCCTGCCGGAAGGCAAGCTCGCGCGTCTGACGCACGTCGCGCGTACCGTGTCGGAGATCGCGAACATGGCGCCGGACAACAGCGCGGCTTATGTCGGCAAGAGCGCGTTCGCGCACAAAGGCGGCATGCACGTGGCCGCGATCCGGCGCAACATCGACAGCTACCAGCACATCGACCCGGCGCTGGTCGGCAACGAAATGCGCGTGCTGGTCTCCGACCTGTCAGGCCGTGGGAACATGCTCAGCAAGGCCGAGGAGTACGGCATCGATCTCTCCGCCGAGGGCGCGCGGGACGTGGTCGCACGGATCAAGGAGCTGGAAAACCAGGGCTTTGTGTTCGAGGGCGCGGAAGCATCCGTCGCCATGCTGATGCAGCGCTATCGCAAAGACTACACCCCGCCGTTTGAGCTGGTTGATTTCATGGTCGTGGTGGAGCACCGGCAGGGGCGCGGCACGTTCGCCGAGGCGACGGTCAAGCTGCGCGTCGAAGGCGAGGAGCTGCACACCGTCGCGGAAGGTAACGGCCCGGTTGACGCGCTGGACCGCGCGCTGCGCAAGGCACTGACCCCGGTCTATCCCCAACTGGCGGCGTTTCAGCTCGCGGATTACAAGGTGCGCATCCTCGACGGGGCTAACGGCACGGCAGCCACCACGCGCGTGCTAATCGACACGCAGAATGGACACCATCGCTGGAGCACCGTCGGCGCGAGCACGAACATCATCCAGGCGAGCTGGCAGGCGCTGGCCGACAGCGTCGAATACGGCCTGACGCACGTCGTCGCGGCTCAACCCGCCGGAGTCTGAGGGCCGCACCCGGCAGGCCCACGCAACGCGGCACGGATAGCTGGTAACTGATAACTGGACACTGTGAACTACACAAACTAAGGACGAGCTGAATGCAAGCAAAAATCGTGACACTGCCCGGCGATGGCATCGGCCCGGAAGTCGTAGGCGCTGCCGTCCAGGTGCTGGAAGCGGTCGCGGAACGCTACAGCCACGCGTTTTCGTTTGAAGCGGCCCCGATCGGCGGCACCGCGATCGACACAACCGGATCGCCGCTGCCGGACGCCACGCTTGCCGCGTGCGCGGGCGCGGATGCCGTGCTGCTTGGCGCGGTGGGCGGGCCGCAGTGGTCCGATCCCACCGCCGGCGTGCGCCCTGAACAGGGCCTGCTCGCGCTGCGCCAGCACTTCGACCTGTTCGCCAACCTGCGCCCGGTCAAAGCGTACCCCGCGCTGGCACAGCATGCCCCGCTGCGGGCCGACCTGCTGGAAGGCGTCGATATCCTGTTTGTGCGCGAGCTGACCAGCGGCATCTATTTCGGCCCGCGTTCCGAGCAGGGCGACGGCGACCGGGCGCATGACACATTGCTTTACACCACCGAGCAGGTCGCGCGGGTGGCGCGGGTGGCGTTTGAAGCCGCACGCAAGCGGCGCGGCAAAGTCGCCTCGGTGGACAAGGCCAACGTGCTCGCCGCGATGCGGCTGTGGCGGCGCACCGTCGAAGCGGTGGCGCAGGATTACCCCGATGTCGAGCTTGAGCATGTGCTGGTTGACGCCTGCGCGATGCACCTGTTGCGTAACCCGGCGCGCTTCGATGTCGTGCTGGCGGGGAACATGTTCGGCGATATCCTCAGCGACGAAGCTTCGGTCCTGGCCGGATCGCTGGGGATGTTGCCCTCGGCTTCGCTCAATGCGGGGGCGTTTGGCGTCTACGAGCCGATTCACGGCTCCGCGCCCGACATCGCCGGGCAAAGACTCGCCAATCCGACCGGCACGATCCTCAGCGCGGCGATGCTGCTGCGGCACAGCCTGGGTCTGGACGCCGAAGCGCGGGCGGTCGAGGCGGCGGTTGAGGCGGCGCTGGCATCCGGTGCGCGCACTGCGGATATCGCCGGCCCGGATGAGGAGCCGCTCGGCACGGACGCTTTCACCGGGCGCGTGCTGGAGCATCTCGCCCACGCAGTGGCGGCCTAGCGCCGTCACACTTCCCGCCCGGCAACACTCGCAGACTCCAGCCGCCGCGCTGGAGTTTCTGCATTGCGGCAGCCTCGCGCGTTTGCTGGCAGCATTTTTTCGGCTAAGAGGCTCGAATACCTGACCGCCGTTCCCCGGTCGCGCACCCTACTGTGTTTAAATCACTATGGTAAACACACAGAAAAATTGTTAAAATGATTTTACTTGGTTAAAAAATCTTTTCCAATGTGCTCGGACTTGCTACTCTCGATTTGCCAGAGAGTGCACATGGCTGCGCCAGCGCGGTCCGCGAAACGTATAGGGGCGATGATAGTAATGATCGATAGCATTCTCCGCACGGTGAAAAACATACCTGAACGCATCGGCGACCGGTTTGCACGCAAGCCGGATCGCTTCATTGAATACCTGATCCAGCAGTGCGAGTTGGGCGGCGAAGGTACCGAGGCGCTGATGGATTACATGCGCAAGCCCAACAAGAAAAACGCCCAGCGTGTCCGGCAGCTTGAGAAAGACGCGGACGAGGTGCGGCGCATCCTGATCGACGAGTTGAACCGTACGTTTGTCACGCCGATCGACCGCGAGGATATCTATGCCTTGTCGCGCGCGATCGATGACATCCTGGACGATACCTGGTTCACGATCAACGAGATGGATATCCTGGAAGTCGAACCGAACGATCATCTGCAGGAAATGGCGAAGCAACTGAACCAGGGCGCAGAAGAGATCAAGCTGGCGATTCAACGCCTGGAACGGCATCCCGGCGTTTCCAGCACCCACGCGATTCGCGCGCGCGGCGTAAAGGGTGACATCGAGAGACTCTATGCGACAGCGCTCGCGGACCTGTTCCGCAAGCCGAAGGACCTGAGCAACGTGATCACGATGCTCAAACTGCGCGAGATCTACCGCCACCTGTTCCACGCCGGGGGGCGGATCGGCGATGCTGCCGATACGATTGACGATATCGTCGTGAAGTTCTTCTAGCCCGCCCAGGCGCACCCCGAATCGAAAATGCCCGCCCGCAGGCCGGCATTTTTTTGTTGTCGCTGGCATTGCTGCAGGCCGGGCGACGGATGCTAGCCGGCATCCACCAACGCGAGCAGCCGGTCGGGATAATCCGAGGTCAGGCCGTCGATGCCTGCCGCGATCAGGTTCCGCGCCGTGTCCAGGTCATTGACCACCCACGCGGTCGCCTGCTGGCCGCGCTGGTGGATCCGCGCGATAACTTCCGCCGTGTACAGTTTGTGGTACGCGTTGATCGTCTTGAACGTGATCTCGTCTTCTGCAGGCAGGCGGTCCAGCCACAGGCCGGACAGGGCGATCGCGGGGTCCGCGCGGTAGATTTCGTACAGCGCGTCGTGGTAAAACGACCGGACCTGGACCCGGTCGGTCAGGCCGAACGCATGGATCGCGGCCACCAGCTCCGCTTCGATTCCCGGAAAACGCCAGGGTTCTTTGAGCTCAATGAACAGCAACAACTCGGTTTCGCGCAGGAAAGCGAAAGCCTCGTGCAGCGTGGGGATGCGCTCACCGTGATACTTCGGGGCGAAGGCGTGCCCCGCGTCCAGCGCGGCGATCGCCTCCAGCGTCAGGTCTTCGATAAACGCCTGGTGCCCCGTCACACGCGCGGTGTCCTCGTCGTGAAACACGATCAGGTGCCCGTCGCGCGTGCGCTGAACGTCAAATTCCACGCCGTCGATCCCCAGTTCGGCGGCCACCTTGAACGCCGCCAGCGTGTTTTCCGGGGCCAATCCCTTTGCACCCCGGTGACCGACGATCAACGGTCTGCCCGCCGATACCCGCGATCGCGGCATCGGACTCAACGTGTCCCAGGCGGGGCGCTGCTCACGTGGTTTAACAGGGGATGTACGTACTTTTGCCATTGTCGCTTTGTTTTATCCTTCTGAGTTACAGGCTCATAATCCGTTCGTCGATACAGCGCCGGACGGTGCGTTAACCGGCTACCTTTTCCGACGCAGCGGCGGCATAAGCTGGCCCCGCGCGGCGTGCTTCCTTGCGCGCAACCCAGAACGTCCAACAGAGGGCCAGTGCCAGCACTACGGTCGCCATCCCAAAGATGCCTGCCAGCGTGATCGTCGCCAGCAGCGCATAGGCGATCAACGGGCCGCCCGCGCTGCCCAAGTCGCCCACGGTGTTCAGCAGGCCCAGCACGCGCCCGCGCTGGTGCGGGCGTGTATAGTCTCCGACCAGCGTCATGACCTGGGTCTGCAGCACACTCGTCGCTACCGCGCTGATCATGGTCGCGGTGACCAGCACGATCCCCGTCCCGAACGTGATCAACCCCGTCGCCAGGATGCCCAACACCAGCGCGACCAGCACCAGGCCCCATCGCCGCTGGCTGGCATCCGACAGCCAGCCCGCCAGCGGCGCCGTCAGCAGGCTCACAAACTGGTTGCCTGCGGTGAGCGCGCCGGTGAACGTCGAGAGGGGGACCACAAGACCGATCAGCATCACCGTCTTGCCGACCCGTTCTTCCAACAGCAGGGGCAGCGTGGCCCCCAGCGTGCCCAGGAAGATCAGCCAGTTGACGCCCAGCAGCGCGATCGCGGTCAGCAGCGGCAGGGCCGGGATCGGTGCCCGGGCCGGGGCGGTTTGCGACTGCGACGCTGCGCGCGGTGACGGCACGCTGTGCGACGCCGTTTCCGGGCGCGTTTCGGGCAACAACAGCCACCACATCACCGCGCCCAGAAACGTCAGCAGCGCGCACACGGTAAACGCGTTACGGTACCCCAGCCAATCGGTCAGCGCGCCGCCGAGAAACGCGCTCATGCCCGCGCCGATGAAGAACCACATCTGCAGGCGACCGACGAAGCGGCCCCGGTTGCGATCGATCGAGATGTCCAGCGCGATCGTGCTCGCGGTCAGCCAGATGCCGGACCATGACAGGCCCCACAACAAGCGCCCGATCAACAGCGGCCAGAAGCCGGGCACAGTATAAAGCACGGACGACAACGCGCCCGCAAACAACGCCGGCACCGCGATCCGGCGGCGTGGTATGCGCTCGATGAGCATCCCGACCGGCCCGTTCATCACGATGCGGATCAAGCGATTGGCCGATAGCATCAGGCCCACGTGTGCCAGCGCGATCCCGGCCTGTTCGGTATGCGTCGGCAGGACCACGTACAGCGTCAAGTCGCCCAGCAGCGCGATCGCGACGCCCAGCCCCACGATCCACAGGACATGATGCGGCGCGCGCCGCTGCCGCCACTCGGCCAACGCCGCGCTATTCATCGAGCGCATCCCGGATCGGGCGACCTTCCCATTCCTCAGGACAGGCGAGGCCCAGTAAATGCGCAACAGTCGCCGCGGTGTCGATGATGCGGACGGGGACCTGAATCGCGTGGCCGCACCGGGCGCGATGCCCGCTGACGATCCAGGGGATGGTGATATCTTCCGCCGCGTCCGTGCCATGCGTGCGATCGTGCCCGCCGTGATCGGCCAGGACCAGCCACGTGAACCCGTTTTGCAGCCCGGCCCCGGCCAGCGCGCCAGTCAAGCCGCCCAACACCCGGTCCATGCGCTCCACGGCGGCAAGGTAGGGCGGCGACATCCAGCCGTGCTCATGCCCCACCAGGTCCGTCTCGCACAGGTAAACCAATGTCAGGTCGGGCTGCTCCGCCATCAGGTGCGTGCTGGCTTGCTCGGCGATCGTGCGGTCGATATCGGGCGTGGTGTGCGCGCTGTGATAGTAGCTCACGTCCAGGCTGCCGTGCGCCGACAGGTCGCGCAGGTGTTCCCAGCTATAGAACATCGCGGTCTGCAGCCCTGCCTGGTGGGCCACATCCATGATGCTGGGAAACGCGGCGGCGGACGCCTGAAAACAGTTTTCGGTCACGCCGTGTGTTTGCGGCGGCACGCCCCGGAACATGGAAAGATGTGCTGGCAGCGACCAGCTTGGCACGACCGACTGCGCAGACCAGGTATACGCCCCGGCGCGCCATAACGCATCAATGGCCGGTGTGTGCGCCTGTTCGAGCGCGTCTGGCCGGCAACCGTCGAGGACTACCAGGATGACTTTCGTACGCATGAAATTACGCCATATCCTTTTGTTCGACGGTTACGACGTGCACGTTGATCCCCATTTTCAGCAGCCGGTCATGGCAATCTGCGTTTAGTTTGTCGTCGGTCACAATGTCGTCGACTTCGTCCAGCGCGGCGACGCTGGCAAAGGTTTTGTGCCCGAACTTGCGGCTGTCGGTCAGCAAGATGCAGCGCTGGCTGTTGCGGATCATGTGGCGTTTGACTTCGGCGTCTTCGAGGTTGTATTCGGTCAGCCCGGCCTCCAGGTCTACCCCGCCGATGCCGATGAAGGCTTTGTCCACATAAAAGCGGCTGAACGTGTATTCGGCCACCGGGCCGATCAGCGAATGTTCGCCCGGGCGCACGATGCCGCCGCACAACATCAGCCGGATGTCCGGCTGGTCGGTCAGGATATTGGCGATTGGCAGGCTGTTGGTCAGGACCGTGATATCAGACATGTGCGTCAGGTTGCGTGCCAGCTCCAGGGTCGTGGTGCCGATGTCAATCGCCAGGCTGTCGCCCTCGTGCACCAGCGAGGCCGCGTAGCGACCGATCGCCTGCTTGGCCGGCTGGGCTTCTTGAATCCGGGTCAGCACCGGGGGTTCGTAACTGCGCCCGCGCGCGCTGACCGCGCCGCCGTGAATCCGCCGTAGCAGGCTCGCCTGCTCGAGCGTCGTCAGGTCGCGCCGGATCGTCATGTCGGATACCCCAAAGCGCTCGCACAATTCGGCTACGGTGACGGCCCCCTTCTCAGCGATCGTCTGTAAGATAATACGTTGCCGTTCATGCGCGTTCATCGAGCAATTTCCTATTCCCAAAATCGTGTTATAATGCCAACACGAAGCGCTTGCATTTTTTGTTGAAATGTGTTTAAACATACACAATCGGCAAGCTGCTGGCAGCGCGATCGGTGAGCCGGGCCTCAGGCGCGGTCACCGCTTGAGCGATGGCAGCACCAGGTAATCGATCCAGTTGCGCAGCTCCGCTTCGCGAAACTCAGGATCAATAATATCAGGTCCAACGTCAAAACGCGCGCGCAAGGCCGGATCATCGGGCCGGCGGGCCAACGCGAACATGTCATCCGCGTAAGCCTGCACCGCTTCGGGCGTGTCAAAGAAGCCCTCTTTGATCAACGGTTCAGCACGCGCCCGGATCAAGCGCGCCATTTCAAAAAAGTTATACTCGGGGTGATACTGCGTGGCCCAGAACGTGCCGTTCTTGTGACGCACTTCGAGCGCCTGCACGTGCGTGTGATCGTTGACGGCCAGCAGTGTCGCGCCAGCGGGCAGCGAGACGACTTCGTCCAAATGCATGATGAAGCCGTCGTAAACATCGGGTTTGCCGCGCAGCAGCGGATGAGACTTTCCGGCGTCCGTGCGCCGGATGCGGCGCGCGATGCCCCACTCTCGCCCGCGCGGATTCTTGCGGACCTCGCCGCCCGCAGCGTAGGCCGCCATCTGGACGCCCCAGCAGCTTCCATAGCAGGGGACCCCGGCCTCGAAAAGCGCGCGTGCCAGCTCAACTTGGCGCGTCACGCGAGTATCATCGGTGTGGTACATCGTGAGGTCGGAGCCGGTCCAGATCGCGGCGTCGTAGGACGTGAGGGCCGTGCCGGTTGGCAGGTTCTGGTTCAGGTCCGCGACGAACAGCACGTCGATGGACGCTTGCGGGACGTAGCGGCGCAGGAAATCGGCGTACATATCATGCGGATGGCCCACGTCGGACGCGTCAAAACGATCGCGGCTGGTTTTGGGATAACCGTTTAGAATGGCGATTTTCAGTGTGAGGTCTTTATGCATGGCTAGCTGTTTCCTTGTGGCATTCAGAGTCGGCGTTCAACGCACTGATGTTTGCATTTAAACATATTTCACCAAAAGATGTGTGCTATACAGCACCAGTATACGCATTTCTGCGAAAATCGAACAGGCTGAACAGGTCACGCAGCACGCACAGCCAGCACACGAATTTGTACATTGCGAGGAAGGTGAGCATACAATGCCTTACGGGTATCATGGCCGGATCTTGCACGTCAATTTGACCACCGGCAGCCTCACGGTCGAGGAGCCGGACGAGTTATTTTACAGGACCTACATGGGCGGCAGCGCGATGGGGCTGTACTACCTGCTCAAGAACACGCCGCCCGGAACCGACCCCCTCGCGCCGGAAAACACGCTCTCATTAATGCTCAGCGTGCTCACCGGCGTGCCGATCGCCGGGCAGAGTCGCATGACCGCGGTCGCGCGCTCGCCGCTGACGAACATGGTCGGCGACTCGCAGTGCGGCGGGTTCTGGCCTGCCGAGTTGAAGTTCGCTGGGTTTGACGGGGTCGTCATCTGGGGGCGCGCCGAGAAGCCGGTCTACCTGTGGATTCACGACGGGGAAGCCGAGCTACGCGACGCTTCACAGCTTTGGGGGCGCACCACGCACGAGGTGCAGACCGCGATCCAGGACGAGGTCGGTGAGGATCGCGCCGAAGTGCTGCAGATCGGCCCGGCGGGCGAGAACCTGGTGCGTTTCGCCGCAATCATGAACATGTCCAACCGGGCCAACGGGCGTACCGGCATGGGCGCGGTCATGGGCAGCAAGAACTTGAAAGCGGTCGTCGTGCGCGGCAGGCAGCGTCCCGATATCTTCGACCGCGACACCTTCAAAACGTTGATGAAGTGGGGCGCGGAACACACCGAAGACGAAATGGGCAGCATGACGCTGCTAGGCACGTCGCAGCTTGTGCGCACCCAGCAGAGCCGGGGCGGGCTGCCCGCTTACAATTATGCCAGCGGCGTGTTCGACGGCTACGATGGCATTTCCGGCCAGACCATGCGCGACACGATCCTGAAAGGCAACGATACCTGTTACGCCTGCACGGTGCGCTGCAAGCGCGTGGTGGAAAAGGAATCAGGCCCCTACCCGCTTGACCCGGTCTACGGCGGCCCGGAATACGAGACGATCAGCACCTTCGGGTCGTACTGCGGCATCGATGACCTGGAAGCCGTAGCCTATGCCAACCAACTCTGCAACCAGTACGGCATGGATACGATCTCATGCGGCGCGACGATCGCCTGGGCGATGGACTGCTACGAACAGGGCCTCATCACCGCTGAGGATACCGGCGGGCTTGAACTCACCTTCGGCAACGCGGAAGCGATGACGCAGCTCACCGAGATGATCGCCAAGCGCGACGGTTTTGGCGATCTGCTGGCGGAAGGGTCCGCCCGCGCGGCGCAGCAATTCGGCCCGGCAGCCGAGGACTTGCTGCTCACGGTTAAAGGCTCCGAGATGCCCGCCCACATGCCGCAGGTCAAGCGCAGCCTCGCGTTGATCTACGCCGTCAACCCCTTCGGCGCGGATCACATGTCCAGCGAGCACGACGGCAGCTACACCGAATACAACCCGCGCATCGCCGAACTGGGGCTGGTCGACCCCCAACCGGCGACCGCGCTCAACACCGAAAAAGTACGCTACGCCTTCTACACCCAGTGCACCTACAGCATGCTGGACACGCTCGACCTGTGCCAGTTTGTTTACGGCCCGGACTGGCAGTTGTTCAGCCTGCGCCAATTGGTCACGTTGGTGCAGGCGGTCACCGGCTGGCCGGTCACGTTGTTCGAGCTACAAAAACTGGGCGAGCGGCGGCTTAACATGCTGCGTGCGTTCAACGCACGCGAGGGGTTCGGGCGCGACCAGGACACGATCCCGAAAAAGCTGACGCGACCGCTTCAGGGCGGCAAAAGCGACGGGTTGTTCGTCACGGTTGAAGAGGTCGAACGCGCGAAAGATGCCTATTACGGCATGGCCGGGTGGGACGTGGCGACCGGTATGCCGCTGCGCGGCAAACTCGCCGAACTTGGGCTTGAGTGGGTCGCCGACCAGCTAGAGCACGCGACCGTCTAGTGAGGGGTTACGGGCATGAGCGAACACGTCCCCGGCATGCTTGACCGGCCAGCGCTCACGCTGCTGGTGGATAACGGCACAATCGAGACGGTGCTGGTTGGCTTCCCCGATATGTACGGGCGGCTGCTGGGCAAGCGCTACGACGCGCGCTACTTCCTGCAATCCGCCGACCACGGCTTGCATTTCTGCGACTATCTGTTGGCCTGTGATATGGAAATGGACCCCGTCCCCGGCTACCGCTACACCGGTTGGGAACAGGGTTACCGCGATGCCTGGGGACAGGTCGACTGGGACACATTGCGCCGCGCGTCGTGGCTGGACAGATCCGCGCTGGTGCTGTGCGACGTGCGCGACGTCCGTACAGGCGAGCTGGTCCCGGTCGCGCCGCGTTCCGTGCTCCGGCAGCAGATCGAGCGCGCGCGTGCTGCCGGGTTCGTGCCGCTGGGGGCGACCGAACTTGAGTTTTTCGTCTTCGCGGAAACGTACGCTTCGGCCCGCAAAAAACACTACCACGACCTGGTGACGTTCGGCGGTTACATCGAAGACTATCACCTGTTTCAGGGCACCAAAATCGAGGGCTTGCTGGGCGCGATCCGCTCGCACCTGAACCAGTCGGGCATCCCGGTGGAGTTCAGCAAGGGCGAATGGGGTGCTGGGCAGGAAGAGATCAACATCCGCTACAGCGACCTGCTGGCGATGTCCGACCGGACGGTGATCTTCAAGCAGCTTGCCAAAGAGATCGCCCACGAGCAGGATCGCGCGATCACGTTTATGGCGAAGTGGCACGAGGCCCACGCCGGCAGTAGCATGCATCTGCACTTCAGCCTGTGGGACGAAGCGGGCACGCGCAACGTCTTCGCGGGCGAGGGCGCGCCGGGGGACGGGCTGCCGGTCGCGGCATCCGATACGTTTCGCTGGGCGATCGGTGGCATGCTGGCACACGCGCGCGAGTTGACACTGTTTTTCGCGCCGCTGGTCAATTCCTACAAGCGCTTCCGGTCGGCTTCGTTCGCACCGGTGGCGGTCGCGTGGGCGTATGACAACCGCACGGCGGGCTTCCGCATCATCGGTACGGGCGACTCGCTGCGCATGGAGTGCCGCATCCCCGGCGCGGATGCGAACCCGTACCTGGCATTTGCCGCCCTGCTCGCCGCCGCGCTCGACGGGATCGAACGGCGCATCGAACCGCCGCCCGCGTTCGATGGCAACGCGTACCTGGCCGGCGATCTGCCGCGCATCCCGGCCACGCTGCCGGACGCGATCGCTGAGTTCGAGCGCAGCGCGTTCGTCCGCGAGGCGTTTGGCGCGGCGGTCGTGGAGCACTACCTGCACTTCGCGCGGACTGAGCAGCGAAAGTTTGAGGAAGCGGTTACAGACTGGGAGCGCGCGCGGTTGTTCGAGCGTATCTGAGCGGAGCGGCGCGACCTGCGAACAGGCGCAGCCGTCGTTTATCTTTCTATTTTTGGAGGGGATTGAGTCATGAGACTTGAGAACAAGGTGGCCTTGATCACCGGGGCGGGCAGCGGCCTGGGACGCGAAGCGGCGCTGCTGTTTGCCAGGGAAGGCGCACGGCTGGTGCTGAACGATGTCGCCGCGGAAGCGGTGGAACAGACGGCCCACGATGTCACGCAGGCAGGCGGCGAAGCGATCGCCGTCCCTGGCGACGTATCCAACGAGCAGGACGTAGAAAAGACGATCAAGGCCGGCGTTGAGACCTTTGGCAAGCTCGATACGTTGTACAACAACGCGGGCATCATGCCGGACGACGACGTGTCCGTGCTGACGATGGACCCCGACCTGTGGCGGCGCGTCCTGGAGGTCAACACCCAGGGGGTCGCGCTCTGCTGCAAGTACGGGATTCCTGAGATCATCGCGGCAGGGGGCGGGGCGGTGGTCAACGTCGCGTCGTTTGTCGCGCTGGTCGGCTGTTCCGTGCCCCAGGATGCCTACACGGCAAGCAAAGGCGCGGTGATCGCGCTGACACAATCGCTGGCGGTGCAGTTCGGCCCGAAGGGAGTGCGCTCGAACGCGATCTGCCCTGGGCCGATCATCACGCCGCTGATGGAAACGCTCTTTGCGACCGAAGAGGCGAAGATGCTGCGCCTGAACCGGATTCCGATGGGGCGCTTCGGCCAGCCGCCGGACGTGGCATATGCGGCGCTGTTCCTGGCAAGCGACGAGGCATCCTGGATCAATGGGGCGAGCCTGGTGGTTGACGGCGGGATCACGGTGAATTATTTCTAGCACCGTTGCTGGCCGATTGGATGTGTTGAATCCAACAAAATTCGCGTTTACTTTGTTGGCGTTAAGGCATTTTTTGACATACAATGAGTATGTCAGGGAACCATCGGCTCAGAAAACATACCATTCGGCTTGTCCGTCTGTCAGAGTCTGGTTGTGGTTGGTCGCAGCACGTGTTTGATTCTGCACTTGCACGACATGTGCTGTGTGGTCAATTGGCACCACGAACACGAAGACGAAAGGAGGTTTTGAGGCCGGACATTAAGCGATGTTAACCTAAGCTGATGGCTTTCGTGAACTATTTTTTCACTGCCTTTGGGCGAAATTTCACCTTCTATCAGCACACTCAACATCACGCTGTGGGAAATTTCGTCCAGCAGCAATCCGTAATCTGTTGTCACATTACAGTGAGGTGCAAAAAATGAAGAAGCTCGTTATTTTGACCGTTGCTTTGGTATTGGTTGCCGCGTTGGCTGGCCCGGCGGTGGCCCAGGACGATGAGCAGATCACCATCGTCATGTCGCACGCCTTCGGCGACGAACGTCGCCAGGCATGGGTTCAGGATGTCGCCGATGCGTTCATGGCCGAAAACCCGAACGTTGAGATCGAGTTGCGCGTGGCGTCCAGCTACCGTGATGCCTTGAACGGGGCCTTGCTGGCCGCCGAACAGGGCGACCCGCCGCACATCGTGCAGGTGTTTGAGGTCGGCACGCAGTTGGCGCTGGACAGCGGCATTTTCATCCCCGCGAGCTCAGTCGCATCTGAGGAGCAACTTGCCACGCTCGAAGACGTCATCGATCCTGTGCTGGATTACTACACGCTAGCCGAGGATGTCTGGAGCCTGCCCTGGAACTCGTCCAGCGCGATCCTGTACTACAACGTAGAGATGTTTGAGCAAGCCGGGATCGAAGAAGTCCCGCAGACCTACAGTGAAGTACTGGAAGTCTGCGATGTCCTGATGAACGCGGACCTGGGCCTGCAGGCCTGCATCGGTTGGCCGATGCACAGCTGGATGGTCGAGCAGTGGATGGCCGAGCAGGATGCGCTGTTGGCGAACAACGACAATGGCCGCAACGGGCGCGCGACCGAGACCTACCTCGACAGCGATGCCATGAAGAACATCTTCAACTGGTGGAAAGAACTCGCCGACCGGGGCTGGTACACCTACACCGGCCAGCTTGAGGACTGGAACGGCTCGGACGCGATCTTCACCGGGCAGCAGGTAGCGATGCACATCACCAGCACGGCGGACCTGCTGAACATCATCTCGGCGGGCGAAGAAGGCGGCTTTACCGCTGGCGCAGCGATGCTGCCGGTCCCCGATGAGCGTAACGGCGTCGTGATCGGTGGTGCGAGCGTCTGGCTCACCGGCGGTCATCCCCAGGAAGAGCTCGAAGCCGCGGTGGACTTCATCCTGTTCATGACCAACACGGAGAACATGGTGAGCTGGCACAAGACCACCGGCTACTACCCGATCCGCTACAGCTCGATCGAAGCGCTGGAAGAAGAAGGCTGGTTCGAAGAAGAGCCGCGCTTCTCGGTGGCATTCAACCAGTTGACGCAGACCAAAGAGAGCTACGCCACTGCTGGCGCGCTGCTTGGCACGTTCCTTGAAACGCGCACGATCATCGAGCAGGCTGCCCAGTCGGTGGTTGACGGCGGCGAATCGGTTGACGCTGCGCTAGCGAACGCGAAAGCACAGGCGGACCAGGCATTGGCGGACTACAACGAGCTGGTGCTGGAAGAGTAAGTAGCTCCTACCAGCACTGTACGGTGTTGATTGTGAAGCAGCATAGCAGTTAAACTGATAGGAGTGGGGTGAGATTTGGCTCTCATCCCACTCTACGCCTTTATACCGTTGTGGAGGGGTATACTGTGCCTGACTTACATCCTATTCTGGCTGCTGACCTTGGCACGACGCTCGAGAAACTGTTCAACGCGCTGCGATCCGTCCCTGAGATCATCTACAATTTTTTCGAATACTTCACGAGCGTCCCCGCCGACCAGCTTGTGCCGTCACTGCTTGTCGGTGCGGCTGCTGGCGCGTTCTTGACAGCCCTGATCTACCTCATTGCAAACCGGTGGCTGAAGTTCCCCGGCTTTTCCAGTCGCTCCACGCTCACAGGCTTTGCGGGCGTCGTCCTGGTGTATTCAGAGTTTAATCTTTGGGGTGCGATCGGTGCCGGTATTGTTACCTTCGTGGTCTACGTCTATGTCTACGAGGTGGAGCTGCTGGGGCTATTTTCACGCCAGACGCGCAGCATGATCTCTGATAACGCCGAGCTTCGACGCGCCATGCTGTGGAGCCTCGTACGGGCAGTGATCCCCGCGCTGTTGCTTGGTTACCTGGCACTGTATAGCGGCAACTTGCTGACCGCGATCGGGCTGGGGCTGTTTGCGTTGCTGGTGGTCTCTTACGTGTACGCGGAAGACCTGCGCCAGTTCCTGACGCCGAAAACGTTCACCCGGCTGATGAACCGTGATGCGCTAACCACGCTCGGCACCGGGGCTGTGGTTGGGGGTGTGATCGGTGGCTTGAGTTCGCAACTCTTGATGTACCCGACGCGCCACTGTAGCTATGACACGGCGGCGGCCACCCCATTCGAGCAGCAACTGGGGGTCGCGCTCACGATCCTGAGCGCCACCTTCCTGCTGTTCCCGGTCTGGACGTGGGTGCTGCGCCGTACCGGCAGGATCGCCCCCAGCACCGAGATCACAAGCGGCAACTTCCGGGGCTTTTTCGTCCCGTATCTATTGCTGATCCCGACCCTGATCATCCTCGTCTTCTTCCTGTATTATCCCGCCGTCCAGGTTGTGGAGATGTCGCTGACACGGACGTTTCTGGGGCGCGGAAGCAGGTTTGCCTGCCTCTTCAATTATGAGCGGCTAAGCCAGGACCCGTTTTATGAAAGCAGCTTCATCACCAGCTTCCAGATCACGCTGGCGATCATCGTTATCGGGATGGCGGTTTCGCTGGGGATCGCGGTGCTGGCCAGCCAGAAGATTCGCGGGGCGAGTATCTACCGCACGTGGCTGATCTGGCCCTACGCAGTCTCGCCAGTCGTGGCCGGGGTGATCTTCCAGGTGATGTTCCACCCGCAGGTCGGCCCGGTCAACTGGATCTTGAACGAGTTGTTCGGCATCCGGCCACAGTGGTTCCGCGAGGTGTACCTCGCGCCCTGGGTGGTGATTCTGGCAGCGGTCTGGAATTCGCTGGGGTTCAACGTGTTGTTTTACGTCGCCGGGCTGCAAAACATCCCCAGCGACTTGCTGGAGGCCGCGGCGATCGACGGGGCCAACCGGTTCCAGCGGTTCATGCGTATCACGTTCCCGCTGCTGTCGCCGTTTACTTTCTTCCTGCTGGTTACCAATGTGACGTACTCGTTCTTCGGCATCTTTGGTGCGATCGACACGCTGACCCAGGGCGGCCCCTGGCGGCAAGGGCACGGGGCAACCAATGTGTTGATCTACAACCTGTACCAGGATGCCTTTGAGCGCCAGTACAAGATCGGCCTGGCTGCTTCACAGTCGCTGATTCTGTTCTTGCTCGTCGCGGGATTGACAATTCTGCAGTTCCGTTACGTTGAGCGTCGTGTAACATACGGGGGCTAACAATGGACGCACAACATGGCACGTTGTCTAAGGAAACGGTAACGACGCACGCGCACGTTGGCGGAGCACCCACCAAGACGCAGTGGAAAATCCACCTTGCGTTGATCGCGGTATGTATATTGGTTTCGCTGCCGGCGTTTTATGCGGTGCTGGTGTCGACCATGACACGCGATCAGGCGTTCCAGTACCCACCGCGCCTGGTTCCAGGGACGGACTTTTTCGACAACGTCAATACGCTGTGGGATCAGGGCTTCGGGCGTATGTTCGTCAACACCTCGATCGCGGCGGCGGTGGTGGTCGTCGGCAAGACCGTCACGTCGATGCTGGCAGGGCTGGCGTTCGTTTACTTCCGCTTTCCGTTCAAGTGGTTCCTGTTTTTCTTCGTGCTGCTCACGCTGCTGATGCCGACCGAGATCATCATCGTGCCGCTGTTCCGGCTGATGGCCGAACTGGAATGGGGCGACACCAAATACGCACTGACTGTGCCATTCCTCGCCAGCGCGACCGGCGCGTTTCTGTTCCGCCAGCACTTCAGCAACATCCCGCGCGAGTTGGCTGAGGCGGCCCAGATCGACGGCGCGTCGCCGGTGCGGTTCATGTTCACTGTGCTGGTCCCGATGTCCTGGAACGTGATCGGCGCGATGGCGGTGATCCAGTTCATCTATATGTGGAACCAGTACTTGTGGCCGGTGATCATCATCAAAGACCCCGGCGAGCAGTTGATCCAGGTCGGTGTCGTTAACGCGTTTGCTGTGGGCGCGCAGACAGACTACGGCATCGTGATGGCCGGGGCGGTGATCGCGTCCTTGCCGCCGCTGCTGGTCTTCGTCTTGCTACAGCGGCAGTTCATGAGTGGTTTTGCGCTCACGCGCGACAAATGACGCCGTGTCATCAAGCTGCCGTGACAGACAGGGGACGGATGTGATCCAGTCCGCGTGTGCGGCGCGAGCGTGACGCGGGCCTGGCCGCGTGAGAGTGGGCGAGCCGGACTCCAGTAGCGACCGGCTCGCCCGCTCACGCACACGGGCCTGGCCGCACGGCTTATCCGCCGAGATAGGCTTTGCGCACCTCTTCGCTGCGCGACAGTTCCTCAGCGGAACCGGACAGGGTGATGTTTCCGGTTTCGAGCACGTAGCCCCGGTGTGCCAGCTTGAGCGCCATATGCGCGTTTTGCTCCACCAGCAGGATCGTTGTGCCCGCTTCGTTGATCTCGCGCAGAATCTCAAAAATCTGCTGTACCAGGATCGGGGCCAACCCCATCGAAGGCTCGTCGAGCAGCATCAGGTTGCCGCCCGTGACCAGCGCACGCCCCACAGCCAGCATTTGCTGCTCGCCGCCGGAGAGTGTATCGCCAAGCTGCCCTTTGCGCTCTTCCAGGCGCGGGAAGTACGCGTAGACGCGCTTGATGCGGCGCGTGAGTTCCGCGCTGCTCAGTTGGAAACCGGCGAGGCGCAGATTTTCGTACACGGTCAGGTTGCCGAATATCCGGCGTCCTTCCGGCACCAGGGCCAGCCCAAGCTGCACCACGTTATGCGCCAGCAGGGTTGTTACATCTTTGTCGCGGTAGACAACCTGGCCCGAGTCGATCGGGTGCAGCCCGGTGATGCTGTTGAGAATGGTCGACTTACCCGCGCCATTGGCGCCGATCAGGGTGACGATCTCACCCTCTTCCACCTCGAAGGAAACACCGTGCACTGCTTCGATATTGCCGTAGGAAACGCGCAAGTCGCGGATACTGAGCAGCATTAGAGTTCCTCCACTTGTTCGCCAAGATAGGCTTCGATGACGCGCGGGTCGTTCTGGATTTGCTCCGGCGTGCCTTCCGCGATAGTGGCTCCAAAGTCCAACACCTTGATGTGCTCGCAGATGCTCATGACCAGCCGCATCTGGTGTTCGATCAACCAGATCGTGAGCTTGAACTCGTCGCGAATCCAGTGGATGAAGTCCATCAACGCGCCGATTTCCTGCGGATTCATGCCCGCTGCCGGTTCGTCCAGCAGCAGCAGCTTGGGACGCGCCGCCATCGCCCGCACGATCTCCACGCGGCGCTGCTGCCCGTAAGGCAGACTCGCGGCGGGAGCATCCGCGAATTGTTCCAGGTTGAACAGGCGTAACAGCTCCATCGCGTGCTCTTCGATCGCGCGTTCCTGCTGGCGATAGCGCGGCAGGCGCAGGAACGCCTCGCCCAACGTGTAGGTGATCTGCCCGTGATGCGCCACTTTGACGTTGTCCAGGACCGACATCTGGTTCCACAGGCGGATCGTCTGGAACGTGCGCGCGATCCCCAGGCCGTTGATCGCATGCGGGGGTTTGCCCACAAGTTCGGTGTCCATGAACCGGATCGAGCCTTCGCTGGCGCGATAGGCCCCGGTGACGAGGTTGAAGATGGTGGTTTTGCCGGCACCGTTAGGGCCGATCAAGCCCAGCAGCTCGCCTTCTTTGATTTGCAGGTTGAAGTTGTCAACCGCTTTGAGGCCGCCGAAATAGTGCGAAAGGTGCTCAATCTGCAGCAGAGTCATCGGAAGCCTCCTCTTCAGCTTGCGCAAACCCGCCGAGGTGCAAATTGATCTCGCGGAAACCGAACAGCCCCTGCGGGCGGTACAGCATCAGCAGGATCAAGATCAGCGGGATGACAACCCATTTCAGCACGGCCAGCGGGCGCAACGCTTCGACCAGGATCGTGAACAACACGGCGGCGATGATCGAGCCGCTGATGCTGCCCATGCCGCCCAGGTATACCATCACGAGCGCTTCGGTCGATTTAAAGATGCCGAACACGGCGGGATTCACATACGCCAGCACATGCGCGAACAGCCCGCCCGCTGCCCCCGCGATAAACGACGACACCAGAAACGCGACCAGTTTCACGCGTTTGGTGTTGATGCCCATCAACTCGGCGGCGATCTCGTCTTCGCGGATGGCGATGATCCCCTTACCAAACGTGGACGTGACGAGGTTGTAGATCGCGATGATCGACAGCGCGGTCATGACAAAAATCCAGGGCAGGTTCGTCCACAAGGGCACACCGTTCAGCCCACGCGGGCCGCCGACGGCCTCGATATTGTTGATCACGCCGGTCACGATGAAGTTGACCGCCAGCGTGACGATCGCCAGGTAGTCACCGCGCGTACGGAATGAGGGGAACGCCACGAGCAACCCGGCGACCGCTGCCGCCACACCGCCCGCGATCAGCGCGATCAAAAAGCCGATCGTCAGCCCGATCCCCGGCACGTTCAGCACCGCGTCGCCAAACACGCTCTCGTCAATGAACAGCCACATCGTCAGGACCGCCGAAACATACGCGCCCACCGCCATAAACCCGGCGTGGCCGACGGAGAACTCGCCCATATACCCGTTGACGAGGTTGAGACTGGCGGCGAGCATGATATTCACGCCCATGTAGATCAACACCAGCTCGCGGTAATCGTTCAGCCCGCCCCAGATGGTCGCAGCCCAGTAGAGCGCCACAAGCTGGAGCGTGATGCCGCCCCAGAAGGGCAACCATAGCAACACGCGGTTGCTCAGGCTTTTGAGCAGCAGCGCGACCACGATGATGGGGATCACATACACCAGCAGGTCGTAGACGACGACATCGAACAGGACATCGAAAAAGCCCGGGTTGCGCGGGTCCTGGGTCGTGAAGGCATGTGCGAAATCCGTCAGCAGCTCGCTCAGCGCATCCCAGGACCGGCGCAGTGGTTCGTCGGTCGGATCGGTGGGCGCGGGGAAAAACGGCGCGAGGATGCCGCTGAAGTCCAGGTCGGAGAACGGCTCAAGCAGCTTGGTCGCGCCGAACAGCACCGGCGGGCGCCCGCGCCGAAACTCCAGCAGCCGCGCGAGTGCGGCGCCGCTGCGCTGTTCCAGTTCCGCTGCCGCGACCAAACCAAGCAAAAACGCGAGCATCGGCGTGCCGACCAGCACGCGTTTAAGCTGCGCGCGCAGCCAGCCGATCACCGCGCGCACCCAGTCCCACACCATGCCCAGGAGCGTGCCCGGCCAGCGCCACCACTGCGTGGCCCTGCGCGGCGCGGGGACGTCAAACGGCACAGCGCGGGGAACCGGATTCGTCGCCGGGCGCGGCAGGAAATACTGTACGATCAGGCCGAGTGCTGCGAACAATGCTACATAGAACCCTGACCGGGTGAAGTTAGCCGCGCCCAACTGGTCGGCGCGGTTCTCAAAGAAGAACGCGCCGTAATAGTAGGCGATCGCCATCACCCCCAGGGCCAAGACCAGGCCAGCGGTGCGGCCTTTGGTGCGGCTGTTCAGCAAGCCACTGAGCGCGCTGACACCTGCGCCCCCGGCTGCCACCGGCAGCACTACCAGAAACATATGCGAGATGCGGATGGGAAAATCCAGGTCATTTTCAGTGTCTGCTGCGATGCGATAGCCGCTGACGCTGCCGCCCGCTTCGAGTTCAAACCAGGGCATGAAGAAAAATGCGCCGAGCATCACCAGCGCGCAGACCAGCGTCAGGACCTCGCCCGGCAAAAATGAACGTCGCGTGGACATGGCCCTCTACACTTTCTGACGCCGCGCGACCCCGAACAATCCGGTAGGCCGCACAACCAGGATAACCAGCAGCAATCCAAACGCGATCGGATCGCGCCAGGTGGATGATATGCCGAGAGTTAAGCCGAACACGGGGCGAATCAGCGCATCGTCGAGACGCGAGCCGTAGGCGACGGTGAACACCTCGACAAAACCGAGCAACAGGCCGCCAACCGCCGCGCCGCGAATGTCGCCGATGCCGCCGACGACGGCGGCGATGAACGCCTTCCACCCGATGCGCAGCCCCATGTAGGGGTTCAACACCGGGTACGCGATGCCCCACAAGATGCCCCCCGCTGCCGCCAGACTCGTGCCCAGCAGGAACGTGAGCGAGACGATCTGGTCTTGCGAGACGCCCATCAGCGGTACGGCGAACTTATCGTACGAGATCGCACGCATCGCCATGCCCCACTTGGTGCGCTGCACAAAAACGTACAGCCCGAGGAACAGCAAGGCCGCCAGCACAATGATCAGGATCGTTTCGGCGGAGATGTTGGCCCCCGCGATATTAACCTGATCGGGCAACAGTGGCGGGTTCAGGTTCTTGATGTCGTCGGGATAGCTGCGCGGATCGGCCCCGGTCAGGGCCAGCATGCCGTTCTCCAACAGCAGCCCAACCCCCAGGGCGGTGATGACCGCCGATAAGCGTGATGCCTGGCGCAGCGGCTTGTAGGCGACGCGCTCGATGCCGACCCCCAGCAACCCGGTCAGCACCATCGCCAGCATCAGCGTGGGCAGGAAGGGTAGCCCCAACGTGATGGAGCCGAAAACGCCCAGGAACGCGCCGACCATGAAGATGTCACCGTGCGCAAAGTTGATCAGCAGCAGCACGCCGTAGACCATCGTGTAACCCAGCGCGATCAACGCGTAGAGGCTGCCCAACTGGAGCGCATTGAATAGTTGTTGCGCGAAGAAATCCATACATGATCCCCCTTGCGGCGTGAACAACCGTCTGGATAGGGATGGGCGCTCCGAGATCGGAGCGCCCTGTAGCGGTCGTTTACATGTCCTCAGGCGGGAAGCCAGCCGGGCATGCCGAGTCGTAGTAGGTAAAGGCACCGTCTCTGATCTGGATGATGACTGCGCACTTCACCGGGTCGCCTTGCTCGTCAAAGCTCATGACACCGGTCACACCTTCGAACAGGTCAATGGACGCGATCGCGTCGCGCACATCGGCTTTGTCCAGCGAACCGGCATCTTCGATCGCCCTGAACAGCAGTTCGAACGCGTCATAGGTCAGAGCCGCCACGTCATCGGGCTTGGCGTTGTAGCGTTCTTCATAGGCGGTGATGAATGTCTGGCCCACCTCGGTAGCGATGTCCGGCGCGTAATGCGTGCTGAAGAACAGCCCCTCGCATGCGTCGCCGCACAGATCGAGCAGGTCCGGCGTGCCCCAGCTATCGCTGCCGACGATCTGACCTTCAAAGCCCAGATCGCGTGCCTGCTGCACGATCAGCGGCACTTCGTTGTAATACTGCGGCGTGAAGATGACATCCGGCTGCGCTGAAATGATATTCGTCAACTGCGAGCTGAAGTCGGTGTCGCCGGTGGTGAAGCTTTCGAAAGCCACGATGTCGACCTCACCCGCTTCGGCTGCATCCCGGAAGTTCTCCGCCAGCCCCTTGGGGTAATCGCTCGCGACGTCATACAGCACTGCCGCCGTGTCGGCTCCAAACTCCTCCGCCACAAACCCCGCGACGACCGGACCCTGGAATGGGTCCAGGAACGCCGCGCGGAAGACCCAGGGGCGATCTTTGGTCGTGTCCGGGTTGGTGGACCAGGGGCTGATCATGGGGGTCTCGCGGTCGTTGGCGACCTGCCCGGTGGGGACGGCCTGCTTGCTGGCCTGCGGGCCGATGATCGCGATCACGTCTTCTTCCACGATCAGGCGCGTGGCTACCGCAACCGATGATTCGGCCTTGGATTCATTGTCTTCAACGACGATCACCACCTCGTAGTTTTCGCCGTCAACTTCCACGCCGCAGGCGGCGTTGACCTCGTCGACGGCCATTTGAGCCGCTTCAACCGTGCTCTGGCCGACCTTGGGGATGTCGCCGGTTAACGGGGCGATGACGCCGACGTAGATCTCGCCGACGAAATCGCAGTCATCTTGCGCGCCGACCGGCAGCGCGCCCAACGCACCGGCGACAACGGCCATCAAAACGAAAAGAGTCATCAAACGCTTGCTCATCGTGTACTTGCCTCCCTAAAATAACACTTACTTTATAGCGAGCAATGGTGGACGTGTTGTGTTTTGTGAATTGGCACCTCCTACGGATAAAGATAGCCTGCGGACGATAACTTGACTTGTATAGCGGTTAATTATATTTTGAAATAATGATAAGGTACAAATGAAACAATTGTGCGATTTGGCACAAACGCCACAGGAAGCGAGCAGGCCGTGCCGCCCCTCACGTATGCCGAGATTGATCTGACCGCGATCGCCACAAACATTCGTACGCTCAAACAGCATATCGGCCCCGTCGTGCAGCTTATGGCGGTCGTCAAGGCCAACGCTTACGGGCATGGCGCTGTCGAAGTCGCGCGGACCGCGCTGGCTCATGGCGCGGACTGGCTGGCCGTCGCGCGGCTGGACGAGGGTCTCGCGCTGCGCGAGGCCGGTATCACCGCGCCGGTCCTGGTGATGAACTACACGCCCCCGGAAGACGTACCGGCGGGGCTGGCGGCGGCGCTGACGCTCACGGTGACCGAAATCCTCGTCGCCGAACGGGCCGCGCGGTGGGCCAGGCAGCACGAAACCGTCGCACGCGTGCACGTCAAGGTGGACACGGGCATGGGGCGTTACGGCCTGCTCCCGGATGAAGTCGTGCCGTTCTTCGAGCGCATCACCGCGCTGCCGGGCCTGGCGGTCGAGGGGCTGTTCAGCCACTTTTCGGTGGCCGATGCAGCCGACCAGACCTATACCCGCCAGCAGTACGACACGTTTCAAACCGTGTTGCAGCGCCTGGCTACGGCGGGATATCGCCCGGCGTTACGTCACATTGCCAACAGCGCGGCTACCCTGGGCCTGCCGGAGATGCACCTGGATGCCGTGCGGATCGGCATCGCGCTGTACGGCTTGCACCCGTCGGACGAGGTCGCGCCGGCGGTGCCGCTCAAGCCCGCGCTGGCGCTGAAGAGCCGCGTCGCCCGCGTGCGGACATTGCCCGCCGGGTCCAGCATCAGCTATGGCCGCACCTACACCACGCCGCACGCGCTGCCGGTGGCACTCGTGCCGGTTGGATACGGCGACGGCTATCACCGCGTGTTGTCCAATCGCGGCGCGGTGCTGATCAACGGCCAGCGCGCGCCGATCGTGGGCCGCGTGTGCATGGACCAGTTTGTGGTGGATGTGTCCGCTGCTGGCCCGGTCGCAGTGGACGACGAAGTCGTGCTCGTGGGGGCGCAGGGCGCGGAACGCATCACCGCGGAGGAGGTCGCGCGGTGGGCCGGGACGATCAACTACGAGGTGACAACGTCCTTGCTGCCGCGCGTCCCGCGTATCTTCATCCCGCCCGATCCCCCCGCCTGACGTTCCCCGGCGATTCTGCGTGCCGAGAGCGGTTTTCGCATGCACGCACCAGCAGACCTATACTATCCTCGAGCGCATCTGCGCGCGACCGGTTGCGCGCGGGGCCGGCGGGCCGCATAACGCCTGGTGGTTTGAAGCCGGTAGATGGTGAAATGCAGCAAGGGAGGTAACGATGCAAAGCTTTGGTGTGATCTCGCCCCAGGATTGGGGGCTGCCGGTCGTGACGCAGCCCGCGCAGTCCGTGCACGCGGCGCTTGGCGTGTCATTTGCCGAACTCGAAGCGCGCGCGCGGGCGGCCACCTACGAATGGCTGTTGCAGCAGTTCGATGCAAACGCCGGCGCGTTTTACGGGCACTATCGCGTGCCGGATGGATACCGCGAACCGCCGCAGACCGCGAACCTGATCGCGCCGTGGCAGTTGCTGGCCGCTTATGACCGTTACGGGGACGCCCACTTGCTGGACGTAGCGCAAAGCGCGGCGGAATGGTTCTACAAGCACCACGTCGTCGATCATCCCATGAGCGTGGTGGCGGGGGGCGTGCGCGATGGCGTGGCGACGGATGAGCTATGGACCAAGTTCGCGGCGGAAGAGGTGATCACGTGCCTGGGCCTGCACGCGCGCACGGATGACACGACCTGGCTGGCGCGCGCGCTGCAAAGTGGCCGCTACCTGATCCAGGCCCGGCGACACGGCTTCGCGCCACGTTATAGACTCTCGGCGGGGCAATGGTTGAGTCACGGCTGGGACTCCTGGGGGCGCGTGGTGGAAGCGCTCATCTTGCTGTGGCAGGCGAGCGGCGATGCACAGTGGAAAGATGAAGCGCTGTTCTGGGGCGAATACGCGCTTAGCATCCAGGCCGGTGATGGCACGTTTTATCTGATCGACGGCGACTACTACAACACCGATATCGCGGCAGACGAACTGCGCGCGCTGACCGTGCTGCACGAAATCACCGGGCGCGAGGACTTCCTGGCAGCGGCGCGGCGCTTTGCCGGCTGGCACATCCAGCAGCAATCCGAGGCCGGGGCGTGGCCCTTAACCATCGACCGCGATGGTAACGTGGTGATGCCGACGGTCGGGCCGGGTGACGTGCCGAACATCGCCATCGCGCTGCTGCGGCTGCACCAGGTAACCGGGGATGAGCGATACCTGGAGCCGGTTTACGCGGCCATGCGCTACTCGCTCAGCACGCAGGTCACGCCGGACGACGACGCGACGCCCTACCATGCCAACGAGCGGGCACGGTGGGGGTTCTGGTCCTGGGACCCGTTCTACGATTACACGCAGTCCGCCGACCAGTGCACGCACCACGCGCGCGGCATGTGGTTCGCGATCGACTACCTGCACGCGCGCTGAACCGCCAACAGCCCGGACGCATGAATAGCGTGCGTCAGATCACTTCAAGGCTGTTGCGGTCGGGCAGTGGCGGAAACGGCGCGTGCGGCTCAGCCTGGTACCAGAACGCCGTCGAGGCGATGTCGTCTTGCAGGGGCAGGTAGCGGTTTTCCGAGCGCCAGCCGAGCGCCTGGATCGTCACGCGCAGGTCGCTTGCAAAGCGGACCGGGTCCATGATATGCCAGCGATACATCCCGAAGCGCTGCTGGCTTTGGTACAACCCGTCGGGCGTGATGACCTGTGGCAGGCCCAAAAACGGCGTGCTGTAGACTCCATATTTGCCCGGCGGGTGCTCGAAATTCCAGGCCCCGCCGAAGTAATCTTCGGTCCCGGTGCCGCAAATGGTGGGGTAGTCTTCGTCCCCGTCCAGGTAGAACTTGATCTCGCCTTCGCCCCACCAGCCCGCGTTATTGACGCCCCAGGCCATATACGTGCCCACGTAGTGCCCCCAACCGGATACCCCGTCAAGCAGCGTGTGCACCTGCTGGTAAGGCAGCGGATTGGAACGCCGCCATTGGGCGTGCAGGTAGGCGGCATCGTCCGGCACGTCGGTGAGCGTGTAGGTGACCTGGTAGAAGACGTTGCGGATCTCTTCCGGCGCGAGGTTTTCAAGCGTGACCTGCGCGCTTTTGCGGAACGGCATCTCCCAGTAGCTGTTGAAGCCGCCCGCCGGGTTGACCGCCACGGCCAGCGAGTTGACGTTACACCGCACGCACCACCCGTTGCAGAAAAAATCGCCCAGCGGCACCTCGACCGACGGGGCAGGTTCGTTGTCCCAGTAGCAGCGCAGGATCAGGCTGCGCCACCAGCGCGGCGCGACGGTCATCCAGATGTGCTGGATCGCGCCAGGCTGCTCGATCGCGGCCAGCGTCACGGTGGCACCGGGGGGGATATGGATCGAGGGTGACACTTTCCAGCCCTGCCCCAACTCCCGCGCGGCCTCGGCCCCTGTCCCATTGGTCGCTGCCCCGCCGCCGCCCTTTTCGCCGGTCTTGTTCTCCGCGCTGATCGAGCGCGTCACGGCGCGCGATAAACGCGACAGGTTGCCCAAGTTCATGTGCAGTCCGTTAAACGACATGGTGGCTGATCCCCTTCGTCGGTGCGCGTGGTGCACACACGTGCAGTGCCGAGTAATGTTCGCTGCTTCACGTACCGTCAGGCGCTGGGATTGGCACGCTCGCGCTCAGGCTGCAGCATCCCGCACGACCGGCGGACTAACAGGCGCGTCGGCAGGATCAGCTGCTGTGGCAGGCCCGCTCCCTCGTACAGGCGGCGGACCAGGATTCCCACCGCCTCACGTCCCAGGTCAAAGGCGGGCTGCTCAACCGTCGTCAGCGGCACGTCCAGGTGCATCGTGAAATCGAGATTGTCGAAACCGACCAGCGCCAGGTTTTGCGGGATGTGCCGCCCCAGTTGGCGCGCGGCCTTGTACACCGCCAGCGCGAGCTGGTCGTTGGCGGCAAATATCGCCGTCACGCCCGTGTCGTGGATGAAATCGGCCAACGGCTCGACCGCCACACTCGGGTAGCCCTCGACCTCGCACGTCAGGCCCGGATCGTAGGCCATGCCGTGTTCTGCATGCGCCTGAATGTACCCGGTCCGCCGGTGTTCCAGGCTCACGGCGGGGTCGCGCCAGGAGACGAAACCGATCCGCGTGTGGCCCAGACGCAGCAAGTGCTGCGTGGCACGCAGCGCACCGCCGAAATGATCGGACATCACGTAGTCGGTATCCAGGCCGCGCAGGTAGCGATCCACGAGCACGATCGGGTAGCCGGCTTGCAGCAGTTGCGCGATCGGGTCATCCGGCATCGAGTTGACAGGGTAGAGGATGATGCCGCCCAGGGGATGCTCGGTCAGTTCGCGCAGCACCTCGGCCTGGCGTGCCGGGCTGTTTTCCGCGTGTTTGAACATGACCGATAACCCGGCATCACGTGCTGCGCGCTCCACGCCGAGCAAGATCGTCGCGATGAACGAATCGCGCACGTAGGGGACTACGAAGCCGATTTGCTGGTTCTGCAAATTGGACTCGGGTTTACCCCGGTCGCCCAGCGTCACAAACGTACCCCGGCCTTGCTCGCGCCGCACCAGTCCCTCGATTTCCAGCTTGCTGAGCGCCTGGCGCACCGTCCCGCGTGCCACGCCAAACTCGGCGCACAAGTCGGGTTCGGCGGGCAGGCTGGAGCCGGGGATATAGTCACCCTGCAAAATACGTTGCAGCAGGATGTCTTTGACCTGTAAGTACAGCGGGATGTCGCTATCGCGTTGTAGAGTCGGCTTCATGTGGACTTCCTCGTGACAGGTACGACAGGATTTGTCTACGCCGTTATATAGTAATATAGATCATTTTTAGACGTTTTGCGTTTCTTGTCAATGTAATAAGCGTTTTCACACGCCGCCAGCGGGTCAAAATACCGCGGTGATCGCGGCCCTGCCAGCGCTGCCTGACGTTGCTTGACGATGTTTTGAAGATCGATTATAGTGAGTCTACATATGTATAAACAAAAATTGACTTATGTATAAACATATTCTCAAGCTAATGTTAACGAGAGGCATCGACTCAAGCGAATAAGATTAACCAAGGTCGCCTCGTATGCATTTTTACAGTTTTGATATCGGGGACCCGATCTACGACCTGGGTTGGGTACAACTCAGCTTTCAACTAATCACGCTCGAAAACGTGTTTGGTCTTGATCCCGCGCGTGTCACGATCCAGGCGACGGACGCCACCTGGCAGCTAACCTGCACGCAGTTGCGCTGGGCCGGTCAGCAGCAAACCGCGCCGGGACACGTCACCATCGCCATCGACCGCGCGCAGGATCAGCGCCTGCGTATCCGGGTTGACGCAGAAGCGCCGCATCCCATCCGCGCCGCCAAGATCATCGTGCGCGACCTTCCCGCTATCACGCCACTGGACGAACGCGACCGGCCCCGGCCTGTGCCGGAAGACGGGCGCATCGAACGTTATCCCAACGAGCGCCGCCTTCCGCTGCTCTATGCCGGGCGCGAGGACGGCGGCCCGCTGGCCGTGCGCTGTGAAGACCCCCAGGCACGCGCCAAGCGGTTTGCGGTTTATCGCGAGCGGATGGGCCCGTTGCAGGGGCGCTATGCGCTCGAATGCATCCACGAAGCCGATGCGCGGCATTTCGCCCCCACGATGGCCGTGCCAGGCTGGATCATCGCGACCGGGATCAGCGTTGATGCGTTCCGCGACGAGCAGCTCGCGTTCAATGAGACCGCGCTCGGTGTGCGCCCCTGGGTGCAACGGCGCGACCTGCCGGGCTGGGCGCATGATATCCGCCTCGTGCTCACGCTGCACGGCATGCACTGGTCAGGCTACGTCTTCAATACTTATGAAGATATGCTACACGCCATCGGCTTTGTCTGCCAACATATCGCGGGGCGGCACGTCCTGGCCTACCTGCCGGGCTGGGAAGGGCGTTATTACTGGCAATACGGGGATTTCCGGCCCGAACCGCGTCTTGGAGGGGCGGAAGGCTTCGCCCGGCTGTGTTCGGAGGCTGCCACGCTCGACGTGCACGTCATGCCGATGTTCGGCGGCAACTGTGCCAACGCCTGGGCCGGGAACTTCCACCGCTTCGGCCCGTCATCGCACATGAAATCCGCGACGCGCAATCGCTTTCACGGCAACCAGCCGGACTGGGACCTCGCGCGGGCACACGACACCGGCTGGCAGGCGTGGCTGAACCCCGGCGCGCCGGCCTGGCAGCATGAGCTGGTATCCCAGATCGATACCCTGATCGAGCAGTTCGGGTTTGACGCCGTGTTTCTCGATACGGTCGAGGTCTGGACCAACGACCCGGACTTCAACATCCGCGATGGCTACCGCCAACTGGTGGGCCGGCTGCGCCAGCAACACCCTGACCTGCTGGTGACCGGCGAGGACTGGTGGGACGGGCTGCTCGCGATCTTCCCGATGTTTCAGCGCTCAGGTCCCTGGCGCGACGTACCGGAATGGGTCGGGCGTTATGCGCGGCTGTTCGGGCATATCTGCGAAGGCGACCCCAGCCGGGGCAGCACGGGCGTGTTCGAGGCGGGATACGCGCCATACGCGCCCTTACCTGATGCTGAGACATACATCCCCACGCTGGCCTTTGTCGATGGCACGCTGGCACAAGCGAAGGCCGAAATTGCGCGCGTCGCCACACAGGCAGCCGCGTACGCTTGACGAGGCCGTTACCTGATGTCGCATGACGAGTATTTTCTTTACCGGCAGCTTTAGTGCTAAGGAGGGCGAGCGAGAAAGATAGCGATTCCTGTTTTTTCACTCTGCAACGTTACTGGTCCTTTTTACTAGGAGGAACCCATGCAAACACAAAAATGGCCTGTTATTTACGTAACTGCGCTGGTCGTGATGAGCCTGCTGTTCGCGTTTGCAGCAGCGGGATTTGCGCCGCCGCAGAAAGCCCAGGCCCAAGAGGTAGTGAGCCTGACGCTTGGCTCCTGGGACGATGAAAACGGTAACAGGCGTCATATGGCCGCCATCGAGGACCTGCAGGTTGAATATCCTCACCTGGAGGTGGAGATCCTGCCCAACCCCGGTGGTGACTGGCACAGCAAAGTGCTCACCTGGATCGCCGCCGGCGAGCTGCCGGATGTCTACATGGCCGATTCCAGCTACATCCCGCTGTACGTCGAAGCCGGCGGGTTGACCAATCTCACGCCGTTCGTCGAGGGCGAAGACGGCTTTGACCCCTACGAGACGTTCTACCCGAGCGTGTACGAGAACGGCTTCTACCAGGGCGAGCCGTACCTGCTGGCGAAGGACTACAGCACGGTAGCGATCTACGCCAACAAGCGGCTGTTTGATGCCGCCGGTATCGAACTGCCCGAAGAGGGCTGGACCTACGACGATCTGCTGGATATCGCGATGCAGCTCACGCTGGACGCGAACGGCAACAACGCCGCCAGCCCGGACTTCGACCCGGATAACATCGTCCAGTACGGCATGGACAACCGTGGCGGCTGGTGGCGCGGCTTCCAGACCACCGTGTATTCGTTTGGGTCGCACACCATCGCCGAAGATGGCAGCACCTTCGACGGCTACATGAACAGCCCCGAGACGATCGCGGCCCTGGAATGGATGCGCGACGCGATCCACGTGTGGAGCGTATCGCCGACCTCGAACTGGATCGAAGCGCTGCCCAGCGGCGTCATGCCACTGTACCTCAACGGCGAGATCGCGATGATCTTCGGCATGGGGCCGTGGTTCCTGGGCATGTTGGAAGAGCAGCCCGGCTTTGAATACGCGATCCTGCCGATGCCGCACGGCCCCGGCGGGCATCACGGCGCGGTGTGCTGGGCCGGTTTTGGCCTGGCCCCGACCAGCGACCACCCTGAAGAGGCCTGGTTGCTGCTGAAGGCGCTGGGCACGGAACTCGGCCAGCGGCACTACAGCGAGCACGCGCTGTCCTCGATGCCGGAGTTCATGGAAGGGAAGGTTGATCATCCCTTCTGGGGCACCTTCATCAAAGAGGTTGAGTTCCTGGACAGCCTGGACGACCTGAAGAACCCCTACTATCTCCAGTGCATCGGCGACCCGGCCTTCACCGCCGTGATCTTTGGCGAGGAAGGCGCGGACCTGGACATCGCCGAATACGTAAACGAGACCGTCGTGCCGGAACTTGAAGCGTGCCTGGCTGCTCAAGAAGGCGGCTGATCGCACGTGATGTAAGCTTAGTGAATGCCGGAGGCAGCCTGGCTGCTTCCGGCTCCTTTTAGTTGCGCTGCAAACACATTCAGTACCTGATATGGTCGAGAAAGGTCTGCTATGGCAGCATTAAGCAGAGTGACCAAGCGCTTACCCCAGATGAGTCCCAGTGCCCGGCGCGAGGCGTTGACCTTCTACCTCATGATCTCGCCCTGGGTGATCGGATTCCTCTTGTTCATCGCCTACCCGGCGTTCCGGTCGTTGTACCTGTCCTTCACGCATTACCTGGTCGGGCGCGAGCCGACGCTGCACGGCTTTGCCAACTTCTCACGCATGATGGACGATCCGAAGTTCTGGCAGTCGATGAAAATCACGGCGCTATACGTCCTGGGCAGCGTGCCCGGCAGCACGGTGATCGCGATCGCCATCGCCATGCTGCTGGCGCAGAAAATCCGCATGGTCAACGTGTGGCGCACGATCTACTTTCTGCCGTCGGTCGTAAGCCCGGTCGCCGTAGCTGTGCTGTGGTTTTACGTGTTCAACCCGCAGTACGGGCTGGTGAACACGCTGCTCGATTACATCGGGATCGAAGGACCCGGCTGGATTTTCGACAAAGACTGGGCGTTGATCACCGTCATCTTCATGAGCTGGTGGACCGTCGGCGGGCAGATCGTGATCTACCTGGCCGGGTTGAAGGGCATCCCGCGCGAGCTTTACGAAGCGGTCGAGGTGGACGGGGGCGGCCCCTGGGCCAAGTTCTGGAATGTCACGATCCCGATGCTCAGCCCGACGATCTTCTTCAATGTCGTGCTGGCCCTGATCGCCGCCTTCCAGATTTTTGAGGGCCCCTGGATCCTGACGCGCGGCGGGCCGGATGACGCCACGCTGACCTACATGCTGAACCTGTATCGCCAGGCGTTTGAGTTCGGTAATTTCGGCTACGCGTCCGCGCTGGCCTGGGTGCTGTTCGTGATCATTATGTTCTTCACCTTGCTGATCTTTCGCTCGTCAAGCTTGTGGGTTTATTATGAGGCGGAACGGAAGTAGCGCATGGCAACTTTCACCAAGACATCACAGGATGCACAAACATCGCGGATCCCCCGGCGGCGGGGCGGTATGTCCTCGTCAACCAGCCGCCTGGTCGGGCGTCTCTTGAGCTATTCGCTGCTGTTGAGTGGCGCTGTGGTCATGATCTTTCCGCTGGTATGGATGGCGTTGGCGAGCTTCAAGCCGGAATGGCAGATTCTGACCACGCCGCCGATCTGGATCCCGTCGCAATGGGAGCAGGTGCAGGGCGGTGACACGGCCAAAGAGTTCCCGCTGTGGTATACGGACGTTGACGGCGAACGGATGAAAGTCCTCGAGATCGGCACGCGGCGCTACACGAGCGTCGTGGATGTCACACAGATTCCCGACCTGGTGTCGGTCCCAGCCGATCAACTCAGCGGGGCTACCCCGGAAACGTTCGGTGACGTGCGGCTCAATGCTCGTACCTGGCGGGCAGAGGATGGCCCACGGCAGGTGGTCGCGCTGGCTCGCGACGGTGATAATCTCGTTGTCGCGCCGGTCGAGACGTTGCTGGACCATGCTGAGCGCAGGCCCCTTGACGAAGTGAACGCCGGCGCGCGGGTGCGCGCCACGATCGACGACTACACGTTTTTGGGCCGCGAAGCGCCCGACGGTGAAGGCGTGTTGATCCAGATCGGCCCGGAATGGCAGTCGGTGATCGTCGTCCCGGTGGAAGCGGCACGCGATGCGTTCCTGGTCGCTGAAGACGCGCCGGTCGATCCGCAGTTCGTCACGGTCGGCGAAACCGAACTGCCGCTGTACGCACTGCGTGACCGCCCGGCAGATGAACGTTATGTGCTGTTGAGCGTCGAGGCCTGGCAGCCGATCATCGAACTGGACCAACTGGAGACAGCGCACCTGACGGTCGCACCTGACAGGCTCGCGGGGGAACCGGAAATCCGCGCGTTCGGCGCAGCGGTCAAGATGCCGGTGGACACGCTCACACACGAGGATGGCACGACCCAGGAAGTGATCATCCTGCAAGAGCAAACCGCCCGCTCCCTGGTGATCCCGGTGGAGGAGGCTTCGACGTTACAGCTCGCCCCGGTCAGCAAGCGCTTGGGGGAGCCTTTCGTGCGCAACATCGATCGCGTGCCGGTGCGTTATATCGACAATTACGAGGAAGACGGGCGTCAGAAAAGCGTGGCACTGGTTGGCTCACGCGTGACGATGGCGCTGGTCGCGCCGCAAGCGATCGTCTCGCAGGCGTTCGATGTGCAGCAAAAAGCCCTGGACCGCGTGCTGCACATCCGGTTCCGCTACGAGAACTACATCGAGGCCATGTCGAAGAATCTCGGTGGCGCGAACTTCGTCACCTTCTTCAAGAACTCGACGATCGTGGTGGCGCTTAACCTGGTCGGGCATTACTTCTCGGTCATCCTGGTGGCTTATGCATTTGCGCGGCTGCGCGCACCGGGTAAGAATGTGCTGTTCCTGATTTTGCTGTCCACGATGATGCTGCCGTTTCCCGTGTTGCTGATCCCGACCTACGAAATTTTCCAGACCTTCGGGATGCTGAACACGTTATGGCCGTTGTTTGTCCGGGCGTTCTTTGGGAACGCCTTCCTGATCTTCCTGCTGCGCCAGTTCTTTATGAGCATCCCGCGTGAGCTGGAAGAGGCAGCGATCATCGACGGCGCGAATACGCTGCAGGTGCTGTGGCATGTCATGCTGCCGTTGAGCAAACCTGCCCTGGCGACGATCGGCATCTTCACGTTCTGGTGGCACTGGAACGCGTTCCTGGAGCCATTCGTTTACGTCAACAGCGTGAAGAACTTCACCGTATCGCTGGGGTTGGCATTCTTCAAAGGGCAGTACGTGTATAATTTCCACTGGCTGATGGCGGCGGGCATGGTTGCGATCATCCCGGTGATCACGATCTTCTTCTTTGCCCAGCGCTACTTCATTGAGGGCATTCAGTTGACCGGGCTGAAGGGCTGATGCCATGCGGCGGTGGATGCGTGCGACGGATATGCTACGGCGAAAGAGCGGGTTGGCGCAATCATGAGTGAACCGAATACACATCTTTATGCCGGGCGGCACCGCTGGGCGTTGGCCGTTGTGTTCCTGCTTTCCGGCACGGGGCTGGCCTACGAGATCGCGCTGACCCGGCTCTTTTCTTTGATGTTTCAATATCACGACGTCTTCTTGATCGTCACGCTGGCGGTGTCAGGGCTGGGAGCGGGTTCCGCGCTGGCGACATATGCCACGCGCAACGCCGGCCAGGCGGTCGCGTGGGGCGACCTGGCGCGGGCGGCGCTGCTGCTGAGCCTGCTGATGATCGGGACCGCTGTGATCCTGTCGCAGTTATCATCGGCCCGGCTGAAGGTGGTCGCGTTTGTGGCAGCCGTGCTGCCCTTTGTCGCGATCGGGTTCATCAACGCGGTGTTGTTCGGGCACTTCGCGCGGTCCGGCGGCACGCTGTACGCGGCGGACCTGATCGGCGCGGCGATCGGCACGGTCGCGGTGGTCGGCGTGGTGAGCTGGTTCGGCGCATTTGACGCGGTCGCGGCGCTGGGGGTGCTCTGCGCGCTGGCGGCGGTCCTGCTGGCCTGGATCGGACACCAGCCGCGCGGCGTCCAACGCGCGAGCGCGACTGTCACGGTGGTGCTGGCGATCGCGGTCGCGGTTAACAGCGCGGCGGGCATCGTCGTGTTTTCGCCCGGCAAGCTTGACGACGCGCCACCGGATAAAACGATGATGCGCGTGTTGCAGAACGACCCCAGCGCCGCGATCGTCGCGACGGAATGGGGGCCGTTCGCGCGGTTGGATGTCGTGGCGACCGCTGATGATGCCGTGCGCTACGTATTCACGGACGGTGGCGCGGGCAGCACGATGGTGCGCTTCGACGGCGATACCGACGCTGTGCGCTGGCTCACGCGGGAGGTCGCTTACCTGCCCTTCGCGTTTGACGCCGACCGGACGGACAGCGTCTTGATCCTGGGGGCCGGGGCGGGGAAGGATGTGTTGATGGCGCACCTGGCGGGGATCGCGTCGATCACGGCGGTGGAGATCAACCCGCTGATGATCGATATCACGCGCGAGTACGCCGACTACAACGGCGCCGTGTTCGATCTGCCCGGCGTGGAGGTCGTGGCGACCGATGGCCGTAATTACGTTGAGCGCAGCGAGGACGCGTACGATCTGATCTACGCCAACCTGGTTTACAGCCAGGCCGCCACCCCCGGCACCTCGGCGCTGGCCGAAAGCTACGTCTTCACGCGTGAAGCACTGCAAACGTACTGGGACCGGCTATCCGAACACGGGCGGATCGGCTTTGTGCTGCATCACGGCATTGAGGGCTTGCGCTTGCTGGTCGCCGTGCTGGACATGCTGCAGGCGGAAGGCTTCACGCTGCAGCAGGCGCTGCGCCATGTATCGCTCGCCTCGCTCCAGGGCACCGATCCCCAGACCCGCACCTCGGTGCTGCTGGTCACGCGGGAGCCGTGGGAAGGCTCCACAGTCAACACGTATGTGAGCGAGGCGCACCGCCGCAACGCGGGTTTTCTCTACATGCCGATCTACCAGGAAATGGGTCTCGAAGCGATGGTCCTGGGGGCGATCACGCTGGACGATTACATCGAGGCGAACAGCGAGCGCTTCGACTACACGCCCACAACCGATGACTGGCCCTTTTTCTACCAGTACGACCCTGGCACCCCGGGCCAACTGAACGACCTCTTGCTTATGAGTCTGTTTCTGGCCGGGGTATACTTGTCGTGGGTGATGTTCTTTTTCGTGCGGCGCGACCGCGCACACTGGAAACGGGCGGCGCTTGCCCCGTATTTCGCGTTGCTTGGGGCCGGGTTCATGCTGGTCGAGATTCCCCTGATCCAGCGTTTTAACCTGCTGCTGGGCCAACCGGCGCTGGCGCTGATCGTGGTCATCGGGACGCTGCTGGTTTCAGGGGGGACCGGCAGCTTGCTGAGCAACCGCCTGTCGGTGGCGCGGCTGCCGCGCGCGGTGTCCGCGATCGCGGTGTTGATCGGCCTGCTGGTGGTTGGATCGCAGCTCGTCTATCCCGCGCTGATCGAGGCGGCCCTGCCGCTGGACCTGCCCGCACGGATCGCGGTGACGATGCTGGCGATCGCGCCGTTTGGGCTGTTGATGGGTGTGCCCTTTCCAAGCGGCTTGCGCATCGCTGAGCAGGTCGACTCGCGCGGCGTCGCGGCCTTCTGGGGCGCGAACGCGACGGCGTCCGTGCTGGGCACGTCCCTGGCGATGATCCTGGCCGTAAACGCGGGGTTCTCGGCGGCGTTTCTGGCCGGGGCCGCGTTGTATGTGGGGGCGGCGCTGCTTACGTTTGTATCCTGGCCTTTGATGCTTGCACGATGATCGTGCAACTGCTTTGATACCGGTGTAAAGACGCGATGGTCACGAGGGTTCAATGGCATAACGACCTGGCCGAAACACTGCCACTCGATGGTACGTGGCAATTCGCCCTGGGGGACCAGCAGGGCACGATCGAGGTGCCCGGCGCGTGGGAAGCCCAGGGCTATCCCCGCCGCCTGGACGGTCCCGCCGTTTACGAGCGCACGATCCACATTCCCGCCGGGTGGGAAGGGCGGCAGGTCCAGCTTCAATGTGATGCCGTCAGCTATCACGTGGCGATCCAGGTGAACGACATCCGCGTCGGCACGCATACCGGGACCTGGACGCGCTTCGCGTGCGACCTTAGCGACGTGCTGTGCCCGGGCACGGACAACACGATCCGGTTCACGGTCTACAAACCCGGCGGGCGCTTCGGCCTGCGCGAATCGCTGGCCGGTTTTCTGCCGGATGTGGCCGTGATGTTCGGCGGTGTGTGGCAGTCGGTGCGACTGGTGGCGTTTGAGGGACCGGCCTTTAGCGATATCGCCGTTCACGCGGACGCGCCGAGCGGCACGGTCAGCGCGCGCGCGGTGGTCCACGGCGCGGACGGGCTGGCCGCCGCGCTCAGCGTGTACGATCCGGGCGGGCGGCCAGTAGCCGACTGGCACGGGACCGTGCGCGACGGTGCGATCGCGGCGATGCTGGCGGTTGATGCACCTGCGTTGTGGTCGCCGGAGGCGCCGCAGCGTTACACGCTCGAACTGCGAGTCGGCACGGGAGACACCCTGCAGGCGGTGGCGCGGCGGACGTTTGGTTTCCGATTACTTTCCCACGAGGGAGAACGCCTGCTGTTCAACGACAGGCCGGTGATGCTGCGCGGGTTGCTGAACTGGGGCTGGTATCCTGACATCCTGTGCCCGGCCCCGGACGACGCCACGATCCGCGACGAAATGCGCCGCGTCCGCGCGCTGGGGTACAACCTGATCAAGCTGTGCCTGTACGTGCCTGCGCCGCGCTATTTTGAGATCGCGGACGAAGAGGGCATGCTGTTGTGGCTGGAGTTGCCGCTGTGGTTGCCCGAAATGACGTCCCACCTGCGCGAGCAAGGCCCGCCGCAGTATCGCGACATCATGGCGCAGGTGCACCACCATCCCGCGCTCGTCCTGGTCAGCCTGGGCTGCGAGCTGGAACAACACGTCGACCCGGACTGGGTCGCGGCGCTGGATCGCATCGTGCGCGGTAGCATCCACGGCGCGCTGGTGTGTGATAACAGCGGTTCCGGCGAGGCGTTCGGGTACGGCGGCGATCGGGCCGACTTTTACGATTACCACTTCTACAGCGACCTGCAGTTCTTTGAACCCCTGGTCGATCACTTCCGGCGTGATTGGCGCGAGGCGCGGCCCTGGATATTCGGCGAGTTCTGCGACTCGGACGATTACCGCGACCTCGATACGCTGCTGGAAGGTTATGGCGGCACGCTGCCCTGGTGGGCGCAGGAACAGAATCCGATCCACCCGCTCAGCAAGCTGGCTTACAGCCAGCAGGCCGCCCGCATGGCGCGGCTTGACCTGCCGCTGGACGGGCGCGCACTGCAAGACCTGTCGCGGCGCGAGTCGTTTATCGTGCGCAAGACGACGCTGGAACGGGTCCGCGCGCGTGCGGGCATGGGCGGATACGTTGTAACCAGCCTGCGCGATACGCCGCTGGCGACCTCATCCATGTTCGACGATTTTGGGAACAGCAAGGTTGATCCGGATGCCTTCCGCGCGTTCAACGCGGACACGGTGCTGCTGTTGGGGCGCGGGCGTGCGCGGCAGTGGACACGCGGCGGCGACCGGCCCGCCCCGGTAGCGCCGTATGACGTGCTGGCAGGCACACGCGCGGCGTTCGACGTGATCCTGGCCCACGCCGGCCCGCCTTTGCCCGGCGGATTGTTGATCTGGTGGGTGACCGGCCCCGGCGGTTTCGCGCAGTCCGGCGAAGAGGCTATCCCCGGGCCGCTGGCGTTTGCCGGTCCGCGCCGTATCGCGGGCATCACGTTCGATGTGCCGGACTCCGCGCACGCGGCGATGCTGCGACTCGACGTGCGTTTTGAGACAGGCGGCGCGGTCGTGCAGAACACCTGGACGCTGTGGGCATACCCGGCGGTCACACAGTGGCCGGAGGGGACCGGCATCTACGATCCCTGCGGCAGCCTGTCCGACCTCGACGATCTGGGGCAGAGCGTCCCGACGCTTGATCATGTGTCCGGCGCTGTGCAGACCGTCATCACCAGCACGTTTGACGTGGCGCTGTACGATTTTGTGTATGACGGCGGGGCCGTTCTCTTGCTGCAAAATGGCAACCGCCCGCTGCCCGCGCGCCCGCTGCCGTTCTGGCGCGAAGCCATCAAGCTGATCGGTGACCATCCCGCGCTCGACGCGTTCCCGCATGCTGGCGTGGTGGACCTGCAATTCTACGGGCTGGCGACCGATTGGGCCTTCGATACCCGCAAACTGCGCGACACCTTGCCCGAAGCGAGCGCGATCACGCCGTTGCTGCGCCGGCTCGATGCGCGCCAGTTCGAACTGGCCGACTACTTGCTTGAGATCGCGATCGGGTCGGGGCGACTGATCGCCTCAACGCTGCGTTTTCAGGGCGGGCTGGGCGACCAGCCGCGCGGCCTGTCGGCGAATCTGGCCGGGCGCTGGCTGCTGTACCGGTTACTCCTGGCACTGCATGACACAGACGCGTGAGGTTATCATGCCACAAGTTACGATTGCACATCGACAAGTCTGGGTTGGCGACCAGCCGGACGCACTGCTGAGCGGTGAGGTGCATTACTGGCGGCTCGACCCGCTTCACTGGCGCGAAGTCCTGGAGCAGGTGCGCGCGCTGGGGCTGGATATGATCGCGTCGTGCATCTGCTGGGACTTTCACCAGCTCGACGCAGGGTCATTCGATTTCGCGGGCCGTACTCACCCCCGGCGCAACTTGATCGCGTTCCTGGACCTCGCGGCAGAGCTGGGCTTCCGGTTGATGCTCCGGCCCGGACCGTACATCTACGCGGAGTGGGCTAACGCCGGCGTCCCCGAAGCGGTCGTGGGATACCACCGGCTACATCCTGACTTCAAGACGGCGGCGCAGGTTTACATCGAGGCTATCGCCGGTACCATACGCCCCTACCTGGCGACGCGCGGCGGGCCGATCGTCCTGCTGCAGGCGGAAAACGAACCCGATCCCTGGCCGCACATCTACGAAACGCAGCTTGGGTTAGGCACGCAGCCGGGGCTGTTCCAGGAGTTCCTGGCCGATCACTATGCGGGCGACATCGACGCGCTGAACACGCGCTGGGAAACCGACCTGTCCGATTTCGCGGCGGCGCGCCCGGTGCTACATCCCGGCCCGCCGGGACGTGGCTATCACAACCGCTACCTGGATTTCATCCGCTTTCGTCATTGGTACGCGCGCGAAGCCGTGCGCTGGACCGCGTCCGCGTTCCGCGCGCAAGGCATCGACGTGCCGATCACCGCCAACGCCTACACGCTCAACGGCATCCAGAACTGGCGCGAGTGGGAAACGGTGTGCGATCTCGTCGGGCCGGATGATTACCCCGGCCAAGCGATCCAGGAGCCGGGCAAGCACCGCGACTTCCTGCACATCATGCGCTATACCCGCGCCTATTCCCGCCTGCCGTACCTTCCCGAACTGCAGACCGGAATCTGGGACGGCGGCCAGTACGACAACGGCGTGCTCACCCCGGAGCATTACTGGCTGGTGGGGCTTTCGGCGTTGTTGGGCGGCATCACCGGCTGGAACTGGTACATGCTGGTCAACCGGGAGAATTGGCTGATGAGTCCGATCAATGAACTGGGACGCACGCGGCCCAATCTCTACCGCATGGTTGGCGACCTGGTGACGCTGTTCCGCGCGCTGGACCCGCCCACCCTGGAGCACGTCACGCCCGCCGCCGTGACCGTCGACCCGCTGCACCAGACGGCGCGGTTCGATGATCAAAGCGACGTGGTGTTGCAGGCGCTATATGACGCGGATATCGACTACACGTGCTTTGATGTCGCGACCGGGCAAGTGGCAAAACCGGTGCTGTTCTACGCGGGCGGCGCGTGGTTGAGCCAGCGCGGGCAGCGTTATCTGCTGGCATACGTGAAAGCAGGCGGCAACCTGGTGCTGTTCCAGAACCTGCCGCTGCACGATGATCACCTGCGCGCGTTGAACCAGCTCGACCTGCGCATGCCGGTTAGCGTGCTGGGGGCCGCGTGGCCGCAGCAGGTGCGGCTGGCGCTGGGCGCGGAAAGTGTGACGCTCAGCAGCCCCACACTGCACGTGTACGACGATCCGCCGGGCGAGCCGATCATCGCCGAGCGTATCGCCGACGCCACAGCGACCGGTGACGAACTGCGCCTGCACACCGCGCTGCCGGTGGGCAACCGCTACCCGGTGGGCTACCGCGTGCAGCACGGGACGGGCAGCGTGATCGTGATCGGCGTCCGGCCCGGGCCGGGCGTGGTGGCCGCCGTCCACCGCTGGCTGGGGCTGTATCCCCCCACCCAGGCGCGCTGTGACCGCGTGAGCACGGCGCTGTTCCGCCGCGCATCAGGGCGTTACATCGTCGTCGCGAACCTGGCGACGGGCGCGCGCGACTGCACGATCGCGCTGGACGCTTCCCTGTTTGCAGCGCCGGGGTGGACGGTGCGCGACCTGCGGTCCGGCGACACGTGGCAGGCGGATCTACACGCGGCGGGCCAGGTCACGGCACACCTGCAGGGCATGGGGGGCACGGTGCTCGAATGCACGCCGCACGACGCCGCCCCGTGATCGCGAGTAGTGTCGCGCGCTAGCGTTCCTTGCGGTCGACGCTGTTTCCGGTATAGCGATTGTCCCCGATCGTGACGCCGGGCTGACGTTCCAGCAGGATCGCCGCTTCGACGTTGCCCTCGAAGTGATTGCCCTCAACCGAGCAGTCATACACCCGCGCGAAACGCGCGCCGATGCGGTTGTCACGGATGATGTTCCCGTGCAGGTGGTAATCGTGGCAGTCCCGGTCGGCGGGTTCATCGCCTGTATAGCCGTAGAACCCGGTGTGGTTGGTTTCGATCAGGTTGTCTTCAACCGTGAAGTTGTACGAAACCTCGTGCCCCGGCCAGTACGGGACCACCGGGCCGCCACGCGTCCACAGGCGGATGCCCTCACCGTTCAGCCGGATGCGGTTGTTGCGGATCGTCAGGTCATGCCCATGCTCGACCGCGATCCCGACGAAGCGGTTGGACTCGATGATGTTGTCTTCGATCAGGTTGTCCCACGAAAAGCCCATCCACATCCCGTAGTTCGAATCGCTGCACTGGTTGCGCCGGAAGATATTCCCGCGCGAGAACGTGGATTCGATCGCGTTGTTCGGGCTGAGCCGGCAGTCGTTGTCCTCAAACAGGTTATCGTTGCACGGCCCCTGGTTACCCTTGTGATCGTACCCCGCGACGAAGATGCCATCGCCCCCGCACAGGCAGCTATTGCGCAAGAACTGGTTGCGCGAGGAATGGTACACCAGCACGATCCCGGCAGCGTCCGCTTCGACGCGAATCGAGCCGTCTTCCGGGCGGCGATAGACGCGGTTGCAGAAATCAAGGCGGTTGTCCTGTACGACGTTCTCATCCGAACGCGACAGGTACACCCCCCAGCCGCTGTTGAACGACGCGTTGTTCCCTTCAACCGTCAGGCCGGAGCAGTTGTACAGCAGCACGCCGTGCATCTGGTGCTGCAGGTCACAGCCGCGGATCGCGCCGCCCTGCACGTCATGCAGCAGGATCGCGCCCGCGTAGACCTTTTCGATGGGGTGCCAGAGGTACAGGAACGTGTCAATGCCGGGGATTTCGTACGTGTTGCGGACGGTGACGTTCTCAATTGTGACGTCGCGGCAGTGGTCCGCGCGGATGCCGTGATAGTAGCCTGACAGCGAAAGCCCGCGCAGCGTGACGTTGGACCGGTGCTCGAGTCGAATCCCGGTGCCGGACTGCTGCTGGCTGACGATCAGTACGCCCGCACCCTCGACCGTCACGTTGTCGGCGGCGATCGTGATGCCGTCCGGCAGTTCGTAAACGCCGGGGGCCAGCGTTGTGTCGCGCGTGATCTGCATGCCGTTGGTGGGGATAACCGTATCTGTAGGCATCGTGTTTTGCTCCTGGTCAAGTGATGTGTGTGTGTGTAGTTCACGTGGTCGAATGAACGCTAGTTTTCGTTTCGCCCGCTTCGAGGACGACCGTCCCGTCCGGCAGGTGGACCGGCACCGGCCCGCTTTCCGCGCTGAACGTCGTATGGCTGTCGCCGGATGTGAACCGGACCCGGTGCCCGTGCCAGCGCAGGTTGAACGCGACCCGCGACCAGTGCACCGGCAGGCGCGGCCAGTCGAGCAGGTGGATACCATCCTCGCGCAGGTTGAGCTGGCAGAAGCCGTGCACAACTGCCAGCCACGCGCCGCCCATCGCCGCCGTGTGCACGCCGAGATTCCAATGCGGCCCCGTGCCGGACAGGTCCAGCATGGCGGTGCGCATGAAATACTCGTAGGCCCAATCCAGCAGCCCCACATCTGCCGCGACGAGCGCGTAGGCCACCGGGCTGAGGCTCGAATCGTGGGCCGTACGTGGCTCGTAGTAATCCCAGTTGGCGCGCTTGGTGGCGCGGTCGTAGCGGTCGCGCAGCAAATACATCAGCAGCACGACATCCGCCTGTTTGATCGCCTGCGTGCCCTGGAACGGCCCCAGCGGGCCGCCGGGATACAGGTCAGGGTGCGCCAGGCGCGCGCGGGCCACGTCCGGCGGCACGTCTTCCAGGTCGAAATAGCCGTCAAACTGCGCAATGACCCCGCTGGCCGGATCGGGTTGTGGCACGTAGAACCGCGCGCGAGCCTGCCGCCATTCCGACAGCTCCGCGTCATCGAGCGCGATCCGCTGGCGCAGGCGCGCGGCACTCGCGGGCTGCGTCTGCTCGACCCGGGCCAGCGCGTCCAGTGCCAGCCCCAGGCTCAGCCGCGCCATCGCGTTCGTATAGGCGTTGTTGTTCACGCGCTCGTGGTATTCATCCGGTCCCAGGACGCTGTGCAGCGCGTAGAGTCCGGTCGCCGGATTTTCCACGCTGCGCGACACGTAAAATCGCGCCACCTCGCACAGGATTTCCAGGCCGTAGTGCGCCAGGAAACCATCATCCCCGGTTGCACGCACGTACTGCCACACGGCGAACGCGATGTCCGCCGAGATGTGTATCTGCTCGTCGGCGAAGTAACTGCGGATCTTCTCGCCGGTGCGCGGGTCGTCGAACACGTACAGCGCGCACGTCTCGTCGCCGGTATCCTGGCTCTGCCAGGCGTAGTACGCGCCGCGAAAGCCGAGGCTTCGCGCCTTGCGCCGCGCCCCGTCCAGCGTGTGATAGCGGTATAGCAGGCTGTGCCGCGCCGCGCCGGGTTGCGTGTAGATGAAGAACGGCAGGACGTATATCTCGTTGTCCCAGAAGATCGACCCCCAGTAATCCTGCCCCTGCAGGCCGCGTGCCGACACGCTGACGCGCTCCGAGTGGGGCCGGTTCGCCAGCAGGTGGAACAGGCAGAAGCGCAGCGCCACCTGCGCCGGTTCGTCGCCCTCAATGCGCACATCCGATTCCGCCCACAGGTCGGCCCAACGCGCCGCGTGCTCTTCGCGCAGCGCGGCGTATCCGGCGTCCTGCGCCGCCTCGATCGCCGTGCGGCACAGCACGTCCAGGTCGCCCGCCGAGAAGTAGCTGTCGTACACCGCGACGTACTTATCGAGCGTGACATGCTGCCCGGCACGCAGGTCAAAAGTCCACGCCGTTGTGACGTGATCGGCGAAAGCGTCGCTGCGCGGGAATGCTGGTTCAACGCCGCCCAGGTGATGCGCTGCCATCACTTCGACGCGATCCCCGCGCTCGATCGTGGTCACCGTCACCACGCCGCCGGTGCCGATGGTGTCCGTCTCGACCTGGGCGAAGTGCGTCGCGGCAAAGCGGTTTGTGACGCGCGCGTCGAGGGTGGACTCGATCGTGACGGCGCAGTCCGCGTCGCTCGAAAGCTGCCAGCGGATCAACCCCAGGTGCGGGCGTGCCATACTGACCAGGCGCTCGCTGTCCAGCGTGATCGCAGGGCCGCCCGGCAGCCGCCACCGGGCGCGCTGCCGCAGGATGCCGCGTTGCATGTCCAGCGCCCGCGTGTAATCGACCGGCACAGCACCGGTCAGCGTAAGTTCCTGCCCGTTAGCGTGCAACCTGAGCAGCGTCCACGCGGGCAGGTTGATCATCTCGCGCGCCAGGATGTCGTCGCCGGGCATGTCGTACAGGCCGTTGACGTGGTGCCCGACGATCCCCGGCACGTCCAGCGGGGCGCTTTCCGGCGCGCCGCGCGCGCTCATATACCCGTTCGCCAGCGCGAAGACCGTCGCTTTACGCACCTCGTCGCCGGGGTCAAATGGCGCTGCATCCTCGATCGTGAAGCCGGAAAACCCGTCAAACGGTATGTCCATCAAGTCCGTTTACTTCCTCTCGCCTGTGTCCGCGCTGGCGGGCCGCACGGCGACCGCTCCGCAGCCGATGCGCCCCTCTTCGCAGATCAGCGCGACGGCCCCGCCGTCAAGCGCCACCTCAGGATCGACGGCTTCGATGACGGGCCGCCCGTCGACCAGGCCGGTCAACCGGTCGCCGCTGACCTGTAGCGCCAGATCGTACGACGTGCCGAACTGCCACCCCGTCCCCGTCTCCGCCAGCACCGTATCGCCGCCCAGCGCCCGCACCAGGCGCGTTTTCTCGCGGTCGAGCAGCAGCGCGTAGTAGCGCCGCATGCCCTGCACGCGCACGCCCAGCCCGCCCGCTTTGCACATATGTGGGGTCATACGCACCGAAACGCGGTAATCGGTCCATTCGCGCGTGCCCTGGATCAACAGGCCGCGCCCGTGATTTTGCAGCAGGCGATATGGTTCAGGATGGGTATCTGCCTCGTAAAACGCTCCGGCGTGGTCCAGCCCGTTGACCCAGGCGCGCCGCCACATCATGCCCGGGTGCGCCGGGCGCTCAAAGCGCACGTTGGGCGTGCCGGTCCAGGCTACGTAATCCAGGTAAACCGTCCCTTGCGCGCCACCATCGCCCGCCAGTTCGACGCCTGCACTCGCGATCGGCGTCAACGCCGGGTCTTCGAGCGCCCACACCAGCGTGTGAGCGTCGCCCGGCGGCAGCAGGACGCCAGGTCCGGGGATGTCGTCCAGGCGGTCGTCTGCCCCGTAGCGCCGGACGTACAGCCGGCACCGGACCGCCCGCGCGTTACGTGCGTCCGCCACCACGCGGGCCGATAGCGTCTGGCCGGGGTAGAGCCTCGGCGATGCAATCAGGCTGTAGCTGTGCTTGTCGAAGGCACGGGCCAACGCACGCGACGGAATGAACACGGGCGTAGACACCCGCGCGACGCGGCCTTTCGCCAGCCCCGTGTAGTGCAGCGCCAGCGCGCGCGTGCCGTCCTCGCTGTGCCCGGCGACGTTCTCCAGCGTCACGGTGCCCGCCGACTCGATGGTGTCTTCGGGCCGGAAGCCCTGCACCGCGCCCGGCAGCTCGAAGTGATACTGCGCGCCACCTTTGGGCGTGGTGGGCGGCTGCCCGGACAGCGCGCGCCCGGCGTTGGCGAGCCGGATCGCTTCGGTGACGGCATCGGTGATCGCGCGCCCACCGTCGGCGGTCGGCAGGTACAGCCGGTCGGCCACCGGACCGCGAAAATCGGGTCCGGACTCGATGCCCGCCAGCCCGTTTTTGATCCCCAGCAGGCAGCCGACGTTACCCGCGTTGCAGTCGGTGTCCCAGCCGGCGGTGTTGGCGATCATCAGCGAGCGCTGGAAGTCGTCCGCACCGTAAAGCAGGGCCAGGATGATCACCCCGTGATTGGGGATAATGTGGCAGTTGCCGCCGTACCGGTCGTAACCGTAGCGCTCCGCCAGCCGGGCGCGTGCCGCTTTCCAGTCCGGCTCGCGGGCGTGCCACGCGCGGATATCATCGATCATGCGCCTGATCAGCGCGTCGGGCGGGACCAGGCCGGTGGCGGTATCGAGCAACCGCTGCAGGTCGGGTTCGACGAACGCCTGTGCTTCCATCGCCGCGATGACCTGCGCGCCGTATATGGCCTCGCCGTCATGGCTCACGCTCGCCGCGCGCCGGGCCAGGTCGGCGGCGAAGGCGGGATCGCCGGGCGCGACCATTGCCCACCCGTCGATGAAGATCTGCGCGCCGATCTGCTCCGCGACAACGCGCCCGTTACGCGCGATCGAACCGCTGTGCGGCGCGGCGATGCCGGACTTCAGGCGCAGGTAGGCGGTGTGCTCGGTGGAGTTGCCCATGCCGCCCCACCACAGGATGGTACGGTTTTCGATGATGTAGTTGAGCCAGGTCTCGCCGATCTGCGCGGGGGCCAGGTCGCGCGGATATCCGTGATCGGCCAGCGCGCGCACAAACGTGAAGGTGCCCGATATGTCGTCGTCGGTGACGACCAGCGGCGTATCAAACCGCTCGTGAACGTAATAGTAAACCTCGCCGAGTTCGTCCATGATGCGCTCGTGCGTCCAGCCTTCGAAGGGACGCCCCAGGTAGACCCCGATGATCTTTCCGAGCACACCGGCGTAAACTCTTTCGGTGTAATCAGCAGGCAGTGGCATCGTGATTCCTTTCTGGAACCGCTATTATACTACGCTTCCCCGCGCTCTGAGGCGATCCCCCAAAAATGTCTATACATATCCTGCCCGGAAAACAAAAAAGTCCAGCAGGTGCTGGACTCGGTTATCAAGTGTTTTGTGCTGCCAGGCGTGATCCTGCCCGGCGATCATGTAATGCCTGTTGCGCCTTCTACCGCGCTCCACTATACTGAGTGTCCCCGGATTCCCGGCGGCGCGCCAGGCTGTTGGTTACGAAGACCCGTGAGGTGCGGATGTATCCACCGATCACTGACTTGATCCAACGCTATCCCGATCTCGCTGTGTGCGCCGATGATGTCGCGCTGGCATTTGACGCGCTCAAAGCCACGTTTGAGCGCGGCGGGAAGCTGCTCGTGTGCGGCAATGGGGGCAGCGCCGCCGACAGCGAACACATCGTCGCGGAGCTGATGAAAGGGTTCCGCCTGCCGCGCGCGCTCAGCGCGGCGGAACGCGCCCAACTGCGCGCCGCCGTGCCGGAACACGCCGGTTATCTCGCGGATCATCTGCAGGGCGCGTTGCCGGCGGTGGCGCTGGTCAGCCATTCGGGGTTGCTCACGGCGTTTGCGAACGATGTCGCCGCCGATATGATCTTCGCGCAGCAGGTGTTCGGCCTGGGCCGACCCGGTGATGCCCTGCTGGCGATCAGCACGTCCGGCAACTCAGCGAACGTGCTGCACGCGCTCCGCGTGGCCCGCGCGAAGAACCTGCGCACGATCGGACTCACCGGGCGGACCGGCGGCGCGATGCGGGATTGGTGCGACGTGACGATATGCGTCCCCGCTACCGACACCGCCGCGATCCAGGAACGCCATCTCCCGATCTATCACACGCTCTGCACGCTGCTGGAAGACGCGTTCTTCGGATAGCGCGGCGTCTGCGCGGTGCGGGCTACGCGTTCCCGGCCTGTGCCGGTTGTCGTTGGGCGAATTTACCGCTCAGGCGCAGGCGCAAGATGTGAAGCTGGAAGCGCAGGTGCGCCCGCGTGACACGGGCGATCTTGATGCTGGACTGCCCGAACGACCGCTGGTGCAGCGTGGTCGGGAACTCCGACACGCGGTAGCCGCTGCGGATCGCGTTGACCAGCAGCTCCGTCCCGGCGAGAAAATCGTCGCTCTCAAACGTGACCGTGTCGATGACCTCGCGCTTGTACGCTCGAAAGAGCGCCGTCCAGGTGTGGATGTCCCATTTCACGAGCAAACGGTACAGCAAAGACGCCCCAAAGCTGAACAACAGCCGGTACGCGGGCACGCCTTCGACTTTCCCGTGCGGGTGGTACGGTGAGGCGGTCAGGATATCCGTGCCGTCCGCCTCGAACTGGGCCAGCAGCACGGGGATGCGCTCGAAGGGGTAGGTGCCGTCGAAGTCCGTCGTGACGATGACATCGCCGGTCGCGTGCTGGAAGCCGGTCCGCAGCGCCGCCCCCAGGTTCCGGTTGACATCGTGCGGGATGATGCGCATTTCCGGCACTGCGCTGAAGGCGTCGCGCAGCAGCGCCTGTGTGTCGTCCGTGCTGCCATCGTCCACGAACACCAACTCAACCGTATAACGTTCTTTTAACTGGTTCACGACCGGGACGAGCGAATCACGGGTCTGGATGACGCCATCCGCTTCGTTATAGGCGGGAATGATCAGTGAGATTTTCATATCATGCTCGTTTTCTGCTGTGGTTCTGCGATTCGCGGTCAGGATGTGCGCGGCGCGCGCGTTTCGAGCAGCGCGACGATGCGCTCGCTCACGCCCAGCGTGCCGTAAAACGGCGGATGTTCGGCGGGCCGGTCATGCCGCGCGGTCTCGACCGCCGCCAGCAGCGCGTCAGGCTCCGGGCGGCACAGGCGGTTCCAGCCGGACTCGACCGTCTCGACCCACTCGGTATTATCACGCACGGTCACGGTCGGGCGCTCGAAGAGATACGCCTCTTTTTGCAGCCCGCCGCTGTCCGTGATCACGATCGTGCAGGCTTGCAGCAGCGCGAGCATGTGCACAAACCCCACCGGCTCGATCGCCCTGACGTTGCCATCAAAGCGAAGATCGAAAGCTGACATCTGCTTGCGCAGCCGGGGGTGGACCGGCAGCACGACGGGGATCGGGAGCCGGTTCAGCGCGGAGACGATCGCTTCCAGGCGCTCGCGGTCGTCCGTGTTGCCCTGGCGGTGGATCGTCGCCAGCGCGAACTGGCCGTAAGCTGTGCTGGCTTCGGCATCAAGCTGCTGGATGGCGTGCCCGGCGTGCTGGCGGATTTTCTCGAGCACATCCACCCGCACATCGCCCACCTGTTCCACCCCTTGAGTGATCCCTTCGCGTGCCAGGTTCGCCACCGCGTGCCGCGTGGGGGCCAGCAGCAGCGAGCTGACGTGATCGGTGACGATGCGGTTGATCTCTTCCGGCATGGAACGGTCAAAGCTGCGCAGCCCGGCCTCGACATGCGCGATCGGGATGTCGAGCTTGGCCGCGGTCAGGCCGGCAGCAACCGTTGAACTCGTGTCCCCGTAGACCACGATCCAGTCCGGTTGTTCGTTGTGAATCACGTCCTCAAGCCGCTGCATGATCGCGGCGATCTGCGCGACCTGGCTGCTGCCGCCAACGTCGAGATGGTAGTCCGGGGCGGGCAGTTTGAGATCGACGAAGAACACGTCCGACATGTTGGTGTCGTAGTGCTGCCCCGTGTGGACAAGGATTTCCGTATGGTTGCGCGCGCGGATGGCATCACTCAGACAGCTCATCTGAATGAACTCAGGCCGCGTGCCGACCACAGTCATAATACGCATCATAGACCCGGTTCCACCTGTGCCAGCATATAGTCCTGAATGCGCCGGTTGCGGCCCGAATCGATGAAGTCGATCGCGGCGCGCAAGGTCTGCAGCGCGTCGCGCCCGGTCACTTTCGGTTCGGTGCCCTGCTCGACCGCCGTCACGAAGTCCAGCAGTTCAGCCGCCAGCGGTTCGTGGCGCTTGATGTGGTAGCCAATGACATCGCCCTGGCTCACGCCGCGCAGGATGCTCAGCGCGTCCCACTGCCCGTTCGTGTCGCGGTTCTCGTAGAAGAAAAGCTCCTGCGAGAGCAGGTTGCACTGGAACATGCCCAGCGCAGCCGTGACGGTCAGGTTACGCACCTTGACCGGTGTCATCCAGTTCACGTCCAGCACGCCAACCGCCCCGTTGCGGAAGCGCAAGACACCGACGAACATGTCCTCGTGGTCGTGCCCGATCGCCAGGCGCGTCTCACCGAACAAACGGACGATCTCATCCTGGATCAGGTAGCGGAACAGGTCGATGTCGTGCGACGCCAGGTCGATCACGACCCCCGCGTCCCGGATGCGGGCGGGGAACGGGCTCAGTCGCTGCGCCTGCACCTTGAAGATCTGGCCCGCCATGCCGGAGTCGAGCTTCTCGCGCAGCGCGACGATCGCCGGGTTGAAGCGCTCGATGTGGCCGACCGCGAGCGTGACATTGTGCTCTTCGGCGAGCGCGATCAGTTCCTCGGCTTGCTGGATCGTGCTGGCGATGGGTTTCTCGATCAGCACGTGGACGCCGCGCCGGATTAGATCGCATCCCACCGGGTGGTGCAGGCTCGTCGGCACGGCCAGCGACACCAGATCGGGTTGCGTTTCCTCGATCAGTTGGGCGTAATCCGTGTAGTACGGCACGCTGAACTTATTGCCGATCCGTGCTGCGGCAGCGCCGTCCTGGTCCGCCACACCAACCAGGCTCACGTGGTGTTCCATTTCGCGATAGACGCGGGCATGGTTCTGGCCCATGCTGCCAACGCCAATAACGGCTGCTCTTAACATAGCTCATTCACCTTCTGGACTATATAGTCACGTTCTTCAGTGGTAAGGGCGGGATGCACCGGGAGACTGAGCACTTCGGCTGCCGCGCGATCGGTTTCGGGCAAGTCCGGGCGGCGGAAACCGGCCAGTGTCTCGAAGACCGGCTGCTGGTGGATCGGCTTCGGGTAGTAAACGCGCGCGCCGACCCCTTGCGCGTTGAGCTGCTGCAGTACCTCATCGCGCGCCACGCCATCGGGCATGCGGATCGTGTACTGGTGGTAGACGTGCCTGGCGTCAGGCCCCACGAACGGCACGCAGGCGTTACGCAGGTGGCGGTCAAAGTACCGCGCGTTTTCGCGGCGCTGTTCGGTCCACTGGTCCAGGCGCTTGAACTGCGCCAGCCCGATCGCTGCGGCGAGGTTCGTCATGCGGAAGTTGTAACCGACCACCTCGTGAACATATTGCTGGTTCATGCCCTGGTTGCGGATCATGCGCAGTCTTTGCGCGATGTGTTCGTCGTTGGTCAGGACCATGCCGCCCTCGCTGGTCGTCATGTTCTTCGAGGGGTAGAAGCTGAACGACGCGGTGCCCCACGTCCCGACGCAGCGCGAGTCGAGCGCCGCGCCGTGCGCCTGGGCGGCATCCTCCAGCAGCAGCAGGCCGTGCCGCCGGCAGATCGTCTCAAAACGCGGCATGTCCGCCGGGTGCCCGTACAGGTGCACGGGCATGATCGCCACCGTGCGCTCGGTGATCGCCGCTTCTGCGGCATCCGGCGCGAGGCAGTAGGTGCGCGGGTCGATGTCGGCGAAAACCGGCGTCGCGCCGACGCTCAAGACGCTGGAAGCGGTCGCGAAAAAGCTAAATGCGGGGATAATGACTTCATCACCCGGCCCGATGTCGTGCGCCATCATGGTCGCCATCAGGGCGGACGTGCCGGAGTTCATCGCGATGCCAAAGCGCGCGCCGTGATAATCGGCGAACACGCGCTCAAGCTCAGCGACTTTGTCCCCCTGGATCAGCATGCCGCTTTCAATGACGTCTAAAACGGCCTGTTTTTCTTCATTGCCCATCAATGGTTTGGCGATGGGTATGTTCATCGCGTCCTCCTGGATAGTTGAGTGTGTATAAAGACGGATACGGATATTGCGGTCGACACGTGGAAAAACGCGCGACCTCGTGCGCGGTGGCCGAACGGTGCTGCCTGGCTGCCGGGATCACATCACAGCAGCACGGGATAAAGCCTCAAGCGAATGAAAGCGGATTTGATATCGCCGCTATGGCGGGTAGTGGGAGAATAGGTCCCGGCGATCAACGCACGGGCGAAGAAACATCACGGCGAAGCATGCTGGTGATAGGCCGCGCACTCCGGGCAGTTCAGGGCTTCCTCCAGCGATGTTTTACGCTGGCCGCACGCGCAAACGTAGCCGATAACCCGCGCCGGATTGCCAACCACCAGCGCGTGATCCGGGACATCTTTCGTCACCACGCTGCCGGCCCCGATCATCGCCCAGCGCCCGATGGTGACCCCGCACACGATCGTGGCATTAGCCCCAATCGACGCGCCGGGGGCGACGAATGTCTCGCCCAGCGTCCAGTCATCGGCAGCCTTGAGGCTCATGTCAGGGTTGACCGCGCGCGGAAACAGGTCGTTTGTGAAGCAAACGTGCGGCCCCACGAAAACCCCGTCCCCGATCGTCACGCCATGATAAACCGATACGTAGTTCTGAATCTTGACCCGGTTGCCGATCTGCACACCGGCATCGATGTACACGCCCCGGCCCAGGATACATTCGGTGCCGATGCGGGTGCCGGGCCGTACCTGGCACAAATGCCAGATTTTGGTCCCTTCACCGATGACGGCGCCTTCCTCTACCAACGCACTTGGGTGAATGAACATCGCCTCTCTTGGTCCTCCATGCGGTGCGGATAACGTAACCAACTTCCGGTCACGGCCCCGTGCCCGGTTACTGCTCGTCCGGTGTGCTGGCTGCTGCTTTTTCCGGCGCGTAACGGTACAGGTAACGCGGGTACTTGTGGTCGAAGCGCTTGGGCAGGCCGCGCAGGTCTTCGAAACGCGTGCCGAAATCTTGCTCCAGCGTGTAGTAGTCTTCGAGGAAGCGGAACCAGCTATAGTAATCAAGCGGCTCGTTGGTCAGGATGTAAGCCTCTTCCTCGGGGTTGACAATCGGGTCGAGCAAGCGTCTGATGGTGGGATGGTTGAGCTTGTTCCGCCCCGGCCCGCGAATCATATCTTCCAGCGCGACCCAGTGCGCGCCGGGATACAGCCGGTAACCATCCGGCAGTTGGCCCTGCCAGGGCGCGTAAACGAGACCGGTGTCCAGGCTTTCCAACACCTCGACCAGCTCGTCGTATTTTTCCGGCGCGTCGTCTGAGGTGATCACGAGCTGCGGATCGTAGAAAAACAGGCTGAAGGTCACGATCAAGGCGGCCAGATGGGCCGGGTAGCGCTCGGTGAGTGATACGCGCGTTGCCAGCTCATAAAGCGCCAGCGTCCCGACCAGGATGAACCACACCCCCATCGGAATATACACATTGTCCGCTGACCCGGCATCCAGCGTGCCCATAAACCCCGTCAGGACCGCGAACACAAACTGGACATGCCAGATATCCAGCCTGGCGCGCTCCTTCAGCCCGATCCAGAGCACCAGCAGGCCCCCGGCCACCGCCAGCACGATGTAATTCCGGATGACGAACATCCCGAAACGGTAGAATGTGCCAAAGTCCAGCGTGCTCCAGTTGCGCGGCACTTCCCAGGTGAAGTAATGAAACTCAGGCCCGAACAGCGCGCGCCCGCCAAAGATATAAAGCCCCGGTCCGAACACAGCAGCCGTAACCCAGTACGGGATCGCGCGCCGGATGCCGTCTCGCAGCGTGGTGTTGTCGATCTCGCGCCAGGTTAAGAACAGCACGCCGCCGAAGCAAAAGAGCGCGCCATGTTGCTTAAACCAGAAGGCTGCCACAAGCACGCCTACCCCCACGACATTCCAGGCGCGTGACCGGTTTCGCCCGATGATGTAGCTGCCCAGCAGCGCGGTGAACACGAACCAGGAATCCGAATGCGCGCTGTCCAGGTAGGTGTCCATGACGTAGTACGCCGCTGCCAGCAGGCCCACCGTGATGCTCGCCCACCAGTGCGAGCGCGTCCTGTCCCAGACGATCCGGTACAGCAGGGCCGCGATCCCGATTGTCGCGACGATAGCCATCAACCGCAGCGTGAACAGGTTGACCCCGAACACCCACCCGGCAGGGATGGAGACGACGTAGAACAGCGGGTTGTAGGCCAGCGGGACGTATTGCGGGCTTGGCTCCGGGTAGACCGGCTCAAAGTTAGCGGCACGTTCGAAGTGTTGCAGGACGGTGCCTTCCATCAAGTCGAGATAGAGCGGAAAATCGATATGGTCGACAAAGAGATACGCCACAAACAGGATATGACCGATGGCGAACGCAGCCAGCGCATACCGCACGACCAGCCGGATTTTAGGGCTTTGCAGCGGGCGCAAGCGTCCTGCGAACAGCAGCAGGCCAGCGATGGCGATGGTGATGATGCGTAAGAGTCCGATACCTGACATTACTGTTCCTCATTCGGTGCAAAGATGCGTTCATCGGTTGACAGAAGCTCGGCCACGTAGCCAGCGACGGCACGATGCCCCTCGGCAGTCCAGTGCGAGTTGTGCCGTTGGTACGGGCACGCACCCGTTGGCAGTTCCAGGGCGGGCCGCAGGTCGTAGTAATCAATGCCCAGTGATCCGGCGAGTGCTTCGGTCACGCGCTGCGGCAGCTCGCGATCGAACTGCGCCGGATCGTCCAGGTCCACGTAGCGCGGGAAATACGCCAGATCGTCCGGCGTGCAGACCTGCACGGGCGCGGGGATCATCAGCAGCATGACCGGCGCGCCGATATCGTCCGCTACTCGTTTGATCTGCTCCAGCCGTTCGGCGACCTGGTCCCTGCCGTCTTCCCATAGCTCGCTTTCGTCTGGCTTGAGGTAACGGAAGTAGCCCAGAAAATAGCCGTGTGGCCGGGGTGTTTGCCTGACGCGTTCGAGCAGCGGCTCGTACAGTTGCAGCTCCAGCCAACGACGCAGGTGCTGCAGTTGCAGGAACGTCCCCGGGCCGGATTGATCCGGGCGATCAAAACCGATCGAGGACTGGAATTCCTCGTTGCTGACCAGCACGTCACCGTAATCGTTCACGAAGAAGGCGATGATGATCAGGTCAGGGCGATACTCTGGGGCGTATGTCTCGACCACCGCCGCATACTGGTTTGGCCCGTAGCCGGTGATCCCGAAGTTCATGACCTCGACGTCGCAATCCGGGCAGGTCTGCGCCAATTGATTTTCCAGCAGGCGGGGCCAGGCTGCCCCGGTATCCACGCCTTCCGCGCTGGTGAAGGCGTCCCCGGTCACCAGGATGCGAAAACTGCCCGGTGATCTCGCGCCGGCATATTCCGCGCCCGGAAATCCCAACGAATTCGCCGTGACGGTGTAGTCGTAACTTTCCCACCGCAGCCGCGTTTCGGTTGAAGGCTTCAGCCGCCAGCCCAGAACGGGATGCGGCTCAAGCGAAGGACGCTCACCCCAACCTGATATCTCTTGCGGCGCGGACTGCCGCACCAGGAATTCCGCGCCGAACGCGATCCCGGCCATGACTACCACGATGAACGCAACCCGTAACGCGGTCCGGCGCGGCCCGATATCAGCCGCCCACGCGCCGAGCGTCGTTTCTACGCGGGTGACGACCGCTTGCAGCACCAGCGCGCCCACGAGCGTCGCGGCAAGCGCCGCCGCTACGCGCAACGGCATCGACAGGCTGTCTGCTGCCAGGCCAGCAGGGATCAGGATCACGATCGCCGGGTGGTGGACCAGGTACAGCGCGTAGGAGTTTTTGCCGATCCAGGCCCCGGCATCCGCAAGGCGCGGGATCGAGAAGCGGACCGTGCGTTGGTTCAACACGGCATACAGCACGACGAACGCGGCGATCCCCACCAGGAAGGGCGCGACGGTCATCCCCAGCAGTGTGAGTGACAGCAGGATGCCGATCGCGTAAAGGCCGATGGCCGCCAGCACCGTCGTGCGGCGGCTGAGCATATGCGTCACCTGCACTGGACGGTCATGCATCCATACCGCCAGGCTCATGCCGAAAGCGAATTCGGGCAGGCGCGTGATGAAGATCGCCCCGCGGCTCCAGGCATCGAGATACGCATCGAAAACCAGCAATCCGGCAGCCCGCACCAGCAGTGATATGCCAGCGGTGGCGACCAGGAACTTCAACGGCCCGGCCCGGCGCAGCCAGCCAAACAGCAGCGGGAACACGAGATACAACTGGATCAGCAAGCCGATATACCACCAGGCGGCATAAGGGTAGTACAGGATGTCTGACGTCAGCCGGATTCCCAGCGCGCTCAACAGCAACCGGCCATCCAGCGGCGGGAACTCAAGCACGGGCAAGGCGATCACACCAAGCACGAAAAAAGCGTGTGCGGCGAGCCACAAAGGGTAAAGACGCCACATCCGGCGGCGGTAAAACGCGGACCAGTCGAGCACCGTCTGGCCCCGCTTAAGCAGGCCCCATGTCAGCCCAAAACCGCTCACGATCAGAAAAAGCTGGACGCCCTGGTCCCCGGTCCATCCCACGTAACGCAGGATATTGAACGGCACGTTCAGCCACCCGTAGCTGCTCAACGGCTGCAGTTGCTCGATCCGCTGGTCGAGCGGGGGCCAGCTCGCCGAAGGGTTCGCGAAATACGGGAAGCGGAAAAGCTGCTCGGACACATGATTGATGAAGATCCAGATCAGGGCGATCGCCTTCATGTAGTCGAGCCAGGCCAGGTGAACCGGGCGCGCGTCACGCGGCGGGGCGTGAACAGTCGCTTGTGCCGTGCGGGCAGGTTGGTCTGCTGCGATACGGTTAGTCGTCTTCAACGTGAACCACCTTCGAACGGTCGTTAAACGCTTCTCTAGGGCAGCGTTATACTGCAGCATAAACGTGTGATCGCCTGCGACGCGGCTCATTGAGTGCCGGATGCCTGGGCCGCGTGCAGCGAATAGGTCTTCACCTGGTGTGGCGCGAGCGTGTCCGCCACGCCGTTACCGGTCACTGGCATATCGCGGAGCGGGGTTTCGATGTGCGTGACCTCGTGGGCGCCGTCCACCGTCGCAGCGTTCAGCGTCACGCTCACGTCAGCCGCTTCAGGCGCGAGGTTCCACAAGCGAACGATGGTGTTCGGCTGGTCATCTGGCGACAGCCCGGCGAAGTTGTCGTCCGCCGGTTTCAACGCCCACAGCAGCACGTCCGGATCGGAGACCGCCAGCAGCGAGAACGTATCCGCCGGGTAGGCGGCAGCCCGGCCATGTACCGTGCCCGTCACCAGCGGGTTCTGGTGCTCCAGGGCGAAGCGCATCGCCGCGACCGGATCGTAGACTTCACGCGTGCGCAGCGCGAACCGCTGTATGAAGGTGCTGTCGCCGCCCTGGTCGGGAATACCAAACGGGCCTGTACCGGCTTCCCCTTTGCTACCGGCCATGACCGCGATCTGTGGCGTATCCACGTCAAGCTGGTCCGGCGTGCTCGCGCCGAGCTTCATGAAGTAGCAGTCGCTGTTGGAGAGCGTCACACCAACGCTGTCGCTGCCTGACATGTCCGCGAAGTGGTTCAACGTCAGCCAGTCGTAACGCGCGTTGCGCGGCGAATAGTGCCCACCCTGCGTGGCGAGTTTGGCGCGCAGCACCGCGCCGACCTCTTCGTGCCACACATCCGGCGCGTCCAGGTTGAACCCGAAGCCCCAGGTGACCGTATCGCCGAAGTTCTGCGTGATCGTGTTGTGGATCAGGATCGCGTCCAGCCCGCGCACGAACGTGATGCGGGTGGTGTGGCTGAGGGGACCGCTCGCGGTGGCGCGCAGCGTCACCGTCACCGGGCCGGCGTGTTCAAGCTCAAGCGTGCCTTCACCGGGGCCGAGGTCGTTGATGAACCGGCCCGCGACCTCGCGGGCGAACTCGCGGTTATCGCGCTGCTTGTCGACCAGGCTGACGATAGCGCCGCGCCCGGACAGCGTCACGATGTAGCGCTCATTTTCGATCACGTTGTCGCGCACCTGCGCCGCGTCGTTAAATGTCTCGCCGGCGCCGCTGCGAATTTCGAACACTTTGTAGCCGGTGGGCGGCACGTCCTGCGCCAGGATGCGAAGCTGCCGCACGCCATCGACTTCCACGATCTGCGACGGCGTTTCCTCGCCGGTCGTCACGTCAACCACGTGCACCGGGTCCGCACCATCGTAATGCAGGTCGGCGTAGCTCGTGCGGGACCAGCTCAGCGCGTTGAAGACGAAAAAGCGCGGCGCTGTCCCTTCCGCAGCGATCAGGTCCCCGGTGCTCTGAACGGCGTCGTCTTGCAGTCCTTGCACATACGCGGCAAGCTCGCTCGCCAGCCGGCGCTGCCACGCGATGCGCGCAGGGCCGAACGAGTCGAAGCGACCGGCGACCCCCCAGTTATGCTCCCAGAACAGCCCCAGGTCCATCCAGGCCTGGTCGCGTGCTTCGGCCCGCCCTGCCATGATGGCCGGGTCGACCAGCGCCACGAGCGTCGCCAGCGCCTCGGCGTTGCGCAACTGCTCGACCGAGCGTTTCACACTGGCCGAGACCTCCGCCAGCGCCGTGCAGTAGATATCCCACTCGTTGCCGAAGCTCAGCGCGACGGACGGAATCTCAGCGCCGTACGTCGCCTCAAAATCCTCGAAGAAGTCGACCTGGTTCGACACGATCACGCGGCGGCGATCGGTTGTCTTTTCGCGTGCCACGCGCGGGAAGTCCTTAGTCAATGTCCTGAGTTCGTCCCAACCTTTGCCGAACGCGCCAATGACGCGGTAGGGGTAGTGCTCCAGGAAGACCGGATCGCTGTCGACAAAGTCCACGACCTCATCCGTCAGCATCGCTTCGGCGTAGCCCCCGATGCTCTTGTTGCTGCCGAACAGCGAGTTCCACTTCATCAGAATCCGGTTTCGGTCGAGTCCCTCGGCCCAGTAGATTTCGTGCTCGCGCATGGCGGCGTTTGGGACGCGGGTATCGCAGTTGCAGATGCCTTTCCAGCTATACTGGGCACCCGACCCCGCCCACAGCGAGACTAACCCCAGCGGCAGGGTCTGGTTTTCCATGGCGATCGCCATCTGGACCTGCAGGTCATAGCGCCGTTCGATCTGCCCGGCGTAGTACATGCCGCGCAGGACCGCCTCGGCGGGCGCGCCGCCCAGGCAGACCACGAGCGCGTTCAGCGGGAAGCTGAAGTGCCCGTCCCGGATGCGGTTGATCAGGCGTTCGAAAGCCGCCTGTGATTTGCGCCGTTCGTACGTCCAGATCCAGTAACTGCCGTCGCAGTTCCAGCGGCTTTGAAAATCGACCGGGTCACCTGCCGTCGCGTCGCTAAGGTCGAGATAGTAATCGATCATCTCAACGAACGCCTGGTGATAGGTTTCTTCGTCACCCGCCCAGAAAAGATCGGTGTGATCGTCAGGGGCAAGGTAGATGCGTTTCTGGTCCGTTTGCAGGAACTGCGCAGCGGATGCCGTGTGCAACGAGAGCATCTGCGCAGTGAGCGCGCCCATCCCCAGCTTGAGAAAGTCGCGCCGGGACAGGTGCTGTCGTGTTGGCTGTGAATCAGATGCCGGTTGGGGCCGTTTGTAGGTCATTATGACTTCCAATCAACGATAGTCGGACGGGATGTAGGAAGGGTGGCAACAGCGAGATGGACGGTCCGGGTGCGGCTGATCGCAACGATGATCAATCTTCACTGCGGGCGATGGTAAAAAGCCCCAAGATGATCAGCCCCACGCTGAGCAATCGCAGCGGCGAGAGCTGCTCGCCGTACAGCAGCGTGCCACCGATCAAGATCGCGACGTAGTTCAGGCTCAGGAACGGGTAGGCGAAACTGAGGTCGGTTTCCATCAACGCCACCAGCCACAACAACGCACTGATGCCGAAGAACGCGAGTCCGACCAGGATGTACGGGGTTGTGATCAACTGGATGATCATGTCCAGGCTGATCTGCAGTTCGCCAATGATGTTAAGCCCGGCTTTAAACGAGAGCTGGCCCAGGGACGACAGCAGCACGCTCGTCAAGATCAGCGCGATCGCCGGAACGTCGATCGACCGCGTCGCGCGATCGGCTAGATTGGCTTGTTCCAGTTCGAGTTTCATAGCAGGATCTCCCTTTGCTTGAACGTATTTGCGTCATGATAGGGGCGGGGTTCGGCACGGGTTGCGCGGCGATTAACCATCGCTTCACTCGCGCGCCTTGCGCCGGTAGATGTCGTATTCGTCAATTGATGCGACCAGTTCGTAAGCGGTGAGGCGCTCTGGCGGGTAGATCTCGGCCATCTTTCCAAACGTGCCCACGATGACATAGTCCGGGTCAACGTAATCACGAAAATCATAGACGTCCTGCCCGGTTGGCCCGTCACGGTGATCGACGTTGGCATACGACTCGATGACCTGGGGCGGGTAGTGGAAGGTGTAGTCACTGATCACGCCAAGCTCCATCTCCCAGGTCTCGATCAGCGCGTCTTCAGGGACGTGCTCATCGAGGTAATCCACTACCTGGTAAGGCACCGTGTCGCCCGCAAACGCCGTCGTGAACACGAGCCGGAACCCGGGCAGCAGCACCGCCACGACCGCGAAGCTCAACACGATCAGGTAGACCATCTCGCGCCGTTTCAAGTCCGCCGGGTTGAGCATGGCATGGCGCAAGCCCTGCCAGTCGATGCGATAGCCGTCGGTCAGCCTGTAGAGCAGGTGCGCGACAAAATACGTGCTGAACAGCACGGCAGGCACCGCGAACCGGACCCATCCCACCGAGACGACGTAAAAGCCCGCACTGGCCACGAGGAAGATCCACAGCACGCTCCAGCGGAAGCCGTCCCTGTCACGCGGGATGCTCAACGCGAAGCCGTAAAGCGCAGCGGCGACGAACAGGCCGCCATAGACCTTGTCCCCGGTGAGGCGGTAGAGGTTCTCCCCGATGATCTGGGGCTGTAACACCAAAAAGCCGCTTTGCCCCGCCGAACGGAGTTCTTCCAAATCCTGCTGCGGATCGCGCATATCAGCGCCGAGCAAGAACAGCACATAATACGTCCAGGCGAGATACATAAGACTCGCGACGACGAGGGGGATGATGCCGTAACGCCAGTTGTGCTGGCGGTGCCACACACGCTCGACGATCATGATCAGGCCGATGCTGGGCAGGATGAACACCGCGAACTGGTTTTTGGTGATGCTCGCCAGCCCCATCAGCACGCCCACCGCAACCAGCGACAGGATGGTATGACGGTCCCGGTACAGCCACAGCACCAGCCCGGCGACCAGGAAAAACAGGCCCGGAACCTCGCCCAACACGTGGCGGGCGTAGTAGAAAAAGTCCAGCCCCGGACTCAGCAGCGCCAGCCCCACCGCCACAAGCGCCAGGCGCCTGTTGTGAAGTACCGTCCCCAGCGCGAACATCGCGGCCAGCAGCGCGTATCCATAGGCTACGATGACCAGCCGCGCCGCCGTCATGCTGACTCCCACCGCTTTATACACCAGCGCGATCGGCACGATGACCGTCGGACCGGTGCTCACGACGGGGCCGGTGAAGCGGTAGCCCTCGCTGCTGGAGTCGGCGTAAATGCCGTGTAAGGCGTAGTTCTTGGCGACGTGCAGGTACGAGCCTTCGTCATGCCGCAGGGTGGCAAAAACGTCCAGCCGGTAAAGCATCAAGAACGTCAGCACGACCAGCGCCATGCCGACCACGCCGTATTCCCATACCTTGCGCTGCGAAAGCCCGGACCTGATGACGGGGGCCCGGTGTGTCGTTTCATTGATCAGTCTGCTCATCGTACAGCTTCCAGTTCTGTGACAACCATGTCAGCCACTCTTGCCGCCAAACGCGTCACCGATTCGCCGTTGTTCAGGTCGGGGTAGACCATCGCCGTGTTCGCCATGTAGAAGTTGCTCACCGGGGTTTTGATCGTCGGGATCTGGTCGGACGTCCCGATCGGGCGCAGCGGCTCCACCAGCCGCGCCCGTTGGACCATAAACGCGCGGATCCATTCCTCTTGAAACTCCGGGAACATGTGCTTGAGATGCGCCAGCCATTCACTCTTGACTTTCTCGTCCGGCCAGCGCGCGATCTCACTCTGCCACGTGATGTACTTGGGCAGGTAGACCAGGTGGTGATTGCCGACATGCACGGGATCGATCAGGTTCGTCGTCTCCACCACCGCCGTGAACGGTATCGTCTCGTCGGTGATGTTCAGCACGTAATACGGCGTCAGCGCGCGGTCCAGGATCAGCAGCGGGCACATCACGCCCAGGTATTCCTGGCCTGCCAGTTGCTCGCGGAACTCAGCCGGGGCGTCGGGGATCAGCGTGGCGAGGACCGGCGAGGGCAGCGTGCTGATCACGGCGTCATAGTGCTGCGTGCCCTCGGGCGTGCGCACACCTGCCGCGCGCCCGTCCTCGATTACGATCTCTTCCACCGCCGTGTTGAGGCAGAACGCGACCTGGCGTGTCTCGCAGTGCGCGATCATCGCCTCGATCAGCGAATAGTAGCCGCCCTCGAGATAGCACATCATCTCCTGCGAGGTCACGCCCTGGCGCGTGCTCAACATGCGGCGCAGGCGCGACCAGATGTACGTCGCCGGGATGTCCTCGATGGGCAGCGTGTCGAACTTGGCACGCAGCAGCGGCTTCCAGACCTTGCGAAACACTTGCCGCCCGCTGACGCGCAGCAGCCATTGCTCGACCGGGACGGTGTCCATCGTCTGCCAGTCACGTTGAAACTGCGCGTAAAAGATTTGCAGCCCCAGGCGGAAGCGCCCCACCAGCGAGAGCGGTGGAAAGCGCAGCAGGTCTAGCGGCGAATCGAACGAATACAGCTTGCCGTCGTCGTAGAAGCCCTGCCTGGTCTTGGTGAAATGCAGGCGGTCCGCTACACCGGTTTCCTGGATCAGCCGCTGCATTGACATGTCGCTGCTCAGGATGGTGTGGTAGAAGCGGTCCAGCCGGTGCCCTTGATAGTCGATGTAGCTGGCGAGACCGCCGAGCGAGTTCTGCCGCTCGTAGACGGTCACGCGCAGTCCCTGTTGCGAGAGCAAATACGCGAGCGTGACGCCCGATATCCCCCCACCAATGACGGCGATGTGTCTGGCGTTGTTGTGTACTGTCACGATAGTTAACCTGCGCTCAAGCCTACGAAGATGACCCCACTGATGATGATCAGGACACCCAACAGGCGCGTTGGGCTGATGTGTTCTTTAAACAAGACGTGCGAGCCGATGATGATGCCCACGTAACCGAGACTTGCGAACGGGTAGACGTAGGTTATCTCGGCGCGCGACAACGCCATCAGCCAGAAGAACACGCCCGTGCCGTAAATCGTCAACCCGCCGACAACCCACTTCGAGGTGGCGATTGACGTGAGCACGGCTCCGCTGCCGGATGTCGCGATCTTTTGCATGCCTTGTTTGAGCGCCAGTTGCCCGAAGACGCTGCAGATCGTGCTGATGAGGATGAACAGGATGATCAACATAATGTTTTGGTTCCCCGTTGCTATGGAAGGTCGATGTACCAGGAAGCGTTTGATAGACGGCGGGCACGGTGGCGCGCCGCCGTTGATCGCGTGGCCGGGTGAGAGTCGGACTACGAGCGGTGGTCCCTGTCACCGGCGGGCGCGTTCCGGTTGCGGCGGCGCTGCCGCAGCCAGCCCCAGGACAGGCGGCCAAACAGTGCCAGCACCACCACCCCGGTAGCCAGCGCGCCGATTCCCACATTCCGCGCCTGTGTTGGACTCTTGCCCACCCAGCACTGTAGTGCGGCGTTACCGTCCAGCGCGGCACGCATCGCCTTGACGACACGGCTGTCAGGCGTGCGGAAGGACAATTCATCCGAGACGGCGATCTGCCCGTTCTCGCCAACAGCCATGATGCGCGCGAAGTACTCGGTATCCGGCCACAGGATGGCTGTCTCCAGCGCGTGCAGACGGGAGTAATCTTCCAGGAGCAAAAAGCCATGCGACTCGTTGGTGTGCCCTGCGCGTTCGCCCAGCCAGATTTGCCCCTGGGTTTTGACGTCCGTCCACCATTGGAATTCGGCGATGCGGCCCTGGGTGGTGATGCCAACCAGCGGCGTGCTGATGTTGATGTCGGAGATGGTGGGCGCGGGCGCGGAGGCGGGAATGAACGCGGCTTCCCCGTACCCGACGACACCCTCTTCGCCATCCAATACCAGCGAGTCGACCGGCGACGCGGGCTGGACTCCCATATCCGCCAGCACGTTGTAGGTGATCTGCTGGATGTAGGGGTCCGTTTCAACCGGCTCGATCCCTTGCGCGCCCAGCCCCCAGGACCATTGAATCGTGCCGGCGGCGAAGACGATCGCGCCGCTTGGCGCGACGTAGCGCGTGACATTTGTCGTCGCGAAGTCCGAGGTGCCGTTTTCGGAATTACCCGCGTCCAGCAAAACGAAACCGTACACCGGCGTGGCGGCCAGGATGTCGAGATTCTCCGGCGAGTACCCGTTGTCAACGGCGGCATCCCATTCCCAGCCGATCACCCGGTCCCCGATGTTGACGTAGGTTTCCGGCGGCATATCCTGCAAGTCCGTGTGCCGGTAGATCGGGTCGTCCGTGTAACGGGCATCAACGCGCAGCGGGAAGTAAAACGAGTCGTTGTCGCCGATGTACATCACGCCGAGCAAGCTGTTCTCCGGATCGTTGACTCCTTCCGGGTCGCGCCAGGTCCCGGTCGGGTGGCCGCTGGGATCGGGACGTCCGGCCTCGGTCGTCTTGTACGTGACGATCACGCTATCCGGCTCGCCGGTCCAGGGATCGGGTTCCAGGCGCACGCGCCAGTAAGCGATATTGGCGCCGAAAAAACCGATGTGGACGCCCGCGTCGCGGGCCTCGGTGATGGCGTCGCGCATCTCCTGGGTCCAGTACTCGTCGTGGCCCACCGACAGAAACACGCGGTGATCCAGCAGCTCGTTCGCCGTATCCGGCTTGCCGGAGCGATGCGTGTCCAGGTTGGTGGTGTAGGCGACGTCATATCCCTGCGCCTCCAGCCACTGCACCATCGGGTATTCGACGCGGAAATAGTTGTTGAAGAAATTGGCCGTGATGCCCATGCCCGGGCCAAAAGGCCGGTAGAGCGAGACCTTCACGCCGCGTGCGGCCAGCGAATCGGTTTCGCAGGTGCCGCTGTTGAACGTGTAAACCGATTTGCCGCCGAAGTTATTGTAGGCGTGGTACGTGAATAAGCTTTGCTGGTAGAGAATGTCGGCCCCGGAGTCGTCGTCACGCACGACGAAAAGCATGTATGCCTCTCCGTTCGTGTCCGCGCGCGTCAGCTTGGCGACGTAAATGCCTGTGGTCCAGTCATCAGGAATGGTCAGCGAATGTGACGCGGACCAGTTGCTGCAACTGGTCAGACCGGTTGTGTACAGATCGTTGTCGCAGGCAGGTTGCTCAGTGCCTTCCAGCTCTACCGCGTCGATGAAGCGCCCCCCGGTGCCCTGGTAGTACCCGCTGCGGTAAATCGCGATCTCAAAGCGTGGCGCGCCGGTATTGACGAAAAAATCGACGCTTGCGCCCTTATTCACGCTGGGAGGATAGGCGAACCCCTCGATGTCGCCCAGGTCGTTCTTGACGATCCAGTCGCTGGTGCCGGGCAGGCAGTTTTCCGCGACGATCGGGTTGTCCGGCGCAGCGCAGGGATCATCCTGCCTGAGCGAACCGCTGAACGGCTGCGCTCCGGTCTGGCTAACCCCGGTGTCGACCGGGGCCGCCTGCACTGTCATCGCAGCCCCGCCACGAGTCAATGCTGCTGGCCCACTCGAAAGTACGATCAGCCCGCCAACGACAGCGATCGTGCCCCACATGAAGAGTCTGTTCATTTTTCACCTTCGTTTATATGACCAGTAGACGAAACGGCGCGCTCAGGGTGTTGTTGGCGTTGGGTTGGGCAGGCGTTGACGGATGGCAGCATGGTGGAGAAATACAGGGGCGGTGGGCGCGTTTATAACGCTCGCCACAACGCTTGAGCGCGTCCGGCACACAGTTTTTGATTCTTGCTTTATTGTTTGGATATGCCCTCGCCAGTCTTCCTTAAACTAAAAACAACTCTATGTCATTTAAATAAAAATTTGTAAAAAGTGGTACCGTGCTCCTACAATTATGATACAATGTAATAGATGCAAAAAATCCCGTGTGAGATCATGGTTTGAATCGAGTAAAGTTGCAGTCTGTGGGTGTCATGCCCTAGAAGGGTTCGTACATGTCTTCGACAGTAACAACCACCACGATATCCTCAATCGCCTCGGTGCCGTTTGTGGCGCCGTTGGTACTGATCACCGTGCTCCTGTATTTGGGGTTGCTCGTGTGCAAGGATCTATCGACCAATATCGCTAACACGAGCGCCAGGGGGCGTTTCCTGCACCAGGTGCTGGACGTCGCCGTTGTGCCGCTGATGATGGTCTTCGCGGTGGCGGTTGTCTCGCGGATCGTTTTGTACCTAGCGTAATAACCTCGCGCGCTATCATTCCAACCAATTGGTTGACAATACCCATCGCAACGATGGGTATTTTTTTGTGCCGCCACCACTGCGTGTTGCACCGGCGTGCGGAAGAAAGTTATGCTCCCGGCACCGGGGCCGCATGCTGCCGCAGGCACCAGCCTATGCCGTGTCACAGCGTCGCGTGCATTCATTGTGGAAACACCAGGAACAACATGATATTGGTCAGCCCGTGCGAGATCGTGACGCCGGTTATGCTGCCGGTCCGGTAGACGGCATAGCCAAAGAACAGGCCGACAGCGAAGACGAACGCCACGTCCAGGACGGACTGGTACCCAATGTGGAGCGCGGCGAAGATCACGGCAACGTAGACAATGCCAAACCGCGAGAACAGGTCGACGGCTGTTTTCTGCATGATGCCGCGAAACAGCAGTTCTTCGAGGAACCCTGTGGCGACCAAAAAGATCAGCCCAGGCACGATGAGCGCCCGCCAGTCAAGCGACTCGACCATTGGCTCTGGCTTGAGGATTTGATACTCAACGTACCCAAACGCAACGCCGGTACTGCCGATCAAAACCTGCAGCAAAGCGGACCTGGCATTTACCCCGATACTCGACCACGAAAAACCCAGCGCTCGGCGAACGATGAAGATCGATGCAAAGAGCGGGATAGCCGTGATGAGGTACCAGTAAATCACATCAAACCCACCCAGCGGCAGCGAAAGGCTAACGATGCGAATCAAGGGTGTGACCGTGAGGCTGACCAGCAACCGTCGCGTGGGCATGTGCTGCGAGACGGTCGAATAGTAGATCAGCCCGGCCAGCAAAGCACAGTGTACGAGCAGCCCCAATCCCGGCTCCACGAATGCGGTCAGGGATTCGGCCAGGATCAGAATCCCCAGATAAGCCATTGGTTTCTTGATGGAAGGCAGCAGGTCCGCAAGCTGTGTGTTTTTGATAGCATATTTTGTCGAAATCATATTGAAACGCATCACCTAGCTCTATTCTCGAGAATCTGGAGTTGGCGAACGGGCTTACCGCGCCTCACGCGCTGGCCGGACGCTAAGCCAGAGCCGCAACGTACAACACGGCGTGGCGTCGTCGTCTATGAATAACCGGAACTCTATCGGGACGTTTTCGCCGATCTCAACGGGCGAAAAACGGACCGGGGTTTCAACCGCCTCATTGTCTTGGAGCGTGATGTCCGGTCCCTGGGCGATCAACGTGTTGTTGTTGTAGATCGCCAGGTGATAGTCGGCAGGCTTACCCTGGTGATTCACGATGCCAATTGTCACTTCAACTTCTTCATTGAGCCACACGTCGCGCGGGTAGTCCTGGGCCAGATTGTCTGCACCCAAGACGTAAAACTCGGTAAACTCTTCGCCGGGCTGTCGCAGTGTCAGCATGGCGACAATGGCGAGGATTATCACCATGAAAGCGCCGACCAATATGTAGGCGGAAATCCTGAGGCTCCGGTTTTGCTCGTGCAGCCAGTCGCGCGTAAGCTCAAGCTCGAACGACGGCCAAAACCGTTCAGTGATCGGGATACGGCTCCGGCGGTACAGCGCAATCGCGGCAAACAAGACCGAAACGCCGCACTCCGCGATCAGGATCGGCCACAGATCGAGGCCCCAGGGCAGCCGGTCCAGGGAAAACGCAACCGGCGGAATGATGGTGAAGCCTAAGCCGAGCGAGACCGCAAGTCGTTCGATTCCATCGAGCTGCTCTTTGTACGGGAACAGGGCTGCCTGCAGGGTATACCCGGGGATGAAAATAATGCAAAACAGCCCCAATGCGGCGCGCAGAAGGTCTAGCAAGAGGTTAGCTTGCGTCACATTCAGCATGACCAGTGTTATGAAAAGCCCCTCTATAAGGGCCAATGGGATAAATTCGTTCCTAAGATTGACTCTCACGCCTGACATTCATCCTATTCTGTGGTTCTGTGGTCGATACGCGTCACCCTGATCGATCATGCCTGCAGCAGCCTGTCATAAACCTGTACGGTCGCCTGCGCGGTGTGCTGCCAGCTAAACCGCGCTGCCTGCTGCAATCCCCCTGCGCGCAGCTTCTCCCGCAGCGCCGGCTCGCTGACGATGCGGTACATCGCAGCAGCGATCGCTTCTACGTCATGTGGATCAACCAGCAGCGCCGCATCCCCTGCTACCTCCGGCAGAGAGGATACACTGGATGTGACAACCGGCGTGCCGCAGGCCATCGCTTCGAGCACCGGCAACCCAAACCCTTCGTACAACGACGGGAAGACAAATAACTCCGCTCCGCCATATAGCGCCGGCAGGTCCTCTTCTTCGACGTAACCCGTGAACAGGACGCTCGCTTGCAGTTCAGGCGTGTGTGCAGCGCTCAGGATGTCGGCATAGCGCCACTTTGCGACGCCTGTGATGACCAGGCTGTGGGGAACGCCGCCGCGCTGCAGGAGGTTGAACGCCTGCAACACCCGCTTCAGGTTTTTGCGTTCCTCTACCGAGCCGACGTACAGAATGTACTGCTCCGGCAGCCCGTAGCGTTTGCGGACCGCAGCAATTTGTGATTTTTCGGCGGGCTGGTAAGTCGTGTTGGCTGCGCCGAAGACCACGTTGATCTTATGCTCCGGCAGGCGCAGGTAGCGCATGATGTCCGCTTTGGAGGCGGCACTGGACGTGATGACGGCGTCCACTTTGGGCAGCACGCGGGGCAGCCAATACCGGTAGAGCAGCGCGTCGGTGCGCGTGCTGACGCCCGGAAAACTCCAGGGGATCACATCATACAACGTCGTGACCGTCTTCGTTGTACCGGGAACGAAAAAGAACGGCGTTACACCGGTCGGATCGTGAATGATATCAAGGCCAAGCCGTCGCCCGATCCGCGACAACACGAGGTTGCCCAGGCTGACCAGCCCTGGAATGCGCCGGCAGCCGGGCAGCGGGACCCATTCCAGATCGAGCGCCGCAAGCGGGCCGGGATGCCCCGCAGCCAAAAGTGTGATTTCGGGCCGGTCGGCCAGTGCTGCCATCGCCCGCGTGAGCTCCAGTGTATACCGGCTGATCCCGCTGAGCGGGCGGTCGAGTGCATATACGACAATTCCGACATGCATCAGCTAGACAATCCTGGTGTGTGTGTGTTAGTCAAGTTGCTGAACAATCCATTGGACGGCTTGCAGCAGATCGGCGGCGATAAAATCGAACGGAAAGTCGGTCTTGCTATGTTCTGCGCCGTAGCCGGTCAGGACGAGCACCGTGCGGCAGCCCGCACGCTGCCCTGCTTGCAGATCGCTGATCTTGTCCCCCACCACAAACGACGCGGCCAGGTCGAGTCCGTGTTCATGGGCCGCGCGGATCAGCATGCCGGGCTTGGGCTTGCGGCAGTCGCAGCCCGCGTCGGGATGGTGCGGGCAGTGGTAGAACCCATCAAGGTGACAGCCTTCGCGGGCCAGGCGCGCCTCAATCTCGCCGTGGACGCGCTGCATATCTGCTTCGCGGTAGTAGCCCCTGCCGATCCCGGATTGATTCGTGACCACGATCGCCGGGAGCGCGTGTTCGTTCAACGCCCGTATCGCTTCCGGCACGCCGGGCAGCAGCAGCAGGTCTTCAACCTTGCTGAGATATCCGATTTCCTTATTGAGCGTGCCGTCGCGATCGAGAAAGACTGCCGGTTTCATCAGCTATGCTCGTTTCATGCCGCCCTGAGGGCCAATGCTGGTGATGTGATCATCCGTCCTGGGAGTTCACGCGTGGTTGGGCGCAGCGTCACTTGCTGTTGCGGATATCCCAGGTCTGCACCCCGTGAAAATCGAAATTGAAGGGGACCACCTGCGCGCCTAGCTGCTCGAGTTTTTCAGCCAGCGTATGCTTTTTGTCGAACTCGCAGTAGAAGAACATGTAGCCGCCACCACCGGCCCCTGATATCTTGCCCCCCAGCGCGCCGTTCCTAAAGGCCACGTCATACAATTCGTCGATTTCGGGCGTGGTGATCTGCGGGGCCATCTTTTTCTTGTTGCACCATGCTTCGTGCAGCAGCGCCCCAAAATCGTCGCACCGGCCCTGCAATAACGCCTGTTTGAGGCTGATCGCGATCTGCTTCAACTCGTCCATCGCGGCAACCGTGTCGACTTCGTGCTGGGTATAGCGTTGGACCTGCGTATCGATGATGTTGCCCGAAAGGCGCGTCTTGCCGGTGTAACAGAGCAGCAGCCGGTACTGGATTTCGTTGAGGATGTGCGCCGGAATCCGCAGCGGGTTGACGATCGTGGCGTTGTTGTAGAACTCGATGAAGTTGAACCCGCCGAATGTCGCCGCGTACTGGTCCTGTTTCCCGCCCTTGATCTGCAGGTCAACGCGTTCGATCTGGTAGGCCAGGTCAGCCATTTCGTAATCGGTGAGCGGCAGGTTGAGCCAATGCCGGAGCAGCCCGATCAGCGCCACGACCAGAGCCGATGAAGAGCCCAAGCCTGAGCCGGGCGGTGCATCACTGTGCAGGAAGAAGTCAAGCCCGGCATGCCCGTTCTCATTTTCTTTGAGCAGGCGCTTCACCACGGCCTTGACCAGGTCCAGGTTGCCATCGAAGACCAGCGGATCGTCGACGGTGTACTTGGCGACCGTATCGTAGTCAAGCGACGTGACGGTGAGCGTATCGTCGTCACGAAAGCGCAGCGAGCCATAAGTGTATTTGTCGATGGTCGTGCTTAAGACGACCCCACCCCGTTCTGAAAGGTAAGGCTCGACTTCCGTGCCGCCACCGGCGAAACTGAGTCGTAACGGTGCTTTACTCCGAATGATCATGATGGGTTCCTTCGATATGCTGCTGGAACTGATGGTAGCCTTGCGGAGTGCCAATATCGACGAAATAACCGGGTGTTTCAAAGCTCTGTAATCGCTTGCCGCGATCGAGCAGCACGGGAAACACGTCGCGCTCAATCGAGACGCGTCCTTCTGGGGCGATGAAATCCAACAGCGTCGGTTCGAGGACGTAAGCGCCCGCGTTAATCCATCCCGGCCCGCTGCCCGCCTTCTCCTGGAAGGACCGCACCAGCCCGCTTGCATCGCGCGTCATCACGCCGCGCCCTTCGGTGTCTTCTGCTGGCCGGACGCCAATCGTCCCTACCATGTCGGCATGCCGATTGTGATTGTGGTAGGTGACGAGCGCGTTGTAATCGGTGGCGAGATACGTGTCGCCATTGAGCAACAGGAATGTCCCGTCAATGTGATCTTGCGCGTTGCGGATGGCGCCCCCGGTTCCGAGAGGCACATCCTCGACGACATAGTCGAGTGTGACGCCGTACCTTTCCCCGCCCCCAAAATGCGCCCGGATCTGCTCGGCCTTGTAGCCTACACACAAGACGAAGTGACCGAATCCCTGCCCGCGCAGAAGTTCGATGATATACGCAAGAAACGGTTTGCCGGATACCGGGGCCATCGGTTTAGGGTAGTCGCCCACGATCTCGCGCAAGCGCGTTCCCAGGCCGCCGGCCAAGATAAAGACTTTCATGAACGCTGTCGCTTTCGGTGCTTGTTGAGCACATGCATGGCACGCCGCCCGTCAGTACTGGAATGGCGTGCGCGGTCGCCGGAAGTAAGTCTGGACGTACTGGTTGTCATAGACGAGGTTTTCATCGTGCAGGTATGGCCATTCCAGGCCCAGGCGAACGTGTTTCATCTGTTCGATTTCGGAGAAGATGTAATAACGGGCTTCGGTCGCGGGAATGCCGCCGTCAAATTGCAGGCTGGTACCGGAAGAACTCCAGTAGTAAAAATCCATCGCCGACCAGAGCCGGGCATCCATACCGGTCCAGACGGTGGCTGCGCGGCCATGATTGACCAGCCAGTCTCCCGCATACTTTTCGCTTGAGGAATAGAACACCCAGTTATTGCTCAAGACCGGTTCGTTGGTTGCTTTGATTAGCGCGGCCAGGCTGAACCAGCTTGCGGCGACCATCATCACCGCGATGGCGGCCAGTCGCAGTCGCTTAATTCTGATCTGCCCAAGCACCCAATTGATACCCATGGTTGCAAGCGGCATCGCCACGATCACGACGGGCGCGAACAGGCGTACCTGGAAATTACCCCCCAGCACACCGGCCCGGTCGACGTACATTGACGCGATCAATTGGAGCGCAAATGCCGGATACATTAACCAGATGAAGAGCAGTGCGAACCGGGTGTTGAGCAGCGCTTCCCTGTTGCGCAGGAAGTGCAGCGCGTATCCGATCCAGGTTATCCCTGAGATGATAAATATGAACCAGGTATAGGAGTTGAGGAGCAGGTAAACCGCCGGATTGGTCCATGCCGTGTACACATACTCATACGGATTCGAGCCTGATTCAACATTGAGCAACAGCAGGATCACCTTTTCGGTGATGTTCTGAACATTGCTGATCAGGGCCAGCGAGGGCGTATAGAGATAAAAGATCAACAGGTACAACAGGACGGTGGAAGCAGAGACAATGTACAGCAGCCGGTCGATCTGGTGCAGCTTGACCGAGAAGCCCGTGCCCGTTCCCCTTCCTCTCAGGAAGCGTAAAAAGATATGCCCGAGCACAAAGGCGAACGCGACCGAAAAAATGAACGACGAGCCGAAAAATGTGTTCGTGCTGATCAGCGCGAAGATCGCGATATAAGCGAGCACGATATGCATTAATGTCGTCTGAATGCGCTTTGACCGCTGTCCCCCGAGAATGAGCAGGTAAAACACCAGGGGTGTCAACGTCCAGAGCAGCTTCTCGTGCGAGCCGCGCCACGTTACCCACAGGAAGTCAGGCTGCAAATACAACTGGAAAACACCCAGCAGCGCGAGCAGCGTGTTGTTCGTTACCTTGCGGTAAAGCACAAAGAGCAGTAACGAGATGGGCAGCGCCGAAAGCAACGGGGCGACCAGCAACTGGTGCGTTTGCAGCTTGATGCCCATCCCTTCGACCAGGAAGATCGACACCAACGCGTATGATATCCCGTTTTCGTAGATCGGCCCCGACTGCTCGGGGACGATCTCGCCAGCCTGCTGGATGTACTCGATGCTCCGCGTCACCAGCGCCGTGTCACCTTCCGCCCAGTTGCCATCAAAACGGAAGATCAAGTAGGCGTGACAAAACGTTGCATAGCCTACGATCGCCAGCAGGATGATGTTATTCCGAAGCTTGGTTGAAGAATTGGATGTTTCTTGCATGTATCCTACCGTGTCGTGTTTTATCCGGACGGGCGACTCAGCGGGTTAGCGCGATGTGTGTTTTGCGGCGTATTCGTGCTGCCGGCCACCAGCTTGTGACGGCATCAGTTGGCTGATTTCCGGCGGCTGCGCAGGGCTTCCGGCCCGCCATGACGCGCCTTCTGCAGCCACTGGCTGACCGCGCTCTGGCTGACCCCTAGCGTTGCGGCGATTTCCTTCTGCTTCCAGCCTTGTTTCTTCAGTTCCCATGCCCGCAACCGGCGCGCTTCTTGCCAGTCTTGCGCGTGCTCGACTTCCCACCCCAGCACATCGGGATCGGGCCGGAAGTGATACACGGTCAGCAAGATGATCGTCAGGACCCCGGCACTGATGATCATACCCCCTAGAAAGACGAGTAGCGGTATACCATTCAGCGGCAGCTCGCCGTTAAGCGACAACAAGCTTGAATTCCGGTCCGCTGTCACGGGAGGCTCCACGCGCACCGTGCGGTCGATCAGTACCTCGTCGTGCAGATTGCCCAGCACGTCAACAAGTTCCACCTTGACAAAGACGGTCCAGTCACCGGATTCGGGCGGTGCCCACTGCGTTGAGACCGTCTGCACGGAAGCGCCCCGCGTAGTCAGGTATTCCTCAGCGATCGTTTCAACGACGCCGTCATGAACGACGGAAAACAACACGTTGAGATTCAGGTCTTGCACCAGGCCGCATGTCGCCAGATCTACCTGCAGCTTCGATGGGACCAGGGACGCGACGGTGTCTGGGACTAACACAACCCCGTCCGACTGTACGGCCAGCCCCGGGCACGCGATCGCGGTAGCGGACCACGCGCCGTTGTATTCAACCCGGTAATGGCCGGGGTTCGGTTTCCCGACCAGCGCCAGGCTTTCGTTCGACTGCCATTTGAATTCCGGCAGGACGTTGAGCACGAAGTCGAAACCGGACGCGGTGAGGCGGAAGTCGGTCAGGACGGCACCGGTCATGTGATACGTCTGGCCGGGAAACTGAGCCAGCATGGTCTGGAAATCGTTGGGCGCGATGTCACCGCTGGCTGCTTCCAGAAAGTCGCCCAGCTTTTGCCAGTCAGCATGTGAGCGCGGCGGCAGCGTGGTGAACGTGGACCGGGGCGTCCGGCCTTGCCTTATCCTGACCGTGTCGCCTTCCGCCAGGATGATGAAATCATCGGTCTGATACAGGGTCTTGCGCGGGTAGTCGGACACCAGGTAGGACCACTGGTCGATGTAGGGGTCATCATCCAGGTTGTGATAGGCGATAACCCTGTTATTGCCCAGATTCCACAGTCCCTCTTGTGCCCCGTACAAGTGCAGCTTGCCGTCGACCGGGCTGAAATAGATGCGCGGAACGTCGCGATAATTGACGTTGTATTCACCGCGCATACCTTCATCAATCGTCGTGTAATCGTGTTCCGGCAGATCAGAGCTTACACCGGGGATATAGCGGTGCATCAGGTTCCACGAGGGTCCCCAGACGTAGATCCCCTCGCTGGTCCAGTAGGCTGGCACCACGTCTTCGACGGCCACAAACGCGGCAACATCCCAGGTCCGTTCGGTGACCCAATACGGGAACTCGTCATAAGGGATGGTCTGCACGGTGAAGTCGGGAAATTCGACCGTCTCGTTGATTTGATAGCTGCCGATCAGGTCGACCTTGTAATCCCAGGAACGGTTGTTGTCCTGGTCCCAGGAATAGCGAATATTGTTGATCGCATTGGGGTAGCGTCCCCAGAACAGGAGCCGCTCTTCGGGCACATAGGGCGCGTCAAAAGCGTAATCCCCGTCGTATGCCCCGAAATACTCGGAGCGGATCTGAAGTTCGGGATAGGAATCAGCATCCTGGGCCAGATCGTAGAAGGCGAACGGGTTCTCGAAATTGGCATATGTAGCGCCGTCCGGCCCGAAGCGGCTGTTGGAATAGATGAACCAGTTCGAGTCATTCCACCGCGACGCGACGAATTCCCCAACATGGGTGATGCGGCTCCCTTGCCAGTCGATGTGAATGGGGGGAATGCTTTTGCCATACGGCTTGGAGATCCCGCTGCCGGTGGCCCCTAAGAACGGCCAGAAAATCGACCCTTCGATGTCGGCTTCATTGTCGGCGGCGTTCACCATCAGATGGGTCAGGGGATGATTACCGTAACGCGGTGCCTGGACGAGCTGGTAGTTGGGCCGCCCGTCACGGTCGGTGTCGCGCACCTCCATCGTGTAGTCGACGAGCCCGTCATTCCGCAACTGCGCGAGATAGAACAGCTCGGCAGCGAAGGCCGCGATCACCGGCCCGTCGATTTCGATGTCGAGATTGAAATTGACCGTGTCGCCGTCGCGCCACCACCCATCAGGTGCAGTGACGCGAACCGTCCAGAACTCGCTTTCCGTTACCCGGAATTCGCCGTCTTCGATCACGTGGCTTACATGGTCGTCAACACCGTGATCGTCATACAGATCGGCGACAAGCGCGTCGCCTACGCGATGAAAATGGATGATCAGGTTGGCTTTACCGTCACCCCCCGCGTCGAAGACCCAGATTTCGTTTTCGAAATTCACGGCGTCATGCCATGTGTCGCTCTTGCGCATGGTGCCGTCCAGATCGTAGACGGTGACCCTGTCGGATTCACTGCCTGCAAACGGGCACGTGATGATCGCCCGGTTCAGTGCGTTGGTGCCGAAGTTGCGCTCGAAGCTGATCAAGCACCGGTCAGGCGATTGAGCGACGGCGACCGGGACCTGTAGCAGCAGGAGCAACACGAGGCCCAGCAACAGTTTAGTGAAGTTTCGCGCGATTGGATGCATAATGTAACGTCCTTAAGACAGACTGTCGCTCGTCGGTGTGCAGTAAAAGAACAAAGCTGGCGATGAAGAACAATGGCAGCCCGAACAGCGTGCCAAAGATGGCCGTCGTCCACATCGAATCGGCCCCGGCATAACCGGCCACCAACCGGCCAGCGCCTAACGTCGTATATGCGATCAACAAGGCGAGCGCCATGTAGAATGGCCCGGCCTGCACGGGGATATCACGCTGGATGATGTTCCGGATAAGGATCAGCCCTAACACGCTGGTGAGCACATACGTCAACGGGACCCCGAGCAGGATCGCGTCTTGCCCAAACGCCGAACTGATCAACGTGCCCGCAAAAACCAGGCCGTTAAGCACAATCAACACGAGCGAAGCGTCGCGTGTCTTGTGCAGTGCGAACGATGCAAAGTTATAAATCGGCAGAATCAGCGACAACACCAACAACGGCGAGAGAATGATCAGCGGCAGCCTGGATGCAGTGTAGGCTTCCGGGTACAGCACGAAGACGATCACGTCCGCGAAGACAGCCACACCCCCCGCAGCCAGCGCAAAGACGACGCTGAACCCCCTGAAGAACTGGTCGATCCATTCGGCGGCATCGTGTCTCTGGTGCGCCGCCAGCATCCGGACCAGATCGGGATAATACACGGCGGTCACCAGCAGCAAGCCCAACTGCGACGGCATGGTGATGATCGAAAACGGCGCGTTGAAGAACGCCGAAGCTTCGAACAGCTCAAGCTGGCTCAGCGTGATCACGCCGATGGCGTTGTAAAGCTGGTTCAGCAACCCAAAGACGAACAGGCTCATCACCATCGGCAACACGCCCAGCACGTAGGACTTGGACAGGTACGCTTTGCGGGGAAACGCCACATAGCGCCGCAAATACACCAGACAGATCGCTACGACCCCGGCAAACGACACGACGTAGCTGACGTACACCAGCGGCGGGTCAACCTGGCCCAGGATATACGCGGCGATGACCAACAGCACCAGCAGGCTGGGCTGCAAAAACGTCGCCAGGATCACCAGCAGTTTCGCTTTGAGTCCTTGCGCGATGGCGAAGATGAAGTCGAAAATCGACGCCAGGAAGCCGGTCAGCGCGGCCCAGACGAAAATGGCGTCCTGGTTGATGATGCTGAGCATGGACAGGACCACCAGAAGGCCCAACCCCGTGCTCGCCCGCAAAGCCCCTAGCGAGTAGATGCTCGTGTTGACGCCCTCAGTATTGCGCTCCCCGGCATAACGCGACACATCCTCGATGACCTTCGCGCCCAGCCCGACCGTGCCAAAGAACCGCGCCAGGGCGAAAATGCGCAGAAAATAGCTGATCTTGCCGTACTCAACCGGCGTGACGATGCGCACGATGATCAGGCCCGCGCCAATGTTGAGCGCCATCGAGAACAGGCTGGCGAGAAAAAGCCCGGTGGACCTGAAGCCCAGCACGCGTCTTGCACCGCTGGCGATGTAACTAACCATCGGCGCGATTCCGTTCGCTCAGGCTTGGCTGGTACATTTCGTCACGCGTGCGCGCGGCGATGGCCTGCCAGTTGAGCGTCTGGCGTGCCAGCGCGTAGCCCGCAGCGCGCCATTGCGCCGCCTGGGGGGATGTCAGCGCCTGTTCGAGCTTGTGCTGTAGATCGTCCGCATCGCCGGGGGTGAACAACAGGCCGGTACGCTCGTGCTGCACCAGGTCGGGAATCCCGCCGACCTGCGCGCCGACGACCAGCACCTTGCAAGCCAGCGCTTCGAGCACAATACGCCCCAGCGGTTCCGTGCGCGACGGGACCACGAGAATCTCGCTTGCGGAGTAGTAAACCGGCAGGTTGTACTTATCCACCCAGCCGTGGAAGGTGATCGCGCCGCCGTCAATCTGCTGCGCCAACGCCTCGTAAGTTTGTCGCTCTTTGCCGTCTCCCACGATGTGCAGTTCCAGGTCCGGGAACTGCTGCACCAGGTGCCCGAACGCCGTGAGCAGCAGGTCAACGCCTTTTTCCTTGGACAGGCGCCCGACAAAGAGCAACCGCCGCCGGTCAGACGACCAATCAAGCTGCTCGCGCGCGTCCTCAATCGGGTGAAACGCATCGGTTACACCGTAGGGGAACACGCTGATCTTTCCGGGGGCGGCCCCGGTGGTCTCCCACCAGGCTCCCATATCGCTGCTGATCGCGTTGATCCGCGCGCAGCGGCGCGCCGAAATACGCGCCGACACCTTCAGCGCCGCCGTCATCGACCAGTCGAACGGGTTGGAGCCGCTGTGAATGCGCTCGTAGATATTGCCCGGCGTGGTCAAGATCACCGGCACGCGGGTGCGCAGGCAGAAGTACGCCGTCGAGAGATACTCCGGCGCGTGCACGATGTCGGCGTCTGGTATCTCGCGGCGGATGACCTGCCATCCCTTGTGGATGATCAGCAAGTGCCCCACCACGTTACGGTAGTTGATCGGCGGCAACGAAAACGTATGAATGGCGACATTGGCCGGGCCGGTGGTACCTTCAGGGTACGGCCCCACGACGTGGACTTCTTCGCCCAGCCCGGCAAGCCCCTGCGCCAACTCCCAGACCACGTCGCTGAGACCGCTGGTGCCGGGCTTATCTTGTTCGAAGACGTAATCAAACAGCACGATTTTCATAGGGTATTCTTCAGTTCTTTGTAGGCTGCAAGGGTCTGTTTCGCCTGCTGGGTAACATCTAGCTGCTGCGCGCGTCGCAGGCTCAACCGGCTGAGGTCGTCCCGCAAATCGCGGTCACACAGCACGCGCCGCAACGCTTCCGCGAACGCGTCGCTATCGGTGGGGTCGACCAGGTACCCCGCTTCGCCGACCACTTCCGGAAGTGAGGCCGCATTCGCCGCGATGACCGGCGTCCCGCAGGCCATCGATTCGAGCGCCGGCAGGCCGAACCCCTCATACAACGACGGCATGACCGTGACGTCGGCGGCATTGTAGAAAAGCGGCAGGTCTTCATCCGGCACGTGGTCCAGGAACCGCACGCGCCCGGTGATGCCAAGCTCGTCGATCAGCGCTTGCAGCTTCGCACGCTCGCTGGCAAAGTGCGGCGCGCCGACCTTGAGCAGCGTCACCTGCTGGACATCCCGGCACAACCGCGCAAACGCATGCAGCAGGGTGGGTAAATTCTTGCGCGGGTCTTCCGAGCCGACGTAAAGCACATATTGCTGCGCGGCGGGCAGATCGTACTTCGCCCGGAAATCATCACCGACCGCGACCGGGAAAAAGCGGTCCAGCTCAACCGCGCGGGGCACAACCCGGATCCGCTCTGCCGGATAGCCCAGGTGCTCCACGAGCGTTTGCCTGGTGTAGTCGGAGATCGCGATCACGGCATCTGCGCGGCGGATGCCGGCGATCGACAGCCGGTAAAACCACGCGTCAAGCGGGTGGCGGAACGTGTTCAACACGGGATCGGAGCGCACGATATACGGGATGATGTCATGCACGGTCACGATCGCGGGGCGCATCGATTGGAACACCAACAGCGTCGCCAGTCCCTGGCTGGTGAGGTGGTACACATCAGCCGGGCCGAGGCGCGCGCGAACGGGATAAGAGTTGAAGAAGCGCACAAGGTCCAGCCCAAGCCAGCGCACCGGTTTTGCCAGCCGCGCCGGGAATGACGCGGGCTTCGCGACGGTGACGTTGGCCTGCTGCGTCTCGCCCAGGCCCTCAACCAGGCTATCCTCGTAGCGCGACAGGCCGGTCGCCTGTGCGGTTGGTTTTGCGATCAATGTAACTGCAAGCATGGTCACCACCGTTTGCGCGTGCCGGGACGCAGATAATCCACCAGTGCCGCCGTCCAGGCGATGAAGTCAACCAACATAAAAACCGGCAGCCGCGCAGCTACCCCCGCGAGGTCGCGGTCGATGAACCGGCGGGCGAACCGCAGGTAACGCAGGCGCGCCGCTATGCCATAACCCAGCGCGGCCAGCCACACACCCAGACCCCACACCCGCGTGCGCGGGAACGTCAGGGGCCACAACAGCATGCCGGTCCCCATGAACATCGTGCGCAGCGCGGCGCGCACATCGTCCCAGCTCTGGAAGCGCGGGCCGTGCACCAGCAGGTTACGGATCCAGCGCGACTGCTTGCGGATGTAGATCGCGAATGTGGCGGGGAAATCCGTTTCGACCGCGCTTTCGGGGACGTGCCGGATCGCGTAGTGTGCGGCGGACAGCTTCTTGGCAAGGAAGAAATCAGTACCGACCGGGACATCGTCCTCAAACGCGCCCACCGCTTCCAGCGCGCGCCGGGTGAGGGCGCAGTTCCGGCCCTGCAATCCGCGCACATAGGCGGGTGCCTGCTGGGTCACGAACAGTTCGATGCTCCATTGGTACAGCACCCAGGGATCGCTGAGTTGTTGTTCCCGGGGTCTGAAGGTGCCTGACGCCGCCTCTGCACGCCCCTGTAGCAGCGGCTCCAGCGTGCGCTCAAATGCGTCATCGCTGAGCAGGCAATCGGCATCCGTCAGAAAGATGATCTCGCCCGTCGCATGCGCCAACGCACGCTGCAAGGCCCGTTGTTTGCCCTCGCCGGGCTGCTGGGGCAGGACTGTGACGCTAGCCACTGCAAACTGTTCCGCAACGCCCAGCGTGCCGTCATCCCCGCCGGCGCAGAGCACAAGCTCTTTCGGGGCATAACGCAGCGCCCGGAACGAGCGAATGAACTCGGCGACGTGCGGCGCTTCATTCCACGCCGCGACCAGAACACTGACTTTGGCCGGGGTGTCGTTGGTAGGATGGGCAGAAAACAGTCTCATGAGCACCAGCTTTAGCAACCGGCAGGAGTACGCCGGCGGGCAGAAAGGCAGAGCATCCGGGCTATTCCGTCCAGAAGTACTTGGCCCAGTACAGCGATTGGAAGATGGACCCCGCGAAAAAGAGCAGCAGCAGCGGCACAAAGTACGGGCGCAGCCTGGGAATGAACCGGTCCAGGCCCAGCAAGACCAGCGGCAGGATCAGGGCCTGCCGCCCGACGTGCCAGTTCAGGAAGATGACCGCCCACCCCATGAACAGCAAGGGCACATAGCTCACAGCCGCGAACCAGAACAGGTCGCGCTCCTTGCGCAGCCAGTACACGCACAGCCCGAGGAAAGCGAACAGTCCCAGATTCGCGATCTGGTTGAGGACGAGAAACCACGGCGGCACGTGGTCTTGATCGGCAGGCGACAGTAACAGGCGCACCGCTTCCCCGATCGACGTGCCGAGATTCGAGCGCGAGGTTTCCGATTCCGGGTGCACCATGAAGAGCAGGTCGTCCCAGTAGATGCCCAACGCGAGGTAATACAGCGCGGCGGGCAGCACGGACAGCGCAAGCGGCCAGGATTTTCGCGGTCCCCGCTTTATGGTGTAGATCAGGATCAAGGCCGCGACGGGAAAGATCGCGATCTCCTTCGCCAGCACCGCCAGGGCACACCAGAGCGTCGCCTGCCATACGTTCTGCTGCAAAATGAGCGCGTAGTACCCGGCGAGCAGCAGTGCGACCATTACCGGCTCGGTATAGCCCAGGTGCGCGCTCGCGAACACGTACGGGACCGCCGCGAAAATGAGTGTCAGCTCGAACGGGTGGCGGGTATAGTGGCGCGCGATCATGTAAAACAGGACGGCGGCGACCGAAACCGCCAGGATATCGAGGAGAAAAAAGCCCAGGTACGGATTCCAACTAAAGAACAGGTAAACCGTCATCGGCAGCAGAATCCGGCGATACTTGTTGGGCGAAAAGACTGGCTGCTCAGGGAACGGATCCCGCGCGATATCAAAGTATGCGTTGGCATCCCCCATGCTCAGCTCGGAGTAGTATTCATAGGGGACGATGAGGTTTAGCGGAATCTGCAACAGCAGGTGCAGCACCAGGCTGATTGCAAAGATCTTCACGGGAACTGATGTCATGCGTAACGTGACAGTTGTCATTCAATGCACCTAATGGGAACGATGAAAGCGATCCATGCCGGGCGATAAAGCTGTAATCACGTGCCTAAACGCGGTACGGCGCACGCGAGACCCCGGTCGCCGGTGGCGACGCCTACTTCAGGTACAGCAGCGGGTCGCATGTTGACGGCCAGGGCGTGCCCTTGACCCATTCGTAGACCGGGCGCTGCGCGTCAAACACCCTGACTGTCGTCGCGTCTTCCCGGTAGCGCAGCCGCCTGTTTCTGAACACGCAGCCCTGTTCGTAGAAAATGTCATCCGAGGGCCCGTCCTCCGGCATGCTGTCAGCCGGGAGCACACCCGTCAGGTAGCGCCATGCCTTATCAACCCACCCGCACACCGGCAAGATGTCGCGCAAATCGGGGACCGGGCCGGGCGGGCGCTGCGTGATCTGTGAAGCGAACCCGTGCGCCGTCCGGAAGCCGCCGCCGGGCGATTGCCCCGCCAGCATCCAGTCCAGCGTCGCGGTCAGGTCGGCCTCAAGCCCGTAAGGGCGCAGGCACGCCGCCGCGTGCAGGATGTCGCCTGCCGCCGCGATCCACTGGGGAAAGCGGTTCACCTGCCGGTGCGGGTAGATCACCTGCGGGAAACTGCCGTCTTCGCGGCGCGTGCGCAGTACGAAAGCCAGCGCGCGTTGGGCGCTGTCCAGGTAACGCTCGTCCTGCGTCCATTCATATCCCGCGATCAGCCCCGGCACGCAGCGGGCAATATAATACGGAAAGAACCAGGCGATCGGCTGCCCGTCCTGGCTGTACTGGTAGATCGCCCCGTCAAGGTCGCCGTGCTGCAGTTGGTGCTCGCAAATGCGATCGAGCGCCGGGACCGCGTACTGTTCGACCAGCGCGCCGTCGCCGCTAATCTCCGCCAGCAAGATGAGCGCCTCAACCAGCGTGGCGGACTTGTTCGGCACAAACGACGGGATGGTCGGGTGGTCGCGAAACGCCCGCGCCTGGCCGTCCCACAGTTGTTCAAGGTAAAAGGCGTGGATATTGCGTGCGGCAGCGTCGTGGTAGACGGCCCAGTCCGGTTCGTGGTTGGCTTTCAGTGTCTGGGCAAGCCGCAGCAGGCCGATATCACAGGCGGCTTCGTGCGGCGTCCCACCTGGATATGGGTTCAACTCAAAGCACGAATTGCGGAAGTTGCCGGTCGCCATCTGCCCGCGCACCAGATCGTCGCCCGCCCGCCGCGCTTTGGCGAGCCAGTGTTGCGCGCCCGTGCGCGTGAAGAGGTTCAGGTAGCCGGTGATGATCCCCTCATAGCGCCAGTCCAGCCCGGCCCCGGTGAAGTGCAGGCAGTTCTGCCACCAGTGCACAACCGGACCGCTGTATCCGTCCGGCCCGCGCATGGAGTCCAGCCAGGCGTCCAGCTTGAGCACGACGCGCGCGATATCCTGTTCCACAACCACCGCATCAATGTGCACGTTCATTTCCCGCTGATGACCAGTCTCACGGACGCAAAGCGGGCCTGCCAGCCCTGGACGCAAAACGCGTTGCGCATCTTGAAACGATAGCGGTCGGCCAGGTCGTACCTGCCGATCTGCGTGAACGCGCGCGCGGCGTAGCTCCACGCGATGCTGGACGCGCCGTGAAATCCGTAGCGCGCATTGATCCGCAGCCCCGCCTGCCGGAGGTGGCGTTCAATTGAAGCGCCGCCGGTCCCAGTGATGCGGGCTTCCGGTAGAAAACGCCCCAGCCTGCCGGGGACGATGAGCAGAAGCGCGCCCCCGTCCGCCAGCGCATGTAGCACGCGGTCCAGCGTCGCCGGGTGCGGTTGCGCCCAGACGATAACCGGTGCCGCGCCCGCAAGCTCGCTGAGCGCGTGTGCCAAACGCGGAGACGTTTCCATTTCGCCCCAGGCCACCCGGCTCGCGTAGGACTCCGCGTCATCAGGCGCGATGACGAGCGTGGTTTCGACGCCTGCCAGCCGCTTCGCCAGCTCATAGGCGAAAAAGGCGTTGCTCGCGAGCAAGACGACCGGTTTGTTCTGGCGCTGGACCTCCAGCGCGCAGAGGTCAAACGCGTACATATACGGCAGGCTGGGCCGGGTGACCGGAGAAACTCCAGTTTGTGTTGTGGGTGCTATTGCGGCTGTCTCTGCCTTCGTCACTGCGTTCGTCCTTGCACCTGCGGGTTACCTGGCTTGATCAGTTGAGCACCGACACATAGAGTTCTTCGAGCTTTTTGGCTGCCTGAGGCCAGGTGTACGTCTGTTCGATCTTGGCCCGGGCGCGATATCCCATTTCAGCGCGTCGTTCAGGCTCGTCCAGGATCGCATGGAGTTTGTCGACCAGGTCGTCGATATCTCCTGGCCGGGTTAGCAAGCCTGTGACGCCATCATCGACAACCGATCGCACACCGGGGATATCACTCGCGATGGAGGGCTTCGCACATGCACCGGCTTCCACCAGGACCATGCCAAACGACTCTGGCGGCGTGGACGGCAGCACCACGACGTCGCATGCCGCATAGTAGGGCCCCAGTTGCCGGTGATCGACCCCACCGGCAAAGACTATCCGCTCCGCTTCGCGCTGCGAACTGGCCTGAAGCTCGTATTCCTTCCGCATATCGCCGTCACCGACGATCAAGAGCCACACATCGGGGCGGGCCAGGCGTTCGAAGGCTTCCAGCAGATGCCCCACATTCTTGAACAGGTGCGCGCGGTCGAGTGCGCCAACAAACAAGAGAACCTGGGCATCTTGTGGAATGTGATGCTGGTCGCGGAGCGGCGAACCGTCCAGGTGGGGGTGGAACAACGTCAGATCAACGCCGTTGGGCACTTCGATGACATCCTGCCAGCGTCCCTCGTAGAAAGGAGTAAGCCGGCAATGGTGTGCATGGCTCATAGACACGACGGCAAATTTGTTCGCTTGTCGTACTACGAGCCAATTGGTCACGGGGACATAGAGCTTAAACAATCGGTTGCGAACCCCCCGACTGATCAGATCGTTATGATGCGTGATCACGTAAGGCGTTCTCCACAGGCGCGACGCAAGCCAGACCAGCTCCGCACCGAATGGGAAGGGGAAATGCAGGTGTATCACATCAAAGCCCCGTATTCCCAGCAAGCCGGGTAGGAGTGGCGCATTCCCCACCCGAAACCAGACCGGTAACCGTTTCACAGTGATTTCGGGTGGATAGTCATACGGCCCGGGCGGGTGATTAGCTGTGAACACCACCACGTCGTGGCCGAGCCGGGCTAGCTCAACAGCATTGAAATAACAGACCCGCCCTGTTCCCGCTTCATACGGCGGAAACGTGGAGCTCACGTGCGCGATTCTCATACGGTTTCCGGTATGTGGTTCAAGGTGGGCACAATGCCTAGCTCCTCGCGGTAGTGCTCGATGATCTGCTTGAGCGTATCATCGAGCAAGTAGCGCGGCTGCCAGCCGGTAAGCGTGCGGATTTTGGTCGTGTCCGGGATGCGGCGGCGCATATCCTCAAAGCCGGCCTCGTAAGCCTCTTCGTAGGGGATGTGCGTGATCGTCGACTGCGAGCCGGTGAGTTCCTTGATCCGCCCGGCCAGGTGTTCGATCGTCACTTCCTCGGTGCTGCCGATGTTGAACACCTCGCCCACAGCGCCGGGCGCCTCGCTCAGGGCGATGATCGCGCGCACGGTGTCGGCCACGTTGCAGAAGCAGCGTGATTGCTGTCCGTCGCCGTAAATGGTGATCGGCTCGTCGGTCAGCGCCTTCTTGACAAAACGCGGCACGACCATCCCGTACTGCCCGGTCTGTTTCGGCCCGATCGTGTTGAAGAAGCGCAGGATCACGACGGGCAACTGCCGCTCGCGGTAATAAGCCAGCGCCAGGAACTCATCAACGGCTTTCGTCACCGAATAGCACCAGCGCGATTTGGTTGTCGGCCCCAGCAAGCTGTCGTCGTCTTCTTTGAACGGTGGTTTGTCATTCTTCCCGTAGACTTCAGATGTCGAGGCCAGCAGCACCTTGCGCCGGTAACGGTTGGCGATGTTGAGCACGGCTTCCGTGCCCAGGATGTTGGTCTGGATGACGCGCACCGGGCTTTGAATGATCAGTTCGACGCCCACCGCGGCGGCGAGATGGAAGATCACGTCGCTTTCGCTGACGAAGCGATCCATGACCGCCTCGTTAGTGATCGTCTCGATCGCAAAACGGAAGTGCGGCAGGGCCGTCAGATGCTGGATATTCTCAAACCGCCCGGTCGATAGATCGTCAATTACGGTCACCTGGTGCCCGGCATGCAGCAGGGCCTCGGTCAAATGACTGCCAATGAAGCCGGCTCCACCTGTGATCAATGCTCGCATAAGGTTATGGACCTCCAAGTTGTCACCAACGAATAGTCGCACGATACGTGCGATACAGAACGAAAAAGACCGGGTCGAATACCCGCGATGCGAGCCTCGACAGCAAGCCCTCATTGGCCGCCAGCCCGTAGGACAGGCGGAACGAACACCGCTTGAGGATGTCGCGATCAGGGGCGCGGCGGAAACCGTTCACGCGTGCTCTGGCCGCTGCCAGCGTCTTCCACTGGGTCAGGAACCACCCGTAAACGCGCAGTTTGGCGGCGACGTGTGCGCGGCCCTGCAACAGGGCGTAGCCCCACGTCACAATATCCGACAGGACAAGCGCAGGGACGAGCAGTACGATCGTCTTCCAGCGAAAGTTCTGCAGCACCAGGCGGTAGCGATTGCGCTCCAGGTAATAGAACTTTTCGGCCCCAAAGCGTGGTGCATAGCGGTGATAGATGACCGACGTTGGGACGTACCAGCAGCTATAGCCTGCCAGTTGGGCGCGCCAGGCCAGGTCGTTGTCTTCGGAGTAGAGAAAGAAATCGTCGCTGAAGCCACCGATTTCCTCAAACACCTGCCGGCTGATCATGAAACAGGCCCCGGAAACCGAGCAGACTTCTTCGCGCCGGTTCATTGAATCCGCCGGCTGCATCCAGCCGCGCACCGTCGGGATGCCGGTGAAATGCACATCGTTGCCGCACGTGTTGATCCGGTCCGGCTCAGAGAGCAGCAGGATCTTGGCGGTGGCAAGCCCGGCGCGATCGATCGTCTGCATGGCATGCACCAGCTCGGTCAGCCAGTCGGGGTGAACGACCGTGTCCGGGTTCAGAAACGCCAGGTAATCACCCGTCGCGTGCTGCACCCCCAGGTTGTTGCCTTTGGCGAACCCCAGGTTGTGCTCGGAGACGACCAGCGTCACCTGGTCGGCGTGCTGCCGGGCGATATCCAGGCTGCGATCGCGTGACGCGTTATCCACCAGGATGATCTCATAATCCGCGTAGTCCTGCTGGCGCAGCGAAACCAGGCAGGCTTCAAGAAAGTCCTGCCCGTTGTAGTTGACAATGACCACGCTCACCCGGGGCAGGTGGCGCGTGTGCTCAGGGCGCTTGACGGCGTCGGGTGTCGCTACCGGCTGGTGCAGCATCATGACTGATCGATCGATGACTGGTTAAAGCGCATCAGGGTCAGGTTGTTGTACAGGTCGAGCAGCAGGCCGCGCGTCGAGTGCAGGATGATCCCGGTGAACAGGCTCAACGTGCCGACCACCATCAGCATGACCGAGACCAGCGCGATACCGACGGCCAGCTCTTGTTGCTGCGTGTACCGGTCCACCACCCAGATGCCCGTACCGAAACCGGCCAGCAAGACGAACAAACCAACCAGGCCGAAGAACAACAAGGGGCGATGTTGCCCGGTCAGCCGCACGATGGCGTTGATCGTCTTGACGCCGTGCGGGATGGGGTTTCGCTTGGCGCGCTCTTCGTAAATGGCGACGATCGGCACCTCGCTGACGTTCAGCCCGTGCTCGCGCGCCAGGAACTGGAATTCTGGGTCGACGCCCCAGCCGCCCTCACGAAAGCGGATGACCTCAATCGCACGCCGCGAGAACGCGCGATAGCCGCTCCAACTATCCGTCGAAGGCACGTTAGAGGCAACGCCGGTCACGGTCGTGATCACGGACTGGCCCACGCGACGATAGAACGGAATGTCGCTCTGCAGGTCAAGATAACGCGACCCGACCACCATGTCCGATTCACCATCCAGGATCGGTTTGATCATGCGCGGGATATCGTCCGGGCGATGTTGACCGTCCCCATCAAGCAGCGCGACGGCACCAGCGTCCAGATCGCGCGCCTTCTGAAATCCGGTGTTCAACGCCGCGCCCTTACCGCGATTGGTCTCGTGCCGCAGAACGATCGCGCCACTGCGCGTGGCAAACTCCGCGGTCGCGTCGGATGAGCCATCATCCACCACGATGACCTCGTCAACGTATTTCGAGGCTGCAAGTACAACACTGGCAATAAAGCGTTCCTCGTTGTACGCGGGAATGATGGCGACTGTCTTCAGCTTTTCAGCCGCTTTCGGTTGGGCTACTTTCGTTTGGGCAATCATCCTTGTTGCTCCCATAAACACTACATACAATGACGAATGGCGATTGCACTAACACACGCAGGAAACCAGCGTGTTATCAGGCTTGGATACAGTCGGGTGAGGGAAAAGACAGCACAGTCACCAGGCACGCTCCGCCCCTCCGACATACGTCAGGAAAATGAAAACACACATGTGGCAAACACAATGTGAGAACGCCTGGACTCCCGTGCTTAACGGGACGGCTTGCCCTCAATCGCGTCGGCGTTGATCTCGGCTCGCACCAGACGACCCAGCATGTCGAGCAAAAGCAAGACACGCTGCGTACCGCTCAAGCGCGCGTCAAAAATCCCTTCAAAGCCCTTAAACGGCCCGCGCACAATGCGCACGCTATCGCCGTGTTTGAAGCGACTTTGTTCTCCGGCGGGCCTCGCCTGGGCATCCCGCAGCCGGATTTTGAGCTGCTGGATCACCGCGTCCGGCACTACGGCAGGTACGCCGCCGAACTCGACCAGCCCCACCGCGCCGGGAATCCAGCGCAGCGAACTGATGCCGGTCGTTTCAAGGTCCGCGCGCACGAACAGGTAACCGGGAAAATACGACCGAACAGTTGAAGAGCGGGGGTTAATAGGGGTGACCTGGAGATATGGATAAAAGGATTCAAGACCCTGTGACTCAAGGTAGGCTTTTACATAGCCCTCTTTGTGGGATTTGGCATGTACGGCATACCATGCTTCCATCGACGTTTTTCCCCACACCACTCAACCAATACCTGTTACGAACGACGTTTTCCGGTTTCCGATGCGCGTTAAGGATTAACTATTAAAATTAATGCTGAATGAAACCAAAGAGAATACGTTAACAAAGAGGGTTATATTAGGTGAACTGGCCGATTCCGCATCTGCTGTTTGTGGATAGCATTTTTCATACATTTCGCGTTAACATAGCGACTCTAGTACAGAATAGCACCGAAGTCCTGGCAAATGCAATATTGTTCAATCACATTCGGCTGATTTACAAAATTTAGAAACAGGATTTTAAGAAACTTGAGAATACTGAACTAATTATTCTGTAACGCATTTACTTACTGATACTCCGCTTAAGTTTATGAAGTTTCGGCTTGGCCGGCCCGTGTGTGAAGAAAGAGATAAAAATTTGTAAAAAAGTCGTCTTGTTACCAAGAACATACTTCCTTCATATCTATATGGCGATCTTACAGGTGGCGTGTGCTGTGCTGCCCAGGGTGCGTCCCGGCAGCCCGGAGACGATCGGGGCATATTAACTGTATGAAGGGGAGAACAGGGGAAAACCCAACTGGTCCCGGGAAATGGGGAGCGGCCAGGTGGGACAACGCGATATCGAGTTCAGCGAATTCTCTCGCTCGCGGCGCTATTCCTGCTGCCGCCGCGACGCCGTAACGTGCAGGTCGCGGATCAGCCGCGCCACCTCCGCTACGGCGTCAAACGCGAACTGGGGCACCGTTTCGGGGAGCGGCAGCGGCGTGTCGGTAACGAGGGCCACCAGTTCGTCGGGTACGCATAACAACGCCGCGCCGTGATCGTCCTGCGCCGCGATCGCAGCGCGGTGCAATTCGATTTTGGGGTAATCGCCGCGCTTGTACCCTTCGACCAGCACGACGTCCACTGCGTTGAGATGCTGCCGGATCACGGCGTCCAGGTCGGCGGTTGCGTCCTCGTCGATAAACACGGCGGTCTGGACGGGACAGGCCCCGACGACCACATCCGCCCCGGCCTGCGACAGGCGGTAGGTGTCCTTTCCGGGCACGTCAAACGGCGTGGCGTGTGCGTGGTGTTTCAACACCCCCACGCGCAGCCCCAACGCTTTCAACGCCGGCACAAGCCCTGCCAGAAATGTCGTTTTCCCCGTCCCGGAACGGGCGACAAACGAGATCGCCAGTGGCGGCGGGACGGGATGGGGTGCTACTGGCTGGTGCATGGCTTCTTCTGGCATCGATGATCCTTTCGCGGGGTGGATTCGGTGATTATCTCGCGGACAGGCGGTAACAAGCGGGATCGGCGCATGACCTGCACTGCATGACGCCACGACAGTCCTTTCGCGCCAGCGGTCAAATGTAGGCGACCAATAACAGGCCGATCGCGGAAAGGCCGCACCCGATCACCAGCAGCCGGTCGAGACTGCCACGCTTGAGCGGCTGGGCACGTGCGCGTTCGGGCGCAAACGCGCGGGCTTCAGCGGCCAGTGCGATATCTTCCGCCCGGCGCAGCGCGTTCGTGATCACGGTCACCAGGAAGTAGCCGAGGCCCTGCCAGCGCTGTGCCCGCAAGCCGCCGCGCATGCGCAGGCTGTACCACGCGTGCCGGCTGGACTGGCGCAGGCTCGGCAACAGGTTCACCGCGATCCCGACCGAGAACCCCAGCCCGCGCAACCCCAGCCGTTCCAGCAGCCCCGCCACCTCGGAAATGTCGACGGTGCGCGAGAAGATGTCGATCACCAGGATCACGGTGGCCGCGCGCAGCGCCATCTGCAGCCCGATCAGCAGCCCGGTGGTGGAGAATGGAATCCCGGCGATCCCGGTCGTGCGCTCGTGCATCCACAGCGTGTGCGGCAGGATCACCAGCCCAAACAGCACGCACCAGCGCCAGCGACATAGCCGTCTTAGCGCCGCCGGGTGGGACAGGCCACCGGCCACAAGCACAAGCCCGGCTGCCAGCGGACTCCAGTGGCGGGGTAGCGCGAACACAATCCCCAGCGTCCACAGCATGAGCGCCAGATGCCCCGCCGTGCCGATCCGGCGCGGGCTGTGGTCCGCGCGCTGGCTGTGCTGGCGGGCGTGCGACTGTTCGGTAAGGCCGATCATTTCAGGATCACCTGGATTTCTACGAGCTGGCGCGGGTTCAGCTTGCCTTCCTGGCCGGGCAGCACCATGCGGAACGTGCCGTCATCCTCGCTGAGCGCGTCGCCGTTCGCCTGCTGGTAGGCGACGATGGTGTCGGCTTTGGTGAACAGCTCCGCTTCGTAGTTCGCGCTGAACCCATCGGATGCCGTCGCCTTGACCACGCGGATATCCGCCGGGGCGAAACCGGCATCTGCTAGCAGAACCGTGAGTCGGACCCCGGTGTACTCAACCTCGCCGAATGTGGCGGTGGTTGCGGGCAACGCCGCGAGGTCTTCGCGGGTATACGCCTTCTGCGTATCGCCGCCGGTCACGGTAAGCGTGTTGCTGTCAGCGGTGCCAGACTCATCATCGGCGCAACCTGCCAGCAGCAACACGATGATCACAACAAACATGGCAATCCGCAAGTGTTTCACAAAGTCTCTTCCCTTCAAAGCTGCTTAGAATGCCCGGTGTCAAACCGGTGTTCGCTGTTGAGCCTGCCCCACACGGTCTGGCCGGTCTTCCAGGCGAGCAATCCCGCCGCCGCACCGATGCCAAAATAGAGCGCGCCCATGATCACAAACAGCGAGACCCCGATCGCGGGATCGATGTTCAGCACGCGCGCGCCGTGATCGAGCGTGTCCAGCCAGATCACGAACATATCGCGCCCGACGATCAGCCCTTGCGTCACAAAGGGATGCACCAGCGTCCACGTCACGCCCAGGCCGCCCGCCAGCGCAAACGCGATCCGGCCCGGCTTGCGCAGCAGGCTGAGTACAACATCGGCCAGCAGCGCCTCCATCAGGATACCGAACATCGGCCAGATCACAATACCGCCCAGGCTGAACATCTTCAGCAGCGCCGTGACTGCCCCGATAAACAGCGTGGCCCCCGGCTGGTTGACGAACAAACGCCCGACCAGGGCAATGCTCATGCCGGTGGCAGCCAGCAGCGTCCCCGTCATGGGGATGTTCAACACGTGCAGGACCGAGCCGAGCGACATCTCGACGGCCCCCCAAAGACTCCCAAAGATCGCGAGAATGACTAGTTCACGCGCTGTAAACCGCATATGGCTCCTCCTTCTGTATGCGCCCGTCGAGCGCGACCCGCCCGTCTTGCAGCACGATCACGCGCTGTGCGTAGCGATAGACCAGCTCATAGTCGTGGGTGATCAACAAAATCGTGGCGCCGTGCCGGTTCAGCGTCACCAGGAAATCCATCAACCGTTGCAGGTGGCCCCAGTCCTGCCCGGCGGTAGGTTCGTCCAGGATGACCAGGCGGGGCCGCAGTGCCAGACACGCCGCCAACGCGGTACGCTGCTGCTGCCCCATTGACAGCGTCAGCGGCGGGCGCGCGCGCAGCGCCAGCAGGTCCGCCTCGGACAGAGTCTGCATGTGGCGCTCGACGTCGAAGGCGCGGTAGTTGCGCGGGCCGAACGCGACTTCGTCTTCCACCGCGCCGGTAAAAAGCTGGTCGGCGGGATTCTGGAACAGCAGCGCGATATCCAACCCCAGGCGTGGTTTGCTGCCGGTCTGGTAGCGCACGCGACCGCGCAGGGGTTTGAGCAGCCCGGCGATCAGCAGTCCCAGCGTGGATTTCCCGGCCCCGTTGTCACCGACCAGCGCGGCGAACTCGCCGCGATGCAGCGCCAGATCGATACCGTCGATCACCGGTCGCCCGTCATATCCCGCCGCCACGTCGTTCAGGGTGACCAGCGGCGCGACCTCACCGGGGGGAGTTTGCGGCTGCACAAGTGCGGGCCAGGGCGTGCCGAGATCGCGCGAATGTGCCCGCAGCCCCCACTGCTGCAGCCGGGCTTCGTCGGCCAGCACCCGCCCCGGCGCGTCATCAGCATCAACGCGCCCTTCGTCCAGCACGATCACGCGGTCCACCAGGGGCGCAACCTCGCCCAGGCGGTGCTCGACCAGCACGATGGTCAGCCCCAACTGCTCGCGCATGGCGCGCAGCGTCTCCAGGACCTGGCGGGTCCCCGGCAGGTCCAGCGACGCGGTGGGTTCGTCCAGCACCAGGATCGACGGTTCGAGCGCCAGCACGCTCGCGATCGCGACGCGCTGCTGCTGCCCGCGCGACAGTTCGACCGGTTTCCGGTCGTGGAAGCCGCGCAGCCCCACGACGTCCAGCGCCCAGTCAACGCGCGCGGCGATCTGCGCTTCGTCCACGCCGAGATTGCGCAGCCCAAACGCGATCTCGTCCGCCACATGCAGGTGAAAAAGCTGGGCGGCGGGGTTCTGGAACACGATCCCCACGTGGCGCGCCAGTTCCGCGACCGTGCATTCGCGCGTGTCCTGCCCCGCGACCCACACGCTGCCGGTCATGGTGGCGGGCATCGCGTGGGGGATCAGCCCGGCGATCACGCGCGCCAATGTGCTCTTGCCGCCTCCCGACGGACCGGCGAGCAGCACGCTCTCGCCCGCTTCGATCGTCAGGGTGATATCGCGCAGTGCGGCAATCGGGCCGTAGCTCACGCTCAGATGCTGCGTCCGGATCATGTCAGGTCCCTGTAAAACAAAACTGCCAGCGGAGAAGCTGGCAATTTGAGAATACATCTCGCATTCGCGCCCAGATTCTCCTTTCCAATTCGGCCCGGGCCGCCGGCCTGGGCTTCGGGAGGCTGCGGCGTTTCCACCGGGCAGCCCTAGCACTTCCGCAGTCGCCGGAAATGCTCCTCACTTGAGGGCGACCTGGCAGCCATGGCGTGGCGCTTTAGGCTGGCAGGTTCAGAGAATGTCAGTTGTTATGTGCTGTGACGATGCTTAATTCATGGCCGGACTTCTTTCGCGCTCAACTTGGCCGGTAGTTGCGAGCCAAAGGGACGCCGCGCTCCCGCGAGATAGTGCTCGCCGCTGTCCGACACCCACACGTCCGTGTAGCCACTGCGCAGTAGCAGGTGCCGCAGCACGTCGCCGGGCGGCAGCAGATCGTTGGCGATTGGCCCGCCCGCCTGCGCGTGGATGGCGTTGACGCGCTCGCGCGGGTTGTTGTGCAGGATGAATAGCTGCCCGCCAGGGCGCAGCACACGCCGGATTTCCGCCAGGGCGCGCGGCCTGTCGGCGAAGTGGGGAAAGCTGTTGTGGCAGACGACGACATCAAACCGCGCGCGTTCTCCCGCCGCAAACGGCAGGTGATGCGCGTCGGCCTCGACCAGGCGCGCATCCGGGCAGCGCGTGCGTGCCTGCAGCAACATGCCGTGCGCAAGGTCGATCGAGACCAGGCGCGCGCCCGGCGCGCTGGCGCGCAGGTGCGGGATGAGCGCGCCGGTCCCCGTGCCGATCTCCAGCAGCGTCCCTGCAGCGGCGACGCTGCCGTCAACGCGGGCCAGCATCCGGCGCAGGGACTCATCAAGCCGGTCGGGCATCATGCCGTCCCACGTCGGCGCGCGGCTTTCGAAATAGTCGCGTATCGCGTTGGTCATCGGGCTTTTTTCCTTTTGGGTGCGTCCCCAGAAAATTGACAGCCGGGGACGCACCTGCAGCGCCAATATGCGCTATTCGCGAATGTCCAGGCCGGCAGGCTGGCCCACAATGAACTGGTGCTTGTTATAAGGCATCGGGATGCCGCCGCCCCAGCCGCCGGGTGTATAGTACCAGTTATCGAACACGTCCGCATTGAAGACCACCACGCGGGCCGTATAGTACAGCGGCAGCACCGGCAGATCGCTTGCCAGGATGTCTTGCAGCGCGAAGATGGCGTCGCGGCGCGCGTCTTGATCGAGCATGCTGATCTGCGCGTCCGCCAGCGCGTCAAACTCCGCGTTACTGTATCCCAGCGCGCGCGAAAAGCCTCGCGCCGGGCTGGTGGTGGCAAAGCTGCGCCGCAGCAAGTCGGGATCGCCGCCAAGCCCGCCAAAACCGAACAGCGCCACCTCATAATTCCCTTCGACCGCTGCCGCATCGATGGAGGTCTGGTCCATCACGACATGCTCAACCGGGATTCCGGCTGCTTCCAGCCCGGCCTCGATGATCTCCACCACGCGCGGTGAGGCCATGATCCAGTCGGTTGAATACGCCAGCTTGAGCGGCATGCCGTCGTATCCGGCTGCTTGCAACAGTGCGCGCGCCCGGTCCGGATCATGTGCATAATCTGCGACATTGGGGTTATGGTAAGGATTGGCCGGCGGCAGGAAGCCCATGCTGCCCGCTTCGCCAAAGCCGAACAGGACACGCTCAAGGATGGCCTGCCGGTCCACCGCGTAGGCGATGGCCTGCCGGACGCGCACATCTTGCAGCGGGGTGTCTTTTTCGAGGTTGAAGAACAAGAACATACCCCATTCACCGGGCGCGGTGCGGACCTCGAACGGATCGTTGGCGAACGGCTCCAGCATTTCATCCGTCACGCCGCCGAACTTGTCGAACGCGGCGATATCGCCGTTGAGCAGGGCCAGGAAGTTGTCACTGGTGGGCACGAACTCAATGCGCTGAACGTAGGGATCGCCCAGGAAGAAATCCGGGTTGGCCTCAAACAGGTACGTCCCCTCGGCTTCGCTGTACGACACCATGCGATACGCACCGGTGCCGGTGAACGCATCCGGCCCGCTATATGCCCTGGGATCGCTGACGCCTTGCCAGATGTGCTGCGGGAAAATCAGCAGCGACTCGGCGGTCGTTTGCAGGAACGGCGCGAAGGGCTGCTTGAGCGTGATCGCGACCTCGCTATCACTCACCTTTTCCACCGCTGCGATCTGATCCACCTGCGACATGAACCAGGCCGAACCGGGATTGTCCAGGTAGTGCTGGTACGAGAAAACCACGTCATCGGCGGTGAAGGGTTCGCCATCCTGCCAGCGGACGCCTTCGCGCAGCGTGAACGTCCAGGTCAGTTGATCATCTGAAAGGTGCCACGCGGTCGCCAGCCAGGGGATCGTTTCGCCGCTTGCGTCGCGCCAGACCAGCGTATCAAAGACCAGCGACGCACGCATGTAGCCCGGCCCGCGGTTGAAGCCGAACGGCGAGGGATGGCCCCAGTACCCGCCACCGGGCAGCCGCAGCACCTCGACGCGTTCGGCCTGCGGCGCGGCACCTGATTGCGGGGCGCTGCCGAACGGAATCGCTGCGGCCAGCAGGATCACGAGCATGGCGGTGCGGAAAAATGCGAATTTGAACATAGCACTACTCCTAGAGATTGAAGCGCATAGGGGCGCAGCGCGTTCAGGCTTTGCGCCCGTTCTCAGAAAACCAATCGAACGCCGGTGCGGCACGTAGCAGCGCGCGGGTGTAGTCGTGTTGGGGGGCGGTGACAACCTGGCTGGCCGGTCCCTGCTCGATCACCTGCCCGGCGCGCATCACCAGGATGCGGTCGGCTACCTTTCGCACCAGCGCCAGGTCATGCGAGATCAGCAGCAGGCCCATGCCGCGCTCGTTCTGGATCGCTTTGAGCAGCGTGATCAGCTTGGCCTGTTCGCTGGCGTCCAGCATCGAGACCGGCTCGTCGGCCACGATCAGCTTGGGATGCAGCACCAGCGCCCGCGCGATCACCACGCGTTGAAGCTGGCCGCCGCTGAGTTCGTGCGGGCGGCGCGCGAGAAAGTCCGCGCTGGTGGGCAAGCTGACATCGGCCAGCGCGCGGCGGACTTCCTCGTCCCGCTCGGCGCGCGTGCCGACAGCCTGCACGTCGAGCGGCTCGCGCACGATCTGCTGCACGGTGAGTTGCGGGCTGACGCTGTCGAACGGATCCTGCGGGATCAACTGGATGCGGCGGCGCAAATGCTTCAATCCCTTGCCGTTCGCGGCCCCCAGGTCCTGGCCTTCAAACTCGATCGTGCCCGCGTCCGGTTCGAGCAAGCCAACCAACAGCCGGCCCAACGTCGTCTTGCCGCTGCCGGTTTCACCGACGACGCCCACGACTTCGCCTTCCAGCACGTTGAGCGACACACCCTGCACGGCTGCGATCACGTCCGCCGGGCCGTGATGCCCGTTGATCGAAAACGTCTTGTGCAGCGCGCCGGCTTTGAGCAGCATCTGTAACCCGCCCAGGTGGCACGCGACCAGGCGGTCATGGTGCGGTTCCAGCGGCGGCTCCGTGACGCGGCATTCCTCAACGGCCTGGGTGCAACGCGGGTGAAAGCGGCAGCCGGTCGGCGGGCAGGTCGGATCCGGCATCTGCCCGCGGATGCCGCTCAGGTCGCGCGCGGTTGTCATGTTCGGATAAGCGTTCAGCAGGCCCCACGTGTAGGGATGGCGCGGGACCGTGAGTACGTCCCGCGCAGCGCCGAGTTCGACCAGCTTCCCGGCGTAAAGTACAGCGACCTGCTCCGCGAGTTGGGCCACTGCCGCCAGGTCATGCGAGATGAGCAGCAGGCTCGTGCCGGTTTCCTCGCGCACGCGGCGCAGCAGCGCGATGATGTGCGCCCGCGAGAGCATATCCTGGCCGCTGGTTGGCTCGTCCACGATCAGCAGGTCGGGATCGCAGCTCAGCGCCATCGCCAGCATCAGCCGCTGTTTCTCGCCGCCGCTGAGCTGGTGCGGGTACGCGCGCAGGTGGCGCTCGGACAGTCCGACGCGCGCCACCAGCTCGACCGCACGCGCCCAGGCATCAGCGCCCGACAGCCGCAGGTGCTCGCGCACCGGCTCGACGATCTGCTCGCCTATGCGGTAAACCGGGTCAAACGCGGTGCCCGCGTTCTGCACGGCCAGGGCGACGCGCCGCCAGCGGATGGGCCGCCAGCCGTTTTCGTCGCGCGTGGTCAACTCGTCACCGTCCAGGCGGATGCTGCCACGCACGCTGCCCGGTGGGTGCAACCCCAGCAACGCGCGCGCCAGCGTGGTCTTGCCGGAGCCGGTTTCGCCCACGATCGCGAGCGATGCCCCCGCCGCCAGGGCGAACGACACACCGTCCACCGCGCGCACCGGCGGGCCATCCGGGGTGTGCCCGTTGAACGAGACATGCAGGTCCTGTATGGCAAGCAAAGGCGTCGTCATACCTGGCGTAACCTCGTGTCGAGATGGCTTTCCATCCCTATGCCGACAAACGTCAGGGCCAGCACCAACACCGTGATGCAGATTCCCGGCGGCAGCAGCCACCACAGCCAGCGCTCGGTCAGCAGCAGGCCCGGCAGGTTCAGCGCGTAGCGCATCATCAAGCCCCAGCTCTTGGCGGTCGGATCGCCCAACCCCAGAAACGCCAACCCCGCTTCCAGCGCGACCGCGCGCCCCGCTGAGGTCACCAGGCCGAAGACGATCAACGGCGCGATCTGCGGCAGGATGTGACGCGCGAAAATATAGAGCGGCCCCCCGCCAAAACTCCGCGCCATCTTGATATACCCGCGCTGGCGGATGCTCTGCACCTGGGCGCGGATGATACGGGCCGTGCCCGGCCAGAACAACAGCGCGATGGTCAGGATCATTTGCCACAGGCCCGCCCCTATAAACGCGTTCACCAGGATCAGCAGCGGAAGCCGGGGCAAGGCCAGCAGCAGGTCTACCACCCGCATCAACAACAGGTCCACCCAACCGCCAGCATACCCGGCAACACCCCCCACCAGCACGGCCAGGATCACGGTTCCGGCTGCCGCGCCCGCCGCGACGGTCAATGACACGCGCGCCCCGTAGATGATCTCGCTGAGGATATCTTGCCCCACGTCATTTGTGCCCAGGCGATGCGCGGCGCTGGGCCGTTCGAGCGGCCTGCCGGAGAATTCATCCGGGTCGTATGGGGCCAGGACCGGGGCCAGCAGCGCGGCAGCGATCAACACCGCGAGCAGCAGTCCTCCAAACAGCCCTTCAGCGCCCAAGACGGCGCGCAAACGTGCCAGCAGCGCCGGGCGGCGGACAGGTTCGGTCATCGTGCTGGGTTGCGTGAGAGTCTGCTGCATCGCTCATGCCTCCCGGATACGCGGGTCCAGGCGGTAGCTGAGCCAGTCCGCCAGCAGGTTCGCGCCGAGCACCAACACAGACACCACCAGGAAAACCCCCTGTATCACCGGGTAATCGCGCGCCACAACCGACTCGAAAATCAGCCGTCCCATGCCGGGATAGCTGAACAGCGTCTCGATGAACAAGGCCCCGGTCAGGGCGAAACTGGCGTGCGCGGCCAGGTGATGGATGAAGGGCAGGATCGCGTTACGCAGGGCGTGACGGTGTTTGACGCGCCTGGTCGATAACCCTTTGGCCCGCGCCACGAACATGTAATCTTCACCCAGCACGCCGATCATGCTGTTCCGTACCAGCAGGAACTTGCTGCCCAGCAGCGCCAGGGTCAGCGTCAGGGCCGGTAGCATAAGATGCGCGCCGTAATCCCGCGCGGCGTCCCAGGCGCTGGTATAATGTGCAAAAGGCGTGCGGCCCCCGGCCAGGGGCAGCCAGTTCAGCTTCACGCCGAAGATGATGATCAGGATCATGCCGGTGAAAAAGACGGGCGCGTTGCTGGCGATGATGCTGGCGGCGACCAGCGTCTTGTCCAGCGGTGAATTGCGCCGCCAGGCCGCTTCCGCGCCGCCCCAAAGGCCCACCAGCGACGACACGCTTAACGCGGTGAGCGTCAGCAGCAGCGTCCACGGCAGGTGTGCCCGCAGCACATCACCGACAGGCTGGTTCAGCCGGATGGACTGGCCGAGATCGCCGGTCAGCGCACCGGTGAGATAATCGACGTACTGTTTGGCAAGCGGACGGTCCAGGCCGTAGTAGGCTTCCAGCGCGTCGCGCACCTGGCTGTTGAAGACGTAATCCGAGCTTTCGGGGTCCAGCAATGCCGCAAGCGGATCGCCCGGTAACCACCGGGGGAGCAGGAAATTGAGCGTGAGTATGGCCCACAGGCTGATCAGGTAACTTAGGACACGGCGTTTCATGGGTTCTGCTGCTCGTTGAGTTACGGGCGGCTGCGTGTGATCTCATTATGCCGGACGGCGGGCGTTTTTGCAATAACTTACATCTGCAAAGGCATTCAAAAGGCGCGAGGTAGCGTCAGGGAACGGTACAATACGGCGCGATCACGCGCGCCCCACATCCGCCGGGGCTGCAAGGGCGTGCATCACGCGCTAAACCCATCTAGTACATTTCTTACACAAAAGGAGCCAATTCGCTTTTATAATCTCATAACCGACCAAACCGAAACTGGTGTATCTTTGGGGGAGAAAACGGTTCATGATCCTTGCGGTTCTGGCCGGATTTGCTGCGGCATTGATCGCACCCTGGGTTCACAGCCGCGCGCGCGGTGCGGCGGGCTGGCTGATCGCGTTACTGCCACTTGGCCTTACAGTATATTTCGCGTCTCACCTCACGCGTATTGCCAGCGGGGAAACGTTCTACGCGGCCTACACATGGGTGCCGTCGCTGGGTGTTGAGCTGACCTTTCGGATGGACGGCTTAAGCGTGCTGTTCGCGCTGATCATCAGCGGCATCGGCACGCTGGTGATCGTGTACGGCGGCGGCTATCTCGCGGGCGATCCCCTGTTGGGACGTTTCTACGCCTACACGCTGATCTTCATGGGCGCGATGCTGGGCGTGGTGCTGTCCGATAATCTGATCACGCTGTTTGTCTTTTGGGAACTGACCAGCATCAGCTCATACCTATTGATCGGCTTCAAACATGATATGGCGGACTCGCGGCAGGCTGCGCTGCAAGCCCTGCTCGTGACCGGCGGCGGCGGGCTGGTGCTGCTGGCCGGATTGGTGCTGCTGGGCAGCGTGAGCGGGACGTACGCGATCAGCGACATGCACGCCCAGGCAGCAAGCGTGCAGGAACACGCGTTATACCCTGGAATCCTGGTGCTGGTGCTGCTCGGCGCGTTCACTAAGTCCGCCCAGTTTCCGTTTCATTTCTGGCTGCCCGGCGCGATGGCCGCGCCGACCCCGGTCAGCGCGTATTTGCATTCCGCCACGATGGTGAAAGCCGGGGTTTATCTGCTCGCGCGCCTGACCCCGGTGCTGGGCGGTACGGATGCCTGGCAGATCGCCTTGACCGCGACGGGCGGCGCGACGATGGTGATCGGCGCATTTCTGGCATGGCAGCAAGTTGACCTCAAACGCATCCTGGCCTACTCAACGGTCAGCTTGCTGGGGATGCTGGTGCTGCTGCTGGGCATCGGCACGCATTACGCCGTGAAGGCAGCAACGGTGCTCTTGTTCGCGCACGCGCTATATAAAGGAGCCTTGTTCCTGGTCGCCGGGGCGTTGGATCACGAGACCGGCACGCGCGACGTGTCACGTATGGGCGGGTTGTGGCGCGCCATGCCCTGGACCGGGACCGCTGCACTGGTGGTGGCGGCGTCGATGGCCGGGCTGCCGCCGTTGTTTGGCTTCATCAGCAAGGAAGTGTTCTACAAAGCCGCCTATGACGCGCCTGAACGCGCCCTGCTGTTGATCGGGGGCGCGGTCGTGAGCAGCGTTTTCATCGTTGCGGCAGCGGGCCTGGCGAGTGTCAAGCCGTTCTTCGGCGCACGGGGGCATACCCCAAAAGCGCCCCACGAAGCGCCCGTGAGCATGCTGATCGGGCCGTTATCGCTGGCCGGGCTGAGCGTGTTGGCCGGGCTGCTGCCGGGGGTGGTCAACGACTATGGTGTGAAGCCAGCGACCCAGGCCACGCTGGCTGACCCCGCCGCCAGCACGTCACTCGTCTTGTGGCCCGGCGTGAACGTTGTGTTACTGCTGAGCATCGTAACCGTGATCGCCGGCGCGGGCGTGTACGTCTGGCGGGCGCCGCTGCAACAACGCGTCAGGGCCTGGGACGTGGGCGCGCGCTTTGGTCCGGCGCGCGGGTATCGCGCCTCGCTCAACGGCATGTTATGGCTGGCTGACCGCCAGACGCGCATCCTGCAGAACGGTTATTTGCGCGTCTACCTGATCACGATCACCGGGTTCGCAACCGTGCTGGTGAGCTATACGCTGCTGACGCAAGTCGGTGTTGGTGACGTGTTGCGGTCGCCGGATGTGCGCATTTACGAACTGCTGATCGCAGGCGTGATCCTGGTCGGCACGGCGGTCGTGACGCAGGCACGTTCGCGCCTGGTGGCGGTAGCGGCACTCGGCTCGGTCGGTTACGGCATTGCACTGCTCTATATCTTGTTCGGCGCTCCCGACCTGGCTATGACGCAGTTCGCCATCGAGACGCTAACCGTGCTGCTGTTCGTCCTGGTGATCTACCGCCTGCCGCGTTTCATGCGTATTTCAGGCAGTGCGGAGCACGTGCGGGACGCGGTGATCGCGATCGGTGCCGGGGCGATGATGACCCTGTTAGTGCTGGTCGTAACGGCGAACCCGGCGCACACCGGCGTGAGTACGTATTTTGCTGAAAACAGCGTCTCGCTGGGGAAGGGTCGCAACATTGTGAACGTGATCCTGGTGGACTTTCGCGCGCTGGATACATTGGGCGAGATCGTCGTCTTGGCGGTAGCTGCAGCGGGGGTGTATTCGCTGCTGAAACTGCGCCCTGTGCGTGACGACGCCCTTAGCGAGCCAGCTGAAACGTCCGACACATCAGTGCCCCTGGAGACAGCGGTTTCGCTAGACGAGCAAATCAAGGAGCTGCCGGAGCAGCGCCAGTAAGTACGTGGAAGGGGTTGGCGATGGAATCGAACATCAAGCTTGGACGGGTGTGGGGCGTTCCGGTGGGCCTGCATACAAGCTGGTTCCTGGTCTTTGGGCTGGTGACGTACTCGCTGGCGGCGGGCTACTTCCCGGTGGAATACGCCGATTTGCCGGAGGGGGCATACTGGTTGCTGGGTGCGCTGACGGCGACGCTGTTTTTCGCCTCGGTGCTGGCCCACGAGTTGGGGCATGTGTGGGTCGCGCTGCGCGAGCAGGTATCCGTGCGCGGGGTGACGTTGTTCATGTTTGGCGGCGTGGCGCAGATCGAAGACGAGCCGCGCACACCCGGCGCTGAGTTTCGCATCGCGATCGCCGGGCCGCTGGTGAGCCTGGCGCTCGCGCTGCTGTTCGAGGTGCTGTACCTGCTGGACCGGAGCATTTCACCGTACCTGGCTGCGCCGAGCCTGTGGCTGGCGCGCATTAACCTGATCCTGGGCGTGTTCAACATGCTCCCCGGCTTCCCGCTGGACGGCGGGCGCGTGCTGCGTGCCGTGGTCTGGAAGCTCACCGGCAGCCAGTCGCGTGCCACGCATATCGCGGGCGGCGTGGGGCAGCTTGTCGCCATCGGGTTTATGGGACTGGGCGCGGTGCAGGTCCTGGCGGGCGGCGTTTTCAACGGCCTGTGGCTGATCTTCATCGGCTGGTTCCTGAACGGCGCGGCCCGAAGCGCCATTGCACATACCGCCGTTCGGGACCGGCTGCGTGGCATAACGGTGGGGCAGGTGATGACGCGCGACTGCGTGTCGGTGCCGGGCTCGTTCTCGATCAAGGAGCTGGTCGAGGATCGCATGATGCTGCGCGGGCAACGCTGCTTTTTCGTGGCCGACGACGACATCGTGAGTGGCGTGATCACCCCCAACACCCTGACGCTGATCCCGCGTGAGCGGTGGGCCACGTTGACTGCAAGCGACGTCGTCGCAGGGCACGCGGGTCACAACCCCGTGACCCCGCTAACCGATCTGGTTGACGCGTTGAACGTGATGGACCGCCAGCGCGTTGACCAGGTGGCGGTGGTCGAAAACCGGCAGGTGGTCGGGATCGTGTCGCGCGATCAGATTGTCAACGTGCTGCGCTTGCGCGCAGAACTCGGGTACTGATGCAGGAGGGCGCGATGGACTCGGTTGTGCTTCGTACGGCGACGCGTTACTTGTTGCCGCTGCTGCTGTTGTTTTCAGTCTTTGTGCTGCTGCGCGGGCACAATGAGCCGGGCGGGGGATTTGTGGGCGGGCTGGTTGCGGCGACTGCGTTCTCCCTGTATGCCATCGCCTACGGCGTGGCCCCTACCCGCCAACTGCTGCACGTCAGCCCGCGCCGTTTGATCGGCATCGGCTTGGTGTTTGCCATAGCCAGCGGCCTGATCGGGTTGGCCTGGGGCCACCCGTTCATGACCGCGCGCTGGGACACGCGCGAGATCCCGGTGATCGGCAAGCTGGGCACGCCGTTGTTGTTTGATTTGGGCGTCTATTTCGTTGTGATCGGCGTGATGTTGACGATCATTTTCGCGCTGGTGGAAGCTGAATTGGAGGTGTGAGGGAGCGATGGAAGTTATCCTTGCGATTGTGATCGGGGTGCTTTACGCCGCCGGTCTGTACATGATGCTGCGGCGGAGCTTCGTCAAACTGGTGCTCGGCCTTTCATTGTTAGGGTATGCGTCCAGCCTGCTGATCTTCACCGTCAACGGCATGACACGCGGCGAGCCGCCCCTGGTGTCTGAAGGCATGACCCAGCCCGTAGAACCCTTCGCCGATCCGCTGCCCCAGGCGTTGATCCTGACCGCGATCGTGATCGGTTTTGGCGTGCAGGCGTTTGTGCTGGTGCTGTTCAAGCGTGCCTACCAATCCGCCAACACCGACGATCTGGACGGTATCAAATCGACCGAACAGAGCAGCAAACCAATCGCGCCGGACCCGGCATAGGTGAGGGACGCGCAAATGAACATCGTGTTGTTGTTGCCGGTTCTGGTACCTTTTGCAACGGCGGTGATCACGCTGCTGCTGTGGCATGATCGCCTGCTCCAGCGCCGGATCAACGTCATTGGGGGGATCGTGTTTTTCGCGGCCTCGCTGGGGTTGCTGGCACGGGTGTGGTTTGACGGCATCCAGGCGATCCAGATCGGGAACTGGCCCGCCCCGTTTGGGATCACGCTGGTAGCCGACCTGTTCAGCGCGATCATGGTGGTTATGGCCGGGTTGATGGGCATAATTGTGGCGGTGTATTCGCTGGACAGCATTGATGAGCGCCGCGAATCGTTCGGTTACTACCCGTTGCTGCACACCCTGTTGCTGGGTGTCACCGGGGCGTTTTTGACCGGCGATATGTTCAACCTGTATGTGTGGTTCGAAGTGATGTTGATCGCGTCATTTGTGCTGATGGCACTCGGCGGGCAGCGCGATCAACTGGAAGGCGCGTTGAAGTACGTCACGATCAACATGCTATCCTCGGCGCTATTCTTGACGTCGGTTGGCATCCTGTATCGCGCCACCGGCACGCTGAACATGGCCGATCTCGCACGCCAGATCAGCAGCGGTGCCGTTGATCCGGGGATGGCGACCATGTTAGCGATGATGTTCTTTGTGGCGTTCGGCATTAAGGCCGGGTTGTTTCCGTTATTCTTCTGGCTGCCGGCTTCGTACCACACGCCCCCGATCGCGATCACGGCGCTGTTTTCCGGCCTGCTGACCAAAGTCGGAGTGTACGCGCTGGTGCGTGTCTTCACCCTGATCTTCGTGCAGGACGTGGATTACACGCATACGTTCATGCTGGTGATCGCCGGGTTCACGATGGTGACGGGCGTGCTTGGCGCGGTGGCACAGACGGAAGTTCGGCGGCTGTTGTCGTTCCACATCATCAGCCAGATCGGGTATCTGCTGATGGGCCTGGGCCTGTATACCGAGCTGGCGCTGACGGGCGTGATCATCTTCATGGTGCATGTCATCATCGCGAAGTCGGCGCTGTTTCTGGTCAGCGGGGTGATGCAGCGAGTCGCGGGAAGTTATGATCTCAAGCAGTTGGGCGGCCTGTACCGGTCGAACGCCGGGCTGGCGACGCTCTTCTTTTTGCCCGCGCTGGCGCTGGCGGGCCTGCCGCCGTTTTCCGGCTTTTGGGCCAAACTAACCCTGGTCCGCGCCGGGCTGGAAACGGAAGACTACGTGATCGTCGGCGTTTCACTGGCCGTGAGCATGCTCACGCTGTTTTCGATGACCAAAATCTGGGCCGAAGCGTTTTGGAAGGATCGCCCTGCCGGCGCAGATGCGTTCGAGCCGCTGCCGGCCATGCGCCGGCCCGCTATGCTGGGCCCCGTCGTCGTGCTGGCCGCGTTGACCTTGCTCCTGGGGATCGGGGCGGAACCACTGCTGAGGCTAAGCAGCGAAGCCGCCGCCCAGTTGTTGAATCCATCGGCGTACATTCAGGCGGTGTTAGGAGGCGCGGCATGACGGTATTCCTGCTTAATACGTTGCTGGCCCTGGCGTGGATCGCACTGACAGGCACCCCTACGCCGACCAATTTCGCGATTGGCTTTGCGCTGGGCTTCGCCCTGCTGTGGCTGACCCAGCGCCTGATGATGCCCTCGGGTTACTTCCGCAAGGTCCCGCAGGTGATCGGTTTTGCGCTGTTTTTTCTGTGGGAACTCACGAAAGCCAATGTGCGCATGGCGCTAGTCGTGCTGTCACCGCGCCCGGCAGTACGCCCGGCGGTGGTCGCGATCCCGCTGGATGTGCGCTCGAACGGCGAGATCACGCTGCTGGCGAATCTGATCACGCTCACGCCCGGCACACTGTACCTGGATGTCTCGCACGATCGCTGCGTGATGTACGTGCACACGATGCATGTTGACGATCTGGAAAGTTTCCGGCGCGCGATCAAGACGGGGTTTGAGCGCCGCGTGATGGAGGTTCTGCGATGACGCTAAGCGATTTCGCCGTTTACGTGATTCTGCCGGTGCTGGCGTTGGCGGTGGTCATTGTGTTTGCGCGGCTGGTACGCGGCCCCAGCCTGCCGGACCGTGTGGTCGCGATCGACCTGATGAATACGTTGGGCATTGGCATCATCGCGACGTATGCCGTTGCGACGAATCACTCCGCGTTTCTGGACGTTGCGAGCGCGATGGCGCTGATCTCGTTTTTGGGCACGGTGGCGTTTGCCTATTATATCGAGCGGAGGGTTTGATCATGCAGGATGTGCTGGCGGCGGGCTTGATGCTGATCGGGGCGCTGTTCATGCTGGTGGGAAGCCTGGGCGTGCTGCGGATGCCGGACTTGTTTCTGCGCATGTCGGCCAGCACCAAAGCCGCGACACTGGGCTCCGCTTCGATCCTGCTGGCGGTGGCCGTGCATTTTGGCACGACCGGCGTGGCGAGCCGCGCCATAGCCACGATCGTTTTCTTGCTGTTGACTGCGCCGGTAGCCGCGCACATGTTGGGCCGTGCGGGGTATTTTGTGGGGGTCAAACTGGCTGATTCAACGTTGATCGATGAGCTTGCCGGGCGCTACGACCTGCGAACACACACCCTGGATAGCTGCGAACCCGCCGAGGAAATGCAGACCGCCGAGGAAATGCAGGCTGCCGTGCATGAGGGCGACCTGCCCTAGTGCTCGTCGGTGTGGCGCGCTGAATTTTCAACCAGGTTGAAAGTTCAGTTTTGATTGATGTGTAATCCGGCTTTCACCCAGGGGCCTTGTTTCCTCAATGCGTCTCCTCTATAATGCGCATCGATTGAGAATGATTCTCAATAGAGGATTCGCATTGGATATCGCATCAAAGCCACATCACAGGAGCACTTCATGTCCAAGATTCGTCTTTTGATCGGCAGTGTGTTGTTGCTTGCGGCACTGGTGTCGGTCGTGCTGCCGTTGCCGGGAAATCGCGTCGAACATCTGCTGACCGAAGCCGAAGCTCAAGGCACCACGTTGACGATCTACTCCGGGCGTAGCGAAGAACTGGTCGGCCCTGTCATCGAGCAATTCGAGCAGGATACCGGCATCGCGGTCGACGTGCGGTATGGCGATTCGTCCAGCCTGGCGCTGACGATACTCGAAGAAGGCCGCAACACGCAAGCTGACGTTTTCTTTTCCCAGGATGCCGGCGCGCTGGGGCTGCTGGCGAAAAACGACGTTCTGACGGCGCTTCCCGCGTATATCCTGGACAGCGTCGAGCCGCGTTTCCGCGCGCAGGATGGGCTGTGGGTTGGTATCACAGGGCGGGCGCGTGTCGTCACGTATAACACGGATGCACTCGAACCGGACGACCTGCCCGCGACGCTGTTCGGCTTCACCGATCCGGCCTGGGCCGGTCGCGTGGGGTTTGCGCCGACCAACGCCTCGTTCCTGTCGCACCTGACGGCGATCCGGATCGCAGAGGGCGACGAGGCCGCGCGCGCGTTTGTCCAGGGCCTGCTGGACAACGACGCCCTGCAATACGAAAAGAACTCGCCGGCGGTGGCCGCCGTCGCAGCGGGCGAGGTCGACGCGGCGCTGGTCAACCACTACTACATGTTCCGGCTGCTCGAAGAGAATCCAGGTGCCCCGGTCGCTAATTACTATTTCCCCGGCGACGATATCGGCAACCTGATCAACGTGGCGGGAACCGCCATCCTGCAGTCGTCGGATAACAAGCCGCTGGCCCAGCAGTTCATCGCGTACCTGCTGTCGCGCAGCGCACAGACCTATTTCGTGGAGAACACGTTCGAGTACCCATTGCTGCTGGGCATGGAAGCCGATCCGCGCCTGAAGCCGCTCGACGCGATCGAAACGCCTGAGGTTGATCTGAGCAACCTGGACGACCTGCAGGGGACGCTTGACCTGATGGAAGCGTTGATCAGCGGATAGGCGACCTGCCGGTCTCGACTGGTCCGTTTGCCGGGAGCACGCCTCCCGGCGCGATGACTATCCTTGCCAGGGCGTGCATGCCCCACACGCGGGGTATGCAGCGCCCTTCTAACGAAACAATGTGATGTCACGGATTCTGTATCTCAAACCCGCGCACCTGTTGCTGCTGCTCTGTACGCTGCTGGCAGCAGTTTTGCTCTTTCCGTCGCTGTACCTGCTGGTGCGCGCCGGTGAAGTAGAACCCGGTCGCGCGCTGGACTACCTGGCACGCCCCGGGACGTTGCATATCATAGGCCGCAGCCTGCTGCTGGTCGTATCCGTGTCGCTGGCGTCGAGCCTGATCGCGATCCCGGCGGCGTGGCTGACCATGCGCACCGATCTCGTGGCGCGGCGCTTCTGGACCGTGACCTTGACGGTCCCGCTGGTCATCCCGTCGTATGTGGGTGCGTTTGCGCTGATCGGCGCGATCGGCCCGAAAGGGATCGTGCAGCAGTGGCTTGAGCCGTTGGGGGTGGACCGGCTGCCGTCAATTTACGGTTTCTGGGGGGCGTGGCTTGCGATCACGCTGTTCGCGTACCCGTTCGTGTTTCTCAGCGTGCGGTCTGGGTTCAAGGGACTTGATCCGGCGCTGGAGGAAGCCTCGCGGCTGCTAGGGCGCTCAGCCTTGCACACGTTCTTGCGCATCACGCTGCCGCAACTGCTGCCCTCACTTTCGGGCGGCGTCTTGCTGGTTGCACTCTACACGCTGAGCGATTTCGGCGCGGTGGCGATGATGCAGTACAACGTGTTTACGCGGGCGATCTACCTGCGCCTGAGCATCGACTGGGACCTGGCCGCGCTGCTGTCGGTCGTGCTGATCGGCTTCACGGTGCTGATCCTGGTGTTGAATTCGATGCTGGAAACGCGCGGCAAGTATCACGGCCAGCGCGCGCAGCGCCCGCCCCGACGCATCACGCTTGGGCGCTGGCAGTGGGCCGCCCAGTTGTTCTGTTTTGCCGTCGCGTTGCTGGCACTGTTTGCCCCGCTGGGGGTCATGAGCTATTGGCTTATTAACGGCCTGCAACACGGGGAAACGCTGCGCGATGTCCTCGCGCCGCTCCAGCGCTCGCTGCGCGCGGCGGCGGTGGCCGCGGGGGTTAGCGGCGTGGTTGCGCTGCCGTTCGTGGTGTACCAGGTGCGCTATCCCGGACGGATCAGCCGCTGGTTAGCCCAAAGCCCGTATATCGGGTACGCTCTGCCGGGCATCGTGATCGGGTTGGCGTTCGTGTTCCTGGGCGCGAACTACCTGAGCGAGCTTAACGCGTTGTTGGGGATCAGCGGGTACCGCACCTTCTCGCTCTTGATCGCGGCATACATCGTCCGTTTTCTACCGCAGGCGATCGGTCCCGCACGTGCCAGCCTGCTACAGGTGAATCCGGCGCTGGAGGAAAGCGCGCGCACGCTGGGACGCAGTCCGCTGAACGTGTTCCGGACGATCACCCTGCCGCTGATGCGGTCGGGGCTGATCGCGGGAGTCGCGCTGGTGTTCTTGACCGTGATGAAAGAACTGCCGGTCACGCTGTTGCTGGCCCCCAACGACTACGATACGTTGGCGATGCGCATCTGGTCGGCCAGCACGGAGGCGTTCTACGCACGGGCAGCAGCCCCGGCCTTGATACTTGTGTTCTTCTCTGCCCTATCCCTGGTCTATATCCTGGAGCCCGATGACTGATTTCGCTGCAGTTGACTGTTCGAATCTCTGCAAGAGTTTTGGTGCTGTGCAGGCCGTGCAGGACGTGAGCTTCGCGCTCTGCCCCGGCCAGTTCATGGCGCTGTTGGGGCCGAGTGGCTGCGGCAAGACGACGGTACTCCGCCTGATCGCCGGCCTTGAGATGCCCGACGCCGGTACGATCGCCATCGGCGGGCGCGTCGTCACGGGCGGCACGCGTTTCGTGCCCGCCCACCGGCGGCGCGTCGGCATGGTGTTTCAGGATTACGCGCTGTTTCCGCACATGACCGTCGAGCAGAACGTGGCTTACGGCCTGTCACGCGGCAATCACAGACACGCCCGCGTTGCCGAGATGCTGGCGCTGGTCGGCCTGGAAGGATTCAACCGGCGCTACCCGCACGAGCTTTCGGGCGGGCAGCAACAGCGTGTCGCGCTGGCTCGCGCGCTGGCTCCCCAACCGGACGTCTTGCTGCTGGACGAGCCGTTCTCAAACCTGGATGTCGCGCTGCGGGCGCAGGTCCGCGAGGACGTGTACCGGATTCTCCACCAGGCCGGCATCACGACCATCCTGGTGACGCACGACCAGGACGAAGCGATGAGCCTGGCTGACCGGATCGCGTTGATGTTTGAGGGCACTGTCGTGCAGTACGGCTCGCCGCGCGAGCTGTACGAAACGCCGGTATCGCGCCGCGCGGCCCAGTTTCTGGGGGACGTGAATGTGTTGCACGGTCATGCGCAAGGCGACACCGCCCTGACCGCCCTGGGGACTCTGCCGCTGCGCCGGCATCACCAGGGAGATGTAGATATCCTGGTGCGTCCCGAACACCTGACGCTGAATCGTGCCGCTGAAGGGACCCCGGCCACCGTCAAACGCTGCATGTATTACGGCACCTACCAGGATGTCTGGATCACGCTCGATGGTGTCCCCGCGCTAAAAGCACGCTGCCCGGCCCACCTGGCATGGGGCGCGGGCGACCGGGTCTATGTGGCACTAAATGACGCCGCGCTCGCATTCCCGCGCACGACTGCGTAGGGACGCGCCCGGCAAGAGAACCCGCTGTAGATGTCACGGTGATAGCCCCCGAACGCTGGCTTCGCTGTTCCTCTAACCCTCGCATTAGACTTAATCCTGGGTTGAGTCCATAATAACCCCTGGGGGGCCTGTCCCCAGGTAATTGCCGGGCGAGCATGAGGACACTACGTCATATGGCCAGAATTCTGGTAATCGAGGATGAAGCGCCGTTACGCGAGAACATCTGCGAATTGCTTGAGATCGAAGGGTTCGACGTGTTGGCTGCTGAAAACGGGCGCACCGGCCTTCAGCTCGCGCGGGAGCACCTGCCCGATCTGATCATCTGCGACATTATGATGCCCGAACTCGATGGCTACAGCGTGCTGCTGAATCTACGCGACGAACCGCAGACCGCATCGATTCCGTTCATGTTTCTGACCGCCAGAACCGATCGCCCGTCTGTGCGGCAGGGCATGGAACTCGGCGCGGATGATTACCTGACCAAACCCTTCACGTCATTGGAACTACTGACCGCCGTCACGGCGCGGCTGGAACGCCACAAGATGATCGCACGCATGGCGGAGCAAGAACTCGCCCAGGCCAAGCGCTCGCTCATACGGATGGTGTCGCACGAACTGCGCACGCCGATGGTCGCCCTGCACATGGTCAGCGACATTTTCGGGCGGCAGATCGAACAACTTTCGTCCAAACAGATCGCCGAGTTGCTCGACACGCTGCAACGCGGCACGCAGCGCCTGGACCGCCTGATCGAGCAAATCGTGTTGATCGTGCAGTTCGAAACCAACACGCTGAGCCAGGCCGCGGTTGATCAGTACGGGGTCCCGATGCGCCTCTCGGACCTGCTGATCGCTGCTGTGGACCTGGCCCGGCGTTTTGCCTACCGCCAGCCGGATGTCAGCGTGCGGCTCGAACAGCGGGACACCGAGGCGGCGGTGCAATGTGATATTCGCGCCTTGCGTCACGGGCTGGCCGAGCTGATCACCAACGCGCTGAATTTTTCGCCGCAGGGCAGCGAAGTGCTGGTGTCGCAATGGCAGGCTGACGCCGCGCTATGGATCACCATTCTGGATCGCGGCCCGGGTATTCCGCCGGAAAAACTGGCGCTGGCGCTGGAAGATTTTTACCAGATCGACCGGGACACATACGAACAGCAGGGGATCGGGTTGGGGCTGCCGCTGGCGCGGCGCATCATCGAGACACACCGGGGGACGTTTGAGATACGGTCGGTGGTTGGCAAGGGGACGCAAATAACGATCAGCCTTCCGGTCGTACCGGGACCTGAGACATGAGCCACACAGGACGAGTGGAGTGACGTTAGCATGACGAAGATTCTGGTCATCGAGGACGAAGTGACGATTCTCGAAAACATCGTCGAGATCCTGGAAATGGAAGGTTTTGAGGTCTTTGACGCGGATAACGGGCAGACCGGTATCACCCTGGCCCGGACGCACCTGCCGGACCTGGTGATCTGCGACATCATGATGCCCAAGCTGGACGGCTACAGCGTTCTGCTGGCACTGCAGGACGATCCGGTAACGGCGATGGTCCCGTTCATCTTTTTGACGGCGAAGACCCAGCGTTCGGATGTGCGCCAGGGGATGGAGCTCGGCGCGGACGATTACCTGACCAAACCCTTCACCGCCGATGAACTGCTGACCGCGATACACACGCGTCTGAAAAAGAAGACCACCACCGCCCGGCGCTACGAAAAGAAGCTCGCCGACCTGCGCGGCAACATTATCCACATGCTGCCGCACGAGTTCCGTACGCCGCTGGTCAGCATCATGGGCTATTCTGAGCTGCTGATGTGGGACTACGAAACGCTGGAGCGCGAGCGCATTTATGACATGGCCGCGACGATCAACCGGTCCTGCCTGCGCCTGCACCGCTTGATCGAAAACTTCCTGATCTACGCGCAGATCGAACTCCTGAGCGCCGATACCGACCGCAGGCGCGATCTGAAAGACATGTGGGTGAGCCAACCGAACCAGCTCGTGCGCGAAGTCAGCCAGGACAAGGCGCGAAAAACCAACCGGGATGGCGATTTGCAGCTCGACCTGGCGCAGGATGGCACGATCCAGATCGTGCTGGACGATTTCAGGAAGGTCGTGGACGAACTGGTCGACAACGCCTTCAAATTCTCGAAGCCTGGCACGCCGGTGCACGTGTCCGCCGGCAAGAACGACCAGACCTACAGCGTGGCGATCTACAACCAGGGGCACGGCATGACGCGCGAACAGATCGCCGATATCGGGGCCGGAATGCAGTTTGAGCGCCGGCTGCACGAGCAGCAGGGCGCGGGGATGGGCCTGGTCATCGCCAAGCGGCTGACGGAGCTGCACGGCGGCGAACTGGCGATCACCAGCGTGCCCGGCGAAGATATCACGGTCCGCGTGACGCTGGCGCTGGGCGATCAGGCGTAGGGTTGGGCATGCCAAAAATCCTGGTGATCGAAGACGAAGCGGCTGTACGCGAGAACATCCGCGACGCGCTGGAGCTTGAGTCGTTTGATGTGATCGCGGCGGCAAACGGAGATGACGGCATGCGCATGGCGCGCGAGCACCTGCCGGACCTGATCCTGTGCGACGTTATGATGCCTGAACGCGATGGCTTTGCGGTGTTGCGCGCGTTGCGTCACGATTCGATGACGGCCACCATCCCATTCATCTTTCTGACCGCAAAAACGGCGCGTGCGGACCGCCGCGCGGGGATGGAGCTTGGCGCGGACGATTACCTCACCAAACCGTTTACACATGTCGAACTGCTGCGCGCGATTCAAACCCGGCTCGAAAGGCACACAGCGATCGAAACGCACCGCCTGCGCACGCTCTCCCACCGGCTGATGCTGATGCACGAAAACGAACGTCTGCAGGTGGCCCGCGATCTGCGCGACCAGGCCAGCCAGATCGTGACCGGGCTGAAGATCACGCTGGAAAGCGGCACAGGGCCGCCGGTCGATACCAACCGCGCCCGGCTGGCGGAAGCGGTGGAACTGGTGAACCAACTCGCGGCCATGATCGACGAACTCGCGTTTGAGCTGCGCCCGACGGCGTTGGACGATCTGGGCTTGCTGCCGGCATTGCTGGAATTCTTTGGCCGTTACAGCGCGCAAAGCCGGGTCGCCGTGCGGTTTAAGCATGCCGGTCTGCGCCGCCGCTTCGCTCCCGACAACGAGATCGCCGCCTTCCGCATCATCCAGGAAGCGCTGACGAATGTCGCCCGGCATACCACCGTCAACGCGGCAGACGTCCAAGTCTGGGCGGATGACAGCGCCTTACACATTGAGGTCGCCGACCAGGGCGCGGGCTTTGACCTGGAGGCGGCACTCCTGAGCGGCGAGACAGTTGGCCTGACGCGGATGCAGGGACGCGCGATGCTGCTGGGCGGCCATCTCAACATCGAGTCATCGCCCCATGCCGGGACGCGCGTGTATGCCATGCTGCCCGTCACCGCGCCGCACGAAACGGGTATGCCCGCCCACGAGACACGCATCACGCCCGCCGTGCACCAAGCCGCACATGAAACTGTCGTGCCGCGCCCTGCACCGGAAGCGATCGGCATTGTCCTGGCCGACAGCCACGACCTGACGCGCCGGGGCATGCGCAGCCTGCTTGAAGCGGAGCCGGGGTTCGCGCTGCTGGGCGAGGTGTCGCACGGGCGGGAGGCGCTCGACGCCGTCGAGCAATTGCAGCCGGACGTGCTGATCGCCGATTTCGCACTGCCCGGCCTGAACGGGATCGACATCGCGCGATATGTCGCGCGGCACGCGCCCCAAACGCGGGTGCTGCTGCTCTCGCTGCAAACCAGCGAGGCGTATGTGCTGGAAGCGCTGCGCAGCGGCGCAACGGGGTACGCGCTCAAACAGGCGGCGGCGCGCGACCTGGTGCAGGCCGTGCGCGACGTGGCCGCCGGGCGGCGCTATCTCAGCCCCAGTCTGTCCGAACGCGCGATCGATGCCTACGTGCAGCTTGAGCGCGACCGCGAAAGCACCCCGGAAGGACTCGGCGCGCTGACCAACCGCGAGCGCGAAATCCTGCACCTGGTCGTCGAGGGACACACCAGCCCGGAGATCGGCGAGCGGCTGTCGATCAGCACGCGCACGGTCGAAACCCACCGCGCGAACATCATGCGCAAACTGAACGTGCGCAACCAGGCCGAACTGGTGCGCTACGCCCTGCAACGGGGCCTGAACGCGCCGGACTGACCCCTGTGTAGAACTACGTACAAATCCCCGCATCTACGTATTTCCCGCGCCGCAAATTACGTGATTCTGCGCATAGACGCGCGCCACGCTATGCGCTTGAATCAGGTATAAACGGATGCGTGCGGCGCAAAAAGCAGGCATGAACCGATCGCCAATCTGCCAACCGCATGCCCCCGAATAAGATCGCCCTGGCGTTGAAAGGTGTACCCAATGAGCACACATGTACTGGTTGTCGACGACGAACAAGATACCCTGAACCTGCTGAAGATGATCCTTGAGCTGAACGGTTACACGGTGACCACGACCGTGAACTCGGTCACGGCGGTGGAGCTGGCTGAAGAAGAGCAGCCCGACGTGATCTTGCTTGATATCATGATGCCCGAATTGGATGGCTTTGAGCTGTGCCGCATGATCCGCGCCAACGATGTCATTCGCCGCGTGCCGATCATCTTCGTCACGGCGTACGAGTTGCTGGATATGGAAGATCGCCGCAGCGAAGCCGGGGCCGACCTGGTGATCTACAAGCCGGTGAACTCCGAGAGCCTGAGCGCCGCGATCGACGAGGCGCGCGCCCTGCACGCCGGGAACTGGCAGGCGGAGCAGAATTCCGGCCTGTTATGATCGCGCGATCCGCGCGCCCGGACGAAACGGCAAGTGAAGGCCGCGATGATGAACCACCCACTGGTCGCCTACCCTCCGGCGGGAGCATACAGCAGGGCGCTGTACACGCTGGCGCTGCCGGACCTGGCGACCCGGCCCGCAACGCTCGCGCTGCCCGGCCCGCATTTCGTCAGCTTGCTGTGTTGTGACGCGCGCGACGTGCCCGATAGCCAGATTCTCAACGCGGCCCGCTGGCTGCTTGAAAGCGGGCTGGTCTACCTCTGCACCTGGGGGCCGGGGGCCGAGCGCGTCCGGCATCTGTGTGATACAGCCGCCCTGGCCTGGAATTCAGACGCGGTGGTTTTGACCACGCATTTCGACGGCCCGCTGGACGAAGCCCTCGGCTACTTCCTCGACGTGGCGTTTCCTGCCTCAGCCTACGCGCAGACGTGCCGGGCCGGGCTGGCGATCACGGTCGCCAATGAGGGCTGGGCCGCGCACATTGAACAGTCCCTGGCCGGGGCGGATTAGCCATCAGCGGCGCGGTAGCCCCCGCCGAACACATCTACCAACATGGTTGAATCCCCTGGCACGCACGCCCGGTGCGTGCGCTTTTTGTGTGTGGCAGGCGCTGCATCACGCTCCGGATGGGGGCGCTTTCCGCAGAACGCAGAGGGTTATACAATGGAATGCGTATGGATTTAACCCAAATACAAGATTACTGAACAGGATAGAACATGATGCAAAAGTCAACGTTTGCGTTGTTTTTTGGTAATCGCGGATTTTTTCCGGCATCGCTGATCGCGGAGGCGCGCGACACGCTGCCGCGCGTGCTGCGCGAGTGGGGCCATGACGTCCTGATCATGGACGAGAGCGCGACGCGTTACGGCGCAGTTGAGACCACGCGCGAAGGGCAACTCTACGCGAACTTCCTGCACGAGCACCGGGGCGAGTTCGACGGCGTGATCCTGTGCCTGCCCAACTTCGGGGACGAAACCGGGGCGGTTGCCGCGCTCAAAGACGCGAATGTGCCGATCCTGCTGCAAGCCTACCCGGACGACCTCGACAAGATGGCCCCGGCCCAGCGCCGCGACGCGTTCTGCGGCAAGCTCTCGATCGCGGACGTCTTTCGCCAGCATGACGTGAAGTTCACCGCGCTCAAACCGCACGTGGTGCGCCCGACCGACGCGGCATTCAAGGTGCAGGTCGATTACTTTGACCGCGTGTGCCGCGTGGTGAAAGGCATGCGCGAGATGGTCGTCGGCGCGATCGGCGCGCGGACGACCCCCTTCAAGACCGTGCGCATCGACGAGATCGCGCTGCAACATCACGGCATCACGGTCGAGACGCTGGACATGGCGACCGTGATCAGCCGGGTCACCGGACTCGATCCGGGGCTTCCCGCCCTGGAAGACAAGCGTGATTTCCTACGTGGTTACGCCGCGTGGGATGGCGTGCCTGATGCGGCGTTCGAGACTCTGGCACGGCTGGCGGTCGTGCTGGACGCGATCATCGACGAGTTCCAGTTGGACGCGCTGGGGATCCGCTGCTGGCTGGAGTTACAGGAACAGCTAGGGATATCACCGTGCGTGGCGGTGGGGGCGCTGAATAACCAGGGCATCGGCGCGGCCTGCGAGGTGGACATCGGCAGCGCCGTGACCATGCACGCGCTGCACCTGGCGTCAGGCGAGCCGGCGGCTTGCCTGGACTGGAACAACAATTACGCCGAGGAAGACGACAAGTGCATCCTGTTCCACTGCGGCCCGGTGCCGCAGGCGCTGATGACCGACCGGGGACGTATCACCGATCATGACATCCTCGCCAACGCGGTCGGGACGGGGCGGGGCTTTGGCTGCCACGTGGGACGCATCGCGGCGTTCCCGTTCACGTTCGGCAACCTGCTGACCGAAAGCGGCGCGTTGAAGTGGTATCTCGGCGACGGGCGTTTCACCGATGACGCGATCCCGCCCGCGTTCTTTGGCGTTGCCGGGGTTGCCCATGTCGAACGCCTGCAAGATGTGCTGCTGCACGTCATGCGCACGGGCCATCGCCACCACGTCAACCTGACCCCCGGCGAGCATATCGCGCCGTTAAAGGAAGCGCTCGGCTACTATCTCGGCCACGAGGTGAGCCTGCCGCAGCAGGTACCGGCTCCCCTGATGCCCGCCTGAGGGCGCGTGGCCGGTGTCGTAAGCACTGTTTTTTGGAGCACATTCACATTTTTTGGAGGATTCTCTATGAACAAGATCGGCATTTTCTATATGTACTGGGTGCGTAACTGGCATGACAACGTGCACCCCTATATCGATAAGGTTGCGGACCTGGGTTACGACATCATCGAGCTGCAAAGCGGCATGATCGCCGAGATGAGTGCAGCCGAACGGCAGGAACTCAAGGCGCACCTGGACGATCGCGGGCTGGACTTCACCTCGGTGATCGGCCTGCCGGCGCATTACGACGTCGCCTCGGCGGATAAATCCGTGCGCGACGCGGGGCTTGCCTACCTGCGCAAGATTTGCGATGCGGTCGGCGAAATCGGCGGGGGGATCGTTGGCGGGATCGTCTATAGCTCCTGGCCGGCAACCCTGCCGCCCGGCGAGAGCGACATCCGCCCTTACACCGAGCGCAGCATCGCCAGCATGAAGGAAGCGGTCAAAGCGGCTGAAGATAACAACGTCGTCTTTGCCCTGGAGGTGGTCAACCGCTTTGAGCAGTACATCCTCAACTCGTGCGAGCAGGCGCTGGACTTCGTGAACGCGGTGGGCAGCCCGAACGTGAAGATCATGCTGGATTCGTTCCACATGAACATCGAAGAGGACTTCATCGGCGAGGCGATCGTCAAGGCTGGGGATCAATTGGGCCACTTCCACGTGGGCGAGAACAACCGCCGTCCCCCCGGTTACGGGCACATGCCCTGGACCGAGATTGCAACGGCGCTACGCACGATCAACTACACCGGCCCGGTGGTGCTCGAACCGTTCGTGACGCCCGGCGGCGAGGTGGGCCGCGACATCAAGATTTATCGCGATCTGAGCGTCGGCATCGACCTGGACGAGGACGCGCGCAAGGCGCTGCTCTTCATGCGCGGCCTGCTGAAGTGACACTGACGCACCAGTAGCCGCACGGCCCGGCGTGCCGGATCGGATGTGATGATCTGGCGCGCCGGGTCTGCCGCTGACCACCCAAAGGGAGGCCGGTCATGGCGGATCGCCAACCACAGGACAGCCGCGAGCACTGGACGCGCGCGATGGAAGCGCGTATGGACGAACAGCGCGACCGGCTCCGCACGCGCGATCCGGCGCAGGTCGCCCAGCTCAGCGGCGCGCACTGGGACGCACACGCACCGGGCGCGGGCATCCTGGCGCTGCCCTACATGCAGCAAGCACTGGCCGTGCACGTGCCGGATTATGCCGTGACAACCGCCGCAGGTGGCGAGCTTCCGACCATGATCCAGGCGCTGGTGATGGCCTACCTCGTGACTGCGGACGGCACGCCGCGCGCCGGGGAATGGGTCGCGTTTCGCGATCTGCCTGACGGGGTGTTCTATCACCGGGCCTTCACCGGCTACACCGGCAGCCTGCTCGCGCGCGCACTGGGGAGCGACGTGGCCGCGTTCGAGCGTGGCGCGCTGGCGTGCGGGGGGCAACCCCTCGCCGGGCCGGGTGATGCGGCTTTCGCGTTTCAAGTAATGCCGAAGCTGTGGTTGGCGGCGGTGTACTGGCTGGGGGATGACGCGGACGGTTTCCCACCACAGGCCAGCGTGCTGTTCGACCGCGCGGCGAGTCATTACCTGATCACCGACGGGCTGGCGATCGCTGGCAGCCAGCTTGCCCGGCGCATTCTTGCGCAGGCGGGCCGCTGACCGCACCGTCAGGCGCCGGCACGCTCGGCATAAAGTTCGCCGGCGAGTTCGTGCCCGATCACAAAGCGATCGCCGGCGCATTCTAGATGCACCGGGCCGTTGAACGGGCTGTGCGCGTTGATCGTCACCAGCGCGCCGGGCACAAGCTTGATGCGTTCCAGGTATTGCAGCTTCTCAGGGTCGTGTGTCTTGACCCGGCTCACACGGGCCGTCGCCTTTTCGGGCCACTCGGTCAGGGGCTTGTCATCGATCGTGGGCATCACGCCGTCTTTCGAGGGGATAGGTTCCCCGTGCGGGCAGCGTTGCGGGTGCCCGGCCATCTCGTCCATCCGGTCGATCAGCCTGTCGTCCACGCCGCGTTCCAGGTTCTCCACCAGGTCGTGAACCTCGTCCCAACCAAAGGCCATGACCTGCACCATAAACGCTTCCAGAATGCGGTGGCGCCGGATCACCTGCAGCGCGATGCGCTGCCCTTCGTCCGTCAGCCGCACCCCCTTGTACGGCTCGTGCTCGATATAGCCGTTCTCCGCCATGCGCCGGATCATGCGCGAGGCAGCCTGTAATGAGACGCCCATGCTGTCAGCGATCATCGACAGCGTCGGCCAGGTATGCTCCTCTTGCAGGCGATAGATCTCGCCCAGATATATCCAAACCGTTGGACACATTCGTCGTCGTATTCCTTAGCGTGCAGCCACCGGGAACGGCGCGTGATGCCGGCGCGCCCGATGCAATAAGCTTGTGGTGGCACATCAAATAGCTCGATTTTTATGATGTGCGTCTTTAAAAATATAGCCGTATCCCCTGCGTATTGCAACCGGCGAATGCTGCTTTTCCCGTGCCGCTCCGCAGCAGCGCCGCATCTGGCGCTGCCCGGCATGGGCCGAACACAAGGTATGGCCCGGTTCGCGCCCCAGTTGTGAAACACGAGGACTTGGGGACAGGCCTTGCACGTCACAGTCTTCACCTGCGTGCGCCGGATTTGTTAGAATCGGCAAATTAGGATAACATTAATACTAGAGTTATGCATCATCACCATTTCACACGGCTAACCCGTCCGGCATTATACGCGGGTGGGTTCGCCTTCAATGTGCGCGCGTTACATTGGCAATAACGTGCTGGGGTACGCCGCAGCAAGACATACCCTGTCCCCAACGCGGGTTCAGAAACGACGCGCTACTCGTGATATCATATCGTACGACCTGTGTCGATCGCGTTGACACAATCGATATCCCTGACCACGAGGACAATCAAGACACCTTATTTATTTGTTGCGTCTGTCGCCAAAACGGAATAATGCCATGATTGAACTGAAAAATGTGACTAAGTTCTACGCAGGGCAACGTCAACCGGCTGTCGCCGACGTAAATTTTTTCGTCCCTAAGGGGAAAACTTGTGTGTTGATCGGTCCGTCTGGCTGCGGCAAGACGACCATCATGAAGATGATCAACCGCCTGATCGAGCCAACAGAAGGCACGATCCTGGTGGACGGCCAGAGCGTGCGCGAGATGAACCCTGTCAAGTTGCGCCGCACGATCGGCTATGTCATCCAGCAGATCGGCCTGTTCCCACACATGACCATTCAACAGAATATCGCCGTTGTGCCGCGTTTGTTGGGCTGGAAACACGCCCGGATCGCCCAGCGCGTGGACGAGTTGATCGAGCTGGTTGGCATGGACCCGGCGGAGTACCGTGACCGTTTCCCGCGCGAGCTGTCCGGCGGACAGCGCCAGCGGATCGGGGTCGCGCGCGCGCTGGCTGCCGACCCGCCCGTGATGCTGATGGACGAGCCGTTTGGCGCGGTCGATCCCATCACGCGGGACAGGCTGCAAAACGAGTTCCTGCGCCTGCAACAGCGCCTGCACAAAACGATCGTGTTCGTCACCCACGACATCGACGAAGCGATCAAAATGGGCGACCAGATCGTGATTCTCCAGGTGGGCGGGCAGATTCAACAGATCGGCTCGCCGGACGACATTTTGGCGAACCCGGCCAATGACTTCGTCGCGGATTTCGTGGGAAGCGACCGGGGTTTGAAGCGCTTGAGCCTGATCCGGGTCGAAGATGTGTACGAGGAATACCCGGCTGTCCAGGAAGCCGAGACGGCTGAGGTCGCGCTCGAGCGCATGGAAAAACACCAGGTGCGCAGCCTGGTTGTGTTGAACCGCGAGCGCCGTGTCACGGGGTATTTGACGCACGAAGACGCCCTCAAACACCGCCGGCGCATCGTCGTAGATGTGATGAACCCGTTGGAAGTGTACACCGAGAAACAGAGCACACTACGCGACGCATTCTCCGAGATGCTGACGAACACGATCCGTATTTTGCCGGTGGTGGATGACGACGATCGCTATGTGGGCGTCGTGACCACCGACACGGCACAGTTGGCAATTTCGGCCAGCGGTGAGACTGCGCAGGAAGGGGGATAAGCGTGGATTACATTATTCAACGCCCCGACCAGGTCCTGGATGTCGTGACGGAACATATCTATATCACGGTGGTCACCGTGCTGCTGGCGAGCGTGATGGGCGTGATTTTGGGCGTCCTGATCACGCGCATCCGGGCCTTGTACGATCCGATCCTGACCGTTGCGGGCGTCATCTACACGGTGCCCAGCCTGGCGATGTTCGTCCTGATGATCCCGCTGCTGGGGATTGGTTTCAATTCGGCGGTGGTCGCGCTGGTGCTGTATTCGCTGCTGGTGTTGATCCGCAATACCGCCGTGGGCATCGACAGTATCGATCCCAACGTCATAGAAGCCGCGCGCGGGATGGGCATGACCTCGCTTGGTATTCTGTTCCGGATCGAGCTACCGCTCGCCCTGCCGATCGTGTTCGCCGGTATCCGCATCGCGACCGTATCCGCGATCAGCCTGGGCACGATCGCCGCGTTCATCGGTGCCGGGGGCATCGGCGATCTGATCTTTCAGGGCATCAGCAGCCAGCGCGATGACAAGATCGTCGCCGGCGCCGTCGCAGCATCCGTGATGGCGCTCGCGGCTGAGTTCCTGCTCCGCCAGGTGGAGCGCGGGTCAGCGCCCGGCATCACGGGCGAGTTCAAAACGATGGGCGAATACGTCGCTGATTTCTGGCATTTCCTGCGTGAGAAGCCCGACGTCGTGACGCTGGTAGGCGCGCTATTGCTGCTGTTTAGTTATGTTGGGCTGACGTGGGTCGAACCCTACAGCACAGATGAGGCGATCGCAGGCGATGAGACGGCCCAGGCCATCCTCGACGACGCAAACCTGCTGCAGATGACCGGGTGGGACCTGGCGCAAATCAAGACTAATGCCCCGATCCGCGAATCGCTCAGAATCCTGCCCTGGACCGCGATTATCGCCGGGGTGGTAGCGTTGTGGAATATCACCCGCACGAGCCGGCGCGCCTCGGCAGAAATCTTGTTGCTCTGCGGCCTGCTGGCGCTGTTCCCGCTGCTGCATTTCCATTTCGAGCTGCGCCGCGCTGTCGGTGATCTGGGCACGGCCAGCGGTCTATTCCGCGATGTTCGCAGCAACATCAACGCGTTGATCTCTGGCCGTGTGCCGATCCGGCCCGAAACGCTGGAAGCCGAATCCGGCTTCACGGTCGCCTGGATCGGTGCGGGGCTGATCGTGGCCGGGGCGTACCTGAAATCATTGTGGTTCCGGCAGCAGACACAAAAGGAGCGGCAGCCATCATGATAGGGCCATTGGGCAACCTCGAATGGTCAGTGCTTGAAGCGTTCCTGACACGTTATCTGCCGCTGGCGTTGATCGGGCTGGTGGTGGGTGGCGGCATCGGCATCCAGGTGGCGCGCCTGCTTCGCGCGCGCGTGCTGGACGCGGGGCAGGAAGCCCCGGCCTGGTTGAGCCGGTCGCCGCTGACGCCGCTGCTCGTGCTGGGGGGCGTGGTGCTGCCGTTCCTCGACCTGCCGTTTGTCGCGGCAGCCGCGCTCCTGAGTCTGCTGATCCTGCCCACAGCCGCGATCATGGCGCTGCGTTTTTACAGCGTCCGGCTCGCCACAGACGATCGCACCCAGCTACGCTTGGACCAGCGCGCGATGCTCAAAGCGAGCTGGAAGGATACCGGCATGCTCGTGAGCCTGTACTGGCTCAGCGGCATTGCTTATAAGGTGCTGGTGCCCGACGCGAGCGAGGCAGTAGCGGATCACCTGGCTAACATGCCGTTGGCGTTCGTCCTGGCACTGGTCGGCGGCCTGATCCTCGGTTCGGCGTTTGGCGCGCTGGCGAACTGGCTGGTCTCCTACCAGGAGAAACGGTACGCGCGGGGCGAATACGGGCGGCTTGGCGATACCACGATTGGCCTGCTGCAATGGATCATCCGTACCCTGCTAACCCAGTTTCACGCGACGACGCTCACCGGCGTGCTGATCATTCTCGGCATCGCGCTGCCGTTCACCGTGCTGGACCAGACGCCGGTCCTGTTCGCGCTGATGCTGCCCCCGGTCACGAGTGCGACCCTATCCGCGTGGCTGGTCGATGACCCCGACCCGGGGCAGCCGGACGAATGGCATCACTGGCGCGCCGGGCTGTCGAACATCGCGCAGGTAAGCGTCGGCTACATGACGGGCGCGGCGATGTTGATCCCGCTGAGCTTGCAGCATCGCTGGATGCTCAGCGACTCGCACGAGGTGCTCCGGCAGTTGAACATCCACCTGGAGCTGACCTTCTACGCGCTGGGCATTTCAATTGCGGTGGGGGTCATCGGCGGGATACTGACCTCGCGCCTGGACGTGTTGCGCACGGTACTGATCAATCTGGGCAACATCGGGCGCACGATCCCCAGCCTGGCGGTGCTCGCGCTGGCGTTGCCGATCTTCGGCGTTGGCCGCGATCCGAGCCTGGTGGCGCTGGTTTTCATCGGCACGCTGCCGATCCTGGTCAACACGTCGGTGGGCATCATCGAAGTCCTGCCGGATATCAAAGAAGCCGCGCGCGGGATGGGCATGAACGATCTGCAAGTCTTGCTGCGCGTGGAAGTGCCGATCGCCATGCCGGTGATCATGGCCGGGATCCGCACGTCGGCGGTGTTGGTGGTGGCGAGCGCGACGCTGGCCGGTTTCATTGGCGGCGGGGGGTTGGGCGCGTTGATCATTCGCGGCGATGGATCAGGCCGCAACGATATTCTGATCACCGGCGCTGTGCTGGCGACGATCCTGGCGATCTTCCTGGAATATTTCTTTGGCTGGCTTGAGACGTTGCTCACGCCGCGTGGATTGCGCGAGGCGTAGCTTCTTTTGGTCGTCCTGCCGGACGGGGGCTTACGCGCCCGGTCTGGCTTTACACAAAAGCACATTTAGTAATAGACGGAGGTTTTTGACATGAATCGTAACGCTATGTTCAGGTTGCTTAGCATCGTCATCGCGATCGCGCTTGCGCTAACCACGTTCGCGCTGCCACCGGAAGGCGCACAGGCACAGGATCTTGACGTGACGATCAGAGTCGGCTCCAAGCAGTTCACGGAGCAGCTCATCCTGGGCAACCTGATGGCTATCGCGCTGGAAGAGTTCGGCTATGACGTCAGCTACACGCCGCTGGGCAGCACCGCTGCCGCGCACGAAGCGCTGGTCGCGGATGAGATCGACGTCTATGCCGAGTATACGGGCACGGGCTATTTGACCCACCTCGGCAGGGAATATGATCCCAACCAGACACCCGAAGACATCTACAACGAGGTGAGCCAGGCTTATGCCACAGAATGGGGCCTGAACTGGCTTGACCCCAGCGAATTCAACAACACCTACTGCCTGGCAATGAAGGAAGCCCGGGCGGACGAGCTGGGGATCGTCACGGTCAGCGACCTCGCGGCCAGCTCCGAAGGGCTGGTCTTCGGCGCGACGGGCGAGTTCATCGACCGCCCCGACGGGCTGCCAGGCCTGATCGACACCTACGGCGAGTTCCAGTTTGCGGAAGTGCTGAGCTTCGACCCCGGCCTGAAGTACAGCGGCCTGGACGAGGGTGCCCTGGACGTGACCACGTGCTTCGGCACGGACGGGCAGATCAGCGCGATGAACCTGCGTGTGCTCGATGATGACGCCGGGTTCTGGCCGCCCTACAACGTCGCCCCGGTGATCGACCAGGATATCATCGTGCAAGACCCGTTCGTCGGCGTGGTGCTCAATGCCGTGATGGCCGCGCTGGACAGCGAGACAATGTCGCGGCTGAACTGGGAAGTTGACGGTAACGCGCAGGAACCGGAAGACGTCGCGTTCAACTTCTTCTACGAGAACGTCGTCGACACGATCCCCAGCCCGGACAGCCTGCCGGCCCCTGGCGATGTCGCGATTGAAGTCGGCTCCAAGCAGTTCACCGAGCAGTTGATCCTGGGCAACCTGATGGCGCTGCTGCTCGAGGAATACGGCTACGCCGCCAACTACACGCCGCTGGGCAGCACCGCTGCCGCGCACGAAGCGCTGGTCGCGGGCGAGATCGATATGTACCCGGAATACACCGGTACCGGCTACCTGACGCATCTGGGGCTGGAATACAGCAGCACCCTGACGTCGGGCGAAGTCTACGCCGCCGTTAAGGAAGCGTACCAGGATGAATGGGGCCTGACCTGGCTCGAACCGAGCGCGTTCAACAACACCTACTGCCTGGCGATGAAAGAGGACCGGGCGGACGAGCTGGGGATCGTCACGGTCAGCGACCTCGCGGCCAGCTCCGAAGGGCTGGTCTTCGGCGCGACGGGCGAGTTCATCGACCGCCCCGACGGGCTGCCAGGCCTGATCGACACCTACGGCGAGTTCCAGTTTGCGGAAGTGCTGAGCTTCGACCCCGGCCTGAAGTACAGCGGCCTGGACGAGGGTGCCCTGGACGTGACCACGTGCTTCGGCACGGACGGGCAGATCAGCGCGATGAACCTGCGCGTGCTGGATGATGACGCCGGGTTCTGGCCGCCCTACAACGTCGCCCCGGTGATCAACACCGAGCTGTTGAACCAGGATCCACGCATCGGGGTGATCCTCAATGGGCTGATGCAGCAGCTTGATGGTGTGACGATGTCCGACCTGAACTGGCAGGTTGACGGCAACGCGCAGGAACCGGAAGACGTCGCGTTTGAATACCTGGTCAACGCCGGGCTGATCGGCTAAGTCTAGCGACTGCGTGTGTTCGACCGTTACAGTCAGGGTCCCGCCTTTGTGGCGGGGCCTTTTTTTAGGGCGTGGCGCTTCACCAAAACGCCGCGCGGTTGAGCCTTGTAACCGTTCAGCGTGCCGGAGGTTGGGTATAATGGCAGCAAACGACAACACGCACGGCAAGCTCAGCGGTATTGCGACATCTGTTGCATGCAGCATCGTCAAAGGATCGGGTCAGCCATGAACATCGGGTTTATCTCAACACGGCTCGCGGGCAATGACGGGGTATCGCTGGAGACGGCCAAATGGGCTACGGTTCTGCGGCGCGTGGGGCACAGCATTTTCTACTGCGCCGGTGAACTCGAATCCGGCGGGCCGCCGGGGGCGCTCATCCCGGACATGCACTTCGAGCATCCTGAGAACGCGTGGATCCAGGCGCACGCCTTCGGCACCACGACGCCGCACCCGGAGTTGTACGCGCGAATCGAGGCGTTGAAGAGCGCGATCAAACCCCGGCTTGACGCGTTCATCCGGGACTACCGCATCGACCTGATCATCCCGCAGAACATCTTCGCCGTGCCGATGCAGCTTCCGTTAGGGCTGGCGCTGGCCGAGATCATCCGCGAAACGGGCATCCCCACTATTTCCCACGAACACGATTACTACTGGGAACGCACGGCGTACGAACCCAACTGCGTCGGTGACATCCTCGACGCCGCGTTTCCGCCCGATCTGCCCTCGGTGCGCCACGTGGTGATCAGCAGCATCGCCCAGGCGAGCCTCAAGCAGCGGCGCGGGATTGACGCTACCGTCGTGCCTAACGTGTTCGACTACGCGACCCCCGCGCCAGGGCTGGACGACTTCAACGCCGATTTTCGCGCTGCCATCGGGCTGAGCGACGACGATTTTCTGATCCTGGAGCCGGTGCGCATCATTCGCCGCAAAGGGATCGAGCTGGCGATCGAAGCCCTGCGCCGGCTCGATGACCCGCGCTGCAAGTTCATCCTGACGCATGGGGACGACCTGGACCGCGATTACCTCGGCGAACTGCAAGCCCAGGCGGCAGCCGCCAACGTGGACATGCGCCTCGTGACGGACCGCATCGCCAGCAGCCGCAGCGCCAGCGGCGGGCAGAAAACGTACATCCTGTGGGATGCGTACGTGCACGCCGATTTCGTGATGTACCCCAGCCTATACGAAGGGTTTGGCAACGCGTTGCTGGAAACCGTCTACTTCAAACGCCCGATGCTGGTGAACAACTACAGCGTGTACGCGGCGGACATCGGGCCGCTGGGGTTTGAGTTCATCGAGCTTGACGGCGCGGTCACGGCTGGAGCGGTCGCCCAACTGCGTGACTGGCTCGATCACCCGCAGCGATGGCAGCAGGCGGTCGAGAAGAATTACGCGCTTGCCCGGCAGCATTTTTCCTACAGCGTGCTGGAACGCCATCTCGACACGCTCATCACGTCCTGAGCGCCGCACGGGGAACCTGCCGGCGACCTGTCCGGCCCCGTGTCGGCCCGCGTAACCACGCGGCGCGCCCTGTCATGATCCGGGGCGCTGTGGTATGCTCGTGGCGACTATCACTGAACGTGCAGGAGGATAACCCATGGTTGGTTTTTTGAAGCGTCTTTTCGGCGGCGGGCAGTCCGGTGGCGATAAGGACGGGCTGTACTTCTATTTCCGCGCCGATCGCAGTGGTGAAGTGGTCCAGGTGCGGCTGCACCGCTTTAACGATCTGTCACTGACCGACGACGGCAAAGGCTATTACACGCGCAAGGTGATCGTCGGGCCGCACAGCTATGAGCGGCTGGAAGCGGAATTTATGTTCGACAAAAACCGTAACCTGCAGTCCTGCGAAGTGACCGGCGGTGAGATGGTTGAGCAGGAACATTACGAAGCGTATCTGGCCGCGCAGGAAGCCAAATCCGGCGCGGACGCAGCATCCGGTTCCAAGAGCTGACACGCGAGTAACCACCGTGACAACTCCAAACACACTGGTTTTACTCGACGTTGACGGCGTGCTGATCCACCCGGTGGGCTACAAAGACGCGCTGCGCGCCACGATGCGCACCGTCGCGGCGTTGATGGGCCAGCCGGACCCTGAAGTGACGTACGACGAGATCGCCGTGTTCGAAGCGTGCGGCCTGACGAATGAGTGGGATTCCGGGGCGATGTGCGCCAGTTTGCTGCTGCAGGCAGCGCTGGACCGGCGGCCCGACCTGCAGCGCGACACGCTGGACGATACCCTGGCCGCGATCCGCGCAGCGGGGATCACGCTTGCGCGACCGGATTTTGCCGCCGAAGCGCGCGCGATTGCAGATGCGTATGTTGACGGGCGGCACCCGTCGCAGGTCTACCTGGATATGCTCGGCGCGCGCACACCGGCAACGCAGCGCGCGCTGCTGCAAGCCTTGCTCGGTGACGTGTACGATGTCTCCGGCACGCTGACCACCCGCATATTCCAGACCTACGCACTCGGCAGCGAGCAGTACCGCAAAACCTACGGCGAGCCGGTCCCCGTAGAGACGGAAAGCTACATCAGCACGCGTGACAAAGCGCTGCTGGACGCCGCAAGCCGCGCGCGACTCCTGGATTGGGCGGACGATCCGGCGCATGGTGTCGTGGTTTACACCGCGCGTCCCAGCCTGCCCCCGGCTGACCTGGATTCCGGCACCGCGCCGGTGCATACCGGTACAGCGTTCGCGCCGGAAGCCGAACTGGGACTCGACCTGCTGAAGCTGGCCGGGCACGTCCCCTTGATGGGGCAGGGGCGCGTGGGCTGGCTGGCGTGGCGTAATGGGCGTATGGCGGGTGAATACGTCAAGCCGTCACCGGTACACGCGCTGGCGGCGATCGGCGCGGCGGCCTCCGGGCTGGAAACCGAATCGCTGACCGCGGCGGCGACACTGGTCGAGCAGGACGAACTCACCGGGCCGCTGGCCGCGCTGCGCGGGGGGCCGGTGCGCGTGATCGTATGCGAGGACTCGACCGGCGGCATCCGTGCCACACGCGGCGCGATCACGGCGCTGCAACGTGCCGGGGTCGCGGCGACGCTGACGGCGGTCGGTGTCTCACCGCACCCGGATAAACGCGCGGCGCTCGGCGCTGTGGCGGATCACGTGGCGGACGATATCAACGCTGGCCTGGCCTGGGCGCTGGGCTGGGCGCGATCCGAGCGCGCATAACAGCTGCTGCGGGCCCGTGTGCCGCGATCATCTCCTGATCCTCAGCACCATCTGCGCCGCCTGTTGAGCCATCACAGCGCCTTCTGCAACTCCCCGCGCGTCATGGCTACGAACTTGTTGGCGGTGCAGTTGAACCTCGGCGCTGGCGCGTGCACCACGCCGGGGAAGCGCCAGCCTAATCCCCTATCATCACCAGCAACGCGTCGAGAAGCACGGTTGCCACGGGATCGGCCCCGGGTTCCTGGCGTAGCAAGCGGAACGTAGTCAGTACCGCTTTTCCTTTACCGTAATGGCGTTCCGCAAGCAGCGCGACGTTCTTATGCAGCCAACCGAGAAACATACCGGCGTGAACGTGCGCCTCAAAATCCTGTTGGCCGAAACCACTCAGCACGTACTCCGGCGCGACAGTCTCAAACGCAAAGTCGGTTAGCGGGCCGCCAGGTAACTGGCTCAATGCCCCTGCCCGGCGCAGCCACGTGAACGACGATACCCAATCACCCGCCCAAAATGTGCCCGCACGCGCGATCTGCTGGGCGTAGGGAAAACACGGCTCGATCACCTGCTGCCCCGGTGCGCAGGCAGGAATGCTATCTGGCCGGTCAGCCAGCAGGATTAACCGCCCACCGTCGCGCACGTAGTCCGTAAGTTCGTCGGTCAATTGACGCGCCAGGACAATGTCTGCCATTTCAAGCGCCGCGGTCACGTTATAGCCCAACGCGCTGCAATGGTCGCGCAGCGCACTATCTGGCGTCCACAACAGGCGCTCGGAGAGTGACGCCTGGCTGCGGGCGGGGAACACTGTCAGCGTGAGGTGATTGGTTGCCAGCACGTCCTGCTGAGCGGAGACGAGCGCCAGCACGAGATCAACATGCCGCCCTGTCTCGACCGGCGGCGCGTCGAACACGATCTGCTCTAGCGGCACTACAGCGCCGGGCATGAGTTCCGGCACCGGCACAACACCGCCGATATCATACCCTTCAAGCTGCCATGTGACCGACGCACCCATGATCGCTTGGTCGCCCGCGTGGGCGGCGTGCAGCCCAACGCGGACCGCTTCACCCGGCCAGTAAGCCAGGCGATCCCAGCGGGGGATCACGAGCGTATCCGCGTTGAGCGGGGCCAGCGCATCACAAAAGGCTTTCGGATTGCGCTTTATGTCGAGCAGGCCGTTGGCTTCCCAGTGCACGTCGGTCAGTTCGGTGATCACATAACCGGCAAGCGGCGCGTGGCGGCGCATGGATTCGATTTCGTATTTCAGCGCTTGATACTGCTGCCACTGGGTAGCGGCGATGAACGACGCCCAATCGCCAAACACGCGGTCCAGGTGCCAGGCGTTGTAGCGATGCCTGATACCGTGCGGGTAGGCAACCCCATCGCCCCAGTCCATGCCCGTCTCAAACCACCAGGGTTCGGAGCCGTTGTCGTCGCTGAGAAGGTCCGTATCGGGCAGCCCCCAGTTGCCGAATTCTGAGACGATGAGCGGCTCGTCCCCGGATCGCACCGCGTCGCTGTGCGGGCTGAAGGTCCAGGCGGCACGGTTAGCGAACTGCGCGATGATATCGTCCCACTCGTGGCGATGGTCCGGCATCGCGCGGTAGAAATGGTAATCCTCGATATCGGTCTGGACGTGGAAATTCGGCCAGCATGCCGAATTATCGATCACCAGTCGCGACGGGTCGTGTGCTTTCAGCCGGTGATACATTTTGCCCAGCCATTCCCGGTGATCGGCATCATACACCAGGTCAGTTCCCCAGTCCTCGTTGATGATCGTCCAGATGATGATCGACGGGTGATTGTAATCGCGCTCGACGGTACGATACAGCGTATGCTCCAGCCGCTCCCGTGTAGCGCTGGTCAACCGCGCGGCGTTGGGGATGTCAAGCCAGACCAGCATCCCCACGCGGTCCGCTACGGCCAGATAGCGCGGATCGGGGATTTTGATGTGGCAGCGCAGGCAGTTCAAGCCCATGGCTTTCGCCTTGCGGAACTGGTCTTCCAGGAACGCTTCCGAAGGGGGCGTGCAGATCGTGCCGGGATAGTAATCCTGGTCCAGCGCCCCGCGCAGATATAACGGAGCGCCATTCAAATAGAGCCTGCCATCACGGGTTTCAACCGTGCGAAAGCCAAAGGTCTCGTCGCGCTCGTCGAGCACATCTTCGCCGGCGACGAGCGCCACATGGACGCGATACAGATGCGGCGTGTCAGGGGACCAGGGCAGCGGATCGGGCACTACCTGCGCCACGTCGAGCTGCGCGGCGTGCGGCGCGATGCGCTGCTCGCGTTCGTGCACCGGCGTCCCCTCAGGCGCGTGAATCCGGACGCGCAAGACGCGCGCCTGGTCCCGGCTTGGGATCGACAGCGTGATGCGGGCGTGCACCTGGCCGGTCTCCAGCACAGGGGTGAGCCTGACGCCGGTGATGTGCTCCGGCGACCGCGCCTCAACGCGCACGCTCTGCCAGATACCGCCGAGGATGCCGTACCAGCTTTGTTTGCCATGCGGGACCTCACCGAACGGGAAATCCGGAAAACGGGCCGGGTTGTCCGACGGCGCAACGACGCGGACCAGTAACTCATTCGTATCCCCATAGCGCAAGAATTCATCGAGCTGCAGTTCAAAAGGCAGGTAGCCCCCTTCGTGTGCCCCCACGTAGCGCCCGTTGAGCCAGATCTCAGCGAAGTAGTTAACCGCCCCAAAGCAGGCAAATACGGCCCGGTTTTCCCATGCTTCGGGCGCTGTGAAGACACGGCGATACCATGCCGTACCGGCAGCTTGCCGCAGGTCGTCGAATTGAGCCTGCCAGGGACCGGGCACATGGGCGGTGCGCCACGTCGTCACATGGCCGATATCCTCAGGTCCCAGGCTGCCGTCACGGTCGAAGTGGAAGTCCCACGCGCCATCGAGTGCAAGATAGTCACGCCCCATAGATTGTGTGTCTCCTGCGGAAAAAGATAGCCCCAGCAGAAACGACCGGGGCTATCATAGTCTGTCTTGCGAGATGGGTTAACGGCGACGCCCGCTGAGCAGTTCATTGACGCGGAAGTCGATGTCTTCCAGGGCGGCCTGCGGGTCTTTCCCGGCCAGCCACGTGGACTGGAGTTCTTCGGCGATGATATCCATGTTCCCGCGCTGGTTCGGGGCGGGGGGCACGGCGCGCGCGATCAATGCGGTCTCGACGTATTCAGAACGATGGGGCAGTGCGTCGTATTCCGCGCTTGCCAGCACGGACGTCCGAATCGGCATGTGCCCGGTACGTGCCCAGTGGAAGTTGTTGTCGTACAGGAACTTCAAGAAACGAAGCGCGGCTTCCTGCTTTTCAGGATCAGGATCGGGCTGGACCGGCATCACCCACATGTGCGAGTCTGACCATGTCGCGGGTACGTCGTAGAGTGTGGGGAAGTCCCGCACGACGTAGGTCCGCAGCGGCGTATCGGGATTCGCTGCCTGGGCATTGTAGGAGTCCACGACCCAGGTACCGTTGATCATCACAGCCGCTTCACCGGCCAGGAAATCCTGCTCAGAAACCGAGTAGTCCGCGTCCTTTGCAGCGTGGTCATTCTCATAGATCGCCAGCAGAAGATCGAGCGCTTCGCGTCCGGCGTCGGTGTCGAATGTCGCTTCGGTGCCATCTTCGTTAAACACGTCGCTGCCCTGCTGCCATACCGCCGCTTCGAAGAAGCGCACGACCATCGGGTCATCCACACCGGCCATGCTCATATAGCGCTTACCGGTCGCGTCTTTGACCTGTTGCGCGTGTTCGAGCAGCTCATCACGGCTGGCGGGCAGGATCGGGTCGCCGTTATCGTCGACCAACCCGGCTTCGGCCAGCAGGTCCACGTTGATGTGCCACAGCAGCGCGTGCACGTCCCACGGCATGGCGTAGATCGTGCCGTCGTAAGAGGCCGCATCCAGTGCGTTGGCGGTGAAGTCATCGACATCGATGCCATACTGCTCGAAGCTCTCGCCCAGGGACATAACCAGCTCGCGCGAGGCGTAATCATAGAGCGAGAGGCGGTGCAGCACGGCGATGTCTGGCGGGTTGCCGCCGGCGAGTGTGCTGGCGAGCTGATCGTAATAAGTGAACCAGTCGATGGCCTGCGTCTCAACCGTGATCCCGAACTCATTTTCGGCGTTGAACTTATTAGCCAACACCTGAATGATCCCGCATTCACCGGTAGCCTGGTCCAGTTCGGTCACTCCGGCGTATTCATCGGAGCAGCCGCCGAAAAAGCGATAGAACGTGATCGTCACGCCGTCTTGCGCCTGTGTGATGCCCGGTGCGGGCAGTGCGCCGAGGCCAAAGGCGACCAGTAAGGCCAACACGACCAATGCTTTCCAGTTACGTTTCGTCATTTTAGATACTCTCCGTAAAAGCCACTATTTCGTGTGCGATCGAGTTGAGTTTGAAGACGCCTCGCGTGCGTCAATAGAAGATTTGTTGTGTCCATACCTCCCTTCCAATCCGGTAATCCACGTGTGGCTAGAAGCGCCCGCCCATGCGGATGCCCTGGATGATGTAGCGCTGGAAGATAATGAAAACAACCAGGATCGGCGCGCTGGCGGTGACGGCTGAGGCCATCAGGAAACCAAGCCCTTCGGTCTGCGCAAACGTGCCCTGCAGGCTGCCCAGGCCGACGGTCAGGGTATACATGTCGGTTTCCGTCGCTGAGACCAGCGGCCACAGATAATCATTCCAGGTCAGCACGAAGGTGAACAAGCCCAGCGTGGTCAGCGCCGGTACGGATAGCGGCAGCATGATCCGCGCGTAGACCAGCAGGCGGTTCGCACCGTCCAGCTTGGACGCTTCTTCGATATCCTGCGGGATCGCCTGGAAGAACTGCGCCATCAAGAATACACCCAGCGGAAAAGCCAGCCGGGGCAGCACCAGCGCCTGGTAGGTGTTGTGCATCTCCCACGATGAAAACATCGTGTGCAGCGGGATGAAAACCGCCTGCTCCGGGACCATCATCCCTGACAGGATGAAGAAATAAACCAGGCGCTTACCTTTGAACGGTATCCGCGCGAAAGCATAACCGGCCAGGGACGCCAGGATCAGGGTCAGGATAGTTGTGCTGGTGGACACGATCATGCTGTTCATGAACCAGCGCGGCACTTTAGAGACATGCAGGATGTCGCCGTAGTTTTTCAGCGTGAACGGATCGGGGATCATCCCCTTGGTCGACACCTGCAGCACATCGTTCGGCTTGAGCGACATCGCGACCACCCAGACGATAGGCGCGATCCAGAAAATGCTCACCACAACCAACAGGCCAATCAGGAGCCAGTTGCCGATACGTTTCTGCGTATCACCCGGGGCAATCTGACCTAACATTTACGCTTCCTCCCCCTGGGTAAGCCAGATTTGGACGATCGAGGTCCCCAGCATGAACACGAACAAGATCATCGACATCGCGGAAGCGTACCCTAACATCCAATCGCGAAAGCCCGTCTGGTAGATCTCCAGCACCAGCACGCGTGTCGCGCCTGCCGGGCCGCCGCGCGTCATCAGGTACACCTGCCCAAAGATCTGGAATGAGAACATGACTTGCAGCACAACCACCGCGACCGTCGTCCGCTTGAGCAGCGGCAGAGTCATGCGGAAGAACGTGACGAGCGGACCGGCACCGTCGAGTTTTGCCGCCTCATACACTTCGGAAGGGATATCCTGCAGCCCTGCCAGAAACAGGATCATGTTGAAACCGACCGTCCACCAAAGCGTCGTGATCACAATGGCGGGCATCGCCAGGTCCTTGTCCGTCAACCAGGCGATCGGCTCAGCGCCGAAAAGCTCCAGGAAGTGCGCCAGAATGCCCTGGCGCGGGCTGAGCACCATCACCCAGATCAAGGTGACGACGGAGACGGAGAAAATGTACGACGAGAAAAAGACGGTGCGGAAAAGTCCCATGATCGGCCAGGGCCGGTTGAGCGCGACGGCAAGCAACAACCCGACGATCACAATTGCTGGCGTTGAGAGCACCACGAAGTAGAGGGTGTTCTTAACGGCTGTGCGGAACAACTGGTCACCCCAGCGCCGCGCGCCCTCTTCCGGGTGCAGCCCCAGAACGCCCGCAAAGACCACCAGCGCGATCGCAAACAAGACCACTGCCGCAACACGCCCGATCTTCTCGCGCCGCAGGAGCCACCAGAGCACAGCCGCGCTGATGACCAGGCCCAGCACGCGCCAGACCAGTTGGTGTGGGATGTCCCACGTCAGGTTATTCCACAGCATGTAGCGGTAGTTTTCCAGCCCAACGTATTCGCGGTGCGTGCCGACAAGTTCCCATTCGTGCAGGCTGATATATATCCCGCGAAACAAGGGATAGATCCGGAACGCGATATAAATGACCATGAACGGAAGCAGGAAGAGATAAGCCGCCGCGGTGTCGGCGAAAGTCTCGCGGAGCGATTGCATTGTAGACGTGCGAGCAGCAGCAAGTGTTGAGGGGGGAGCAGTCGCCATTTTTCTGCCCTTATATTTCATAATATCATGTTATATTGCATATTCAGCATATGCGAATTTAAAGCGCTTGTCAACATTTTGACGCAGTTTGGGGCGAATTCCGGCTCGAATTTCCCTGAATCGCTTGACCGCATCCAACAAAACAGGTAAAATACCTTTCAAGTGTTTCATGTTTTTATGTTACTAACAAGGCGTGGCGAGGTTTGATATGGATACTCCATTGTCTCCAAAAGGCCCGATTCTCAGCATCGATGTGCATTCCCCCGATGCTCAGCAGGTGCTCAAGGCGCTGGCATCAGATACCCGCATCCGGATTCTGGACCTGCTGAGCGACCAACTGCTCAATGTGAGCGAAATTGCCGAGGCGCTCGGCGTCCCGCTTTCGACCGCCAACCTGCACATTAAGGGACTTGAGGACGCCGGGCTGTTGCTAACCGAGTTGAAGCCTGCATCGCGCGGGCTTCAGAAGGTCTGCGCGCGGGCCTACGAAACAGTTGTGATCCAGTTGCCGCGCAGCCACTCGCTCGACCAGAACACCGCCGAGTTCTCGATGCCGGTCGGGGCATATGTCGATTGCAGCGTGACCCCAACCTGCGGCTTAGCCAGCGACACGGGGATCATTGGGCTGTTTGATGATCCGGCGTCCTTTTACGAGGCCGATCGCGTAAACGCTCAGTTGTTGTGGTTCCATCACGGGTATGTCGAATACCGCTTTCCGAACCGGCTGCCACGGGCAACGACACTGGACAGCGTCAACTTGAGCCTGGAAATCTGTTCGGAAGCCCCGATGCACCACGAGGATTGGCCGTCTGATATTACCATCTGGATCAACGGCGTTGAGATCGGCACATGGACCAGCCCGGCGGATTTTGGGGGCCAGCGCGGTGTGCTGACACCGCACTGGTGGGAGAGTTGGAATTCGCAGTACGGGTTGATGAAGCTGTGGCAGGTCAACAGCGACGGCAGCTTTGTCGACGGGCTGCAGCTTTCCCCCGTCACGTTGAGTGATCTGCACATCCCCGAGCACGAGTATATCGCGGTGCGAATCGGGGTGAAGCCTGACGCCACTCACGTGGGCGGGATCAACATCTTCGGCAGCCGGTTCGGGAACTATCCCCAAGACATCCTGCTGAGTTTTCGCTACCGTTGAGTTGCGGTGGCGGCGCCCACCGGCAGGGCGGCCACCGCCGCGCCCGCCGTTGCGCCTGTGGACGGATCAGGCACGCACATTTTTCGAGCTAACATGACACTGCCCGCGCGAAAAAGGGGCGTGCTTGCCACGCACGGGGCAGCGATGAGCCTTCACCCTGCAGGGGGACAGGCTGCGTAGTCGTTGCGGGGACCGGTTCATGCTGTGCGGGAAGCAATCTGCGCGGCGATCCGCTTCGCGTCTCGCCCCACGCCGCTGACCAGCGATGACGACAGGGCGTAGAGGAAGAACAGCCCGACGAAGTAAAGCCCTGGCGCGCTGGCAACGATCCCGCGCTGGTGCAGCGGTTCTTTCGGATGCTCTGCTTCGCCAAAGACCGGCAGGTCAATCCAGGAAAAGTCGGGCTGGAAGCCCGTGCACCAGATGACATTCGCCACATCCAGCACGCGGCCATCTTCCAGCAACGGCGCGCCTTCCCGCACTCCCGCGGTCTTGGGAACACGCGTGATCCCGGCAGCGTCAAGGTCCCTGGGCTTGACGCGGACAAGCGGCCCACCCTGGGACAAGAGCTTCGGGCGCAGTTTCCGGCCAAGCGGTGTTGCCACCGTCATCACGTGGTGGAAGAGTCCCCGGATCACCAGGCGGATTAAGATCACCCGTGCCGCGACGCCTTCGATGCGGAAAGGGACGTGGCCGACATCCCTGCCTGACAGCCATGTCGGGTGGCTGCGCGCGACCTCAAGCGCGATCTCAGACCCCGAGTTACCCGCGCCTACGACGAGGACGCCCCCGTCCTGGAGTTGCGAAGGGTTCCGGTATTCGCGGGAATGCATCTGGACGATATCACGGCTCAACGCCGGGGCGAAAGCAGGGACGCGCGGACACTGGTACGTCGCCATTGCCACCACGACATTGTTCGCCTCAAGGCGCTGGTCGCCTGCTGTTACGACAAAGCGTTCCCCTGCCCTCGAAAGGCGGTTAACTCTGACGCCCGATCGTACAGGCAGGTTGAACTGCGTCGCGTAAGCTTCGAGATAGTCAGCCATCTGATCCTTTGTCGGGAAAGAGTGGGGCGGCGCCGGAAATGACATGCCCGGCAGGCTGTTGAAGCGCGCGGGTGTGAACAGGCGCAGCGAGTCCCACCGGCTCCGCCAGGAATCCCCGATCCGTTCGCTTCCGTCGAGGATGACGAAGTCCGGCGCCTGCTGCTGCAAGTAATAGCCGGTCACCAGGCCCGCCTGTCCGCCACCGATGATGATGGTGTTATAACGATGATTCATGGTGTTCATCAGGTGTTTATCCTTTTGCTTCGTTGTCAACAGGCGAGGCGAGCGGCGCATCGCACCGCGCGACAGGCGATGCTGCGCGCCAGTTCGCCAACCAGAGAGTGTTTGCCTTGCCGTTAGCCTGTCTCCTGGGGGGCTGGAACTGCGCCCAGTTGAACCAGCAAGCCCAGCGCATCCCAGTTCGTCCAGCCCTCAACGATCTTGCCGTTGACGATGCGATCGATGAAAATACCCGTCACTTCACCCGGCTTTCCGGTCGCCGGGACGCCCATGAACTCAGCCCGGTGAGTACCGCGAGCTGTCCAGCGGGTTACAACCCGGTCCCCTTCGGCGATCTGCTCCTCGATTGTGCAGTGGAAGTCAGGAAATGCTTCATGGACCGCAGCCCAGAACTGCTTGAAGCCTTCAGGGCCGTTGATATCCTGCGGCTGCGTGTGGCCGCCAAAGTCATTGGCAAGCAATTCGTCGGCAACAGCATAGTTGCGACGATTCATCGCTTCCTCGACAAGACGACGTACGATCGCTTTGTTCTGTTCAGACATGGTGATCCTCGCTTCTGCCATGCTTGCGATTGTCTCTAGCGTAAGGGATTCAAGGGGGTACCTTCATGCCCCAAAAGAGGTATGTGGATGGGGTATTTTCGGATGGCGCGGGGAGCAGCGCTACGTGAGCAAACCGAGTTCTCTGGCCCTGGCGGTGGCCTGGGTGCGGTTGCTGACGTGCAATTTGCCATAGATGCTGCTGGCGTGTTTCTTGACGGTTTCCGGCGAAATGACCAGTTGGCCGGCGATCTCGCGATTGGTCAGCCCGGCAGCGATCAATCCCAAAATCTCTTGCTCGCGGTCGGTAAGTGGCTCTGGCAGCGCGGCACCGGCAGATGGCGAGGGCGCGACCGCAGGTATAAAGGCCGTCAGCAACCTTTCGACATAACGCGGCAGCACGTCGCGGGAATGGGCTTCCTGCAACAGGCGAGCCATCGGAAGACCGAGGTCAGCAAAGAGGCGCACATACCCCTGGGGTTCAGCCAGCCGCAGCGCGCGTTCGAGCGCGATCATGCTGGCCGCGCGCTCACCATGCTGCCACTGCGCAAGCGCCTGAAGCGCGAGGGCCTCGACGGTAACCCCTGTCTGGCCTTCCTCTTGCGCTGATTGGAGCAGGCGCTCAAGCAGCGCCAGCGCCTGCCGGGTTGCAGGCCGATCGCCCTTAACGATCAACACACGCGCCATTGCCAGTTGCGTAATCGCGCTTTCTGGACGTCCCTCGATCGCGGCGTTATGCAGCATCTGGTCGGACCAGTTAACGGCTGCCCGGAGCCTTTCTTGTGCCAGCCAGAGTTCGAGCTGCAGGCGCTCGAAGCGACTGATCCAGTGCGCAAACTGTGCATCTTGCAGGTGCGGGCGTGCCTGTTCCAGGTACGCTGCTGCTGCCTCGCGGTCGCCTTGCGTCAGCTTCAGGCGGCCCGCAATCAGGTAACCGGCGATCATGGCGCGTACATCGCCGCCCAGTTCGGCGCGCTCCAACCCTTGAACGAGATGCTCCCAGGCTTGAGGCAACTCGTTCCACTCATACAGCAACTCGCCCATCCGGATGTAGACCCAGCCGGTGAGTGGCAGTGGGTAGGTGCCCCAATTCGCTTGTTCCTGGATGACGCCCAGCGCTTTGTCCCAGTATTCCGCGGCCTGTCGCAGGTGGCCCTGTCGCAGTTCGAGGTCCGCCAGGGACCCGTATACGTGCACGGCCTGGACTCGGAAGGCGGGCGCGTGGGCGTAGTCCAGCAACTTGAGGTAGCACGCTTCTGCCTCTTCCCAGCGCCCATGTCTGCGGTAGGTATCCCCCAGCGCGCCGTAAACCCCGGGCCGAAAACCGACATCATCTTCCGGCAGGTCCTGCAGTGCCCGGGCAGCCAGAGCCTCTGCCTGCGCCAGATCGTTCTGGAAGCACGCGATATAACAGCGCAGCGCGGTTACCCGGGCCAATGTCCAGGTTTCGTCGTGCGCGCCAGTCTGCGCTTCGATCGTGTCCAGGCAGTTGGCACAGGCATCAAACTGGCCGGTGACAAGTAACACTCCGGCCCTGAACAAACCGAGTGACGGATAGGTCGCGTGCCACTCAGCGGGGAGCAAGTCGATCCAGCGCTGCACAACCCTGATCTCGCTGCCTAACAACTTGGCCGGAACATAACGCACGGCGATCGCGAGCACGAGTTCAACGTCTTCCCCCTCAACCGCGTGGCGGAAGGCGGGATCGGGCAGGTCCCGCGCTAGGTACCAGCGGGCAGCCCGGCGATGAAGCGGCGCGATCTCGTCCGGGCGGTGGCGCGACAACTGCTCGCGCAGGAAGTCCGCAAACAGGTGATGGTAGCGATACCACTGGCGCTGGTTATCGAGCGGCACGAGGAATAGATTCTGCTGTTCCAGCGTTTCCAGCATCGCCTGCCCACCTGTGCCGCCGGCAACCGCATTACATAACGCGCCACAGAGTCGCTCCAGAATACTGGTCCGCAGCAGAAAGTCTCGCGTGGCAGGGGGCAACTGGGCCAGCACGTCTTCGCTCAGGTAGTCAGCGATAAAGCGGTGGCTTCCGCTGACGACGCCGGGGTCGACTGGTGCGAGATGATGCTGGCGGCTAAGTGCCACCAGTTGCAGCCCCGCGATCCAGCCCTCCAACCGGGTTTGCAGCGCCACCAGTTCTTCCGCGCTGAGATGAAGCTGCATCCTGCGCCTAAAAAAGTCGCCGGTTTCCTCGAGCGAGAAATGCAGGTCCGCGGCGCGCAACTCCCACAATGCATGGCTTGCGCGGTAGCGGGCGAGAGGAAGCGGCGGCTCAACACGACCGGCGAGCACAAAATGCAAGGTTGGCGGCACGTGATCGAGCAGGAAGGTCATTGCCTGGTGAATGGCCGGGTCTTCGACCAGGTGATAATCATCGAGCACAAATACCGTGTGGTCAGGGACATCGCTTGCGAGGTTGAGGAACGCCGCCAGGACCGCGTCTCTGTCCGGTGCGGGCGAACCAAGCAACAGGCCCAGCTTGCTTTCCTGGACGCCTGGCCGGGCCGTTTCCCATGCTGCCAGCAGGTAGCGGAGAAAACGCTCAAGCACGTTGTCCTCTGTGCTGAGTGACAGCCACGCAACCGGAAGATCGCTGGTATGCGCCCACTGGGCCAGCAGCGTCGTCTTGCCATAACCTGCCGGAGCCGAAAGTAGGACGAGCGTATAGTGCCGCATCCCGCTTTCGATAGCGTCCGTAAGGCGCTTGCGGCGGACCTCGTGATGCGTTCGTGGCGGAATCTGTAGCTTGGTTGTCAGGAGCGAAGTATCCATCAGGCAACCGCCACCTTGTATTGAGCCGACTGTTCAATTGTAGCTATTATAGCAACTCTGCCCTTCCACTTGATCCAGATCAATTCGATTGATGCGCGTCAACGTGAATATAGCTGGCGTGGCGTATGCTTGTCTCAAGACGTGACGAAAAGGTTGATCGATGAATACTCAACAACAGTGGATGCCACAGATCGATCGCGCACTGTGTACCGGTTGCGGAGATTGTATTGCGGCATGCCCTACAGGAGCACTTGGCGAAGTTGGGGGCAAAGCGGCTGTTATCGATCCACAGGCGTGTAACTACTGTGGTGTTTGCGAAGACATCTGCCCAACCGGCGCGATTGGCTTGCCTTACCTGATTAGCTTTTCACCAGATGATTCAGAATCAAAAGGGTGAGACGCATTGAGGACACGCAGAACGCTGCCGGCACTCTGGCCTTCGCTGGCCGCGCTGGCAACGGCGCTATCACCGGCACAAGCCCTGGTGTCGGTCTCGATCCTGACAGGGAGATCGTGAGGATGGCAGTGACTTATGATACTGTAATTTCGGCCCTCAAACAGGTGATTGACCCTGAACTGGGGATCAATATCGTTGACCTGGGGCTGGTATATGACGTGCATATAGCACAAGACCACGTCCTGATCACGATGACGATGACGACGCCGGCCTGTCCGCTTGGGGCGCACCTGGTGGACGAAGCAACGGCTGCGGTTGAACGGCTTGCCGGGACTGCCAGCGTAGCTGTCCGGCTGGTCTGGCACCCCGCCTGGACTCCCATGATGATGTCGCTTGAAGCAAAACAACAACTAGGATGGACATAAGGAGCCTCGAAATGACGCATACCGTAACCGAAACGCTCGATGTACGCGACCTGATCCCGATGATGCGGCACCCGAAGATTTTCCAGCTCTTTGACGGGTTGGAGCCCGGTGAAGCGTTCATCCTGATCAACGATCACGATCCAAAGCCGCTGTACTACCAGTTCCTGCACGAACGGCCCGGCCTGTTCTCCTGGGATTACCTCGAAGAAGGTCCGGAAAACTGGCGCGTGCGCATTGGTCGAGTCGCCGAGCGCTAGCCTGGAGCCATGCAAAACCATCGCGGGCTGGCTGGCCTGCCGATGCTGCTGGTTGTGCTGCTGCACGGCGCTCTGGTGTTGCGGGTATCCAGCGATCTGCTCGGCAAGCTTGAGGGCCAGCAGTGGGGCGGTTTGCTCAATGGTGCAGCCATCGCGCTCTTTCTGGTTAACACGCTCTGGGCGGTACGCAGCGGAAACCGGGAAGCCGGCAAGATGCAACCTGTCAAAAAACAGACTACTCAAACAATGCCAGGAGTTTAATCCATGCGATCCCAACGCGATTCGGTCACGATCCGGCAGCCGATCTATGACCTTGACGACCGCCCGTTTATGATCATCTGGGAAACGACAATGGCCTGTGATCTGGCGTGCCGTCACTGCCGCGCCGAAGCGATCCCGACCGCCGACCCGATGCAATTGTCCACCCAGGAGGGCAAGGACTTGCTCGACCAGATCGAGTCCTTTGGCAAGCCGCGCCCGCTGGTGATCTTGACCGGTGGCGATCCCTTCAAGCGCGCTGACCTGTTCGAACTGGTCGCTTACGGGACTGGGATCGGGCTGCCGATCGCGGTCTCACCATCAGCGACGCCGTTGCTCACCCATGAGAATCTGGCGCGGTTGAAAGAAGCAGGGGCCAAAACAATCTCGCTCAGCCTGGACGGGTCTACTCCCCGCATTCATGATGATTTTCGGCGCGTTCCAGGCTCGTTTGACCTGACGATCCAGGGCTGCCACATGGCGCGTGAGGTCGGCTTGAAGCTGCAAATGAACACAACCGTCACGCGGCGGAACCTGTTCGATCTTCCGGATATTTTCCGCATTGCGCAGGACCACCGCGTGTTTACCTGGAGCGTGTTCTTCCTGGTGCCGACCGGTCGCGGCAAGGTCGAAGACGAGATTTCGCCTGCCGAATACGAAGACGTGATGCACTGGTTATATGACACCAGCAAGCTCATCAACGTAAAAACAACCGAAGGGCATCACTTCAAGCGCGTGGCCCTGCAGCGAAAAGTGCTCGATATGTTGGGCCACGACCCGGTTGAAGTTCTGCAGCTCGGTGAAACCTACCGCCAATTGAGGGCGCGCCTGGGAAACGCTGCCCCGCCCGCCGCAACAGATCGCGAACGGGGTAATCGAATGCGCCGCGCGCCAATGCACATCAATGCCGGCAGCGGGTTTGTGTTCATCTCGCAGCGCGGAGAGGTGTTCCCCAGCGGCTTTTTGCCCGTCAGCAGCGGCAACGTGCGCCAACGCTCGCTGGTGGATATTTACCGCCATGCGCCGATGTTCCGCGCGCTGCGCGATCCGCAGCAGCTAGAAGGCCGGTGCGGTGCGTGCGAGTTCAGGCAAGTATGCGGGGGATCACGCTCGCGGGCTTTTGCGCTGTCGGGTAACGTGCTGGCGGAAGAACCATTTTGCACGTATGAACCGCACAGTTTTCCTTACCAGGCAGAGCTGCGGCAGTTGTTGGACGCCATCACCGGAGCCTAGCCAGCAACGCCGCTGGCTACGGTTCAAGGCCGCGTCTATCGTTCCCCCTTGCGAGGACGGAGCCGCGCCCGGCAACACCGGGCGTCCGGTTAAGTCGCCCTGCCCAGAAGACGCCCGCCGCGCTTGACAAGGCCCCGCACTGCTTCTACGATCCAGGTGTACCATACACCGCTGTGCCGCCGTGCGGCACGCTCCGGCCACCTTATCGACTCTTTCGAAAGAAGGAAAACACACATGGCGGATATGTCGCCCCGCGAACGGGTTCTTACCGCGCTCAGCCACAACGAACCCGACCGCGTCCCCACCGCGCTCTGGGGCGGGCCTTACGGGGTGGTGGATGACCTGTACGTCCGGCTGCTGGCGCATTTCGACCTGGGCGAACCGGTGCAGCCGTTCCGCACGGGGCATAATATCTCTTACATCGATGACCGCGTGCTGGCGCGGCTGGGCACCGACACGCGCTACGTCTGGCCCGGCGCGTCGCCCAGCTCACCCACCATACAGACCGACGATCCGGACACGTTTCTGGACGCCTTCGGGCAGGTCTGGAAGCGCGCCCTGCCGTACTATTACGCTGCCGGCGGCATCCTCTCAGAGGCCGCCGACGTCGACGCGATCGACCGCAGCGTGACCTGGCCCGACACGCACGATCCCCGCTGGACGGCGGGCGTCCGCGAGCGGGCGCGGGAGTTGCGCGAACACACGGATTATTTCGTGATCGCGCGAATGGTCACGTCGCACGGCGTCTTCCAGACCGCCTGTGACCTGCGCGGCACGCCAGAATTCATGACCGATATGGCGCTTAACGAAGCGTTTGCCACGCACCTGCTGGAGCGCGTCACGGAGACGATCGACGGGCTGCTCAAAGGGTATCTCGAAGCTGCTGGGGACGCGATCGATATGATCGAGTTGCCCGGAGATGATTACGCGTCTAACGAGAACCTGCTGATCTCACCCGCCATGTTCCGGCGCTTCATCAAGCCCGCGCTCCAGCGGCTGGTCACGACGATCAAGGAGCACAACCCGGACCTGAAGATCATGCTGCACAGCGACGGCATGATCGAGAGGCTGCTGCCGGAGTTCATCGACCTGGGCATCGACGTCGTGCACCCGCTGGAGCCGGTCGCCGCGCTGGACCAGGCCGCGATCAAGGCAGCTTACGGCGACCGGCTGGCGTTCCTGGGCGGCATCGATATCTCGCACGCCATGCCCGGCAGCCGCGATGACGTCATCGCGGAGGTGCGGCAGCGCATCGCGCAGTTAGCGCCGGGCGGCGGCTATATCCTGGCCCCGTCCAACCACCTGCAGGCCGATGTGCCGGTTGAAAACGTCGTCACATTGTACGAGGCGGCTCGCGAGTACGGGGCTTACCCGCTCACGCTATAGCAGCGCCCACCGTTCAAACGGCTTAATCCATCTCAGGAGCACACAAGCATGGACGTTTCGGTATCCTATATCGAAGCAGCAGCAGCGATCCTCACGCGCATCCGCGAGCAGGAAATGGACAACATCGCGCGTGCAGCGGAGATCTGCGCCCACACCATCGCCAACGACGGGCTGGTGCACATGTTCGGCACCGGGCACTCGCGGATGATGGTCGAGGAAATGTACCCCCGGCACGGCAGTTTTCCGGGCTTCCACCCGATCGTGGAGTTGTCACTGACCTATCACAACCAGGTGGTGGGGGCCAACGGCCAGCGCCAGGCGATGTACCTGGAACACCTGGAGGGCTTCGCGGAAGTCATCCTGCGCAATTTCGTGCTTGACCACCCGGACAGCTTCCTGGTGTTCTCCAACAGCGGCATCAACGAGGTGGTGGTTGAGATCGCGCTGGAGGCCAAAAAGCAGGACTTGCCCGTGATCGCGGTGGTTTCCCGGGACCACAGCAGCCAGCATCCCGCCCGGCATAGCTCAGGCAAAAAACTGGTCGATATCGCCGACGTGGTGATCGACAACGGCACGCCCGCCGGCGACGCGCTGGTACCGATCGCGGGGTTGGACGTCCCCGTCGGCCCCGGCTCGACGATCGGCGGCGCGGCGGTCGCGAACGCGCTCAAGTGCGCGATCGCGCAGCGACTGGTGGAAATGGGCCAGCCGCCGCTGGTGCTGACCAGCAGCTACTTCATCGGGTCCGAGGAGTCAAAGCGGCGCTTCGACGCGTCTTACGACGAATACCGGCGGCGGCTCAAGCGTGTGTTTGGATGCGACTGACGCCATGCCAAAACACCACGAATTCGACATCATCACGCGCCGCCAGCCGACCGCCTATTTTCTGGGCGTGACGACCGGGCGCTCGTTCAGCCGTATCCTGTTCCCGCACTGGATGGCGATTTTAGGGCAGCCTGACGCGCAACTCGTCGGCGTGGACCTGCCGATCAACGGGTCGCCGGACCTGTACCGCCGCGCGATCTACCAGATCAAACACGACCCGCTGTCACTGGGGGCCTTGATCACCACGCACAAGATCAACACGCTCAACGCCGCCCGCGACCTCTTCGACCGCCTGACGCCCGAAGCGACGCTGACGCAGGAAGTCTCGTCGGTCTACAAACGCGACGGCGCGTTGATCGGGCACGCGGTCGACCCGATCACGTCGGGGCTGTCGATGGAGCAGTTCATCCCGCCGGGGTACTGGGGCCGCACGCGGGCGCACGTATTGTGCCTGGGCGCGGGCGGCTCCGCCGTCGCGATCAGCGTCTACCTCGCGCGCACGCTGCCCCCCGACGACCGGCCCGCGCGCGTGGTCTTCGTCAACCGCACCGCGCCGCGCCTGGAGAGCCTGCGCCGGATGATTGAGGCGCACATGCCCGGCTCCGGGATCGCCTTCGAGTTCGTGGAGAACAGTGACCCCGCCGCCAACGACCGGCTGATGGCATCCCTGCCGCCCGGGTCGCTGGTGATCAACGCGACCGGCATGGGGAAGGACATCCCCGGCTCGCCGATCACGGATGCCGGTCTTTTCCCGCAGGACGGCATCGCCTGGGAGCTGAATTACCGGGGCGAGCTTGACTTTCTGCAACAGGCCGAACGGCAGGCCGCCCGTCGCAACCTGGCCGTGGTCGATGGCTGGTATTATTTCCTGGTCGGGTGGGCGACGATCGTGGGGCAGATTTTCGATATCGCGATCACGCCGGACGTGTTCGCGGAACTGCGGCGGGCCGCCGATGACCTGCGGTAGCATTTTCCGCGCCCGGCCCGGCACGTGGACGACCGTTAAACCGGACACATGATCGGAGCGAGGTGCTGATGTTTGGGGTGATCGGGACGACGACGGCTGACCTGTTCATACTGGGTGCCGAACGCATGCCGCAGCTTGACCGGGACGAATTCACAGCGTCCAACCTGGTGTTTTGCGACCGCGAGCTGACGATCACGCTGGGGGGTAACGGCGCGAACAGCGCCTACGTGCTGCGCGCGCTTGGCGCGCCGGTGACGCTGTGCAGCGCGACCGGCACCAACGCGATCGGGGAGCTGGTGACGCGCTGGCTGGCAGAGCAAGGCGTCGACCTGCGCGGCTTTCTGCGGCGCGACGGCGGCACCGCCACGACCACATCCGCGATTGACGCCGACCTGCGGCGCGTGTCATTTTACTATCCGGGCATCTTCAGCACGTTTGACGAGACCGACCTGCCCGCCGCGCTCTGGCATGACGCGCATACCTTGCTGGTGACGGGCCATCCGTTGCTGCCCGGCTTTCGCGGCGGCGGCTTCGCCAAAACGCTGCACAACGCCCGCCAACGCGGCATCACCACCGCGCTGGACATCGGCCCGGCGATCCAAGCGCCGGCCACGTTCGAGATGCTCGCCCCCCTGCTGCCCGCGCTGGATTACCTGTTGACCAACGCGTACGAACTCGCGATCGCCACCGGCACAGACGATCTCGAAGCCGGGGCCGCGCAGCTTCAGCAGGCCGGGGCGACCTGCGTGGTGGTCAAGCTGGGCAAGGATGGCGCGTTCATTCGCACGGCAGATGAAGCGGACTACGTCGTGGGCTTTCCGGTGCAGGCCAGCGTCACGATCGGCGCGGGCGACTCGTTCAACGCCGGTTTGCTCTACGCCCGGCACGCGGGCATGGCGTTTTCCGAGGCAGTGCGGTTTGCGAATGCCGTCGCCGCACTGGTCGTGCAGAGTGGTAAGAGCGTGCTCGGTGCGCCGGACCCCGCGCAGGTGCGCGCGCTCCTGGACCGGCACGCCGAAGTCTAAGCGCGGCAGCCCTGCGCGGGACGCGCGTCAGCCGGTGATCGCGATCCCTGACCGGCGCAGCGCGCCAACGTGCGCGCCGCCCATGAACCCCGGTCCCACGATCGCCGCGCGAGTCATGAAACCCCCAGCCGTTCTTTCGCCGCGTCCAGGATCGTGGCCGTGCGCGTCGCCCCGGCACGGGTCACGCCCAGCGCGCGCACTTCCAGCAGCCGCTCAAGCGAGCGCACCCCGCCGGCAGCCTTGACCTGCACGCGTGACGGGGAGTGTTCGCGCATCAGCCGCAGGTCCTCATCGGTCGCGCCGCCCGCGCCGTAACCGGTCGCGGTCTTGACCCAGTCCACCCCGATCTCACCGCACAGCTTGCACAGCATGATCTTCTGGTCGTCGTTGAGGTACGAGTTTTCAAAAATCACCTTGATCTTCTGACCGGCGGCGTGGGTCACGCCGGTCACGGCGCGGATGTCGTCCGCCACGTAATCCCAGTTACCGCTGAGCACCTGGCTGATGTTGACGACCATGTCCAGTTCCTGGCCGCCATCGGCCAGCGCCTGCCGCGCCTCCGCGACTTTGATCGCGGTGGTGTGGCCGCCGTGTGGGAAGCCGATCGTCGTGCTGGCCCGAACGTCGCTGCCCTGCAGCAATTCCGCGCAGCGCTTGAGGTAGTAGGGCATGATGCACACGCTCGCGACGTCGTAGTCCAGCGCCAGCCGGATGCCCTGCTCCAGGTCGTCTTGTGTGAGCGTGGGGTTCAGCAGCGAATGGTCGATCATCTTTGCGAGGTCGGAATAGGTATAGTTCATCGTTGTCTCCGCTAAATTCTAGACTGTCCGCTTCAGAAAACAGGCGCGGCGACCGCTTCGGTCGCGCGGATCGCCGCGTGTGCCCACGCATGAGGTAACGTCGCTGCGGTTGTCGATGTGCGCACCGGGCCTGCTTGACGAGGATTCAAGATAGACCTACAATAAGTGATAGTTTTGGTTCTTATGAACATCACACTATGGAAACACGCAGTAATTATACAACTTCATTTGATGTTACCCAACTTGGCAATCGGGAATGCGATACTGGCGTAAGTTGCGCATTCTTGGATCGCTTGAGCAAACATCTAAACCATTCTGCGTGCCATTTGGCTATAATATACACAAGCACACACAAGAAAGGAGGTTCGGGAGTACCCATACCACAATCCCTGAAACACGAGCGAACGCTCAACAATCGTAAGGACATCTAAAGGTTAAAAAGGATAAACAATGATTAAGAAATTCGGCTTGCTTCTCATAACGATCAGCTTGATCCTCGCGTTTGCGATTCCCGGCAGCGTCGGGGCGCAAGATGACGAGAAAGTCTTCTTCTGGATCTCCCACGGCTCGCCGGCAGACCCGGTCTGGACGTACTTCCTGGATGGCGCTGAGCAATGGTCCGACGACATGGGCATCGAAGTGCGCACGTCGTTCCACAGCGGTGATGTGCCCTCACACCAGGAAGCCGTACGCGCGGCTATTGCCGCCGGCGCGATGGGCATCGTCACCAGCACGCCTGATCCGGGCGCGCTGACCGAGGTCATCGCCGAAGCGCACGCCGCAGGCATCCCCGTGATCATCATCAACACGGAGGATAAGGGCAGCGGGCGTGACGCGTATGTCGGTGGCGACAACATCGAGATTGGCCGTCGTTGGGCGCAGTACCTGGTCGACAACGGCTTTGTCGAAGAGGGTAGTTTCGTGTGGATGCCGGTGGAAGTCCCCGGCGCGACCTACCAGGTGCTTGAGACCGAGGGTATCTCCAGCGTGTTCGACCCGCTGGGCATCGAGTACGAAGTGACCGATGCGACCCTGGACCAGGCCGAGATCATCACGCGCATGTCGGACTACCTGCTGGCGAACCGCGAAAACATCGATGCGATCATCGGTCTGGGTGACCTGGTGACCGGCAGCATCAAGCGCGTGTTCGATCAGGTCGGCGTGGCCCCCGGTGAAATCCCGGTTGTGGGCTGGGGCAACTCACCTGAGACGGCCCGCGAAGTGCTCGAAGGCTACGTGAACGCGGCGATGTGGCAGGATCCCCAGGCGACCAGCTACATGGGCCTGTCGATGGCGCACATGGCGGCCAGCGGCATCCCGCCGGGATTCGATGTCATCGTCGGCACGCTCTACGAAGCGGACATTGCTCAGGTCTACCTCGACATCATGGAAGGCAACTAACGCGTAGATCTGCCAGCATGGCGTGCAAGACACGCCCATACTAGCCTGACGCATGAGACTGGTGTAACAGCGCCAGTCTCATGTATACTAGCGTTTGCCTCTTGTACCGCAGATTAGGGGAAAACTACATGCAATCTGCTTCGCTCCCACAACGACTTGGCTCGCGATTCGAACTCCGGAAATTCCTCACCACTCCCGAACTCGGGCCGTTAATTTTACTCATCGGCGAATTGATCGTCTTCACCTGGATGGAACCGCGCTTCTTCTCAACGGGCAACGTCAGTAACATGCTGGCCTTCATGCCGGAACTGGGCATGCTCGCGATTGGCATGACGATGCTGATGACCGCCGGCGAATTCGACCTCTCGGTAGGGTCGGTGTTTGGCTTTTCGCCCGTGCTGATGTGGACGCTCTTCAACGAAGGCACCACCTCGCTCGAAGCCGCGTTCTTGATCGCGCTGTTGGTCGCCGCCGGGATCGGGCTGGCGAGCGGTTGGTTTGTCACCCGCCTGGGAATCCCGTCGTTCCTGGTCACGCTCGGCATGTTACTGGTCGTGCGTGGCACGGCCCTGTATATCACGTCCGGCTTTCCGCAGCGCACCTGGACCGCCGACTCCCGCCTGACAAACTACATTGTCGGTGATTTCTACATCGGTGATTTTCGCGTCTACGCCTCGATCTTGTGGTTTGCGCTGTTCGCGCTGATCCTGCACTACGTCCTGACACAGGCCAAGATCGGCAACTGGATTCAGGCCATCGGCGGCAACCCGGTCTCGGCACGCGCGCGCGGCGTCCGCGTGAAGCGGACCAAAACGGCGCTGTTCGTTCTGACTGCGCTGCTTTCGGCCTACGCCGGCATCACCAGCTCGATCCGCGTGTCGGCGGCCAACCCCAACAGCGGCACGGGCTATGAGCTGGAAGTCATCGCGATGGTTGTGATCGGCGGCACCCTGCTTTCCGGCGGCAGAGGCACGATCGTCGGCACGGTGCTGGGGGTGCTGATCCTGCGCGTGATGCGCAACGGCATCATCCTGGTCGGCGTGCCCGGCCTGGCATACAACATCTTCATCGGCGGGATCATCCTGGTTATGATGTCGCTCCATTCGGTCGTCGAGCGCAGCCTGCGCATAGGAGAGTGAAGCCATGACAACCGAACTCGTGCGCATGGAGCATATCAGCAAGTATTTCGGCAGGGTGCAGGCGCTGGATGACGTCTCGGTCAACATCAAAGAACGCGAGATCGTCGGCCTGGTCGGGGATAACGGGGCCGGCAAATCGACGCTGATCAAAATCCTATCCGGCGCGCATAAGGCTACCGATGGGCAGGTTTACTTTAAGGGCGAGCAGGTCAAGCTCAACGACACCTGGGACGCGATCGAGCTTGGCATCGAGACCATCTACCAGGACTCCGCGCTGGTGCCGCAGCTCTCGATCATGCGCAACCTGTTTCTGGGCCGCGAGCCGCTGGCCGAGCCGCGCTTTCTCAACCGGCTCGACAAGAAACTTATGCGCAACGAAACGCGCAAGCTGCTTCGAGAGGTCGGCATCACCAAAGAGCTTGCGCCAGACACGCCCATCACCTCGCTCTCCGGTGGCGAACGCCAGTCCATCGCCATCGCGCGCGCCATGTTCTTCCATGCCGACCTGATCATCCTCGACGAGCCGACCAACAACCTCGGCGTGGAAGAGACCCAGGGCGTGCTGCGCTTCATCCGCAATGCGCGCGAAAGCGGCGCTTCGTGCATCTTCATCACGCACAACATCTACCACGTGTTCCAGGTTGTGGACCGGATCGTGATCTTGCGGCGCGGTAAGAAAGTCTGCGAGGTTGACCCCAAGAAGACGACCATTCAAGAAGTTGAGAAAGTCATTACCGGGCTGGTGGACTCGCTGCCGGACTGCGCGCCGGACTAGCGTAGGCCCGCAGCACCGGATTCGCACGGAACGATACGCTGAGAACACGCCGCGCAGCGGTGAGGACTACCCGGGGCGCGCATGTTTTCAGCGTATCTGTATGCTCTGTTGCTGCCATACACCCCGGCGCTACTGCAACGCGGTGGCATGACGCTGGATTTTCGTGATCGCCTCCACGATCGCGTCCATAGCGTCCTGATCGCCCAACAAGACGTTTTGCGGCAACCAGACCGTCTCCCAGGCGGCGCGCTGCGTGTTGGGGAACGGCTCATCCAGAAACGCGTGCGCTTCGTCCCGCGTTTCCGGGGGTAGACGCTTGCGGTACGCCCCGCTGGTGAACATCTCCAGCGCGTGCAGCGGCGGATAGCTGGCCTGGTTCGGAATCCCTTCCGCATTGAGCGCCTCGACGAAGCGTTCCGTCGGCACGCCGGCAAAGGCCGTCTTGTCATAGTGGAAAATATACGCGTAATGGCCGTTGTGCGTGCAGCGCGGGTCAAGCCGTTGTGGGGTGATCCCCGCGACCTGGCTCAGGGCGGCGTCCAGATAGCGCGCGTTCGCCATGCGCCGCTGGCCCTGTTCATCAAGCCGGCTGAGCTGCTGGCGCAACACGGCGGCCTGCCATTCGCTCAAGCGGTAATTCGAGCCGTAGATGAAATGCGAGTAAAACCACTCGCCGGGCATCCGCCCGCAGTCGTGCGCCGAGCGTGCCAACCGTTCCAGCTCGTCATCGTTGGTCACGATCACGCCGCCCTCGCCCGCCGTCATAAGCTTGCTCTGCTGGAAACTAAACGTCCCGATATCCCCTAGCGCGCCGACCCGCTGGCCCTTCCACGCGCTGCCGTGTGCGTGCGCGCTGTCTTCGACCAGGAACAGGTCGTGCTGCTGCGCGATCGCCTGCAGCCGGTCCATGTCGGCGGGATGGCCGCCCACATGCACGGCGACGATCGCCCTGGTGCGCTCCGTGATCGCGGCGGTGACACTCTCCGGGTCAATGCAGTAGGTCCGGGGATCGATATCGACCAGCACGGGCAACGCCCCCGCAAAGAGCACGGCGCTGGCAGTCGCCACAAAAGTGTAGTCCGGCACGATCACTTCATCGCCCGGCCCGATGCCCAGCGCCAGCATGGTGACTTCGAGCGCGGCGGTGCCGTTGGTCACCGCGATGCCGTGCCTCGCCCCGTGATAGGCGGCGAATTCCTGTTCAAACGCCAGCGCCTGGTCACCGGGAGTGCGCCACCACTTGCGACTTTCGAGCACCTCCAACAGCGCCTGTTTTTCGCGTTCGTCGTAATACGGCCATTCTGGGAAGGGCCTGGTCTTGACCGGTTGGCCCCCCAACACAGCGAGCTTCTCCATACGTATCCGTCCCCTCTCCCAAGAACAAACCCCGTCAGGGGCAGTATCCTGCGGCGGGCGTCTTAATTTGAACGTTAATATCCACGAAACGCCGGTAATCCACCGCGACTACAGCCTACACCGGGCCGCCGCAGCCTGTCAAGCACGCGACCACCGGCAACCGGGCCACTGCTGATCACGCCCCCGGCATTACGGTACAATGGCGGCGCTGAAGATGAGCAGTTGCAGCGGCAACGTCACCAGACATCCATTATACTAGACGCGGTCCACGTCAACGAACGGTACTGCGAAGGGAATACCTTGATGGAACATCTCGAGTCGCGTTTGGACCAAACGCCTGCTGCCGGAAAGCGAGTCGCGCTGTTCGTGACCTGCCTGGCTGACGTGTTCTATCCCCAGACGGGCATGGCGGTGGTCAGGCTGCTGAAATACCTGGGCGTTGGTGTCGATTTCCCTGCCGGGCAGACGTGCTGCGGCCAGCCCGCGTTCAACACCGGCTACTGGGACGAAGCGCGCCAGGTCGCGCGGCAATTCCTCACGACGTTTCAGGACGCAAACGCGATCGTCGCGCCGTCCGGCTCGTGCGTGGCGATGGTGCGCCACGAGTTCCCGCGCCTGTTCGAGGGCGATCCCTGGCACGCCCTGGCGCGGGACGTGGCCGCGAAGACGTGGGAATTCACCGAATACCTCGTCGACGGGCTGGGCGTGACCGACCTCAAGCTGGCGTTCCCCGAACCGCGCCGTTTTGCGTTCCACGACTCGTGTCACGGGCTGCGCATGCTGGGGCTGGGGCAGGCGGCGCGTACCTTGCTGGGCAACGTCAAGAACGCCGCGCTCTGCGAACTGGACGAGCACGATGAATGCTGCGGGTTCGGCGGGACGTTCAGCGTCAAGATGGCCGACATCAGCGGCGCGATGCTGCAACGCAAGCTGGACAACATCAACCGCTGCCCCGCCGACACGATCGTGTTGGGCGACCTGAGCTGCATGGCCCATATCAACGGCGGGCTGTCGCGCCGGGGATCGACCAAACGCGCCCGCCACATCGCCGACGTATTAGCCGAAGCACTGGAAGAGGGCCGGACGTATGAAGGTTAAATCCAAGCAGTTCATCCCCAGCGCGCGAATCGCGGTGCGTGATGCGCAACTCCAGGCGGCGGTCGCGACCTCAACCACGAACAGCGACCAGGCGCGGCAGGCCGCCATGTTCGCCTTCGGGCACGCGCACGGCGAGCAGATGCGCCAGCAGGCCGCCGCAGCGAAACGCCGCGCGCTGAACAACCTGCCGGAGCTGTTGGAACGTGCCGAAGCGGCCATGCAGGCCAACGGGATACAGGTGCTGTGGGCAGAAGACGGCCCGGAAGCATGCCAGCACGTGCTTGACATCGCGCGGCGGCACGGCACGCGGCGCGTCGTCAAGAGCAAGAGCATGCTGACCGAAGAGATCGCGCTCAACGCGGCGCTCGAAACGGCGGGGATCGCGGTCTTTGAGACCGACCTGGGCGAGTACATCGTGCAGTTGGCGGGCGAGCCGCCCAGCCACATCGTCGGGCCGGCGCTGCACATGTCGAAGGAAACGATCCGCGATCTCTTCGTGCGCGAGCTGGACATGCCGCCCACCGACAGCGCCGAAGCCATGACCCAGTTCGTCCGGCAGCGGTTGCGCCGCCAGTTCCTGGATGCCGATATGGGCATCTCCGGCGGGAACTTCATCATTGCCGAGACCGGCACGCTGTGCCTGGCGACCAACGAAGGCAACGGGCGGATGGCGACCTCACTGCCGCCGGTGCACGTCGCCGTGGTGGGGATCGAGAAGATCGTCGAGACGCCAGAAGATTACGCGACCCTGGCGCAGATCCTGGCGCGCAGCTCCACCGGGCAGACGGTCACGGTGTACAACCACATGATCAGCGGTCCCCGCCGCGCTGACGAAGCAGACGGCCCCGAGCACGTATACGTGATCCTGGTGGACAACGGGCGCAGCGCGATCTACGACGGCGATTATGCCGAAGCGCTGGCCTGCCTGCGCTGCGGCGCGTGCCTGAACACCTGCCCGGTCTACCGGGCGACAGGCGGGCACGCCTACGGCTGGGTCTATTCCGGGCCGATCGGCGCGATCGTGACGCCGTTGCTCGCCGGGCTGGAACACGCCAGCCCACTGCCCTATGCCAGCAGCCTGTGCGGCAAGTGCAAGGCTGTCTGCCCGGTCGATATCGACATCCCGCGCATGCTGCTTGCGCTGCGCCGCGACCTGGTGGAACAGGGGCACGGCGCGCCGCTGTGGAACCTGGGCATGCGCGGGTGGGCCCTCGCCAGCCGGTCGCCGCGCCTGTTCGACCTGGGCAGCCGCGCGCTGCGCTGGGGGGCGCGTCTGGCCCCACGCCGGTTGCCGGGTCCCGCTGGCGGGTGGACCCGCTACCGCGACCTACCGCCAACACCCCCTAAGTCCTTCCGCCACCTGTGGCAGGAACACCAGGGAGACGATGAACATGAGCAGTCGCGATAACATCTTGCGCCGGCTGCGCGCCGCGCGCACGCCCTTCGAGGGACTCGATCCCGTCACCGGGCGGCGGCACATGGTCCCCGTGCACGATTCGGCCCCCACCGCGCTGGAAGCACGCTTCATCCGCGAGGCGGAAGCGCTGGGCTGCGCCGTGACGCGCGTCACGACTCCGGAACAGGCGATCGCACACATCCTGCAATTGATCGCCCCGGACACAGCAATCCAGAGCTGGGCCTTCGCGCACATCCCGCTGCCGGGGCTGGCGGACGCGCTGGCAGATGCCGGGGTTCGGGTCGTCCCCGGCGCGGAGACGGCGCGCGTGGGGCTGACCGGCGCGGATGCCGCGCTAGCCGGGACGGGTAGCCTGCTGCTGGTGACCGGGCCGGGCAAGCCGCGCCAGGTGTCATTGTTGCCGCCGGTCCACGTTGCCGCCATCACCACCGGCCAGATCGTGCCGGACCTGGACACGTGGATCGCGGCGCAGCGCGAAAGCGGCTTTCAGCGCATTCGTTCGGCGAGCGCCAGCGTGGTGATCAGCGGCCCCAGCCGCACCGGGGATATCGCCAACATTCCCGTTCGCGGCGTGCACGGGCCGGGCGAAGTGCACATTATTCTGCTCGCGCCGCGCGGCAGGGACTAGCACAAGCCGGGCGCGGGCGGATTTACCCGCCGCCAGATAGCTCCTGCCGCACGATCCGCGTGCCCGCCACCAGCGCCTTGAGCTTGGCGCGCGCGGCCCAACGCGCCGTCTGGCTGAAGCCGCAATCCGGGGTGAGCGTCAGCTTTTCCGGCGCGACGTATTCCAGCACGCGGCGGATGCGCTCGGCCACGTCGTCGGGCGTCTCGACGTAATAGTTCTTCACGTCGATCACCCCCGCGGCCAGCTCTTTGTCGCTGGGAAACTCCTGCCATAGCTCGATCTCGGCCAGCTCGCGGTTGGCGAATTCCAGCGCCAACTGGTCGGTGTGCGTGTCGAGAATGTGCGGGAAGAGGGGCCGGTAGGTCCGTTTGGCGACCGGACGTCCCAGGTAATTACCGAAGCACAGGTGCAGGCTGATCTTCGCGTCGACTCCGGCGACGGTCTGGTTAAACAGGCGCACGAATTCTTCCGGCTCATTCTTGCGGGCGTGCACCGCGTAGGACGGCTCGTCAAGCTGGATGAACGTCGCACCGGCGGCGACCAGCGCTTTGAGCTCGCGGTTGATGATCGCCGACAGCGCGTAGGCTACCTCGATGCGATCCTTGTACACGCCCCCCGGCTTGATGCGCCCGGCCAGCGTGAACGGCCCCGGGCAGGGCACCTTGAGCGGGGTCTGCGTGCGGGTGCGCACGTATTCGTATTCGGCCACCAGCCCCAGCCCCTCCGGCGCGGTGATTGGATCAACGGCCTCGTAGCTTTCGCGCTGGTCGTGCGCGCCGGCCCCCAGTTTGCGACGCGGCGGCAGCTCGTGCAGGCCGGTCATGTGGCCGTAGAACTCCGCCGTGAAAAACCCGACGCGCCGCATCTCGCCATCGGTGATGATATCCACGCCTGCATCTTCCTGGTCGCGCAGCGCGATATCGACCGCGTCGTTCTGTGTCTCGACCAGATCGTCCGGCCCCATCTCGCCGCGCCTGGCTGCGTCCAGCGCGACCTGCAACCAGCCCGGCCACGCGTACGAACCGATCACGCTGGTCGGTAAAAGCGGTGTGTCATTCGGCATATTCGCTCTCCTGAAGTCTCGCTGACGGTTTGACTCGATCCTGATATCTGGCATAATCCCTGGCCGGACCGCCGCCGGTGGTGTCACGGCTAGTTTAGCACAACGCACAGGAGGTGTCGTATGATCCAGCCCGCGCAGACAGGGATCGCGCTACTCAACGATATCGCGTCCGCACAACCCGCCCCAGACGAGGTCATGTTATGGTGGCTGGGGCAGAGCGGTTACGCGATCAAGACGGCGTCGGCGCTGTTTTACGTCGACCTGTACCTCTCCGAACACCTGACGGCGAAATACGCCGACACCGCCAAGCCGCACATCCGCATGACCGCCGCGCCCTTGCGCGGGGGCGACATCACCAACGCGACCTGGGTGTTCGCCAGCCACAAACACTCGGACCATCTCGACCCCGGCACGCTGCCGGACCTCTTCGCCGCGTCGCCGCAGGCCCGGCTGGTGCTGCCCGCCGCGCTGGTCGAGCATGCCGTGTCGCTCGGGCTGGACCGGGCGCGACTCGTGCCCACGCGCGGCGACGAGACGATCCAGGCCGGGCCGATCACGGTGCACAGCCTGCCCTCGGCACATCCAGACCTGGATTACAGCGAGGCGACCGGCTACCCGTTTCTGGGCTTCGTGTTCGAGGTTGACGGTCTGACGCTGTATCACAGCGGCGACACGGTGCTCTATGACGGGCTGGCCGACCGGTTACGGCAGTTCGATCTCGATATCGCCTTCCTGCCGATCAACGGCACGAGCGCGCGCCTGGCCGCACTGAACGTGCCGCCGAACATGAGCGCGCAGGACGCCGTCGACCTGGCCGGGACGATCACCCCGCGCCTGGTGATCCCGCACCATTACGACATGTTCACGTTCAACACGGTCGACGTCAGCGAGTTCACACGCCGCGCCGACGCCGCCGGGCTGCCTTACGCGACCTTGCGCTGTGGGGAACGGTTCGAGTGGCGGCGAGGGGATGGTTCGCGCGGCCTGAACGCCTGAGCGCACGCTCGCCGCACCCGGCACAACCACACCACCCTCGCAAGGATGCACAAGCGATCAGAATTGACGTGCATCCTTTTGCATCCTGCTGCATCTAAACCATGTGATGCACCAAAACCGTGACATTGAGACACGAGAGGGATAGTGAGCTAATGGAAATGGAAATCGTCTTTCCCGGTGGGTTGCAGGTTGACGCCATCATGGGCGACATGGTTGTCGAAACGAATCAGGACGGGTCGGCCCCGGCCCCGTTCGGGCTGTTCCTGGCCTCGATTGGGACGTGCGCGGGCATTTACGTCCTGAGCTTCTGCAAGCAGCGCGGGCTGCCTACCGACGATATCAAGATCGTGCAGCGCATGCACTCCAACCCGTTCACGCGCATGATCGAGAAGATCGAACTGGACATCAAAGTACCGCAAGACTTCCCGGAGAAGTATAAGGACGCGGTGATCCGCGCGGCGGAACTATGCGCGGTCAAGAAGCACATGGAACAACCGCCGCAGTTCGAGGTCTACACCTCAGTGGCGGAACCGATGTCCGCCTGACACCCTACACATGCTTGCGTGAGATAACCCTCCGCTTATCTCCGTTGCTGGACGGTCCCTTGGCTCAGGGACCGTCTTTTTTTTGTGTGCGGGGGGTATAGTCCTCCCCGCAAAATATGCCGTACCACACTATCGGCAAACGGCCAAGCAGTGCTACACTGAAACACGTCGATGAGGGCCGCCAGACAGCACACAACGCACAAATGCAGGCGCCCTTCCGCCAGTTTGACTCGCTCTCTGTCCGGGGGATTCGTCCCTTAGCAACGGGCGCGGCGCACGTGATTGCCCGACCATGTTGACACCTCCGCGCCCCAAAAAATCACGTTTAAGTTTTGGCAACTGGTGTTTATGAGGAGTGTTTTATGTCCGAAACGCACCCTATCACCCACGACGTGATCGTCGTCGGGGCCGGATTGGCCGGCACATGGGCCGCCATGACCGCCAGCCAGCACGGTGTAACCGATATCGGCGTGCTCTCCAAGCTGCACCCGCTGCGTTCGCACAGCGGCGCAGCGCAGGGCGGCATCGCGGCGGCGCTGAACAACGTGCGCCCGGTCGCGGATACGGGACCACGCGGCCCGCTGGAGCAGCTTCCCCCGGACGAAGAGCCGGTTGATAGCTGGGAGCTGCACATGTTCGACACGATCAAGGGGTCGGACTGGCTGGGCGACCAGGACGCGATCGAGATCATGGTCAAGGACGCGATCGATATCGTGTACACCTACGAGCACATGGGCTGTGTCTTCAGCCGCACGCCGGACGGACGCATCGCCCAGCGGCGCTTCGGCGGGCACAGCGCCCCCCGCGCCAACTACGCCGCCGACTGGACCGGCCACGTGCTGCTGCACACCATCCATGAGCAAGCCCTCAAGAACGGCGTGAAATTCTACGCCGAGTGGTTCGCGCTCGATCTGATCGTCGAGGACAACGTCTGCAAAGGCGTGGTCGCGATAAACGTCCAGACAGGCGAGCTGCACCTGATGCGCGCCAAGGCGGTCATGTTCGGCACCGGCGGCTACGGGCGCGCGTGGAAGATCACGTCCAACGCGACCGCCAACACGGGCGACGGCGTGGCGATCGCCTACAACGCGGGTGTGCCGTTGATGGATATGGAGTTTGTGCAGTTCCACCCCACCGGGCTGTACCGGCACGGCATCCTGATGAGCGAGGCCTGTCGCGGCGAGGGCGGTTATCTCGTCAACGCGAACGGCGAGCGCTTCATGGAAAGATACGCACCGGACAAGATGGAACTCGCCCCGCGCGACCTGGTCAGCCGTTCCGAACAGACCGAGATCGACGAAGGGCGCGGCGTCGAGGAAGACGGCCAGGGCATCTACCTGGACATGACGCACCTGGGCCGCGAGAAGATCTACGAGCGCCTGCCGCAGGTGCGCGACATCGCGCTCAAGTTTGCAGGCGTGGATATCATCGACGCGCCCGTGCCGATCCAGCCCACCGCGCACTACAGCATGGGCGGCATCCCCGCGACGGTAAACGGGCAGGTGATCGCGGACGCGGAAGGCACACCGGTCACCGGCTTCTACGCCGCCGGGGAATGCGCCTGCATCAGCGTGCACGGCGCGAACCGCCTGGGGACCAACAGCCTGCTCGGCGCGTCGGTTTTCGGGCGGCGCGCGGGCCGCGCGATCGCGGAATTCGTGCAGGGGGGTGCCCCGCTACAGCCGGTAGAAGGCGATCCGCTGGCGCGTTCGCGCGCCCGCATCACGCGCCTGACCAGCGACCCGCCGGACGGTGGCGGCGAAAACTGGGCCAAGATCGCGCGTGAGCTGAAAGAAACGATGACGCTCAACGCCGGCATCTTCCGCGACGATGCCCGGCTGCGCCAGGCGCTGCAGGACGTCAAACGCCTGCAGGCGCGGTTCGAGCACGCGCGTGTGATGGACAAGAGCTCGCGCTTCAATACCGACCTGCTGGGCGCGATCGAAACCGAAAATCTGCTCGCGTTCAGCGAGGTGATCGTCGCCAGCGCCCTGAACCGCACGGAAAGCCGGGGCGCGCACTCCCGCACCGACTATCCCCAACGCGACGACGAGCACTGGATCAAACACACGGTGGCGCACAAATCCGCCGACGGCACGCCCGCGATCAGCTATCGCGACGTGACGATCGACTGGGAGAAGTACCCGCCCCAGGAACGCAAATATTAGCGTTGGCAGTGATCAGTTTTCAGTTCGCAGAACACCCACCATTCGCCTGATCTGAGAACGTTGAGCTGGCAACTGAAAACATCTTTGGAGGAACGTACGACTTATGAGCACGAACGGGGCTACACCACAGGTGACGATCCGCATCCAGCGCTTCAACCCGGATGTGGACCGCAAGCCATATCTACAGGAATTCTCCATCGTTGCAACGCAGGGTAAGACGATCCTGGACGCGCTGCACGAGATCAAAGAGGACCACGACGGCAGCGTGACCTTCCGGCGCTCGTGCCGCCACGCGATCTGTGGAAGCTGCGCGATGAACGTCAACGGCCATAACATGCTGGTCTGCGACGCGCCGCTGGCGGACTTCGTGGATCGGCGGGGCCACGTCACGATCCGCCCGCTGCCGTACCTGCCGGTGATCAAAGACCTGGTTGTGGACCGCACGAGCTTCTGGGAGCAGTACGAACGCGTCAAGCCCTGGCTGATCCCGCCGGAAAACGTGCCGGAGAAAGAGTTCCGCATGAGCCGCGAGGAAGTCGAAGCGCTGCAGAACGCCGAACACTGCATCATGTGCGGCGCGTGTTATTCCGCGTGCCAGGTGATCGCCATGACCAAGCGTTACATCGGGCCGCACGCCCTGCTGAAAGCGTTCATGCGCGTGCTGGACCCACGCGACGCGGCCCCAGGGGAGCGCCTGAGCGATCTCGACGGCGACGACGGGGTGTACCGCTGCCACACGATCTTTAACTGCATCGACGCCTGCCCGAAGGGCCTCAACCCGACCGCCGCGATCGAGACATTGCGCAAGCTGGCGCTCAAACGGCAAGCCTACGAAGCCGCGCGCCGCGAACGGCAGCGCGCGCTCGACCAGCCGGTGCGCGAGGTCTAAATTATTGTTTGTTGCGTTGAAAGGAGCTTGAAACGTATGTATCGCAGTACGGGATTTATCTCGTTCTTGCTGCGCCGCGTGACCGGGGTCGCGCTGGTGATTTACCTGCTGCTGCACATGTGGGTGATCGGCGGCATCAACAGCGGGGCGGAGACGTTTAACGACCGCATGGACTTTCTGGGCCAGCCGGTATTTCGCCTGCTGGAGATCGGCTTGCTGGCGGCAGTGGTGTATCACGGCGTCGACGGCATCCGGTTGCTGATCGTGCATTACCTGGACGTGACCGAATATCGCAAGAGCCTGTTTTACGCCGCGTTAGTCGTGTCGGTGATCGTGACGATCGCCGGCGGGCTGCCGATCCTGCTGTTCGCGCTGGAGTGAGGGGGCCGACCAATCATGCGTATTTTCCTGATGCAACGTATCAGCGCGATCGCGCTGGTGGTGTTCCTGACGTTACACATGGTCGTGGTGCATTACCCGCCGGGCCACATCGACGTGGACCGCGTGCTGGAACGGCTCGACCAGCCGCTGTGGAAGGCGATCGATATCGCGTTTCTGTTCGTCGTGCTGATGCATGCCCTGACCGGGGCCTACATGGTGATCACCGACGTGGAGCGCTTCAACGTCTTCCGGCGCGGCCTGGCCTGGGTAGGCGTCGTCGCGGGGGTGCTGCTGTTCATCTACGGCACGCAGACGATCCTGGCGTTCTAACCCCCAGGCGCACGCACGGACAAACACGAACCACACGCGCCATGCCGGGGCGGCCTTGCATGGCGCGTGACGCGCTTGCCCGCACTTGATCTTTGTCATGGTGTGCAACAATCTAAATCAGGTATACTTCAATAACTATTGACTAATGCATCCTTCGACAGGTGTTATTGATGGCCGTATTGGAACATTACACCCCCACCGTGCGGCGACGCTGGCTGTTCCTGATGGCGGCGATCCTGTGGGCAGCGGCAGGGACTATGTTATGCGTGCGGGCAGCGGAATGGTACCTGGCCGCCGGGCTGGGCGCGGTCCCCTGGGAGCTGGTAGGGCTGACCGGCGGCGTGATCATCTACCGCTTCAAGTTCGCGTGGATCGCCGACCGGAACATCAAGCGCATCCGGCGCCTGCGCGAGCGCGAGAGCATTCTCGCATTCCAGCCCCCGGCGATGTACGTTGTCATCGCGTGCATGATGGGGCTGGGGATCGCGCTGCGCCACACCGCGATCCCGCGCCTGTACCTCGCCGTTGTGTATACCGGGGTCGGACTGGGGTTGTTGCTCGCCAGCCCGCGCTACATCCGCCACATGGGCGACTAGCGCGCCTCACATCGCGATCCGCGCCCGCGCATCGACCGCCCACGCGCCGGAACCGCGCTCCATCACCATCAGCGGGTTGATCTCGATCTCTGCGATCGGCGGGTGATCGTGGACCAGTTGCGCCAGCCGCACGATCGCATCGACTACCGCCGCGCGATCCGCCGGGGGCGCGCCGCGATAGCCGCCCAGCAGCGTCCCGGCAGTTGTGCGGTCGAGCATCGCGCTGGCCTGGGCACGCGTCAGCGGCGCGAGTTCAAACGTCACGTCTTTCAATAGCTCCACCTGCGTGCCGCCGCTGCCGACCATCACCAGCGGCCCGAACTGCGGGTCGCGCACCGTGCCGGCGATCAGGTCCAGGCCGGGCGGGATCATGCGCTGGACAAAGACCCCTGCGATCGTCGCGCCGGCTACGGCCTTGCGCGCGCGTTGCATCAGCGTCTCGAACGCGGCCCGCAGGTCGTCCGGCCCCTTGATGTCCAGCATCACGCCGCCGATATCGCTCTTGTGCACCACGTCTTCCGCCGCCAGCTTGAGCACGACCGGGTAACCGACATCGTCGGCGATCGCCAGCGCGGCCTTCACATCCGGCGCGAGTCCCGCCCCCGGCACGCGGATACCGTAAGCTGACAGCAAGCGGTCGACCTGCTCCGGCAAGAGCCAGCCGCCACCCGATCCAGCGATCACGGCGCGCGCGGCCCCGGGATCGCAGCCGTCCGGCGCAGTGTACGCGTCGCGGTCCTGCTGCGCTTCGAGCCACTGCCGCCGCTGCCACATCGCGGCCAGCGTGCTGCCCACGCGCTCCGGAAACGCGAAATTCGGGATGCGGCGGCGGTGCAACACGGCGGTGGCATCACTGACCGAGGCCAGGCCCATGATCACGGCCAGGATCGGCTTGCCGCGCCCGGTGAACTCGCCGATCACCTCGGCCAGGCTGGACGGCGCGAACCAGTCCTGCGACGCGGTGATCGCGACGACGGCGTCGACGGTCTCGTCCGTGAGCAGCGCGTCCAGGCACAGCGCGTAGGTCGCCGGTCCCGGCCCGGCGAGGATGTCCACCGGGTTGTTGACGCTCGCCGCCGGGGGCACGCGCTGGCGGATGTAGTCGCGCGTGGCGTCGGTCAGCGGGGCGAGCTGCATCCCCGCCGCTTCCAGCGCATCGACCGCCAGAATCCCCGGCCCGCCGGAGTTGGTCAGGATCGCGACGCGGTTGCCTTTTGGCAGCGGCTGCCACGCCAGCGCCCGGCCCCAGTCGAACAATTCTTCCATCGTGCGGGCGCGCAACACCCCCGCGCGCCGGAACGCGGCATCATACGCCTCTTCGCGCCCTGCCAGCGCCCCGGTGTGGCTGGCGACCGCGCGCGCCGCGCCACTGCCACGCCCTACCTTGAGCGTGACGACCGGCGTCCGCTGCGCGACCTCGGATGCGGCCTGCACAAACGCCGTCCCGTCCGAGACGCCCTCCATGTACAGCGTGATCACGCGCGTGTCGATATCCCGCCCGATCACGCTCAACATCTCGGCTTCGTTGGCGTCCGCCTGGTTGCCCAGGCTCACCAGGCGGCTGAAGCCCACCCCCGCACCGCGCGCCCAGTCGATCACGGCGGCGCAGACCGCGCCGGACTGCGACAAAAACGCGATGTTACCGCGCGCGGGCATGCCCTTGACGAAGGTCGTGTTCAGCGGCGTGTGGGTGTCGATCGAGCCGATGCCATTCGGCCCCAGCAGCCGGATGCCGTACTGCGCCGCGACGCGCTTGATCTCGGCTTCGCGGGCTTCCCCTTCCGGCCCGATCTCGCGGAACCCGCCGCTGATAATGATCGCCGCCGGGATGCCGCGCTCGCCGCAGGCCCGCAATTCGGCGGGCACCTTCGGGGCCGGGACGATCAGCACGGCGAGGTCGAGCGGGTCGGGCGCTTCGCTCACGCTGGGGTACGCTTTGCGATCCAGGATCGTGGCGGCGTGCGGGTTGATCGGGTAGATCGGCCCGTCGTACCCGTAATTCACGAGGTTGCGCACCACGCCGTGCCCCAGTTTCTGCGGATCGCGGGACGCGCCGATCACCGCCACCCCGCGCGGGCGGAAAAACAACTCTAGCTTGGACAGGGAAGTCGCCGGGTCCATTTAATCTTGCACTCCTTAGTTTAAGAAGAATAGTTATTGATTACCGCTTGCCGGTGCGCGAGACATCTCGCGCTGCCGGCATGACCGGTACGGCTGATCGTGCCACAAACAGGGGCGCTGGACAAATCGTCCGGGTATGGTGCCCGGTTGAGGCATTCGCGCCGTTCTGCGTCCCCGTGACGTTGCGGCAAACACGATTTACCCCGATACTATACGCTGGCAACGCCCGGAAAAGAAATTCACGCCCGGCACGACGATGCACGTCAGACGGAACGGCGCAACGACGCGTCAAAAGGATACACCGCATGAATGATTTAAGTGGACAGACGGTAAAAGGGTACAAACTGCACGAATTGATCGGCGCGGGGGGGTTCGGGGCCGTGTACCGCGCGCACCAGCCGGTGCTCAAGCGCGATGTGGCGATGAAAATCATCTTGCCCGAGTACGCCAACCATCCTGATTTTGTGCGCCGCTTCGAGTTTGAAGCGCAACTTGTCGCGCGGTTGGAGCATCTTCACATCGTCTCGCTGTACGACTACTGGCGCGAGCCAAACGGCGCGTACCTGATCATGCGCTGGCTGCGTGGCGGCAGCCTGCGGCAGATGCTCAAAGCCGGGCCGGTGAGCAACGACGTCACGCTGCGCGTGCTGGACCAGGTAGCGGCGGCGCTGGCAACTGCACACCGGCGCGGTGTGGTACACCGCGACATCAAGCCCGACAACATCCTGTTCGACGAGGAAGGCAACGCTTACCTGGCTGACTTCGGGATTGCGAAAGACCTGCGCGACGCGGCTTACGGCGACGAGGGCCGCAAAACACGCGATGAAGGCTTGACCGGCTCGCCGTTTTACCTCGCGCCGGAACAGGCCCAAAGTAAGGGCATCTCGCCCCAGACCGATCTCTACAGCCTGGGGATCGTGTTGTTTGAGATGCTCGCGGGGCAGCCGCCGTTCAAAGGGGAGCAGGGCTTGACGGGGATTCTGCTCAAGCACATCAACGAGCCGATCCCGTCCGTCCTGGATTATCGTCCCGACCTGCCGCAGACAGTGGACGAAGTGATCCAGCGCGCGACCGCCAAAGACCCCGCCAGCCGCCACGACAGCGCGATCAACCTGGCGGTGGACTTCCGCCGCGCGATCCAGGGCGCAGCGGACACTGCCGAACCCGCGACCGCGCGCCCGCAGGCCACCGGCAGCGACGATGATGATGTGGACGACATGCTGGTGATCACCAAGCCGCTGACCCCGTCCACCCTGATCATCGTGTCTGACGAGGCGATCACCAACCCGTACAAGGGCTTGCAGGCGTTCCAGGAAGCCGACGCCGACGATTTCTTCGGGCGTGACACACTGATCGAGCGCCTGCTGGACCGGCTGCGCGCGACGGACGGCGACCTCTCGCGCTTCCTGGCCGTGATCGGCCCCAGCGGCAGCGGCAAATCGAGCGTGGTCCGCGCGGGCGTGATCCCGGCGCTGCGGCGCGGGGCGCTGCCCGGCTCCGACCGCTGGTTCGTGGTCGACATGGTCCCCGGCGCGGACCCGTTCCAGGAACTCACGAACGCGCTGCTGGGCGTCGCGATCGACGCGCCGGACGCGTTGGGCGACCGGCTGCGCGCGGACGAGCGCGGCCTGCTTGAGGCGGTGGACGCGATCCTGCTGGACGACGACAGCGAGCTGGTGCTGGTGATCGACCAGTTCGAAGAGGTCTTCACCATGACCGGGCGCGAAGATGAACGCGCGCTGTTCCTCAACAGCCTGCGCACCGCGACCACCGATCCCGACAGCCGCCTGCGCGTGATCATCACGATGCGCGCGGACTACTACGACCGCCCGCTGCTCTATCCTGAGTTCGGCGAGCTGGTACGGACGCGTAACGAGGTCGTGCTACCGCTATCGCCGGACGATATGCGCGCGGCGATTATCGGGCCAGCGGAGCGTGTCGGCGTGACGGTGGAAACCGGGCTTGTCGCGGCGATCGTCGCGGATATCGCCGAGCAACCGGGCGCGCTGCCGTTGATGCAGTACGCGCTGACGGAAGTCTTCGAACGGCGCGAGGGCAACGTCCTGACGCTGGAAGCCTATCAAGCCAGCGGGGGCGTGCTGGGCGCTTTGGCCCGCCGCGCCGAAGAACTCTACCAGGCGACCGGGCCGGAAGGGCAGGCCGCGATGCGCCAGATCTTCCTGCGGCTGGTGGCGGTGCACGAAGGGGCCGAGGACACGCGGCGGCGCGTGCTGATCACCGAGCTGTTTTCGCTGTCCGAAGATGAGGACGTGATCAACGAACTGCTGGACCTGCTGGGCAAGTACCGCCTGCTGACCTTCGACCGCGATCCCGAAACGCGCACGCCGACGGTCGCCGTCGCGCATGAAGCGCTGATCCGCGAGTGGGACCGGCTGCGGGCGTGGCTCGACGACAACCGCGAGGATATCCTGCTCCAGCGGCGGCTGGCGACCGCGTATGAAGAGTGGGACCGCCAGCAGCGCGACCCGAGCTTCCTCGCGTCCGGGATGCGGCTGCAGCAGTTTGAAGGGCTGCGCGATCGCGGCATGATCGCGCTGACGCAGGAAGAGCGCGACTATATTCAGGCCAGCGTCGAAGAACGCGAGCGGCAAGCAGCGGAAGAACGCGCCCGCCAGGAACGCGAAGCCGCGCTCGAACGGCGCGCCCAAAACGTCCTGCGCGCGCTGGCGGCGGTGATGGCGATCGCCGCCGTGATCGGCATTGCGCTGGCGCTGATCGCCAATAACGCGCGTAACGAGGCCGAAGACCAGCGCACGATCGCCGAACGCAGCGCCGAGATATCCGAGAGCCTGCGGCTGGCGGCCAGCGCGCAATCCGAGTTCATCCAGCAGAACACGGCGCTGGCGATCGCGCTGGCGATCCACGCCAACGAGATCCCCGATCCGCCGAATGAATCGCGCTTCATCCTGGCCCAGGCCGCGCTGACCCCCGGCACGCGCGCCGTGCTCAACCAGGGGCCGATCGTCACGACGGTGGACTACAGCCCGGATGGACAGTACGCGGCAGCAGGCGACCTGGGCAACAAGATCGTGCTGTGGGATATGACCGCCTACGAACAGGTGCGCGTGTTCCCGCCGGACGACCCCGAAACCGACGACATCGTCGAAGGGCACACCGGCTACCTGCGCGTGGTGCGCTTCACCCCGGACGGGACGCGCCTGGTCTCCGGTGCCACAGACGGACGCCTGATCGTGTGGGACGTCGAATCCGGGACGGCGCTGAACGTCTATGGCCCCGGCGACGCGGAAACCGGCGCGCCCGGCCACACGGACGACGTGCGCGACCTGGTGCTCTTCCCGGACGACCCGACGCGAGTGCTCACCGCTTCTGACGATTACAGCATGATCATCTGGGACACCACGCAGGAAGCAACCGCCGGCGCGCTCGTCTACCAGTTCCCGCTCGATGACCCGGAAACCGAGGATGTACAGGAAGGCCATTCTGAGCGCATCCGCGAAGTGGCGATCGATCCCCGCGCTGAGTGGGCCGTATCGGCGTCCTACGACGGCACGCTGATCAAGTGGGACCTGGCGGCACGCGAACCGCTGTGCGTGTTCGAAGGACACACCGACAAGATATCCAGCGTGGACATCAGCCCGGACGGGACGCGCGTTGTCTCCGGCGGCGGGCCGGACGCGACGATCCGCCTGTGGGACGCCGCCGATTGCAGCCAGATCACGCTGCTCGACGCGTCACGCGACGACTGGATCAAGACCGTGCAGTTCGACTCGTCCGGGCGGCTGCTGCTCAGCAGTTCGGACGACAACAGTGTACGGCTGTGGAATCTGGACACGCTGCAAGAGGTGTTCTACTACGGCGGGCACGCCAACTTCGTCGAGGAAGCGACCTTCAGCCCGGACGAGCAGCACATCCTCTCAGCGTCCGGCGACGGCACGCTGCGGCTGTGGGATGTGCGTAACGGCGCGGAGATACGCCGCTTTATGGGCCACGTCGACCAGATTCAGGACGTGGTGATCAGCCCTGACGGGCAGACCGCGCTCTCCGGTAGCTACGATACGACCGTGCGGCATTGGGACCTGGCGACCGGCGAGCAAATCGGGCAGTTCGACCAACACGAAGACTACACCAGCGTGCTGATCTTCAGCCCCGACGGGCAATACGCGCTCTCCAGCGACGCCCGCGAATCCGACGCCACGTCGTCAGACGATAACCCGCTGTGGCTGTGGGATATCGAAACGGGCGAGATCGTGCGGGAGATGTTCGGGCACACCGAAGAGATCCAGTCGGCGGCCTTCCACCCCGGCGGGCAGTACCTTGTGACCGGCTCGAAGGACGAGACGATCATCATCTGGGACCTCGAATCCGGCGAGCTACTGCGCCAGATCAGCGACGTGTACGGCGACTGGGTCGAGACGCTGGCGTTCAACGCGGACGGCACGCGGCTGCTCTCCGGCGGCGACAACGCCGATCCGCGCGCGATCCTGTGGGACACGTCCGCGGACGATGTCGACGCGTGGGAACCGGCCTGGGATTCCGGGGCCGCGCATGGCAGCGGGGTCACCGCCGTGCGCTTCAGCCCGGACGGCGCGACGTTCCTGACCAGCTCGAAAGACAGCATGATCCTGATCTGGGACATGGCGACGGGCGAGGTCGTGCAGCGCCTGGAAGAGCACACCGCATCGGTCAAGGACGCGTACTTCACGCCGGACGGGTCGCAGGTTGTCAGCTACGGTGAGGATCGCACGATCCGCGTGTGGGACGTGGCGACCGGCCTGCCGGTACATCAAGTCACGGTCGACTCGGCGGTCGAGTCGGTGAGCATCACGCCGGGTGCCGGGGCCATGCTCACCGGGGGGCCGGATACGATCCTGCGCCTGTGGGACATCACCCCCATGCGCCTAGACGAGTTGATCGAATGGGCCTACACAAACCGGCACGTGCCGGAACTGACATGCCGCCAGCGCGACCAGTATCGCATCGAACCACCGTGCGACGCGGCGGGCAACGTCCCCACAGGCGGCGAGCCGGGTTAGCCGCGCGCGCAGTTGCTACCATCCACCAGGGCGACGTACAGCAGTCAGGTACGCCGCCCTGGTAATGATCGCTGCGCCTTACGCAACCCTTTCACACAAAATTCATAATTGTTAATTCTTATCAATAAAACCGCTGACATATTGTAGAACGGTTAGCGCTTGAATTATCATAGAGTCGTAAAAATGCGCATCCAACGCGACGCGCATATCAACTCTTCATCGACAAAACGGTAAAGCGACCGTTGCACTCAATCCGTTTCAGTCACTTATTCAAGGAGTAAAACATGCATCGCAACCGACTTAACGCATTGCTTATTGTTGTCCTGATGCTTGCGGCAGTCCCGCTGCTGCCCGCCGCACCGGCCCGTGCCGCGGAGACCGTGACGGTTGGCCTCTCCGTGCCCTCGCTAGAAGACCCCTTTTACGCGGGCATGACCAACGGCGCCCAGGCCGCCGCCGATGAACTGACCGTCGATCTGGTGGTGACGTCGGCAGAAGGCGATATCGCAACCGAACTGGCGAACGTCCAGGAACTGCTGGACACGGGCATTGACGCGCTGGTGATCAGCCCGGTGGATATGGACGCCAGCCGCGCCGCGATCGCGCTGGCGAACGACGCCGCGGTGCCGGTTGTCCTGGCGGGCGCGCACGTCAGCGCCGCGCTGCTGGATGCCGAGGTCGCGGTGACGGTCGCGGCGGACGAGGTACAGGGCGGCCAGTTGGCCGGCAGCGTGCTGTGCAGCGCGCTTGACGGTGCGGGCACGGTAGTCGCGTTGCTCGGCGCGGCGGATGACGCGGTCGCGCAGCAACGCAGTGAAGGCTTGACCAGCTACGTCGCGGACGAATGCACCGGCCTGGACGTGGTGCCGTTCGAGAGCGCGGACATGGACCGTGACGCGTTCATTGAGGCGTTCTCTGCACTGCTGCGGGAACAGGATATCGCCGGTGTGCTGGCGATCAACGAAGCGCTGACGCTGCCCGCGATCGAGAGCACGATCATCACGCGACAAAGCGGGATCGCGGTCGTCAGCTTTGACGCCAGCGATGACGCGCTCGCCGCGCTGAACCAGGGCCGCCTGCGCGCCATCGTGCTGCCGGTCGGCTGGTGGATCGGCGGGGCCGGGGTTGAAGCCTCGGTCAGCCTGGCGAGCGGCGAAGCGGTGGACAGCACCATCCTGATCGACCTGGGCGTGCTGGACATCGAAACCGTCGTGCGCGGTCCGGGCGGGCGAACCCCGTTCGGCAAGGACGATCCGCGCGCCGGGTTCCCGGGCAGCCTGGGTGGTGACGGTGAACTTGAAGGTGGTGATGGCGAGCTTGAGGGCGGCGACGGTGAACTCGAGGGCGGCGACGGCGAACTCGAGGGCGGCGATGGCGAACTCGAGGGCGGTGATGGCGAGCTTGAAGGTGGTGATGGCGAACTCGAGGGCGGCGACGGCGAGCTTGAGGGCGGCGACGGCGAACTCGAATAAACCACGCCTGCCACGACGATAAGCAAGAACGTAACCCGCCATCCTGGATCACCTGGGATGGCGGGTTTTTTCGTCTACGGGCCAGAGGCTAATGGTTCGCGTCCGGACCTTCTATCTATGCGTCGCACGCGTCGCCGATCCCGTCACCATCGGAGTCGGCCTGGTCCGGATTGGGCGTGTCGGGGCAGTTGTCGCTTGCGTCCGGCACGCCATCGCCGTCAGCGTCGGGGAACATACCCGCGTCGTAGGTGATCGTGCCGCCGGATGTCGCCGTGACCGGCGTTGTCTCGCCGGTGGCCGGATCAACGTCACTGTCGATGTTGTCGTTCGCGGCATCCTGCGGGCTGAAGCTGTATCCCGCCAGCAGCGTCACAACCAGCCGGTACGCCGGGCCGGGCGCGACATCCAGCGTGTAGCCGCCACCACCGGCTGACGTGGTGGACCCCACCGGTGTATCGCCGTTCCACGCCGTGACCGTCACCCCGTCCAGCCCCGGTTCCGCGCCGCCTTGCCGCCCGTTCGCGTCATCATCCTGCCAGATCAGGCCGCTGAACGTGTAGTACTGCCACACCCCGGCGGATAGCGTGACCGCGTCCGCCGAGCCGACGGTGAACGCCGCGACAGTGCCACCGGTGTCAACGTCGCTGTCCGCGCCCGGCGTGGTGAACTCGTAACCTGCCGGCTGGGAGTACGTCGCGTAATACGTGTCGGGCGGCACGCTGGCGGTGAAGGTCTGCGTATCGCTCTGCACGACGCTATCGTCGCTGGCACGGTAAAGCGTGATCGTGCTGCTGCCATTCGGCAGCGCGGAGTCGCCCGCGTCGCGCGCGCCGTCCGCGTTCATGTCTTCCCAGGGACCTTGCAACGTGATCGCCGCGTTTTCCCACAGCCCCACGTCCACGTGCGGGTTATCCGCAGCCGACAGAACTGTGACGCTGGGGCCGGTGCCGCTGGAGTCGACGTCGCTGTCGCGCGTGTCGTCGCCACCCTGGTCCGCCGGGCTGAACGTCGCGCCTGCCGGGGCCGTCACCACGATCCGGTAACTGCCCGGGTCGACGGTGAACTGGTACGCGCCACCGGCATCGCTGGTTGTCGTGGCGATCTGCGTCGTCAGCGTGTCGTCGTAAAGCGCGATCTGCACCCCGGCGTAACCCGGCTCGCCCGCATCCTGCACGCCGTTCGCGTTCAAGTCGTGCCAGACCGTGTCCCCGATCGTGCCGCCGGTGAACAGCCCGGCATCCTGATCCAGCACCTCACCTGCTGCTGGCGCAACCTCGGGCGTGGTCCCGGTTGCGGGATCAACGTCGCTGTCGGTCGCGTCGTCGCCACCCTGATCCTGCGGGCTGAACGTGTAACCGTCGGGCGGCGTCACGCCGATGCTGTAACTGCCGGGCGGGTATCCTGCGAACGCGTACGCGCCGGATGCATCGGTTTGCTGCGACTCCTGCGGCCAGCCACCGTCATCGTACAGCGTGACCTCGACCGCCGGCAGCGGCGGCTCGCCCGCGTCCTGTACCCCGTCCGCGTTCGTGTCGTGCCAGACCGTGCCGCTGAACCCTACCGGCGCGTACAGCCCGGCATCGACCACGTACACCCCGCCGGATTGCGCCGTGATCAGCGGGCTGTCCCCGGTCGCAGGGTCGATATCGCTGTCGGTCGTGTCGTCGCCCTGGTTCGCCGGGCTGAACAGCAGCCCGGACGGCGCGGTCACCCGCACGACATACGCGACTCCCGGCGTGGCAGGGAAGCTGTACAGGCCGTCCGGCCCCGTCGTGACGCTGGCGAGGGGGGCCGCCGCGCCATCTTCCCACAACTCAACGCTGACGCCCTCAAGCCCGGCCTCAGACGCGCCTTGCACGCCGTCCGCGTTGGCGTCGTTCCACACCCAGCCGGTGATCACCGCCGGCAGGTACATCCCGGCATCACGCGTCGTGTCCGTCGCGCCGGAGTCCACGCGGAACGCGGCGCTCTGCCCGGCAGCATCCACGTCGCTATCGAGCGCGTCGTCGTCGCCCTGGTCCTGCAGCGTGAAGACGTACCCTTCCGGCAGCGCGACGTCGAGCATGTAGTCTTGCGCCGGGTCCAGCCCGGTGAAGGCGTACAGGCCGTCGGCGTCGGTGACCTGGGTGTCCACGCTGTCCCATTCGAGCGTGGCCGTATTGTAGACGTAAAGCGCCACGTCCACGCCTTCAAGTCCCGGCTCGCCTGCGTCCTGCATCCCGTTGCCGTTGGTGTCTTCCCACACGCGATCGCCGACCGCGCCCAACGTCCAGAACCCGGCATCACGATCGGCGGTCGCGCCGGAGAGCAGCGCGAACGTATCCGTCTGGCCGGTCGCGGGATCGGCGTCGCTGTCGAGCGCGTCGTCGCCGCCCTGGTCCGCCGGGCTGAAGCTGTAGCCATCCGGCAGCGCGAACTGCACGCTGTACGATCCCGGCGCGTATCCCGTGAAGCTATAGTCACCGGAAGCGTCGCTCGTGGTTGTCGCTTGCAGTGTCCCCTCTGCGTACAGTTCGACGGTCACCCCGGCCTGACCCGGCTCGCCCGCGTCCTGCACGCCGTCCGCGTCCAGGTCGTGCCACGCGGTCCCGCCGATCGTCACCGGGGCATACAGCCCGGCGTCGAAATCGTACGTCGCCTCGGAGGGCGGCGTAAACGCGTCGGTCAGCCCGGTGGCGGGATCGGCGTCGCTATCGGCAGCGTCATCCGTCGCGCTGGCAGGGACGAACACATACGCGCCCGGCGCAAATTCGAGCACGTAACTCCGGCCCGCCACCACGTTGCTGAACGTGTAGCTGCCGTCTGCGGCGGTGGTCTGCGTGGCGTAGGCGGTGGTGAGCGCAGCATCCCACAGCGTCACGTCGATGCCTTCGATCCCCGTCTCGCCACCCACCTGGATACCGTCACCTTCCGGGTCTTCCCAGACGGTCCCGCCGACCGTGACCGGGAGCGTCATCCCGGCATCCAGATCGACGCTTGCGCCGGACAGCGGCGCGATGGTGAGCGTCTGCCCGCTGGCGTCCGGGTCGCTGTCGGCGCTGTCGTCGTCGCCCTGGTCCTGCGGGCTGAAGTGGTACCCGGCCAGCGGCACAAACGTGATGTAGTACTCCCCGCCCGGCGTGACCGCCGCAAAGCTGTAATTGCCACCACCAGCGGTGGTCTGCGACGCGATCGGCATCCCGGCAGCGGCATCCCACAGCCGCACCGTGACACCGTCCAGTTCGTTGCCCGCCAATTCGTTCTGAGTACCGTCGGCGTCCAGGTCGTGCCAGACCGTGCCGCTAATCCTGGCGTCGCGGTACAGCCCCGCGCTGAAGACGTGGGTCTCGCCGGACAGCGGCGTGACGGTGCCCGTCTGTCCCGTCGCCGGGTCGGGATCGCTGTCAGCACCCTGCGGGCTGTGCCGGTAGCCCGCCGGTGGCGTGACACGCACGTAATACCCGCGCCCTGGCGTCAAACCGCCGAAGCTGGCGCTGCCGTCCGCGCCGGTCTGCTGCGTGGCGACCAGCGTGTCCGGGTCCGCGCCGTTATCCTGGTACAGCGCCACCTCGACCGCGCTCAGCGGGGTGTCGCCAGCGTCTTGCACGCTGTCGGCGTTGAAGTCTTCCCACACGGTGATCGTGACCGTCGCTTGCTGGTACAGGCCGGAGTCACGATCATGCGTCTCGCCCGACAACGGCGTGAGCGGGGCGGCCTGGCCGCCGGTGTCCGTGTCGCTGTCGCGCGTGTCGTCGCCGCCCTGGTCCTGCGGGCTGAACACGTAACCCGGTGGGGCTGTCACGACCACGCTGTAGGCCACGCCCGGCGTCAGGTCCGCGAAGCTGTAAGCGCCGCCCACAGCGCTGGTCGTGCTCGCGACGACCGCGCCGTCGCTGTACAGCTCAACGCCCACATCCGCGATCCCGGACTCCGCGCCGCCGTCCTGAATACCGTCGGCGTCCAGGTCATGCCACACCGTGCCGCCGATCGTCGCGTTGCGGTACAGGCCCGCGTCAAGGTCCGGCGCGTCACCGGACAGCGGCGTGATGCTACGCACCCCGCCCGGAAAATCGCTGTCGAGCGCATCGTCCGCCCCTTGATCGGCGGGACTGAACAGGTAATCCGGCGGCGGCAGGACTTCAAGGGTGTACGTCGTCCCCGGCGTCAGATCGCTGAACAGGTACGTCCCGCCCGCGCCGGTGATCACGCTTTCGAGCGACGTCCCACCGGCGGAAAGCCTGACCGTGACGCCGCTCAAGGGGGCCTCAGCGCCGCCCGCCTGGATGCCGTCGGCGTCCAGGTCGTGCCAGACCAGCCCGCTGATATCCACCGGCTGGTACACCCCGGCGGACCGCGTGATCGACTCGCCGGATTGCAGCGTGAACGGCGGGGTACGCCCGTCGCTGCCGGTGTGGCTGTCCGCCCCTTGCTGCGTGAAGACGTAACCCGGCGGCTGTGTATAGGTGACGTAGTACGTCCCCGGCAGGACCGCGATCGGGCTGGCGGTGCCGGTCGTGCCGGTCCAGATCACGCTATCGTCGGCGGCGTCAAAGAGCGTGATCGTGCTGCTGCCGTCCGGCAGGAACACATCCCCCCCGTCTTGCACGCCGTCCGCGTTGAGGTCGTCCCACGGCGCGGTGATGCTCACCTCCGCGCGCAGGAACCAGCCCGCGTCCAGCGTCGTGATGTCGTCGCCCGACACCAGCGTGAAGCTCGCCGTCTGCCCAGTCGCCGGGTCGATGTCGCTGTCGGCGGCGTCGTCCCCACCCTGATCCTGCGGGCTGATCACCAGATCGGTGAGCGCGGGCCACACCACGCGCAACGTATAGCTGCCGGGCCGGATGCCGCCGATGCTGTACGCGCCGTCAGCGTCCGGTGTGGTCGCCGTGACCAACGCGCCCCCGGCGGTGTAAAGCTCGACACTCACCGCGCCGGGAATGCCGCCCGGCTCGCCTGCATCCTGCACACCGTCGCCGTTCAGGTCGTGCCACAGGCGATCCCCGACCTGCGCGGGGACGTACAGCCCCGCATCGTGGATCAGGTCGTCCGTGCCCTGCGGCAGCACGATCGTGCCCGCGTAACCGTCTGCGGCGGCGTCACTATCTTGCGCATCGTCGCCGCCCTGGTCCTGCGGCGTAAAGACGTACCCCGGCGGTGCTTCAAACGCGAGGGCATACGTGCCGGGTGCGAGGCGCTCAAACCGGTACGCGCCACCGGCGTCGCTGGTCGTGCTGCTGACCGGCGTCCCCCCCGCATCCGACAGCGTGACCGTCACCCCGGCCAGGCCGGGTTCCCCCGCGTCCTGCACGCCGTTGCCATTCACGTCAACCCAGACACGGTCCCCGATGCTGCTCACGAGATACAGCCCGGCGTCAAGCGTCGCGTTCACCTCGCCGGAGACGACCGTAAACGGCGCGGAGACACCGTCTCCATTCACGTCGCTGTCGAGCGCGTCATCCGCGCCCCGGTCCTGTGGCCCGAAAGCGTACTCGTCGGGCCGGCTGACCGCGATCGTATACGTGCCCGGCACGACCGTGTTGAAGCTGTAGTTCCCGGCGGCATCGGTGGTCGTCGCGATGACTTCCGCCCCGCCTGAATCGCGCAGCGACACGGTGAAACCGGCCAGCCCCGGCTCGCCTGCGTTCTGGATGCCGTCCGCGTTGGCGTCATTCCAGACCCGGTCGCCCACCGTCGCATAGCGGTACATGCCCGCGTCATAGCGTCGCGTGAAGGTGCCCAGCGGCGCGGAGAACACCGGGGTCTGGCCGGTGGCGGGGTCCGGGTCGCTGTCGGCGTCGCCGGTGGTCTGGAACGCCGGGCTGAAATGGTAATCCGATGGCAGCACGAAACGGATGTAGTAGCTGCCCGCATCGATCGCGCTGAACAGGTAATTGCCCCCGGCGTCGGTGGTGGCGGTTTTCACCCGCGTTCCCGTGTCGGTATAAAGCTCGACCCGCACGCCGGGCAGGCCGGGTTCGCCAGCATCCTGCACCCCGTCGGCGTTGATATCGTGCCACACGCGATCGCCTAAGACGGGGTTCGCTACCGGATCGCACGCATCACCGATGCCATCACGATCGCGGTCCAACTGGTCCGGGTTGACGATGAACTGGCAGTTGTCCACGCCATCCGGCACGCCGTCATTATCATCATCCGTGTCGCACTCGTCGCCCTGCCCGTCGAAATCCGTGTCGCGCTGGTCCGGGTTGAACACGCTCGGACAGTTATCAACACCGTCATCCACGCCATCGCCGTCAGAGTCAATGCCGGTCTCGCAGGCATCCCCGACGCCGTCGCCGTCGCTGTCGCGCTGGTCGGGATTGTAAGTCAATGGGCAGTTGTCGTTCAGGTCCGGCACGCCGTCGCCATCGCTGTCCGTATCCGGATCGCACGCGTCCCCGATGCCGTCCCCGTCACTGTCGCGCTGGTCGGCGTTAAAGACAAAGGGACAGTTGTCGCGGCTGTCCGGCACGCCGTCCCCGTCGCTGTCGTCGATCGTGTCGCACGCGTCCCCGATCCCGTCGCCGTCGCTGTCGGATTGGCTGGGGTTGTAGGTTCGCGGGCAGTTGTCGCGGTCGTCCGGCACGCCATCCCCGTCGCTGTCAGTGAACGGATCGCAGGCATCCCCGATCCCGTCGCCGTCGCTGTCGATCTGGTAGGGATTGGGGGTCAGCGGGCAGTTATCGTCCTTGTCGGTGACGCCATCGCCGTCGCTGTCACTCTGCCGGTCGCAGGCATCCCCGACGCCGTCACCGTCGCTGTCGCGCTGGTCGGGATTGTACGTCTGTGGGCAGTTGTCTTCCGCATTGGGAATCCCGTCGCTGTCGGTGTCCCGGTCGTCGAACAGGTCGCACGCATCCCCGATCCCGTCCCGGTCGGTATCGGTCTGGTCCGGGTTGTAGTTCGCGGGGCAGTTGTCGAACTCGTTCACAATGCCGTCATTGTCGATATCGTCCGATTCGGGGTCGACTGCCGCGATGCCCCCTTCGTCATCGACGGTGATCTGAAGCCCGTCCTGGTTGGTGTTCCCGGCGAGGTCCTCAAGCTGCAACACGATCTCGTACCCCCCGGCGGGCGCGCTTTCCCAGGTCAGGTACAGCGGCTCCGGGCCAAACGGAAACTGCTTGTTGGCCGGGGTGGGGATGATGATGTTCCCCGGCCCAAGCTTGAGCCAGTAAGGGTGGAAAACGTCATCCGAGGTGAATTTCAGGTCGAAGGGCATCAGCGTGCTGGCGGTTTCGCGGAAGCCCCACACGCTGCGCAGCTCGCCCGTTTCCAGGTCGAAGACAAGCTGCGCCTTGACCGGCTCCGCGCCGTCAGCGGGGAACACCTTGCCGTTAATTACCCCGATACGTGGATCGCGCTGGCTGCGGATCACCAGTACCGGGACCTTTGCCGTGCCGTTGGTCAACCAGGGCACGCGGCCTTCCCAGGTGACGGTCTGCGAGCTGCCCGGCGCGGTCGCGATTCGCGCGTAGTCGATGATGATACTCTGGTTATTGCCGATCTGCAGCATCACGATGTACTGTGCGCGGGCGACCGTGCTCTGCCCGAAGCCAAGTTCGATCAGCGCTTCGTTGGCCTCGGAACTGACGCCCTCCACCGCGCCGGACAGCGCCAGCACGTTCGCCTGCAGCGAGGCGGTTTCGTAGAATTGCGCCAGGAACGTCTGCCACAGGGCGATGCTTTCCGGCGTTTCGGTCGCGTAGCGGAGCGCGCGGTCACCCTGGCGATACTGCACGCCATTACGCGGGAAATAGATCGATATCCCGCCGTCATCGGGCCTGACCTCGCTGCCCCGGAAGTACAGCGTCATGGCTTCCCCCGCCTCGACCGCAGCGACAGCAGCGTCCGCCAGCGCGGGGTTCTCGGCGTTTTGCGCCAGCAAGCGCATGAACTGCAGGAGATCCGCCGCGGCCCAAAAATCCTCGAATTGCGGGTTGTTCAGCGCGCCGAACAGCGTGGTTTCGTTGCGCGCGCGGCTGATCGCGTTCAGCGCCCCTTCGGGATCGGCTTGCACCTGCGCGGTGAGGCGGCCCAGCGCATCCAGCACGCTGCCGGTCTGCGCCAGGTCGACCAGCGCGAGGTTATACACGTCGTAGTTGGTGACAACCTCGGTGTAAAAATCGATGAAGCTGTCCACAATCGCGCGGCCCAACGCGGCCCCGTCCATCTCAGGGGACATGCTCAGCGCGTCCAGCACGCCGAGGTAATCCAGCCCATTGCCGGGGATCAGTTCGGCGCTGCCCAGCCCGTACCGGCTGTACGGGGCCAGCGTCTGGTAGACCTCGAACGCGCCCATCAGGCACGCGTCGAACCCGACCAGGTCCAACTGCGCGATGCCCGTCTCCGCCGTGATCGCCTGGAACGCGGCATCCAGCTCCGGCAAGATCAGGTCGTTGTAGTTCTCGGTCGAGTAGTCGGTCGCCACGCCCAGCCACGATCCGCCATGATCCCAGATGATCAACGCGTAGCGCTCCGCCGGGTAGGTCTGCATGCCCCAGATCGCAAAATCGGCCAGCGTCTCCGGATCGCCCGTGTCGATCTCGCCCAGGGATTGCTCCAGCGTGGAGTTGATCTGCAGCAGGTTGGTATCACGCGTGATGAAGTAACGCCGCGCCTCGGTCCAGTCGCCGTTTGACGTGTCGTAACCTTCGGCGCGGTCCAACTGCACCACGACATTGATATCCTGCGTGCTGCCGGCGAACTCCATCTCGTCCAGGTCGGAGAGCGCGTACTGTTCCAGGTCGTTGTCTGCCGCCATGTATACCAGGAACGTCCACTGGGCGACGCGTTGTTTCGCTTCCGCGCTGGTGATCGGCACCGTATCGGGGCGCGTGGCAGCCTGCTGTGCCAGCCATGCCTGGTATTGCTGCGCCGCGCGCATACTGACCGGCTGTGCCAGGCGCGCCATACCGTCCCGCGTGGTGGCCGGGCCGGACTGCGAAGCGCCGATCGCGCGGACCGCAAACAGCGATGCGCCCGCCAGCATGACGATCAAGAGCAGCGCGATAGGTCTGAAGGGCTTCATGCGTTGCCTCGTGGAGATAGGATGCCAATACCGCGAATTGGCCGGATATAATGCCGGTTTGGCTGCGTGGGCACCGGCTGATGCCGCCCGACACAGCCACTTTAATACCCGTAGTATAAACTACCCGCCGCGTGCTTGGAAAGCACAACGCCGCGACCGCACAGTTTTTAACAAAACTGAACGCCTGTTCGCCGTTCGTATCCGGCCAGGTGTTGTCTGCGAATATCGCGCTACGCTATCATCGTGTATATACTTGAATGAGCCTGACGCCGTATGCAGAATGGTTGCGTCCCCGCAGGGGCACGGAACCCGTGTGCGATGTGGCACGTCGCCGCGACGCACGCACCGCCGCACGGCACATCCGCCCACGCCACTGCCAGCGGCGAGTTACATACGCGCGCCGCCGCAGGCACGCGCGCAACAGAGCACAACGTCACCATAAGCGGCGGTGCGGACACGCTGCCAGGATGTCGCCTATAGCCTCTGGAGAGTAGAACGTTATGGACCAACAGGACGATCGCGTTACGGGGCAATTTTCCGAAAGCCTGAACCAATTCCGCAACCAGACAGAACAACTCAGCGACGTGCTCAGCCGCACGCTACAGGCGTTGTCAAAGCACGGCGTGCAGCTTTCGGTCGATCTCGACGGAATGCTGCGCAAGCTCCGGCAGCAAACCGACACCGTCAACAAGCGTAGCCAGCGCCTGATCACGCAGTACGACCGCCAGCGCGAGCTGGTGCGCACGGTCGCGCTGATTACCTCGTCGCTGGAACTCGACCAGGTCCTGGCGGAAGTGATGGACACCGTCATCCACCTGACCGGGGCCGAGCGTGCGTACCTGATGCTGCGCCAGCGTGACAGCGACGAACTGACGATCCGCGCCGCGCGTAACTGGGACCGCGAGACGATCTCCGACGACGACGCGGTGTTCAGCCGCAGTATTGTGAACGCCGCACTGGAAGACAAACAGCCGATCGTCACCACCAACGCGCAAGGTGACGAGCGCTTCCAGGATATGAAAAGCGTGATGCAGCACGGCCTGCGCTCGATCATGTGCATCCCGCTGGTAATGCATGGGCGCGTGGTCGGCGTGCTGTACGCGGACAATCGCATCGAGCAAGGGATATTCAGCGACGACGACATCCCGCTGCTGACCGCATTCGGGGCGCAGGCGGCGATCGCGATCGAGAACGCGCGCGCGTTCGGCAGGGTGCAGCACGACCTGCGCGAGACCAAGCGCGAATTGCAGCAGTTAAAGATCCAGATCGACAGCGCGAAGGTCAGCGAGCAGGTGGACGAGATCACCGGCAGCGATTACTTCGAGCGCCTATCGGAAGCAGCACGCGCGATCCGCGAATCGCGCCAGGACCGCGAATAACACGCCGCCCGCCGGCCCTAACGGAATCAAAAAACCTGCCCCGCAGTGGCGCAGGTTTTTTGTTGCGGCACATGGACTTGCTCATCCTTCGCGGCGCATGTTCACCAGCCGCACACCGAGCCGGTGCAACTGCCGGAATGCTGCCCCCTGGCTCACGCCGCGCAGCACCGCGCCGATGTCGGTCACGATCGCGCCGGAGAGCGCATCGAACCCGTAGGCGAACAGCACCGGGCTCAGGGGCGTGCTGGGGCCAAGCATGATCCGGTACGCGTCGGGACGGCATAGCGACAGCAGCCCGGCCAGCGTGTGATTTTGCAGCGTCATGCCGGTGATCGCGACCACATCCGCACCCGGCAAGACATCCGGCGCGGCGGCAGCAGGCTGCTCGCCGGGCTGCGGCTGCTGGTCGAGCACGATCAATTCCCCGACGCGCTCGCGCAGGCGCTCGACAAATGGGAAGCTACCGATCAACACCACGCGTCTCCCCGCGCCGTGCCGGGCGATCACGTCCTCCGCGTTCAGTTCGATCCATCGCTCCGGCTGGCGGGGCAGCAGCGCATTGATCGCCGCGATCCCCACGCTGGCGAGCGTAGGCCGTTCGGCACGCAGCGCGAGCTGCGCGAGTTCCCGCGCCGGGCGCGTGTGCAGCGTCCCGGGTTGGGGGACGTCCGGGTTGCCGTGCGATTTGTGGCGCGCCACAAGCGTGGATGCAAGCCCACAGCGCCGCTCGCCGTCCACGTCCACGACGACGGCAGTCCAGCGCAGCCCGATCCGCACGTCGATCACAGCGCCATCGGGCAAGGTCGCGAGAATGTCGCTCAACAGGCGCATGGGACCCTTCGCTCCGGCGTCAAGGGCTGGGGAAGGTGAGCACGGTCCCGGCAGGGCACGGCTGGACGTGCTCGCCAAATGCGGCGCGCAGCGCGTCAAAGGCCCGCGAGCCGGTGCAGTGATTCGGGTAGAGGCGCGGCGCGTCATAATGCGCCCGCAACTCGTCAATCGCCTGGTCGAGCATCGCGCCGGTGGCGCTCGTCAGGTGCGTGCCCCCGGCTATGGTCAGAACCGGCCCCTCAAACCGCCGGCTGACGTGCCGCAGAATGTTCAATATCCCCGCGTGTCCGCAGCCCAGCAGCACCACGATCCCCCCGGCAACGCGCAGCACCAGCGACAGGTCGTCGCGGTACGGGTCCGGCTGCCACCCGCTGCCGTTCCCCGGCACGACAAGGTGGTCGCTGCCGCCGATGAACGCGGGGCGCTCGGTGATCTCGCCCGTCGTCCAGAGACCCGGCAGCACCTCGACCGGTTCCGCGCTCAGGCGCAGGTCACACCGCGCGGTGAGATCGGCGCGGGCGTGCGCGATGCCGATGAACGACTCGCCGCTGTCAGTGAGCTTGTAACGCGGGCGGAACAGGTCCGGGCTGGCGTAGACCGGCAGACCGGCGCGCGTGCGCTCCAGCACGGCGGCGAGACCGCCCGTGTGGTCGTAATGCGCGTGGCTGAGCACCAGCGCGTCGATCTGCGCCAGGTCCACATCCAGCCGCGCGGCGTTGTGCAGCAGCACGTCGCCGCTGGCCCCCGTATCGAACAGCACGCGCCCGTGCGGCGTTTCGATGTGCCACGCAAGGCCATGCTCCGCGCGGAACCCGGACCCCGCCGGCGCGGTATCTTCCACCAAGCAACGAAGCGTTATCATGATGCCCTGCCTTCTCCTGCCCGCGTGCCGCGACTCAGTGCAATTTCTCGGTATGGTCGACCAGGTCCCCGGCGATGTAGGCTTTCACGGCGTCTTCGGCGTTTTGGATGGTAGTCACGTAGGGGGTGATGTTTGCGTTCTGCATGGCGAGATACGCGCCGCGCCCCATCCCGCGCACGATCACGGCTTCGCAATCAGTGATCGCCGCAATCATCAGCCCGTGCTTGTGCTCGGCGTGGTGGCCGAAGCCATGCCCGCGCTCGTGGCCCTGGCCGTGCCCGTGCCCATGATCATGCCCATGCCCGTGATCATGATCGTGATGGTCGTGATCGTCTGCCGGGTCGTGCGGCATATCCACAAACTGGCGGTGCCCCATCTTGTCGCGCAACTCCTTGCCCGTGATTGCGCCATCCTCGACGGTGAACACCGCGTAATGCGCCGCACGCCCGAAGTGCATGCTGATCGTCTGCCCGTCATCGGTCACAACTGCGATCTTTTTCATCGATTTGCCATCCACTCTTTCTATCCGGTCAACAAAACGTCGTAACGTAGCGTAACGTCCCCAGTGCAGCACTAATTTTATAGAACGGCATAATAAAAACCATCAAATCCGGTTGCTGCAATTATCGCGTGCCGGGTGGCGCAACGAAAATGATCGATAGCGCGGAGCCGGGGTAAGCTGCCGGCGCGGAACAGCTACGAGGATTTTCCCGTTGTGTTGCCGGAGAAGTCGCTTTCTCGCGCGGTCGCAGCGTCCAGGATCGGCAGCCACACGCGGAAGGTGCTGCCCTTACCGACTTCGCTCGTCACGTCGATCGCGCCGTTGTGCTGCTCGACGATCGTCTTGACGATCGAAAGCCCCAGGCCGGAGCCTTCCTCGCGCTGGTAAGCGCCTTGCTCGATGCGGTAGAACGCCTCGAACACGTGCGGCAGGTCACCTTCCGGAATCCCCAGCCCGGTGTCGGACACGTCGATCTGCACGGTGCCGTTTTGCTTCTGTGCCGAGACGCTCACCTGGCCCCCCTGCGGGGTGTATTTGATCGCGTTGGAGACGAGGTTATCGATCACGCGCGACATGCGGTTTTCGTCCAGCAGCAGCGCGATATCCTCTTCCGGCGGGGTGTACTGCAGCGTGATGCCCTTCTCCTGGGCGACCATACGCAGCCCTTGCAGGCTCTTTTCGAGGAACGCGCCCAGCGGAGTCGGGGCCAGGTGCAGGCCCTGCCCGGTCTCGATCTGCGCCAGGTCGAGGATATCAGTCACGAGAGTGCGCATTTTCTCCACGCTGAGCTGAATGTTTTTGCGCGCCTCATCCAGCTTCGGCTTCTCCGCCGCGTCGACCTCGATCCGGTCCAGCACGCGCAGATAGCCCAGGATCACATTCAGCGGGTTGCGCAGGTCGTGCGTCGCCATGCGGATGAACTCGTTCTTCATGCGGTCCAGCGACTCGAAATGCTGGCGGTCCTGCTCGCGCAGCGCTTCGATCTGGCGGCGCTGCTGCACCAGCGTGAGCATGTTGGCGATCCGCGCGAGCACTTCCTTGAACTTAAACGGCTTGGTGATGTAGTCTGAACCGCCCACGTCAAACCCCCGCACGATGTCGTCCACGTCGGTCAACGCGCTGATGAAGATCACGGGGATATCTTGCGTGAGCTTGTCGGCTTTCAGCTTGCGGCAGACGGTATAACCATCCATGCCGGGCATGAAGATATCCAGCAGAATAATATCCGGGAGCCGCGTCCGCGCGAGCGTCAGCGCGTCCGGGCCGTTGGTCGCCTGCTCAACCTTGTACCCGCGCGACGACAGCATATCGACCAGCAGCTTTATGTTCGCCGGGTTATCGTCTACCATCAGAATTGTTACGTCGGACGGGACTCTCGATAGCTTGCTCACGGTCCATCGTCTCCTGGCGTCATGACTGGGCTAATTGAATTCTAAACACTGCTGGTAAAAGCGTGCAAATTCTGAGCTTGCAGCCGGGTCGTGTTCGGCGATGGTCGCGAGAAGCGCCTCCCAACTCAACGTCTCGATGGTGATCTGTTCCAACGTAGGCTGAAACCACTCCTTGTACCACACCTTTGCTGGCTTGCCATAGGCGTCAACACGCTGTTTGGTCTTCTGCCGGATCGCCTCGCGGTTGACGTGCTCGGCGAACGTGTGCAGCGCGATCTGCGATTGCGGGGCCAGCACGTACAGGCCCAGGCGCTGCATGTCTACCGGATAGCGTTCGGCTGCATGCAGCGTCTCGGCGATCGCGGTGACGGTGCGCGCCGCCTCGTCAAAGTACGGCGTGGCACGCGTCCCGCCGCCCAGCGATTTGAACAGGCGCGCCGCCAGCACCGTGAAACACTGCGCGTCATGCCGCAGTACAAGCTGCGGGCGTTTATTGTCCTGGGTGACCTCAAAATGCCCGATCACACCGTCGACGCGCAGTCGCTTTCCCGCGAGCTGGTCCCCCTGGTGGCGCTTGCGAAACGGCGTGCGCAGCCGCACATCGGTGTACCAGCTCCCGTCCGGCGGCACCGCGAGCGGGTGCTCGGCGGGGATCGGGTGTGTGGCGAACCAGTCCAGCAGCGACCACAACAGCCACCTGGCGTTGTATAGGGTCTGCGGCGGGCAGTGAGGCGTGCTGGTTGTGCACGATTGCAGCACAGCGGCGATACGATCCAGCACTACGATATCCCCCCTTGATTACGTGAGCCTTCCGGTTGGCACGCGCCAGGCAGTCAGCTATGCATCGGCCCTACGTTTAGTTTACACTTTTTCGGTACGGTTAGGAAACCAGCTTACGAAGCTGTGCGTAGCCGCGCGAAATGCTGCGGCTGAAGCCAGGCAAAGAACCCGTCCTCACGCCGCGCCGCCCACCCACGTATACGGCCAGTCGGCGGCGCGGGACACCAGCCCCGCCGCAACGGGAAGCTGCTGCAAGCTGTAGATCGCGTTGCTGAGCCGGTACGCTCCGGCGAGCGGTGTCTTGTGATAACCGGCTTCCCACACGCGGTAAATCGGTCCACCCCAGACCGGGTTGTAGTGCAGCACAACATCGAGCGTGTCGTCGTCGGCGTGCAGGATGCGTTGCAGCAGGCGCGCAGCAGACCGCGTCTTGAGCGCCGTCACATACGCATCGAGCGAAGCAGGCCCCGCCGGGCCAACGATCAGGCGCACGCTGGCCGGCAGCACGACATACGCCCACAATGTGCCGGGGACGCGGTCGCGGCTGGCCTCGATGCTCTCCACGACGCGACGCGCGAGACGGTCATCTGCCAGCAACCGCGCGCGCCCCACGACCGCCAGCATGATCTGCGCGCAGACTTCCTGGGGATCGCGCGCGTCGATCACACGATCACCGGGGTCAAAATCGTTCATCGATTGTTAATAACTTTCCATCGCCGTACCGCCCGGCAACGTGCTATAACTTTTATATCGACATCCACTGAACAATTCTACGGATTCCTCCCACCGCCGTCTGATTTAGTCTACCTGGAGTCCATTATGCGTTCCAAATCGTCGCTTTTCGCTGTGCTGGCCGGGGTGTTCATGACACCGCCACTGATGGCCGCCCTCTACCTGGCGGAACAGATCGCCGGGCTGCCGTTCCTGCCGTTTGACCTGTTCGACTGGCTGGCGCGCACACTGCCCGGCGACGTGATCACGCGCGGCATCGACGTAATGGTCGAGGCCATCAACCGGCTAAACCTGGGCGAGACGTCCAGCACCGCCAAGACGCTCGAAACGCTCAGCGCGCTGGTGCTGTTCTTCGGGCTGAACGCGCTGGCGGGGGCGCTGGTATACGCGGTGCTGCGCGATCGGCCCGCGCGCGCCGAGGGCCTGACCCGCTACGCGCCCGGCGCGGCGCTGGGGGTGATCGTCGCGGTGCCGTTCGTGCTGATCAGCCTGAACATGGCGCTCACGGATACGCCGGAAGCGGTGATCGCGCTGTGGGGCGCGATCGCGTATGCGGTCTGGGGCGCGGCGATCCAGTGGCAACGCCAGCGGCTGGCAGCGCTCGAACCGGCAGAAGCGGAATCCGCTGCCGGCGAGGGGTTGCCGGTCAGCAAGACGCAACTCAGCCGCCGCGCGTTCCTGATCCGTGTGGGCGGCACGACCGCGACCCTGACCGTGATCGGCGCGGGGATCGGGCGCGTGCTGGAATACCTGGACGAGCAGGAATACCGGGAGTTGGTCGAGGAACGGCGCGCGACGTCGCTGCCGGAAGGGCTGCCCAACGCGGACGCGACGGTCGAACCCGCGCCGGGCACACGCCCCGAATTGACGCCCCTGGAAGACCATTACCGCATCGATATCAACGTGCGCCCGCCGGAACTGGACGAGGCAAGCTGGCAACTGAACATTCACGGGCTGGTCGACAACCCCCAGGAAATGACGCTCGACCAGGTCAAAAACAACTACGAAGCGCAGGACTTCTACATCACGCTGGCGTGCATCTCGAACCCGATCGGCGGCGACCTGGTCAGCACGCAGCGCTGGACCGGCGTCCCGCTGCAGGACGTGCTGGCCGACGCGGGCGTGCAGGAAGATGCGACGCACATTCGCATCACCAGCGCGGACGGGTTTTATGAAACGGTCAACCTGGCGATGATCAACGCCGACCGGCGGATCATGCTGACCTACGCCTGGGACGGCATCCCGCTGCTGTACAAACACGGCTTCCCGCTGCGGATTTACATCCCCGACCGCTACGGCATGAAACAACCGAAGTGGATCACCGATATCGAGGTGATGGATCACGACGAAGACGGGTACTGGGTCGAGCGTGGCTGGGACCGCGTCGCGCGGATGAAGGCGACCTCGGTGGTCGATGTCGCGGCAGGCGACCGTACCTTTGCGCGCGACGGTGTGACCTATGTGCCGGTCGGCGGCATCGCGCGGGCGGGCGTGCGCGGCATCTCGAAGGTCGAGGTCAGCGTCGACAGCGGCGAATGGGTTGAGGCGCAGTTACGCGAGCCGCTGTCCGATAAGACGTGGGTGATCTGGCGCTATGACTGGCCTTACGACCCCGGACGGCATACGTTCGCCGTGCGCTGCTACGAGGGTGACGGGACGCCCCAGCCCACCGAGCGCTCCAACCCGCACCCCGACGGGGCCAGCGGCGTCCATTCGCTGACGCGGTCGCTGTAGGCGCGGCACGCGGCATACCGTCGCGCTACCCATAACGCTCGCGCTCGGCTTCCTGGGCAGCGAGCAATTCTGCCAGCGAGAGCGCTTCGCCGTCAGCGGCCAGATCGTCAAGCAGGCGCGTCTTGATCGACTCGCGCTCCTCCTCGCTGAGCAGCGCCAGCAGCAACGCGAGGCGCGCGTCCTGGCTTGCATCGGGCATGCCGCGCTTGGCTTTTTTCTGCTGCGAGGTGGCCTTCCTCTCTTTCGAGATGCGATCGATCTGGGTCAAGCCTGCCACCAGCCCAAACACCAGCGTCGACAGGAAGGCCAGAATCACGGCCATAGAAATTGCGCCAGGGGACACCCCGCTTTAGCGGGGTGGGGAATAGCGCGCTCCTCCTTTCTGTGTGTACGTGGATTTTTGGTATAATGATCATCGCTAT
>CAYRNY010000005.1:0-227808 GCA_964425755.1 uncultured Anaerolineaceae bacterium
ATGCGGTGTGCGCGCAGGTCGCCTAATTTTGACTGACAACTTTTGCACGCACCCCCCCATTGGAATAACCAGATAAAATTGCTAAAATTAGAAATAATCCGCCTCGGCGGCACGCCTCAATAGAGACTTTACTGCCGCACGCGTGCCGGCGGGTGTAGATAGATTTGACGCAAAACAGAGGGTAAAGGAGCGCGAGCAACGTGACCGTTTTAACCAAGAGCGAAACGACAGCCGACGTCCGCGAATACGGGCAGTACATCAACGGTGGGTGGGTGCCATCCGACAGCGGGCAGTGGTTCGAGACGACCAATCCGACCACCGGCGAGGTGTTGGCGCGCTTCCCGCGGGGCAACGCGAGCGACGTTGACCGCGCGATCAAAGCGGCGCAGGCGGCCTTCCCGGCGTGGAAGAAGGTCCCCGCCCCGAAGCGCGGCGAGATCCTGCTGCGCGTGGCGCGGATCATGCGCGAGCGGAAGGACGAACTCGGTGCGCTGGTCACGCGCGAGATGGGCAAGGTGATTGCCGAGGGGCGCGGTGACGTGCAGGAAGCGATCGATTTCCTCGAATACATCGCGGGCGAGGGCCGCCGCATGTTCGGCGAGACCACGCCGTCCGAGCTGCCCAACAAGTTCAACATGACCGTGCGCCAGCCGATCGGCGTGGTGGGGCTGATCACGCCCTGGAACTTCCCGACCGCGATCCCGATGTGGAAGGCGGGCGCGGCGCTGATCACCGGCAACACGATCGTGTTCAAGCCTGCCGAGCAGACGCCGCTGTGCCTGGCCGCACTGGTCGAGATCTTCGAAGAGGCGGGGCTGCCGGCGGGCGTGTTCAACGTGGTCAACGGCTACGGCCCGGAGGTCGGCGCGCCGATCGTGGAAGACCCGCGCGTCAAGGCGATCTCGTTCACCGGCGGCGTGGAGACCGGCGCGATCGTGTACACGTCGGCGGCGAAGCTGCTCAAGCCGGTGGAGCTGGAGCTTGGCGGCAAGAACCCGCAGATCGTGATGCCGGACGCGAACCTTGAGCTCGCGCTGGACGGCGTGCTGTTCGGCGCGTTTGGCACGGCAGGGCAGCGCTGCACCGCGACCAGCCGCCTGATCCTGCACGAGGATGTTTACGATACGTTCCTCTCGATGCTGGTCGACCGCACGCGCGAGATGGTGCAGGGCGATCCGCTCGATCCGCAGACCGACATCGGCCCGGTGATCGACGCGGAAGCGGGCGAGCGCATCATGGGCTACGTCGAGTCCGGCAAGCGCGAGGGCAATCTCGTGCTGGGTGGCAAGCGGCGCACCGGTGGCGCGTTCGACCGCGGCTTCTTCATCGAGCCGACGATCATCGAGACTGCGCACGGCACGCGCATCAGCACGGAAGAGATCTTCGGACCGGTGCTGAGCGTGATCAAGGTCGGCAGCTACGACGAGGCGATCGCGGTGGCGAACGACGTACAGTACGGGCTGTCGTCGTCGATCTACACCAAAGACGTGAACCTCGCCTTCCGCGCGATCGAGGAACTGGAGACCGGCATCACGTACATCAATGCGCCGACGATCGGTGCGGAGGTGCACCTGCCGTTCGGCGGCACGAAAGGCACCGGCAACGGCGGTCGCGAGGCCGGTTCGGTCGCGATTGACGAGTTCACCGAGATCAAGTCGGTGTTCATCGACTACAGCAACCGGCTGCAGAAGGCGCAGATCGAAGACTGAACGCCAGCAATTCGCATCGAGTCGCGAGGGGATGTCTGTGCATAGCGCGGGCATCCTTATTTTTGTCTCTGGCGGCGTTGCGGCTGGTTTAGCGGTGCGTGCGTTTTTGCGCTTGTTCCTCGTCCAGCAGCGCGGCGAGCGTGGCATCATCGGCGGGCAGTTCCCCGTCGTCCGTGCGCCCGATATCGTCCAGCACGCGCCGTTTCAGCGATTCTTTGAACGCGGCGCGCTCGTCCTCGTCCATCAGCTCCAGCAGCATGCTGAGCCTGTCTTGCGGCTCGCGCTTGGCTTTTTCGCGCTGCGCCGTCAGCACGGCGACGACATCCGGGACCAGGACCAGCGCGATCGTCATGATCAGCGCGACGCTGATCGGGACGGCTAACAGCGCGGGGCTGGAACTGCCGACAGCAATTCCGATCGCCACCAGCGCCATCGAAAACCAGATCGTAGCGAGCAGTCCACCTCGGTCAGAAGACGACATGGTGAGTATCTCCATTAGGTGTAAGATATCTACCTGTACGCAAATCTGGGCGTTATGGTGCGCGGCGTGGCGCGGTCACGCTACAAAACGGGGCAAACAAAAACCCGCTTCACGGGCTGCAAAGCGGGTGTTCAGGCTGGGGGTCCTGGACTCGAACCAGGAATGACGGTTCCAGAGACCGCTGTTTTGCCGATTAAACTAACCCCCAATTTCAGTGGCGGCATTGTAGCATAGGGCCGGGCGCTTGGCAAGGGTATTTTGCGTGCGTTTCCCGGTGTAGGGTGGCCCATCCACGCGATCCGGGACGGTAGCACGGGCAGGCTGATCAAGGAAGTGACGCCGGAGCTGGTCGCGCCGGGACCGTCGTCGCTGCTGCGTGTTATGGGGTGCTGGCGGTGTGCCGGATTGCGGGCGGTGCACGTTGCGTGAGGGTTTCCAGGTGTTACATACAAGTCCCTAACAGTTCTTTTAGAACAATTTAAGAGGATGTCATTTACAATGAGAAGCACAATGATGCTGTGCTGATTGGAGTGGGGAAGTTGTCTCTAGCGGAACTGTAACGGGGCGTTTGGGATATTCAGCACAGCGCACAAGACTCCGCCGGGTTACCAGGTAGCCCGGCGTTTTCCTTTTTTGGGGGCCGTGCACGGCGGCCCGCGCCAGGGCGACTGCATCAAAAACTCGTCGCTGTGCAGCGTGCTCCCGTCCTTGCGTGGATAATTCCGCTACTGGCAGCACACGTTTTGTTTGGATTCTGTGCAGAAGTCACGCTATAATATATTTAAATCTATAGAGAATTGAACTGCTAGTTAATAAATGTTCTTACCATGAGCGATCACATTCTGTCCCAAATCCAGGTCAAAAAGAATGCTGCTATTCCGATTTACCAGCAGTTGCAGCAGCAGCTTGAACGCTTGATCCTTGAAGGTACATGGCGGCTTACCGAGCCGCTGCCATCCGAGACTATGCTGGCAGAGCGCTTGAACATCAGCGTGATGACGGTGCGGCAGGCGATGGCGCAACTCGTCCACAAAGGGTTAATCTACCGCGAAAAAGGGCGGGGCACGTTCGTCACCCCGCAGCCCCTCGACCACCACCTGCAACGCCTTGAGAGCTTCTCGGAAGATATGCGCGCGCGCAACTTGATTCCGGCGTCCGAAACGCTGGCGTTTGAAATCGTGCCGGTTCCGCTGCGCATCGCGCCGCGCCTGCGGTTGAACGTGGGCGATTCGGTGCTTCACCTCAAGCGGTTGCGGTTGGTTGACGAGCGCCCGGTCGCGCTGCACGATGCGTACGTTACCCGCACCGACCTGCGGCGCGGGGCGCTGGAACGGCACGGTTCGCTGTACGCCGCGCTGGGGGAACTGGGCGTGGAGCTGTCCGAAGCCGACGAAACGCTTGAAGCGGTCGCGGCGGATGTGACGATCGCGCGGTTGCTGGCGATCAAGCCCGGCGCGCCGCTCTTGAAGGCCACGCGCGTCACATGGGACCAGGCCCACCAGCCGGTCGAGCATGTCGTCGCGCACTACCGCGCGGACTTCTACCGTTACACGGTGCGGTTGCGGCGGTGAGTGGCCACCGGGCCGCGCCAAACCGTCCGCGCGCGTTCGTTACGTTTTCCCGGAAGCAGGATGACGGGCCGGGAAGCACTATCGCACACGTAATTAGACAAGGAGTTTTAACTATGCGTAGGCTTGCAGGTTTAGTGGTAATTTTAGCGCTGGTGCTGGCTGCGCTGCCGGTCGTGCCGCGCGCCGAAGGCCAGGGCGATCTCTCCGTCGCGATGATCATCGCGCAGGGGGGATTGGGCGATCGTTCGTATAATGACTCCGCGTTCGCCGGGCTGACGCTGGCCGCGTCTGAGCTGGGCGTTCAGGTATTCCCGATCGAGTCGCAGGACCCGGTCGGGGAAGCCGAGCAACTGCTGCGCACAGCGGCGGAAGCCGGATTCGACCTGGTGATCACGCTGGAGTTCAGTCACTTTGAACCGTTGGATCGTATCGCACCGGATTATCCCGACACCACCTTCGCGATCGTTAACGTGGTGGTGGACCAGCCCAACGTCGTGTCGATCATGTTTGACGAGCATACCGGCTCGTTCCTGGCGGGCGCGCTCGCCGGGCAGGTGACGACTCACACCGAGCTGGACCAGGCCAACGCGGACAGCGTGATCGGCGTGATCGGCGGCGTGAAGTCCAGCGGGATCGACGTGTTCCTGTATGGCTATCTACAAGGCGCGTGCGCGGTGAACCCGGATGTCCAGGTGCTGATGGCTTACGCGAACGACTTTGGCGACCCGGCCAAGGGCCGCGAGATGGCGCTGGCGATGCACGAGCAGGGCGCGGACGTGGTGTTCCAGGTTGCGGGCGGCACGGGCGCGGGCGTGATCGAGGCGGCGAAGGACGAGAACTTCTTCGCGATCGGCGTTGACAGCGACCAGGATTACCTGGCCCCCGGCAACGTGCTGACGAGCATGCTCAAGCGCGTGGATGTGGCGATCTACAACACCATCGAACTCGCGCTGAACGGCGAGCTTGAGGGCGGATCGGTGCTGCAGTACGGGCTTGAGGAAGGCGGCGTCGGCCTGTCGGAGATGACCTACACACGCCACCTGATCCCCAGGGAATTCATGGAAACCGTCAATGAGATGGAAGCCCAGATCATGGCGGGTGAGCTGGACGTGGTCGATATCCGCGTGCTGGACGGCGAGACGTTCGCGATCGTGGACGAGAACCCGACCTGCGCCGGTGTCGAGGCGCTGCACGCCGCGCTCGCGGCGGAATAGTGCTCCGGGCGCGTTAAGCCTGTTGTCTCTGGCGTGACATCCGGCCTCTTTGCTCCGCGCAGCGCAGTATGGCGGGGGCAGGGGCCGGATCGACGCGCCGCTGGTAGTCGCGTGGTTATCGAACGGCGAGAACACAGACGATACACCGTATGCCTTACTTGCAGATGAGCGGCATCACCAAGTATTACCCCGGTGTTGTCGCAAATGACGATGTAGATTTCGCGGTTGAGCGCGGCGAGATTCATGCGCTCGTCGGGGAGAACGGCGCGGGCAAGTCCACGTTGATGAACGTGCTCTACGGCATGGAGCGTCCCGACGCCGGGGAAATCTTCCTCGAGGGCCAGCCGGTCACGATCCCCAATCCCCAGGTAGCGATCCGGCTGGGCATCGACATGGTGCACCAGCACTTCCAGTTAGTCCCCTCACTGACCGTCGCGGAGAACGTCGCGCTCGGTTATGAGCCGCGCCGGGGGCCGTTCGTGGACCGCGCGGCAATGCGCGCCCGCGTGCGCGAGCTGTCGGAACAGTTCGGCCTGCGCGTTGATCCGGATGCGACGGTGCGCGACCTGTCGGTCGGCGTGCAGCAGCGCGTCGAAATCCTCAAGCTGCTCTATCGCGACGCGCGCCTGTTGATCCTGGACGAACCGTCCGCCGTGCTCACGCCGCAGGAAGTCGAAGACCTGTTCGCGGTGCTGCGGCGGCTGGTTGAGGATGGACGCACCGCGATCTTCATCACGCACAAACTGCGCGAGGTGATGGCGATCTGCGACCGGGCGACCGTGTTACGCCGGGGGCGCGTGGTCGGCACGGTGACGGTCAGCGCGACCGAACCGGAGACGATCGCGCAGATGATGGTCGGGCGCGACCTGGCCCCCGTGCAGCGTGCGGATGCCGGGCCGCCACCGGAGACCGCCGCCGCCGTGCTGGACGTGCGCGACCTGGTGGTGCACGACGATCGCGGCCTGCGCGCGGTGCACGGTGTGAGTTTTGCGGTGCCGCAGGGGACGATCGTGGGGCTGGCCGGGGTTGAGGGTAACGGCCAGCACGAGCTTGTCGAAGCGCTGGTCGGCGTGCGCAAGCCTGAAGCGGGCGCGATTTTGCTGGACGGGCAGTCCATCACGCACGCGCCGAACCGCCGCCGCCGCGAGCTGGGCATGGCGATTATCCCAGAAGACCGCACCCACGCGGGCCTGAGCCTTGAGTCCACGCTGGTGGACAACATCGCCGCGACGCGGTATTACCGCCCCCCGTTTTCGCGGGGTGGCATCCTCGCGCCGGGACGGATGCGTGCAGCGGCTGAATACGCGATCGCGCAGTTCGATATTCGCGCGCGCGGGCCGGGCGCGCGCATCAGGACCCTGTCCGGCGGCAACGCGCAGAAGGTCGTCGTCGCGCGGGAGTTCGATGGCGTCGAAGGGCAGGATGTCGTGCCGCGCGTGTTGATCGCGGCCCAGCCCACGCGCGGGCTGGACGTGGGGGCGACGCAGTTCGTGCACAGCGAGTTACTGCGGTTGCGCGCGGCAGGGACCGGCGTGCTGCTGGTCTCGGCGGACCTGGACGAACTGCTGGCGCTCGCGGATCGCCTGCTGGTGATCTTCGAGGGGCGCATCGTCGGGACGCTGGACGCGGAATCCGCCACGCGTGAGGCGCTCGGCCTGCTGATGGCGGGGCGCGTGGACTCGCAGGCGGTGTGACGGCGCGCATGGGGACGCTATACGGGCCGCCTTTTTTTCAGGGCAATTCTCTATAGATATGGCTGTCCGGCGTTATAACGCAACTTTTGTTTGGCCGTAAGCACAATGCCAGGATAAGTCAGACGATGCTTGGACAACGCACACCGCTGCCGTATTGGGTGATCGCGCCACTGCTAGGGGGTAAGGGCGACCCGCTGCCGGGCGTGATCGTGTGGGCACTGCTTGGCGCGCTGGTCACGGCGGCGATCATGGTCAGCCGCAACCGGCGCGCGCTCGCCGGTGGGATCGCGGGCGCGGTCGCCGGGGGCGTGGGGGGCGTGCTGCTGCTCGCGCCGCTGTGGTTTGTGCTGTTGCCGCTGCTGGACCGGGCGTGTGCGGCGTGTGGCGCGCGCAACCGTCCCGCTGCGGCAACGTGCTGGCACTGCGGGGGCGATCTCACCGAGACGCGCTGGGCCGAAATGCTCGCCGCCATGCTGACCAACACCGCGCGCGTGATCATCACGATCGAGCTGGCCTTAATCGCCGGGGGGATCGTGCTTGAGCTGTCCGGCAAAGACGCGCTCGACACCTACCGCGTGTTGTTCGAGTGGGCGCTGGGCACGCAGCGCGCGCGGGCTAACTCACTGCTCGCCGCCACGCCGATCATCCTGACCGGGCTGGGCACGGCGATCGCGTTCCGCGCCGGGATCTTTAACGTCGGGGTTGAGGGATCGCTGTACATGGGCGCGCTGGCGGCGGCGTGGGTCGGGTTTACGCTCACCGGGCTGCCGGGCCTGCCGCTGATCGTGCTGGCGTTTGTCGCGGCGGGGATCGCGGGCGGGCTGTGGGGCCTGATCCCCGGCTACCTCAAGGCGCGGCTGCGCGTCGATGAGGTCGTGACGACGATCATGCTCAACTATGTGGCGATCGAGTTCACCAGTTACATGGTGCAGAGCGGGCCGTTTTTCGTGCCCGGCATGGCGAACGCGATGTCGGAGTCAGTTGCCAGGCAGGCGCGGTTGCCAGGGCTGATCGCGCGGTCGCAGTTCAACGCGAGCTTCTTCCTGGCGCTGGCGTGCGTCGTGGTCGTGATGCTGTTGATGGCGCGCACGCGCCTCGGGTTTGAGGCGCGCATGGTCGGGGATAACCCGCTGTTCGCGCGCTGGTCGGGGATCGCGGTCGGCATGGTGATCTTGCAGGTGATGTTCGTCAGCGGCCTGCTGGGCGGGCTGGCAGGCGCGGGGCAGGTGCTGGGCGTGCATTACAATTTCACGGCGCGCTTTTCGCGCGGGTTCGGGTTTGACGGGCTGGCGATCGCGCTGCTGGCGCGTAACTCCCCGCTGGGGGTGCTGATCGGCGCGCTGCTGTTCGGCGCGCTGCGCTCCGGCGGCACGACGATCGAGCTGTTCACCGACGTGCCGATCGACCTGGTCGATATCTTGCAGGCGTTGATCATCTTCTTTGTGGCGATCGACCTGAGCCTGGACTTCCTGGCGCGCCGTCGCACCCGTCGCAGCGAGGAAGCGGCAACTGCGTAAGATCGCCGAACGGCGATGTTACCGCCGAGCACGCAGAGAGTCATGTTAGTTTAGGGGAGGCGTTGGAACGGTGGACCTTGTGAATCTCGCGGCGGCGACGTTACGCATCTCCGCGCCGCTGCTGATGGCGGGCATGGCGGGCCTGCTGAGCTACCAGGTCGGGCTGATCAACATCGCGCTGGAAGGCATGATGTTGGGCGGTGCGTTCGCGGCGGTGGTCGCGGGGCACGAAACCGGTTCGACGTGGACCGGCGCGCTGATCGCGGCGCTCGCGGGGGGCGTACTGGGCGCGCTGTTCGCGCTGGCGGTGATCACGCTGCGCGCGAATCTGATCGTGGCCGGGCTGGCGCTTAATTTCCTGGTGCTGGGCAGCACGGCGTATTTGATGGACATTTTGTATGATCAGAGTGGGACACTTGCGCCGGAAGGACTCGATAACCTGCCTTCGGTCACGCTGCCGCTGATCGCGGATATCCCGTACCTGGGGCGGATCCTGTCCGGCCATTCGCCGCTGGTGTACGTGTCGTGGGTGCTGGTCCCGCTGACCTCGGTGTTCCTGTACCGGATGGTCGTCGGCGGGCACATCCGCGCGGTGGGCGAACACGCTGAAGCCGCCCGCACGGCGGGGATCTCGGTGTGGCGGATGCAGTACCTGGCGTTGATCCTGGGCGGGGTATTGTGCGGCCTGGGCGGGGCGCACCTGTCGATCGGTGACTTGCCGCTGTTCCGCGAGGGGATGACCAACGACCGGGGGTTCATCGCGCTGGCGGCGGTGTATTTTGCGGCGGCGCGGCCCGGGCTGACCGCCGTAGCATGCTTGCTGTTCGGGTTCTTTGAGGCGCTGCAATTCCGCCTGCAACTGCGCGACACGGTGCTGCCGAACGAGTTCCTGCAGATGCTGCCGTACCTGATGGTGGTTATCGCGTTGGTGGTGATCAACGCGCGCAAGGAGTGGCGCAAGGGCTGGTAGCGCAAGGGCACGATGGAAGCGCACGTCTACCAGGCCATCTCTTTCATGGACATTTTTCGACGCTGCCGGAGTAGGTAACACAGGACATAACACCGATGCACCGATACGCTGTACTCGTTATTGATGTCGTCAAGGACTTTACCGACCCTGCGGGCAAGGTGTCGCATCCCCAGGCGGCGGATATCGTGCCGCACATCGCTGAGTTTGTGGACGCGGCGCGGGCGCGCGGGGCGCGCGTGATCTGGGTGATCGACCAGCACCGGGCCGGCAAACCGGACTGGGAACTCGAAAACGTGCGCGACCACTGCACCGAAGGCACGCCGGGTGTTGAGCTTGCGCCGCCGCTGGCCCCGCAGCCCGAGGACTACGTGCTCAACAAGCGGCGTTACAGCGCGTTTTTCGCCACCGATCTCGACCTGATCCTGCGCGACAACCGCATCGATACGCTGTTCCTGGCGGGCACGAAAACCAACGTGTGCATCCGCGCCACCGCGCAGGACGCGTTCCAGAACAACTACCGCGTGATCGTGCCGCGCGAGTGCGTTTCGACCGACAAGGACCACCTGCACACCGCGAACCTGGAGGACATCGACAAGTACATGGGCCGCGTGATGCCGGTGGCGGAGGCGCTGGCGCTGATCGAGGCGGAGGGCTGAGGCGTGGATGTGCTCGTAACCGGCTATCCCAGCCTCGACCACATCGCGCGCGTGTCGCACAGCCCGGCGGTGGGCGAGACCGCGCGCCTGATGAGCGTGCCCGACCGGGTGACATACGGCGGCTGCGGGATCAACGTGGCGATCGCGCTGCGGCGGCTGGGCTTTGACGTCGGCGCGGCGGTGGTGCTGGGCGACGACACATACGGGCGCGATTACTTCGCCCACCTGCAGGCCCAGGGCATCGACACGGCGAACACGGTCCTGCTGCCGGGCGAGGCGACCTCGCACAGTTACCTGTTTTTGAACCCTGACGGGCAGTACCAGAACTTCTTCTTCCCCGGCGCGGCGGACGCGTGGCGCGGCGACCTGGCGCTGCACGGGCTGCGTGACTATCGCTTCGCGTTGGTGACGGTCGGGCAGTTGGACTACAATCAGCAGTTCGTGGCGCGGGCGCGCGCGGCGGGCGTGCCGGTCGTGTGGATGATGAAGCCGGATATCTACGCCTACCCGCCGGACGTGCTGCGCGCGTTCCTCGATGCCAGCGACGTAGTGATCATGAACCACATCGAGGCGCAGTACGTGTTGGACGAACTGGCGCTTACATCGGTCGAGCAGATGCCGGGCGCGGGGCGGCGCACGGTCGTGCTGACGCGCGGCGCGCAGGGCGCAGAGGTGATCCGGCCCGGCGGCAGCGCGACGGTCCCGGCGGTGCCCCCGCGTGAGCTGGTCGACCCGACCGGCGCGGGGGACGGCTTCGCGGCGGGGTTGCTGGCAGGGCTGCTCAAGGGGGCGGACCCTGTCGCAAGCGCGCGGCTTGGCGCAGTGATCGCGTCGTTTGTGCTGGAAGCGGTGGGCTGCCAGACCCGGCTCCCGGACTGGGCCGGTGCGCTGGCACGCTACCGGGCGAACTTTGGCGAATTCTTGGGGGAGTCATGAGCGATAAATCGTTGTATTTGCGGTGCACTCCGGACGAAATCGCGCCGCTGGTGCTGCTGACCGGCGATCCGGCGCGAGTCGATCGCGTGGCAATGCTGCTCAACAATGGCGAAGTCGAGCGCAAGAACCGCGAGTTCAACCTCGCCACCGGGATGTATGGCGGGGCGCGCGTGACGGTCGTCTCCGGCGGCATCGGCGCGCCCTCGACCGCGATCGCGGTGCATGAACTGGTGCAGCTTGGGGCGCAGGCGGTGGTGCGGGTCGGCACGATGATGGGCGTTGTTGCGCCGCTGGGCAGCGTGATCCTCTCGACGGGATCGGCGCGCTTTGAAGGTACGTCCGGGCGTTACCTGCCGCTGGAATTCCCCGCGCTGCCGGACTGGACGCTGACGCACGTCCTTGCCGAGGCAGGGCGTAGCGCCCAATTTCCCGTGCGGCTGGGTCTCACCGCCAGCTACGACGCGTTTTACCGCGACATGGCCCCCGGTCTGGTTGGCGCGGAAGCGCTGGACCTCACACCGCTGGAACGCGCGGGCGTGCTGGGCATGGATATGGAGGCTGCGCTGCTGTTCACGCTCGGCATAGTCCTGGGCGTCGCGACCGCCGCGATGTGCCTGGTGACGGTGCGTGCCGAACCGCACGTGCACATGGACGCGGACGACCGCGCGGCACTCGACGAGCGCCTGGTGCGCGCGGCGTTGGAGGGCCTGGTCACGTTCGGGCGGCAGAACGCGCTGGTGTAGAGCGTGATGTGCGACCATTTGACCACCCACGACCAGAAATTACCCGCTAAGAACGAGAAGCGAAGGCGACGCTATGACACAGACTTTGCTCATTAACGGCGAATGGCGTGCAGCCGGCGATGGCGGCACGCTTGATGTGACCAACCCGGCCAACGGCGCGGTCGTGCAGACGATCGCGCAGGCGACGCTGGACGACGTGCGCGAGGCGCTGGCAGCGGCGGAAGCGGCGTTTCCGAAGTGGGCCGCGTTGCCCGCCCGCGAGCGCGCGCAGATCATGCGCGAGGGCATGGCGCTGTTCCGCGCGCGCCTGGACGAAGCCGCGCGCCTGCTAACGTTGGAGCACGGCAAGCCGCTGAACGACTCGCTCAAAGAGTGCCGCTTCAGCGCGGACGTGGTCGAGTTCTACGCGGACGAGGCGCGCCGCATCGAGGGCACGCACTTCGCGGGCGATCTCGGCCCGACGCATTCATTCGTGCTCAAACAGCCGGTCGGCGTGGTCGGCGCGATCACGCCCTGGAACTTTCCGGTTGACCTGCTGTCCTGGAAGCTCGGACCGGGCCTCGCGGCGGGCTGCACGTTTGTGATCAAACCCCCCAGCGAAGCGCCGCTGGCCGCGACGCTGTTCGTGCGCGCGCTGGCGGACGCGGGACTCCCGCCCGGCGTGGTGAACATCGTCACCGGGCCGGGGCGCACGGTCGGCGCGGAACTGGTGACGAACCCCGCCACGCGCAAGATCGCGTTCACCGGCTCGACCGCCACCGGGCTGTGGATCGCGGAGCAGGCGGCCAGGCAGTTGAAGCACGTCACGCTGGAACTCGGCGGCAGCGCGCCGTTTGTGGTCTGCGACGACGCCGATCTCAACATCGCCGTGCCGGAGGCGCTGCGGCGCTCGTACTCGCACACCGGGCAGATCTGCATCGCCGTGAACCGCATCTTCGTGCACCGCGACCGCTACGCGGAGTTCACGGCGCGTTTTGCCGAGGCGGCGAGCAAACTTCGCGTGACCGCCGACGGGCTGGCGGAACCGGACGCCGACATGGGGCCGATGATCAACGCCGAGGGCGTGGAAACGGTGCGGCAGCACGTCGAGGACGCGGTGCAGCGTGGCGCGAAGGTGCTGGCCGGGGGCGGCGTGCCGCAGGGAGCGGAATACGCGCGCGGGTTCTTTTACCTGCCGACGGTGCTGGTCGACGTAGCGCGCGACTGCCGCGTGATGCGCGAGGAGACGTTCGGGCCGGTCGCGCCGATCGTGCCGTTTGACACGCTTGAGGAAGGCGTCGCGCTGGCGAACGATACGCCCTACGGCCTCGCGGCGTATGTCTACACCTCGGACGTGGACAAAGCGTTCTATACAGCGCAGAACTTGCGCGCGGGCGGGGTGGGCGTGAACGTGAACGACATCACCGACATTCGCGGGCCGTTCGGCGGCATGAAGATGAGCGGCATCGGGCGCGAGTTGGGCGACCCGGGCATGGATGCGTACATGGAGACGAAGCACGTGCGCTTCCGCTACCGCCCGCCGCGCGGCTAAGTGTCGCCGGGGCGACAGGCATCCGGGCCGGTTTCTGCTAAGCTTTGCATAAACACGCTGAGCAAGGAGAAACCAGCGCATGACCTTCCAACGACGACGACAACGGGTAGTGGGGATAGCGCTGGGCGTGCTGCTGATCGTGGCCGCCGGGGCGGTGATCCTGGTGACGCAGCTTGACGGCGACAGTGCCGCCGATCCGGTCGCTGATGCAGCGAATGCCGGCGCGGAGAGCGCGCAGGTCGAGCAGCACAGCTCCGATCTCGCGGCGCAGCTTGCGGCAATGCGCGATCCGGACGTGCCGGAGCTGCCGTTTGCGGATAACCCCGATCCCACGCAGTGCGGCATCCCGACCGTGTGGGGCAAAGACGATCCCGCGTGGCTGACCGGCTATTACGCGGGTGAGTTGATCCAGCCGGTGGTGTATCTCTACGACAGCCACAATCGCCTGTCGATCACGGCGGAAGCGTCGCACGGGTCGCAGGTTGAGGTCGTGCTGTTCCAGAGCAACCCGGTCACGGATTACTACATGGTGCGCGTGGTCGGGCCGGACGGTAAGGCGGCGGGCGAGGGATGGATTCCGGAGCCGTTCCTGTCTTTCGATCCGGTCGCGCCCCTGCCGGACGACGCATAACAACGGACATCCCGTTCGGCGATCGCCACGCCGCGAACAGATTCTCAGTATCCCACGTCCACATTCACGCGGTTGAACGTGTCGTCGCCTGCCGCCAGCGCGTTGAGCACGTCCGCCAGCGAGTCCATGCGCATGGTTTCGATCGCGTCGTCACCGCCCATGCCGGCCCGGTGCGGGCTGAGGACCATGTTGTCCAGCGTGTGCAGCGGCGCGTCGGCGGGGAAGGTCTCCGTGCGCGAGCCGGTTTCGTGCGGGTAGATGTACCATACGTCGCTGGCAGCGGCGGCAAGCTGGCCCGACCGCAGCGCGTCGTACAGCGCGTGCTGGTCCACGATTGGCCCGCGCCCGACGTTCACCAGCAGCGATCCACGCGGCAGCAGCGCCAGTTCATCCGCGCCGATTAAGCCTTCGGTTTCCTCGGTCAGCGGCAGCGTGATTACCACTACCTGCGCTTGCGGCAGCAGCTCGTGCAGCGCGGAGGCCGGGTAGACGCGTTTTTCCGCTCTGGTGAGCGAGCGCCGCGTGGCGAGCACGCGCATCCCCAGCGCCGCCAGAACCTGCCCGACGTGCTGCCCGATCGCGCCGTAGCCCAGGATCAGCGCGGTCCTGCCGTGCAGCAGCAGCGCCGGGGCGGGCTCGTAGCGTGGCGACCAGTCGCCGCGCCGCAGCGCCCGGTCCGCCGGGACGATCCATTTTGCCGCCGCCAGCAGCAGCGCGAGCGTCATCTCGGCGGTGGGGATCGCGTTGTGGTGCAGGTTGTGCACTGCCAGGTTGGGGAACTCGCGCAGCAGGGTGCGTGTTTCGGCGGGCAGCCCGGCCCAGGGGATCACCAGCGCGCGCGGGCCCGGGGCCCCCGCGAGCATGTCGCGGGTCGGGTGCCCCGCGACCAGCACCTCGTAGCGCCCATCGGATGGCGGCGTTTCGCCGAAGGTGAGCGTCACATCGTCGCGCAGCGCCGCGCGGAGGTGCGCCAGCGCGTCCGGGTCGGGTTCGTGAGTCATGTGAACGGTCAGTGGCACAGGACGAGTCTCCTTGTGTGCGAGGAAGGGTATTCGCCGCATCAAAACAGCGTAACCTGATGCAGTTCGTCGCCATTGACGCGGCAGCTTTGCTACAATCTTAAAGCTTCATGGAACATCTTACCAGGAGGGAAATACAATCATGCCAGTACGCAAAGCTACAGCCACATGGAATGGCACGCTGAAAGAGGGCAACGGCAAGATGGCGCTGGGCAGCGGTGCCTGGGAAGGGCCGTTCAGCTTCGGCACGCGTTTTGAAGAGCAGCCCGGCACCAACCCCGAAGAACTCGTCGGGGCGGCGCACGCGGGCTGTTTCTCGATGGCGTTTAGCGGCGATTTGGGCCGGGCCGGTTACACGCCCGAGAGCATCCAGACCACCGCTGACGTGCACCTGGACAAGACCGACAGCGGTTTTCGCGTGACGCGCATCCACCTGACGATGGAAGCGACGGTGCCGGGCATCAGCGAAGACGAGTTCCAGCGCATCGCGGAAGGCGCGAAGAAGGGTTGCCCGATCTCGAACCTGCTCACGGGCGCGGAGATCACGCTCGACGCGACGCTGGTGAACTGATCACGGAGCAGCGGTACCCTTGTGCAACGCCGGACGGTGGATGTGTCCGGCGTATTTTTTTGGGGGCCTGATTCGGCAAACGGTGGGGCGGCAGCGGCAGGCGTTTTATAATCTGGACAAAACACATACCAACGACCAATCACCAATCACCAACCGCCACCAACGAACACGGAAAGGGACAGCAGGCTATGCCCAACCGCTTACAACACGAAACCAGCCCGTATTTGCTGCAACATGCCGATAACCCCGTCGACTGGTATCCCTGGGGCGAAGAAGCGTTCGAGGCGGCGCGCGAACAGGATAAGCCGGTGCTGCTCAGCATCGGGTATTCGGCGTGCCACTGGTGCCACGTCATGGCGCACGAGAGCTTCGAGGACGAGAAGACCGCCGCGTATATGAACAAGCACTTCATCAACATCAAGGTGGACCGCGAAGAACGCCCCGATGTCGATGATGTCTACATGCAGGCCACGCTGATCTACAACCGGGGTAACGGCGGCTGGCCGATGACGGTGTTCCTGACCCCGGACGGGCACCCCTTCCACGCCGGGACGTATTACCCGCCGGAGCCGCGTTACGGGATGCCGAGCTTCAAGCAGGTCATGGAAGCCGTGCTGGACACGTACCGCAAGAAGCGCCACGAGGTCGAGCGCACGGCGCGCGCGCTGGCGGCGGACCTGAGCCGCAATGTGTTCGAGGCGCTCGACGGCGCGCCGGACGTGTTGAGCCTGGACCTGCTCGACAGCGCGGCCCACGCGATGCTCGCACGCACCGACCCGGTGCACGGCGGGTTGACGCGCGGGCAGCCCAAGTTCCCCAACCCGGTCAATCTTGAATACCTGCTGCGCTACCACGCGGCGACCGGCGACGAGCAGGCGCTGCAGGTCGTCGTCTTCACGCTGCGCAAGATGGCCCAGGGCGGCATCTACGACCAGCTTGGCGGCGGGTTCCACCGTTACAGCGTGGATGAAAAATGGCTGGTGCCGCACTTCGAGAAGATGCTCTACGACAACGCGCAGTTGGCGCGCGTGTACCTGCACGCGTGGCAGTTGACCGGCGAGGACCTGCTGCGCGAGGTGGTCGAGGAGACGCTCGATTACGTGCTGCGCGAGATGACCGCGCCGGAAGGCGGATTCTACAGCACGCAGGATGCCGACACCGAGGGCGAAGAGGGTAAGTATTACGTCTGGGGCACGGACGAACTGCGCGAGGCGCTCGACGGCGCGGTGTCGAACGTCGACGCGGTGCTGGCCTATTGGGGCGTGACCGGCGCGGGCAACTTCGAGGGCAAGAACATCCTGCACGTGGCGGACATGATGGCGCGCGTCGCGGTGCGGCACGGGCTGTCGCTGGAACAGATGCAGGAAGATGTCGCGACCGCGAAAACCGTGTTGTTCACGCTGCGCAAGGACCGCACGCCGCCCGGTAAAGACGACAAGATTCTCGCGGCATGGAACGGCATGATGTTGGCGGCGTTTGCCGAAGCGGCGCGCTTCCTGGGGCGCGACGAGTACCGCCGCGCTGCGCTGCGCTGCGCAGGCTTCGTGCTCAACGAGATGACCGACGCCGAGGGGCGGCTGTTCCGCACGCACAAGGACGGCGAGAGCCGCATCAACGGCTATCTCGAAGATTACGCGCACATGATCGACGGGCTGCTCGAACTTTACATGACCACGTTTGACCCGCGCTGGTACCGCGAGGCGAAGCAGTTCGCCGAGATCGTGCTGGCCCACTTCAGCGCGGACGAGGGCGGGTTCTACGACACGAGCGACGATCACGACCCGTTGATCGTGCGCCCGCGCAACGTGCAGGACAACGCGACACCGTCCGGTAACGCGATGATGGCCTACAACCTGCTGCGGCTGACCGGGTTCAGCGCCGAGACGCGCTACGAGGACGCCGCGCTGAGCCTGTACCGCGCGATCGGTGGGGCGCTGGCGGAGTACCCGCTGGCGTTCGGCGAGATGTTGATTGGGGTGGACCTGTACCTGCGCCGCCCGGTCGAGATCGCGCTGGTGGGCGAGATGGGGGACGAGCGCACGCGGGCGCTGCTGGACGTGGTCCGCGCGACGTTCCGCCCGCTGGCATTGGTCGCGCACACGGCCACCGACGCCGACGCGTCGGCGGTCCCGGCGCTGCTGCGCACGCGCACCCTGCGCGACGATGCGCCCGCCGCGTACGTGTGCGAGAATTTCGTGTGCCAGCAGCCGGTGACGGACCCCGACGCCCTGCGCGCGCAGTTGGACGGTGCCGCCGAGCGCGGCGAGATGCCGCCCCCGGTCACGGGGACGCGGTAGGCGGCGCGGCCCGTCCTAGCGCAGGCGCTCCATGTACAGGTCGTTGAGCGTGGTCCGCAGCGCGGCGTCGACCTGGTCCATCACCGCCTGCCGGTCGATTCCAGCGGGCGCGGTCAGCGAGAGCGTGAACAGCAGCCGTTCGTAGGTCGCACTTTTCTGCACGACTTGCATCGGGCCGCAGGCGTGGTTGACGCTGCCGAACGCGAAGATGCCATCGCCCACGTCCTGGAATTCGGTGAACACGCCGGTGTTGCGCCACGCTTCTTGCAGCGCCGGATCGCGCATGTAGGCATCCGCCCCGGCGGGGCGCTCGAATAGCGCCAGGTCCATTTCCACGCGCACGGGGGCGTCGGCAGGGCAGCCGGATTCCGGTCTCCAGACGCGGATCGCCTGCGCGATCAGCCCGTAGCGGCGTCCGGCGCGGTCGATCTCGGCGGCGAGCTGGTTCAGCGCCGGGGTGTTGAAGCTCGCGTAGAAGTCGATCAACTCCAGCAGCGAGTAGCGTATGTTTTCCTCGTCGGCAGCGACGTAGAACGCGTTGAGGTTCCAGTCACGCGGGGCGGAAAACAGCCGGTCGAGGTCCCCCTCATCGATCCCGGCGGTGAGCAGGCTTACCGTGAGCGGCTGCGGCGTAGGCGTGGGCGGGACCGTCACCCCGGCGAGCACGTCCAGCGCGCGGATGTTCTCCAGCACGCGCGGCGCCAGCGCCAGGAGCGTTTGTTGCCCCAGGGCGGGATCGGCGTCCGCGTCGGTGTTGGCTTGCAGCGCGACGAGCAGCCCCAGGTGGTCGAAAAACAACAGCGCCTGGTGTTCCTCGGCGTAGCCCGTCCCTTCGACCGGCGTGCCGGACGTGAGCAACCAGCCGTGCAGGTCGCCGGCGTCCTGGAGCGTGTAGCCGAGCGCCTTGTAATAGCCCTGCACGAGCGGATCGTCGATGAAGTCGCGGGCTTGCTGCGTGGTCGGGAACTGGCTCACCATCGCGCGGACGAAGCTCACGCCCTGGTTAAGTGTGAAGGTGTCGAATCTTACGCTGGCGGCAGACGTCCAGCTATACGCGCTGCGGATCTCGCTGAAACGCGCGGACGCGTCGCGGTCGTCGCTCAGGCTGAACGGGCGCTGATCGACGTTCAGGTCGATGCGGATCGCCTCGCTTTCTGCCGCCCCGCCGAGGTTCGGCGGCAGGTCCGCCACGCCGGGCAGGATCGCGGTCAGGTGTTCCATGCGCAACAGCGGGAGCTGCAGCACGCCTGCTTCCGTGATCGTCGCGTTCTGTTCGGTGCTGCTGCCGGTTGTTGTGTCGTCGTTGTTGTCGTCTTTTGCGATGTACTGCGTGTAACCAAAATAACCGCCGACCCCCAGGACGGCGATAAAGAGCACTGCGATCAGGAGATCAAGCACCCGTTTCACTGTACACTCCCCACGTGTGATACAAACGTTATGTTACAGTGTGTCGTTATGCGCGCGCGGCAGTGGCAGGCGGGGCGGGACCGCGATCCCGCCCGCGCCGGTGGTGCGGTGTGGCCGCTTTACTCGACCGGTAGGCGCGCGTCACCGTTGAAACGCGCCAGCACGACCGGGCCGCCGCCCGGCCCCAGCTCGTAGACTATCGCGGTATCCAGCAGGTCCCCGGTGCCGAGATCGGCGGGGCGCAGCTCGCCGCCGACTAGCGCCAGCGCCGGGCCGGACTCCAGCCCCGCGCGGATCTCTTCCGGCGCGATCCCCGCGCTGCGCATGATCGACCGCAGGTACCACACGGCATCATAAGCGGCTGCCGACAGCGCGCCCGGCACTTCGCCGAACGTGGTGACGTAGTCATCCAGGAAGATCTGCGTCGCGGTGCCCGGATAGGCATACGACCACGAGGTCACGCCGAGCACGCCCTCTGCGAGGTCGTTCGGCAGCGCGCCCGTTTGCGACGCTTCCACCGCGTGGCGATGCGCGAACGTGCCCTGCCAGCCGCGCTTGCGCAGCACGCTGAGCATGGTCGCGGCGTCTTCCCCCGGCCCCCACATCACGATCGCTTCAGGGTTGCGGTCGACGAGGTTTTGTGTCTCTGCTAACAAGCCGGTCGCTTCGGCAAGCTGGATCTTCGCGTCAGCGCTGATGCCGCGCTCTTCCATCGCCTGCATGAACGCGAGCAGCGCGGGGGTCGATGCCGCGTCGGTGTGGACCAGTGCGATCGACGTCAGCCCGCGATCCTCGATCATCACGGCGGCCAGCGCGCGGCTGTAGATGTGCTCCGGCGCGCGCAGCCGGAACAGGACGTTCGCCGCGTCGTCATCGGTAAGGGTGTCGTCGGTCGCGCCGGTCAACACGGGGATGCCGGTGTTGCCCAGCAGCGCGATATTGTCCGGCGTCAGGGCGGCGCCGTCGTCCGGGCCGAGCATGGCGACCACGTTCTGCGCGGCCAGCGCCGCTACCGCCGATGGCAGCGATTCGGCGGTGGGGGTGTCGGCCAGCGTGACGAGGTCCAGCTGGTACGTCTGCCCGTCGGCGGCGGCGAATCCACCCGCGGAGTTAATCTGGTCGATAGCAAGCTGCGCTCCATTTGCGGCGGCGGTCCCCGGTGCGCCCAGGTAGCCGATGCGCAGCACGCCGGCCTGTTGAGCCTGTGCCGCTGCGGGTAGGCCCAACCCGGCGAGGGCCAGGACGAGCGCGAGCAGGATCGGGATCACGCGCCTGCCAGTGATGTGCATGTTCACGTTGCAACCTCCTTGCTGGAGTGGCTTGATCAAGCGGTTGACAGCGCAACGGTCGTCGGGCGGCTGGCCCGTCATGACCGTCGCTCACGTCATTGCTATCTATGATGCACCAGAACCGTTTTTGCCACAACTGCGGCGCGGGGATGCCTGCGGTCGCCTATCGTTCAGGACCGGCGGCGTCTTCGGGACGTGAATCGCGTTCGTCCGGCAGGGGTGGGGCGCTGGCGAGAAACTGGTATTCCACCAGCAGGTAGACAAACGCGGCCAGGAGCGCCAATGCCGCGCCGCCGCAAGCGACCAGCAGCGCGATTCGCACGTCGGGTGCAGGGACGAGCGCCGCCGCGCCCATGCCCAGCCACAGCAGCAGCGCGATCGCGTGTGCGAAGCGGCCCCAGATACGCTCGCGGCGCGTGACGGGGTGTCCCGCGTGCCGCCAGAGCAGCGCCCCGGCCAGCAGGCACAGCGTGCTGAGCACGAACCCCGCCGCGATCACGAGCGCGCCGGAACTGCCGATTTCAGCCAGCAGCGGCGCGACTTCGCCGGGCGCGGGTCGCGCGATCCCGCCGGGGGCGGGCAGCCGGTTCAGTAGCGCGGCGTGCAGTTCGTGCGCCAGCCGGCCCAGTAACGCCAACAGCCCGACCGTCGCGCCGAGGATGAACAGCGTCAGCGCGTAGCCTGTCGTGCGGTGGCGGTTATGGACGCCCGCGATCGGGGAGTGCGGCATGATCGTGCCCCTGCATGTGCGTGCGAGTCCGTCGCACAGACTCTACGCGATTCGCGATCCGGCAGCCAACACGCGCGGGGCGAGGGCGTGGCGGGCGCTATTCCGCGACGCCGTAAAGCTCACGGTAGATGGTGTAATGCTCGTAGATGCGCGTGACGTAGCGCCGCGTTTCCTCGAAGCCGACCGTCTGCACGAACAGGTCGAGGTCCGGCCCGGAGATGCTGAGCCACTGCGCCGCGTTGCCGGGGCCGCCGTTATACCCCGCCAGCGCCACATAGGGCAGGTTTTCGGCGAAGTTCTCCAGCACCCAACTGAAGTAGTAGATGCCGAACTCGACGTTGATGTAGGGGCGGTAGATGTCGTTGTTCTGAAAGTCCGTGCGGCCAAGCTGCGCGGCGATGTCGGCGGCGGTCTGGGGGATGATCTGCATCAAGCCTTGCGCGGCGGCGTACGAGGTCGCGTAGCCTTCGAACAGACTTTCCTGCCGGATCAGCGCGAACATCAGCAGCGGATCGACGTCATATTTCGCGGCGTTGGGCAGCACCAGGTCTTTGTAGTACACGGGATAGCGCAGCCGTGCAATGAAGCCGGGGACGTCGGTTGTCGCGGCGTCGGCAGATTCGATCAGAATGGCGGCGGCTTCGATCGAAAGCCGGTAGAGATCGATATCGCGGAAGTAGATCGCGAGCTGGTACGTCGCCAGCGGGTCGTCTTTCATGGCCTCGCGCAGCGCCCCGAACTCGTTTTCGGCGGCCTCAAACGCGCTGCTGCTCGCCCCGACGACCATCAGCTCGCGCCCGCGAATCATGCGCGGATCGTTTTGCAGCGTTTCGCTCAGTGGGTAGAGCGGGCCTTCCTGCGTGATGTCGAACGTCGCGCGCAGCCAGGCTTCCGCCGCGTTGAGGTGTGCGGTTTCGTCGAACTCGAAGCGCACCTGTTCCGGTGGTTCGAACGGTTCGCGCCCGTTGAGCAGGTCATCGGCGCGCGCGCTGTAATAGCCGCCCGGGTCAGCTTTCGCGGCGGCGTTGTAGGACTGCCGCGCCAGGTCGAGCTTGTCTTCCTGCTGGTAAAGCCGCCCGATCCAGAGGTAGGCCGCGGCCTGCTGCTCGCCGGTGCCGGTGGCGGCAAGCTGGCTGAACAACTGCGACGCGCGGTCGATGTTCCCGTCGTTGTAGGCCATCGTCGCGCCGAGGAACAACCCGTCCATCGCCCACTCGGTGCCGGGGTATTTCTCGCCCAGGATATCGAACGTCGCGAGCGCGGCGTCGGCGTTGCCCTGCGTGCTGTAGAGATAGCCCGCCCGCCAGAGTGCTTCGGGGCTTTCAGCGGCCAGGGGGTAATTCTCCGCCAGCGCGGTGTAACGCTCGATCGCGGTGGGGATATCGCCGCTGAGGAAATGCGTGCGCCCCTGTTCGAGCCACGCCTCGCCAAACGCGGGGTTGTCCGGGTAGGTGTCGATCAGCGTCTGGAAGGTGGTGATCGCGGCCTGCGGGTTACCTGCCTCGCGGTAGGTGCGCCCCAGCATCAGGATCGCGTCGGCGGTCACGACGTCGCTCTCGCTCATGTACGTGTTCAGCGCGTCGATCGCGGCCTGGTAATCCTCGTTGAAATAGTAGATGCGCGCCTGTTGCCACGGATCCACCGCGATCCCAACGTCCTTGAGCATGCCCAGCGCCCGGTACGCCTGCCAGCTTGCCGGGTATTGGTTCACGATGCGCTGCAGGCGCGTGTAGCCGCTGGCGACGTTTTCGGCATTCAGCAGCACCTGCGCCGCCTGCCATTCGATGCTGGCCTTGTAGAACGAGTTTTCGGCGAAGCCCAGGATCGCGTCATACTGCGCGATCGCCTGGTCGATGTCACCCGCGTTCAGGTACCCCTGCGCTACCCGTTCGCGCAGCGCCGCCAATGACGAGGCTTCGCGCGTGGCGTCGGCGGCCTTGGTGTAAGCATCCAGCGATTGCTGCGTCTGGCCCAGCGCGAGATACGCGTCGCCGATCCGTTCGTAGACGTAACTGTCGATCACGCCGGGGCGCAGTTGCAGGTACGTCTCGAAATCGGCGATCGCCGCGCCCCATTCGCTCTGGCCCAGGTACGCATCGCCGCGCAGAAATACCGCGTGCGGCACGCGCGGGTCGTTCGGGAAGCGGTCCAGGAAATCCGAGAGGGCGTAGACGGCCTCGTTATATAGTCCCTCGCGCAGCGCGGCCTCCCCTTTGCCGTAAGCGGCATCGGCCAGCAATTCCGCGTCCGCGTTAGGACGGCTGAGCACATCCTCGAAGTAGCTCACCGCGGTGACATAATCGCCGTTACGCAGCGCGCTTTCCGCGTCCGCAAACACGACGTTGGTCGGCAGCGTCGGCGTGGGCACGATGTGCGGCGTTGGCGTGACGTACGGCACCGTCGGCGTGGCGGGGGTCATCAGCGCCGGGTCGCTCGGGGTGGCGGTGATCACAATCGTTTCGGAGCCGCTGGAGAAGTTGCACGCCGCCAACCCTGCCGGGAGCATCACGGCGAGTGCCAGCAGCGCGATCACGATCAGGCGTTGGGTGTGTGTATTCTGCATCATGCGCGCGATTATCGCCCAGGGGCGCGTCGCTTGTCAACTGCGCGCGCGACGGGACAAGGTTCCCGGTGGGCGATCGGTGATTGTGCGGGGGGATTCACGCCCCTGCTTGCGAGTCTGGCGTCATGCGTGTGCGCCAGCCGGGGCGGGAAAGGTGTGGGCATGAGCATACCGGCCAGATCAATAATCTGGCTGAACGCACGAAAAGACGGAAGGTGAACGTCCAATGTCCAATTCAACTAACCAACCGCCGTTCAACCTGGACCGCGATGAACTCACCGCGCGCTTTGACCGCATCGACCGCGCGATCACACGCTGGATGGCGCGTTACGGCTTGCTGGTACTGCGGATCGGGCTGGGGATCGTGTTTTTCTGGTTCGGGGCGCTGAAGCTGTTCCCCGGCTTGAGTCCGGCGGAAGACCTGGTGCGCGAGACGACCTACTTTGTCGACCCGGACTGGTTCATCCCGGTGCTGGCGCTATGGGAGATGGCGATCGGGCTGGGGCTGATCTTCGGGTTGTTTATGCGCGTCACGTTGTTGCTGCTGTTCCTGCAGATGCCGGGCACCGCGCTGCCGCTCGTGCTCCTGCCTGATGCGGTCTGGACCGAGTTCCCCTACGCGCTGACGCTGGAAGGGCAGTATATCGTCAAGAACCTGGTGTTGATCGGCGGCGGGTTGGTGCTCGGCGCGACGGTGCGCGGCGGCGGCCTGGTCGCGGACCCGCTGGACGAGAACCAACCGGGCGGCGCTTAGCGGCTTTCCGGGAGCAGCGGGATATCCGCGTGCCACTCGACATCGTCGCCAGCGCCCGCCGGCACCTGGAAGATCGCGTTGATGCCCGGCGTGCCGTCCTCACGCGTGCGCACCGCGTCGAACAGGCCCACGCGCAGGCTGAACGGCCCCTCAGCATCCGGCGGCACGTCGACCGGTAGCCGGTAAGCCAGTGTGTCGCCTGCTTCCCATTTCAGTGCCGGGATCGCGTCGCCGTCAACCACCGCGACGCGCGCATCCCCGGCAGCGTAGAGGTGCGCGAACGGCGCGAAGGTCCACACGCCGCGATCGGGGTGCAGCGCTTCCACGCGGAAGAACAGGTCCAGCGTGGTCTGCGTGCCGGGGGCCAGGTCGCCGCTCAGCGTCCAGCCGGTGAACGTCACGTCGATGTTGGACGGGATCGCGGTCTGATGCGCCACTGCCAGCGTGTCCGGCGTGGTGCGCCAGAGCATGATCACGGTGTTGTCAGCCAGCAGCAGCGGCGGTCCGGCGGGCGCGGCGTGCAGTGGCGGCGGGGCGGGGGCGCTGTAATCCCGCGCAAAGGTGATCGTGATCGCGCCTTCCGGCGGCACGATCGTCGCGTGCGCGGTGTCTGCGAGTTGCTCCGTGCGAATCGCGTGACCGGCCAGCGTGACCGGCGTCCATTCGTCCATCGGCGAGAGCACCGCCATGCCCGGCTCGCGCGCCGCCGTGAGGCGGTTCCCAAGCGCGGTCGCCGCGCCCAATGGGAGCGTTTCGGGCAGGTCTTCGCCGGGGACGTGCGCGGTGTTCTGCGCGAAACGCAGCGTGTTCAGCCCGTTGATCGCGCCCGTCACGAGCAGCACCAGCATCAGCACGCGCCCACCCCACGCGGTCGCGTGTTGGCGCGCCCCACCCGGTACGAGCACCGACACGGCGGCTGTCGCGCCCCACGCCGCGAGTCCGTGCCCTGCCGGGACGCTCAGCAGCAGGTAAAACGGGTGCACCACGCGCGCGACGTAGCTCATCATCGCGACCGGCAGCAGGTACCACACCAGCAGCACTAACGCCGCGTCGCGTTGGCGGGGGGCATCCGGGCGCAGCGTGGCGCGGATGGCGGACGCGATCCCGGCGGCGATCAGCAGTGTCCACAACGCGTGTGTGATCCGCGTGACCGCCTGGCGCTGCCCGGCGTCATCCTGGGGCGCGCCGAGTCCGCGCACGTCGGGGTAACCGCCGCTGGTCACCAGGCGCAGCGCGTGGTTGAGCGCTTCGCTGCTCAGGCGTGCCTCACCGGACGCGAACGTTTCGGCGCGTTCGGTGGTCCGGTCCCATTGCTGCACCAGCCCGGCGGCGTACAGCGCCAGCAGCACCGCGAACACCGCCCCGCCATAAAGCAACTGCCGCTTGGGGACCCGCCGCCAGTACAGCGCGATCAGGGCCGCGACGGGGGCCACCAGCGCGTAGGCGAGCAGGTACGTGTGCGCGAACAGCGCCAGCCCCACCAACGCGATCAACGTTCGCCGCCGGGGGCGGCGCGTTTGCCCGGTGAGTACGGGGACCAGCGCCCAGAAGATCAGCGTGACGAAAAACGGCGCGAGCGCCTGCACCCACGTGCGGCGGCTGTCCTCGATGATCCAGGGGTTCACCGCGAACAGGAACGCGCCCACCAGCGCCGGGTAGCGTCCCACCAGCCAGCGCAGGCCGCGATAGGCCAGCCAGATCGCCAGCGTGTTGAGCACCAGCGTCAGGACGTAGGCGGCGATCGGTTCGCGGCCCAGCGCGATCAGCGGCACGTAGAAGTAGCCGGTCAGCGGCGGGTTGGCGAAGAGCACCGAGGTGCCCTGTCCCACCAGTGGCAGTTCGCCCGTGTCGAGCGTCTGGATCGCCTGCCAGATCGGGTACACCTGGTCGATGTTGTACTCGATATCGTCAATGTTCTGGAAACGCAGCCACGCGCCGATCACCAGGATCAGCAGCAGGGCGGCGCGTTCGCGCCCGATGTGCGTGTGCGTGTCGTGCATGGGCTTATCCTGCGCGTGTGTTGTGCTGGTTAAACGTCACTATGTGCGCTGCGGCATCATAGCACATCCGCCGAGAGGCGTCGAGTGTCGCCGGTCGGTGGGACGCGCCGTTTGGTTGATCGGTGATTGGTGCCACGCCGCGCATCCACCATTGACGCCCTGCACGCCGTTAGCTACAATTGCTGCCGCGTAAGCGTTGGATGCTGGCCCAGCGAGTGGGCTTAGCGCGGAATTTCACCGTAAATGATGCCCGCGCGTGCTGTTCTGGCCCGGCGGGCTTGACGTGTATTGATGGGATTGGTTTCATAACCGGCTGCATATATGAAGGGAAGGGCGGAACGCGGTGGCCGCCTGTCTGCCCTGGAAGATTTAGGAGAGCGTGATTCGATGGCTAAGATTCAACTACAGGCGACGCGGCGTGACGTTGCGGGCAAGGAAGTTCGCCACCTTCGCCGCCAGGGCATCATCCCCGGCGTGTTGTACGGCCCGGCATTTGATGCGATTCCGCTTCAGATCGACTGGCAGATATTGCGTCCCGTGCTGCGCGAAGCGGGGGCATCGCAATTGATCGAGATGGATGTTGCCGGTGAGACATATAACGCGCTGGTGCGTGATGTTCAGCGCGACCCGCTGAAGGGTGATGTGCTGCACATTGACTTCTACCGCGTGCGTATGGACGTGGCGATCCGCACCGACATTCCGCTGGTCACCGTCGGCAGTGACGAGCAGATCGCCGAGTTGGGCGGCGTCGTGTCCCAGGAGATGACCTCGATCCTGGTAGAGTGCTTGCCGGGCAATCTGCCCGCCGAGATCGAAGTCGACATTTCCGTCTTGGAAGAGGTGGGGGACAGCATCGCGGTGGCCGACCTGCCGGCGTTTGAGGGCGTGACCTACCTGGCGAATGACGATGACGTCGTGATCTCGTCGTCCTACCCGCGCCAGGCCCTCGAAGAGGAAGAAGAAGAGGAAGAGGAAGAAGCGCTGTTGGAAGAGGGCGAAGAGCCGGAACTCATCCGCCCGGAGCGCGAAGAGGAATTCGAGGAAGAAGAGGAAGTCTAGACGGCTTCCCGCCGTACATTCCAGACCTCAGACGGGGACCCGGCGGTCCCCGTTTTTGATCGCGCGGATGGCATGCGCTACGCGGTGGACCGTTCGTCGTCACTCCGCGGCTCGTCGTCCGCGCCCTCGTCGTCCCGGTCGAGGTTCTGCTCCCAGCTTTCGGAGTCCTCGCGCTCGACGGCGCGCGCGAAGATCAGGTAGCCCGTGTGCCCGACCATCTGGTCATCGGGCCGGATGCGCGCGGGGATCGTCTTGTATTGGCGCAGCAGAAGCTCTTCGATTTCCAGGAAAAACCAGGGGCCGTGGTACAGGTGCTCGGTCAGCGTCATGACCTGGTTGATCGTCGGCATGAGCGCGCCCAGCACGCCCCCGCCACGCAGCGCCGCACGCGCCTGCGGCAGGTACGCCCAGGGTTCGCGCACGTCCAGAAACAGCGCGTCAACCTCGCGCTCTTCAAAGCCACGCTCGATATCGCGAATGTAAAACGTCACGCGGTCCAGCAGCCCGTAACGGCGCAGGTTGTTCAGCGCGCGCTGCTGCATGTTCTCGCGGCGCTCGTAGCTGTAGACGTGCCCCGCTTCCCCGACCAGCAGCGCCAGTGTGAGCGTCAGCGCGCCGCTGCCGGTACCGGCTTCGAGCACGCGCGTGCCGGACTGGATGCCGAGCTTCAGCGCGATGTAGCCCAGGTCTTTCGGGAAGATGATCTGGCCCTGGCGGTGCAGGTGCAGGATCGCGTCGTCTGTATTGGGGAACAGCACGAACAGCTTGTGGCCCAGGTGCGTCGGGACCTGCGCGCCGTACGGCGTTCCGATCAGGTCGTCGTACTGGATGATGCCCAGGTGGCATTCCAGGCGTTTGCCTTCCTCGATTTTGCGTACGAACGTCCGGCGGTCTTTGCCGGCAAACAACACGATATCACCGTATTGCACGGTGGTGGTTTGTGGTAATGGCACGGTAGCTCCTTTGTGCTGCTGCGGTTTTCCTTCAACGCGTGCGGCGGGTGTGTAGTGATATGGTGAAGGGGTATTATACGGCGTGGCGATCCAAACGCAAGCCGGCGCGGGCGATGAATTGTTGTCATAGAATTAACCAGTATTCATAATTCTGCTAATTCTTAATGGTGTGGCATGCATAGCCGAAGCGCAGTATAAAAATAGTTGTATCAGTATTGTAGGTACTTAGTAAATCGCGGGTACGCGTGTTGCGTTTGCCACTTGAAACGTTTAAACTAGGACGCAGAAGCAGGCACACTGCTCACCCAACTAAGTCAGGGAGAAAGCCGGGAAATGAAGCGGATTCTTGTCGTTGACGATGAAATTGGCGCATTGACCCTCATCGGCATCATGCTGGAACGCGGAGGGTTCGAGGTCCTCAAAGCGAAAGACGCGGAGCAAGCGCTTTCGGTGCTGGAACTCGAGACGCCGGATCTGATCATTCTGGACGTGATGATGCCCGGCATGGATGGGATTGAGTTGTGTCGGCTGCTGCGTGAGCGTCCGGACACTGCCGATCTGCCGATCTTGATCCTTTCGGCGCGCGGCGATGCGAAAAGCGTGATGGACGGGATGGATGCCGGGGCGAGCGATTACCTGCCCAAGCCCATTCTGCATCACGATCTGGTGGCGAAGGTGCGCCGGATGTTGGACCTTGATCCCGTGTCTGAGGATTGACACGCGGCGGCGTCATGCATACGCCGGCAAGCGGTCGCGGATTCACGCGCTGTCAGTGGTTGTCTCTGATGGCGCGTTTTTGTTATTGCCGGTTTCTCCTGAAACCGCGAGTTCGGCTAATATCTTACACAGTCACGCTGCCGGTAACCGGACATCGGCGGCACGCTAGCGCATGGCAACCGTGCCGGTGGCGAGCGGATGAGACGACGACACGAAGGCGGTGATTATGTTTCCGATCGGTGACGAGAATCGCGGGCGCGGCCTGACGCCCGTCACGTTGATCATCGTGGTGTTGAACGTGCTGGTGTTTGTGTACCAGATGTCGCTGGAACTGCCTGAACTGCACGAGTTCATCGTAACCTACGGCGCGATCCCGGCAGAACTGGAGCAGGGCGACAACCTGTACACTGTGTTGACCTCGATGTTTGTGCATGGCGGGTTGGGGCACATCTTTGGCAACATGTTGTTCATGGTCATTTTTGCGGACAATATCGAGCGCCGCTTCGGCTCGCTGTTGTTCTTGATCTTCTACCTGGCGTGCGGGCTGTTTGCGACCGGCGCGCATCTGGTCACCAGCCCCGGCTCGCAGGTGCCGACGGTCGGCGCGTCGGGCGCGATATCCGGCGTCATGGGCGCGTATATCCTGCTCTACCCGTTGAACCGCGTGCGCGTGCTGGTGTGGTACTGGGGCATTTTGCAGGTCCCGGCGTTCATCTTTTTGGGCATCTGGTTCCTGACGCAGCTCACCAACGGGGTCGCGGCGCTGAGCGTCCAGACCGCGCAGAGTGCGGGGGTGGCGTTCTGGGCGCATGTTGGCGGGTTTGTCGCGGGGGCGGTGTTGGGCGGTGTGCTCGGCACGTTTCGGGAAGAGCCGCCACAAGATGAGCCACGTTTCGAGATCTGGCAAGATCGCTGGTAGGCGCGCAAACTGGACGATCCCTGCGCGGCGCATTACAATTAGACGCCGTGCAGTTGACAGTTTTGGGTACCCGGTTTATGTCGTGTGCCTGTGCGCTGGCCGTTACTGGAAACCGGGGGCGCGTGGTGCAAAGCCGGCGATGGCAGCGCGCACCGGGCCACAACCGTTTTTCGACCCAGGCAAAGCCTATCTGGATAGCGAAGTCATGACCATGGAGGCAGGATTGTGAAAACCCCGTTGCTCGTCATTCTGGCCGGTGGCGCTAGCTCCCGGCTGTGGCCGCTGGAAGAGAAGTCGCTGATCAAGTTCATGGGACGCCCGCTGCTCAGCATGCAGTTGGAGAACTACGCCCGGCTGGGGCTTGACCGGGCCGTGATCGTCGCCAACCCGGAAAACGAGGACCAGATCCGCGCGTTGGTGGCGGGTTTGAAATCGGCCACGGTCGACGTGGTGGTCCAGCCGGAGCCGATCGGGATGGGCGACGCGGTGCTCAAAATCCAGCCGGTGCTGGATGCGCTCGGTAACCACCCGATCTACATCACGCAGGTGCACGATATGACCGACAACGAACTGCACCAGCGCATGCTGACCGAGTACCAGTCCGAGGCGGCGCTGTCGTATCTCGCGGGATATCGCGTGAGCGAGTATTTCCCCGGCGGGTATCTTGAGGTGGATGGCGATGGGCGCATCACAAACGTGATCGAGAAGCCGGGGCCGGGCAACGAACCGAGCGACCTGGTCAGCATCGTGGCGCACATTCACAGCGACGCGCAATTGCTGCTGGACCGCATCCGCGCCGAATACGCGAAGCCCGTGACGACCGACGATCACTACGAGCGCGCGATGGCGAGCCTGATGGGCGACCACATCGTGAAGGTCGTGCCGTATAGCGGGCGGTGGCGCGCGATCAAGTATCCCTGGCACGTGCTGGACGTGATGGCGTTGATGCTCTCCCGCATCACCGAGCCGCGAATCTCCAACGAGGCGCTGATCGAAGACGGCGTGCTGATCAAGGGCAACGTCGTGATCGAACCGGGCGCGCGGCTGTTTCACGGCGCGACGGTGATCGGCCCGGCGTACATCGGCGCGGGCGCGATCGTCGGCAACGGCGCGCTCGTGCGCGAGTCGATGATCTGCGACGGGGCGGTCGTCGGGTTTGCGACCGAAGTCGCGCGGAGTTACATGGCCGACCGCGCGCACACACACGCCGGCCAGGTGCTCGATTCGATCTTCGACGAGGACGTCAATTTTTCCGCGACCTGCACTACGGCCAATCTGCGCATCGATCACGGGCCGGTGTATTCGACGGTCAAGGGCGAGCGCATGAACACCGGGCGCGACAAGCTGGGCCTGATCGCGGGCAAGCGGGCCTTCATCGGCGTGAACGTGATGACCATGCCCGGCGTCAAGATCGGGCGCGATGCCGAGGTCGGGCCGACGACGATCGTCCGGCGGGACGTGCCCGACCGCATGCGCGTGTGGGTCGAGCAGACGCTCCAGCACACGGACGCTAAGGGCGAGTAGCGCCGGGATTAGCACAGGGGGATGAATGAACGTGATCGATCCGGGAATCTTCAAGCGGTATGACATTCGCGGGGTGGTGGGGCGCGACCTGACCGCCGAGGCCGCGTTGTTGATCGGGCAGGCGTTTGGCACGGTGCTGCGGCGGCAGGGCGTGCGCGAGGTCGTGATCGGGCATGACAACCGCACGACATCGCGCGGGCTGGCGGACTCCGCGATCGAGGGGCTGCGGCGCGCGGGCTGCAATGTGACCGATATCGGCATGGTCGCGACGCCGGTCGTGTACTGGTACGCGGTGGAACACGGCGACATCGGCGGGATGATGGTCACCGGCAGCCACCTGGCGCCGGACAAGAACGGGTTCAAGCTGTCGGTGGGCATGCGCAACCTGCACGGCGAGCAGATCCAGGCACTGCACACGATGATCGAGACCGGCGACCTGATCGTCGGTGAGGGCAAGATCACGCGCGATGAGGACGCCAGCAAGCGCTACCTGGCGATGCTGATCGCCAGGCAGCACCACAAGCGGAAGTTGACCATTGTCGTTGATGGCGGCAACGGCATGGGCGGCGTGTATGCCGTGCCGCTGCTGGAGGCGCTGGGCCACACCGTGATCCCGCTGTACTGCGAGCCGGATGGCACGTATCCCAACCACCAGCCGGACCCGCAGAACACCGCGAACCTGCGTGACCTGGCCGCGAAGGTGCAGGAAACCGGCGCGGATATCGGGCTGGCGTTCGACGGTGACGCCGATCGCGTCGGCGTGGTGGACGAGCACGGCAACCCGATCGCGGCGGACCGCGTGCTGGTGCTGCTGGCGCGCGACACGCTAGCGCGGCATCCCGGCGCGACGGTGGTCGCGGACGTGCTCAGCACGCAGGTGTTGTTTGACGAGGTGGCGGCGGCGGGCGGCGAGCCGTTGATCTGGATCAGCGGGCACTCGCTGATCAAGGCCAAGATGGCCGAGGTCGGCGCGTTGCTGGGCGGCGAGATGAGCGGGCACATCTTCATCGGCGATGGCTATTACGGCTTCGACGATGGCGTGTTCGTCGCGGGGCGCATCGTGCAGGTCATCACCGCGCAGAACCAGTCGCTGGCCGCGCTGGACGCGACGGTTCCCCGGCTCTATGCCACGCCGGAATACCGCCCCTATTGCCCGGACGATAGGAAAGCCGGCGTGATCGCAGCGGTGCACGCGCAGTTAAAGGACGACTACCCGATCAACGCCGTGGACGGCGTGCGCATCACGTTTGAGAACGGGTGGGGCCTCTTGCGCCAGTCCAACACCGAGCCGGTGCTCTCGATGCGCTTTGAGGGCGCGAGCGAGGCCGACGCGCTGCGCTACAAGCAGATCGTCAAGGACGCGCTCAAGGCGGCGTATCCTGAGGTGGAAGATTTCTAGCGAAGGAGCGACGCGGCGCTCAACCCGGTTCCCCCACATCCGCGAAGCGCAGCAGCACGCCGGTCGCGTCGTCGTGCGTCTTCATGCGCGGGAAGCGCTCGTGGTCGGCGTCGGCGCGCTCGGTGTCGCGCAGCAGCCGCAGGTAGCCGCTCAGCCCGCGCATCGCGATCTCGCGCGCCATGTGCGCGTAACGCTGCTGCTGCAACCCGGCGGCATGATCGCGGTCCGCGGTGAAGACTTCCTCGGCGCTGGCGGGCCACTCCAGCCCGTCGGTCATCACGCACACGAACGCGACTCCGTCCAGGGGGACGCTGCCCGTCTGGACGAAATAGCGCAGTTCGGGCTGCCCGTTCAGCACGCCGATGCCCTGCTTGGGCTGCGGCAGCCCGTGTTCGTCCACGTAATTGTGGTGCAGGGCGCTGTGCAGGTTGTAGCGCTGCACGTCCGGCGACTGCGCCATCTCGCGCAGCGAGCGCCCCGGCTGCTGTTCCCGCGCGGCATGGAGTTGCGCTTTCAGCTCGCGGTCGGCGTCGCCGGGGTTGGGTGCGGTCGGCACTTCGACGCGCCCGTCGCGGTAAGCGACCAGCAGCAGCGTGTCGCCCATGTGCGCGTACTGCAGTGTTTCGCCGTCCGGCTGGACCTGGGCCAGCGTCATCACGCTTGCGGGCAGGCCCAGCCGCACCAGGCGCGGGTCGTGCGCCAGCGTGGCGTGGACCTCCTCGGGGAATTGCAGCGCCTCAAGTGTCAGGTCGCCCAGGATGTTCCGCAGCGTGCGGCCTAACGCGGCGTTGGCTTCCAGCGCCAGCGTGCGCAGGTCCGGCAGCGGCCCGGCGACGATCTGCCCGATCAGGGCGTCGCGCACCAGCCGCGCGGAGAACGCGGCGGGCGTCAGGCGTTCCGGCAGCGTGTCGAGATAGCCTTGCAGCGGCGGGGGCGTCAGGCGGGTGGTCGCCCCGTCGATCGCGGCGATCACGGTGGTGTCACTCAGCGCGCCGCCGGGCAGCGCGATCCAGGTGTCTTCGTTGAGGCGGTCGGGTGGGGCGTGGGTGACGATATCCAGGTCAGGGCTGCGGAACGTAGCATCGGGTGGCACGGCGCGACTCCTTCGCGGGTAGCTGATCGGGCGAGGCGACCAACAAAAAAAGACACTCCGCTGCGGGAATGCCTTCATCAGAGCGGGTAAGGGGATTCGAACCCCTGACATTCAGCTTGGGAAGCTGACGTTCTACCACTGAACTATACCCGCAAAGCTGCCGTTATTATAGGCGCGTTCGGCGCGATCTGTCAAGTTTGAGTCGCGGCTTTCAGGCGGCGGCGGGCGGGGTTATGAGAGGCGTCTGGCCGGGCGTATATGTGGCGGCGGCGGTCGATCCGGTCCGGCAGTCAGGAAAACGGTGCCTGCCCGTGTAGAATCCAGGGTAGTGCAACGGTGGCGGGTGCCGGTATAATGCGCGGGGCGCGCAGCGTTGAGGCTGGATAATTGCCTGTCTCATGCGCCGGCAGTGACCGCGACAGGGTTAGCGCACGCAGCACAAGGGGGCACGTGACAGCATGAACGGCATAAGAGCGCGGCTGCCGAGCATCCTCGTCGGGCTGGTGATCAGCGTGGTGGCGCTGGCGTACCTGTTCCGGCGCGATATCGGCGGTGTGCAGGCCGAGCTTGCGGGCGCGAACTACTGGTACGTAATCCCGTGTATCGCCGTGTCGGCGCTCGGGTTGTGGCTGCGTAGCCTGCGCTGGCGGGTCCTGCTGGAGGGTCGTATCAGCCCGCGCCACAGCTTCCACATCCTGAACGTGAGCTACTTCGTCAACGGGGTGCTGCCGCTGCGGGTGGGCGAGGTCGTGCGAGCGGTGCTGGCAGCGCGCATCGATCCGCCCGTGCCGGTGCTCACGTCGCTGAGCACGATCGTGCTGGAACGCCTGCTGGACACGCTCGCCGTGTTCGCGCTGGTCGGGCTGACGTTGCTCGTGCTGCCGGTCGGTCTCAAGATCGGGTTTGTGGGCGCGGTGCTCGGCGTGGGGACCGTGATCGGCGTGCTGGTGCTGGCGTTGTTTGCGGCGCGCCCGCATTGGGCGCACGGCGTGCTGGACGCGTTCGCACGGGTGATCGTGCCGTTGCGCGGCGAGCGGCTGCATCGCTGGCTCGATCATTTCCTGGCAGGCATCGAGCCGCTGGCCTCGCCGCGCAAGACGCTGCTGCTGGTCTGGTGGACCGGCATCGCGTGGGCGGCGTCGGTGGCGGCGGGGTACGTGCTGCTGTTCGCGGTGTTCGACGCGCCGGGCTGGACCGCATCGATGGCGTTCGTCGCGCTGGCCTCGTTCGCGATCGCGGTGCCCGCCGTGCCGGGCAACCTGGGGCCGTTCGAGGCGGCGGTCGTCTTCGCGCTGGCGAGCACGGACATGGTCGCGGAGCCGACGGACGCCCCGGCGGTCGCTTTCGCGCTGCTGCTGCACGCGGTCAACCTGGTGACGTACATCGGGCTGGGGCTGGTCGGGCTGTGGGCAGAAGACGTGCGGCTCGGCGAGCTGACGCAGGCAGCGCGGGCGCTCCAGGCGCGGGAAGGCGATCCGCTGCACGGCGCGCCCCCACAGGCGTAACCGACGCAGACAGGCTTAGCACAGTATGAAAGCGCTTAGACAACGGACATGACATTACGACTCAACGACAAATGGATCTGGGATTTCTGGTTCGTGCAGGACGGCGCGGACTACCACATCTTTTATTTGCAGGCGGACCGCACACTCAGCGATCCCGAACTGCGCCACTGGAACGTATCGATCGGGCACGCGGTCTCGCAGGATTTGCACCATTGGGACGTGCTGCCCGACGCTTTAGCCCCCAGTACACACGACACAAGTAACGGCACGCCCGAACCCTGGGACAGCAAGACCACCTGGACCGGCAGCGTGATCCGTCATGAAGGGGCGTGGTACATGTTCTACACCGGGGCGCGGCAGTCAGAAGGCGGGTTGGTGCAGCGCGTGGGGCTGGCGACGTCCCAGGACCTGGTCACCTGGATCAAGCATCCGCGCAACCCGCTGATCACCGCCGATCCGCAGTGGTACGAACTGCTCGATCGCACGCTGTGGTACGACCAGGCCTGGCGCGATCCCTGGGTGATGCGGCACCCGGAAACGGGCGCGTTTCACGCGTTTATCACGGCGCGGGCGAATCACGGTCCGGCGGACGGGCGCGGCGTGATCGCGCACGCGACATCGCCCAATTTGCTCGACTGGACCGTGCAGCCGCCGCTGACCGCGCCGGGGCGCTTCGGGTGGCTGGAGGTGCCGCAGGTTGTGCCGATTGCGGGGCGCTGGTATTTGCTGTTTTCGACCGCTGCCGAGCGGTTCTCGGCAGCGTACCGCGCAGAACGCGGCGTGCAGCCCGTCACGGGGACGCACTATCTCGTCGCGGACGACATGCTCGGCCCGTATCGCTACCTTACGGACGCGTTTCTCGTCGGGGACGAAAGCGGGACGCTGTACTCCGGCAAGCTGATCCAGGGGCCGGATGGCGCGTGGTACTTCATGGCGTTCCGTAATTACATGCCGGAGGGCACATTTATCGGCGAGGTGATCGACCCGCTGCCGGTGTCCGTGCTCGCGGACGGGCGGTTAGAGGTTATGCGCGCGTCGGAGCGCGCCAGTGGTGATAAGTGACGTATGCGTGACGCAGTTCCTGACACGACGGCCCCGCACGCCAGCGGGGACGAGGCGTTGAAGATCCTGATCGCGATCCAGTATTACCTGCCGCACCGCACCGGCGTGCCGATCCACGTGCAGCGTGTGGCCGAGCGGCTGGTCCAGCGCGGGCACGAGGTCACGATCCTGACCGCGCGGCACCACATCGACCTGCCGCGCGACGAGACGATCAACGGCGTGCGGCTGGTGCGCTTGTGGGCGCCGATCCACATCAGCCGGGGCATGGTCATGCCGGCCTATCCCTGGGCGGCGTGGGGGCTGATCCGGCTGCATGACCTGGTCTGGCTGCAAACCCCGATGCTCGAAACCGCGCTGCTGGCGGCGATGGCGCGCATGCAGGGCAAGCCCGTGCTGGGCACGCATCACGGCGACCTGATCCTGCCGCCGGGGTTGTTTAACCGCTTTGTGCAGTGGTTCACGTTTCAGAATTACCGCTTCTTCGCCGAGCGCGCGGCGGGCATTATCGCCTACAGCCACGATTACGCCGACCACAGCTACTATCTCAAACCGTTCCGCGACAAGGTCTCGGTGATCTACCCGCCGATCACGGTGCCGGAGCCGCAGCCGGATCGCGTGGCGGACCTGCGCGCGCGCTGGCAGCATGACGGTGGCCCGGTGATCGGGTATGCCGGGCGCTTTGTGCGCGAAAAACGCCCCGACCTGCTGATCCGGGCGCTTGAAGTGATCAACACGCGCTATCCAAAGGCGCGCGTCGTGTTCGCCGGCGAGTACGATATCCCGTATGAGGACACCTGGGAGCGCCACCAGGCGCTGATCCAGCGTTACGACGACCAGTTGATCTTCCTGGGCAAGCTGGAGTCGATGCAGGCGATGGCGAATTTTTATGCCGCGTGCGACGTGCTGGTGATGCCGAGCGACACGGAGTGTTTCGCGCTGGTGCAGGTCGAGGCGATGCTGTGCGGCACGCCGGTCGTGATGACCGACACCCCCGGCGGGCGCGTCCCGGTGACGGAAACGGGCATGGGGCGCGTCGTGCCGCGCGGCGACTGGGCCGCGATGGGGCAGGCGGTGATCGATATCGTGCAGGACCCGGGGCGTTATCACAAGCCGAAAGACGCCATCGAGCAGGCGTTCAATCTTGAGGAAACGGTAGACCGTTACGAGAAGCACTTCCGCCGCGCGGTGCGGCGGCAGCAGGGGAATGCACGATGACCATCGACCTGGCGACGATCCAGCACATGACGCGCAACGAGGCCGACATGGCCTTCAAGAAGCGCGTGCAGACGATCTTCGAGTGGATTCCGCCCGCCGATGACAGCGTGATCCTTGATTGCGCGTGCGGGCGCGGCTTCTACCTGAACATGTACCGCTACGTCAGCACGTGCCGGCTGGTCGGGCTGGAGCTGGACGCGGCGATCATCCAGAAGGCACGGCGCAACGTGGGGCACCTGCCCGGCATCACGCTGACGCGCGGGGATATCTACGCGCTGCCGTTCCCGGACGCGCACTTCGACGGCGTGATCCTCTCGGAGATTCTGGAACACGTCGATGACGATGTCGCGGCGCTGCGCGAGGTGCGGCGCGTGCTCAAGCCGGGCGGCGTGGCGGCGATCACCGTGCCCAATGCGAATTACCCGTTCCTGTGGGACCCGATCAACTGGACGCTGGAGCGCGCGTTCAATGCGCGCATCCGGCGCGGGCCGCTGGCGGGCATCTGGGCGAACCACGTGCGCCTGTACCGGCGCGAGCAGCTTCGCGCGGCGGTCGAGGACGCGGGCTTTATCGTCGAGCAGGAACGCGCGTTCACGCATTATAGCTTCCCGTTCATCCATAACCTGGTGTACGGGATCGGCAAGCCGCTGCTGGAGTCAGGGCTGCTGCCGGGCAGCATGGCGACCGCCGCCGACCGCACGACGTTTGACCAGAACGACGGCAGCCTGCTGAACCCGGTCAACCTCGGTGTGGCGGTGCTGAACCTGTTCGACCGCCCGAACAGGCTCGACGAGCCGTTGGACCGCAGCACGGTGAACCTCGCGGTCAAGGCGCGCAAGCCGGGCTAGGGGCACGCTCGCGGGCCGCTTTTACGCGCCGCCAATGGGCAATCGCCGGGCGCGGTGCTACCTTCGGAAGTGAACGACTCTCACAATCCGAAGTGACGCACAAGGAGCATGGACCATGACCGAAAAAATCCAGAAATCTGAGGCCGAATGGCGCGCCGAACTGACGCCCGAACAGTACGCCGTGCTGCGGCAGGCCGCGACCGAGCGCCCCTTCACCGGCGAATACGTGGACACGGAGACCGAAGGGGTCTATCATTGTGCCGCGTGCGGCAATCCATTGTTTGACTCCGGCACGAAGTTTCATTCCGGGTCGGGCTGGCCGAGCTTCTGGGACGTGATCGACGAAGGCACCGTCGAACTGAAGCTCGACCTGTCGCACGGGATGCGCCGTACCGAGGTGGTCTGCGCGCGCTGCGGCGGGCACCTGGGCCACCTGTTTGAGGACGGGCCGCGTGACCAAACCGGGCTGCGCTACTGCATCAACTCGGTGGCGCTGGACCTCAAGCCCAAGGACGCGTGACGCGCCCGAACGTGTGATTCGCTGCGGATCGAACGTCGCCGGTGTGGGGGCAGGGCGTCCCCGCACCGCGATTTTTCGCCCGCCAACAGACCATTAGGCCGTATGGACGAACAGCTTCCCGATACCATCAAACCTGACGCCGATCATGCTTCCGAACATCCCGCACCGCCCGGCCCGGCATTCGAAGACCTGACGCTGGGGCAGGCGCTGGGCTACCTGCTGCTGCGCCCGGTGGAGACGGGACGCCGCTTGTGGCGCGTGCTGGCGGGGGATGATCGCGGCGAGGATGACGACGAGGACGACCAGCCGCCGGGTGAAGGTCCGGCGTGGCGCGGGCCGGAGCGCGAGGCCGCGGGCGAGGATGCGGTGCCGGGGGCGGCGTGGTGGCGCAGGGTGGATGCTGTCGTCTGGCGGCGGTTGGGGCATGTCGCGATCCTGGGGTTGGCGGTGCTGCTGGCATTGCGCGGCGGGCACGTGCTGCATGACGCGGCGCTCAACCCGGCCCTGCACGCGCGCGGTGACACGAACGGCGCGGGCGTCTGGTTTGTGCTGGCGGCGCTGATGTATGGGGCGTATGTGTATCGCCGGGCGCGCAGGGGGCGCGCGGAAGACGACGAGCAGCTCATCGTAGAGGACGCGGAAGCCCCAGGCAGAACACAGCTCACAGGCGAGAACGGCGTGGCGGCTGGCGTGCCTGCACAGCCCGCCGGGCGCGCGTGGTGGTCCGTCAATGTGCTGCAACTGGCGCTGATCCCGCTGGCGGCGGCGCTGTCGCTGGTGGCGTATACGGCAAACGTGCTCCAGGGACCAAGCGGGGCGGCGTTTGATGTCGTGCTGACGCCCGGCGGCGCGGTCGCGTGGGGGCTGAGCGTGCTGGTATGGGGCGTCGTGCTGGGGGTGGACGTGGCACGCGTGCCGGACCGCGTGCGCGCGGCGCTGCGCAGCGATCCCGACTGGGGCGAGCGGATCGCGCAGGCGGTGCGCCGCATCGATGCGCCGCTGGTCGCGCTGGCCCTGGTGACGCTGGCCGGGCTGTGGTTCCGCACGCTGGACCTCGCCGCCGTGCCGCCGGAGATGACCAGCGACCACATCGAGAAACTGCTCGATGCGCTGAAGGTGCATAACGGGTATTACGCGGTGTTCTTCCCCAACAACGGCGGGCGCGAGGCGTTCCAGATGTACGTCGTGGCGTTCGTCGCGGGCGAACTGGGCGTAGGGTTCAACTTTAACGCGTTGAAATGGGCCACCGTGATCGAAGGCGTGATCACGCTGCCGGTTGTGTTCTGGATGGCGGTGCAGGTGATCGGGACGCGCACCGAACGCGATCGCCGGATTGGGTGCTGGGTTGGTGTGGCGCTCGCGGGGCTGCTGGCGGTCAGTTCGTGGCACCTGATGCTGTCGCGCTTGGGGCTGCGGATCGTGCTCACGCCACTGGCTACCGCGCTGGTGATCGGGTTCCTGGCGCGGGCGCTGCACCACAATCGCACGCGCGATTACCTGGCGTTGGGCGCGGTGCTGGGCGCGGGGGTTTACTTCTACCAGGCCAACCGCATGTTGCCGCTGCTGGTGGTGGTCGGGGTGGCGCTGGCGATCCTGGGCACGCTGCGGTGCTGGCGCGACGTGCCAAAGCTGGCGCTGCAGATGGCCGGGATCGCGGTGCTGGCGATGGGGCCGGTGGCACTGCTGGCGCTGGCGGGCGAGCGCGCGCGGGACTTGCTGCCCATAGCGGCGAGCGCGTGGTTTGCGGTGGTGGCGCTGTGGCTACGCGCGGAGCGTCACCCGGCGGCGTGGCGGCACGCGGGCGGGCTGCTGGTGGCCGCCGTGGTCGCGCTGGCGTTGTACGTGCCGATGTACCATTACAGCCGCCTCTACCCGGACCAATTCTGGAACCGCACGCGCGGGCGCTTGTTCGGCGAAGACGCGTTCACGCGCGTGACGGAGTCGGGCGTGCGGGTGGCGCACGAGCCATCGCTGCGCGAGCAGGCCGAGCGTTTCTGGGAACAGCGGGATGTGTTCATCACCAATTACCGCGACGCGCTGCGCATGTGGCACTGGGAAGGCGATGCCGCGTGGATCAACAACGCGCACAGCTACCCGGCGCTGGACGGCATCACGGGCGGGCTGTTGATCTTGGGCGGGGTGGCCTGGGCAGCCTGGGCGCTGCGGCGGCGCGACCCGGCGGTGTGGCTGCTGCCGGTGAGCGTGCTGATCATGCTGCTGCCTTCCGCGCTGACGCTGGCTTACACGATCGAGAATCCGAGCTTCACCCGCACCAGCGGCACGATCCCGGCGCTGTTCATGCTGGCCGGGCTGCCGCTGGGGGTGTTGTGCTGGCGTGCGAGCCGCATCCCTGGACGGGTGTGGGGTTTTTCGGTGGGGCCGCTGCTCGCGCTGGCGATCCTGGGCGTGGTGGTTGGCGGCGCGCTGGACTGGAACCGGGACAACTTCTACACGCATTACCGCTTGAACTACAGCAGCAGTTGGAAGCCTTACCGCGAGATCGCGAAACCGCTGCGTACGTTCGCCCAGGGTGAAGGCAGCTACGGCAACGCGTTCATGGTCGCCTATCCGCACTGGCTCGATCATCGCATTCTCGGCGCGATGGCGGGCGACATCCGCTGGCCGAACGGGCTGGTGACGCGTGGGGAATTGTTCGACGCGGTGGCGCGCAACGCGGGCACGGCTTACGCTTACGATCCTGCCAGGCCGCTGTTTGTGATGGTTCACGCTGACGACCAGGAAACGCTCGACTACCTACGCGAGCAGTTCCCCGGCGGTGATGCGCGGCTGTACAGCTACACCTGGCAGACCGGTCCGGGCATATATAGCAGCGGCGAGTTCTATATTTTCAGCGCGCCGCCGGGGGCCATCGCGGATGATTGAGATCGCAGCCGGGAGTTATGAGGATATTGGGCGGCGGATGTGTACAAGTGATGAATTGCAGCCCGCGTGAGTGGGATTGTTGCGTTGCGCACGGCAGGACGTAGCGCCGCGTGCGCGTGGGTGAGTTGACGATGACAACGGGAATGTGACGGGTGACCGACCAGTTCAGGCCAGACCATGATGATCGCCCCCCGGAAAACGGGGAAAACGCGCAGTCGCACGATCACGACGTGCCAGCACAGGACGACGCCGCGCCGGAAGCCGCCGATCCCGGTGTCCCAACGCCGGGCGTGCCGCTGGACGCCGTCCCCGACGGGACCGAGCCGGACGCCGCGCCGGTTGCCGAGTCGTCCACGCTGCCACCGGCGGACGAGGGCGGACCGCTGCGGGTGTCGTCGGCATACGTGGCGACCGGTGAAGCTGAAGCGCCGACCGCGCCACCGGCTGACGCGCGCCCAGCGCGGCGCCGTGTTTTGCCGCGTGTGGACCGCGCCGCGCTGCTGGTTTACGCGCTGTTGCTGGTGGTGCTGGCGCTTGGTGCGTGGCTGCGCTTTGACGGGGCCAACTGGGACGATTACACGCACCTGCACCCGGACGAGCGCTTCCTGACCGATGTGGTCACAAAGCTCAACGGGCCGCTGAATTTCACCGACGCGTCGCAGGCTGAGCGTGACGCACACCGCCAACGCTGCGAGGAACGCTACCCCGTCTCCGCGACATCCGGTGATGACTTCCAATCGCTTTTGGGCGCGGGACGCGGGCCGTACTTCGACGCCGAATGCTCGCCCTTGAACCCGAACAACGTGGGCGCGGGGCTGTACGTCTACGGCGAGTTCCCGCTGTTCACGGTCCACGCGGCGGGCGTGGCACGCTCGGAGCTGTCGCGCGATATTCACGCGTTCCTGGAAGCGTACGACGCGGATGCCGCCGCCGAACATACGATCACAACGCATTGGGAAGGTTATAACGGGGCGCACCTGGTCGGGCGGTTCATCTCCGCGCTGGCCGACACGCTGACGATCCTCTTTGTGTTCCTGATCGGGCGCCGGCTATACGGGCGTTGGACCGGGCTGCTGGCGGCGGCGCTGTACGCTGTGGCCGGGTTCCCAATCCAGCAGGCGCACTTCTGGACGGTGGACGCCTTCACAACGTTTTGGGTTGTGGTCGCGCTGTATTTCGCGGTGCGCGCGCTGGATGGTGCCGGCGCACTGCGCGGGCCGGTCCCGTTGCTGTACCTGCTGGTGTGGGCCGGTGGCACGGCCTGGGATGCGGCATATAGTGGGTATTCCGTGTTGGGGCTGCTGACGCTGGGCGCGGCGTTTGTGTTCAGCCTGCTGCTGGCATATGGTGTGCGGCTGGCGCTGCGGATGATGGGGCGTGCAGGCGGCGATGTCGTGGTGGCGGCATCGGGCGTGTTCGCGTCGGTGATCTACCTCGCGGGGTGGGCGGCGCTGATCGCGCTGCGGCTGGATGGCTTCACGCTGGATGGTAAGGTGCTGGCGCTGGGTTTCGTGAGCCTGGTGTACGCGGCAACGGGGCTGGTCGCCTTTATCGCGGCGGGGATCGTGCGGCAGCACGTGCTCGGTGCGGCGATCCCGCAGCGCCAGATGCTCGCGGTCGGCGCGGTAGGGATCGTATGGATCGCGCTGGCGGTGGGGTATATTGCCGGGGGATTGGCTCCCTGGAGCGCGTTATTCGTCGCGCTGGTGGGGGTCGCGCTGCTGGTCGCGGACATCACCGACCTGACGGATTATGTGCTGTTTGGCGCGGCACTAGGGGCGGCGGTCGCGGGACGCGTGAACGTCGCGCCGCTGGCGGGGATCATCGTGGTGGCGGCGGCGCTGCGGGCACTCCCGGCGCTTGACCGGCGGATCCATCCTCACATCCGGGCGCGGCTGGTGTTCTACGCCGGGACGGGGGTGCTGGCTGCTGCGCTTGCGTCGTTTGTCGTGTTTCGCTTGCTGCAGCCGCACGCGTTCCAGGGACCGGGAATCTTTGGGCTGGCGATCAATCCCGGCTGGCGCGAGGACGTTTCGGATGCCGCGTACTTCACGTCGGGTGATTGGGACGCGCCGCCGAATCACCAGTGGGCCGACCGGACACCGTATTTTTATCCCTGGCGCAATATCGTGCTGTGGGGCATGGGGATTCCGCTGGGGCTGGTGGCGTGGGGCGCGTGGCTGGTCGCCGGGATCGGGATGCTGCGCGCGCGGCGGCAGTGGACGCGGCACGCGATCCCGTTCCTGTGGACGCTGGTTGCGTTCGGCTGGCTGGGCGGGCGCTGGGTCACGACGATGCGCTATTTCCTGCCGATCTACCCGACGCTGATTCTGCTCGCGGCGTGGGCGTTGGTGGCGTTGGTGCGCTGGGCGTGGCGTGCGTGGGGCGGCAGCCAGCCGCGACGTAGTCGCGGCTCGCCACGCGTACGCGTGGCTGCGCGTAAACGCGCGGCTGCCGCCGCGGCGAGCGTGCTGCTGATCGGCGTGCTCGGCTATACCACGGTGTACGGATTCGCCGTGCACAACATCCACACCCACCAACTGACGCGCGTCGCGGCGTCGCGCTGGTTCCAGGAGACCGTGCCGGGCGATTTCGGCATCTGGGTCGAAGGCGACGACGGGTCGCGGAAGATGGTCAACATCGGGCGTGGCGCTGTCTCCGCGCCGCCGCACGTGTTCCACTTGCCCGACGGCGCGACGACCGAGATCGCGTTCACGCTGCCCGCGGACGCGACGTTCGACGCGCTGACGTTCAACCTGCTCGGCGACCCGGCGCGCGATCTCGACGCGGAAGTGTTGCGCGTGCGCATCGTGCGCGACGAGCCGGAGCGGGGCCGCCAACTGCTGTTTGAGGACACGCTCGAAGCGGACCTGAACCAGGCCGATTCGCCTTACGGGCAATCGTACACCCTGCGGCCTGACGAGGCGGTCGAACTCCCCGCGACGACCGGTGCGGACCAGGTGACAGCAAATTACACGCTCGAAGTCACGGCGCTCGAAGGGGGGGCGGTGATGTCGGTGCGCGAGATGAACGATCCGCCGGTCGGCGCGCTGCACGATGTGCGGCTAGACCTGCGCCTGGCGGCGGACGACACGCCGTATGCACTGGACCTCAATTTCGATCACCAGCCGCTGATCAAGGGGCACGGGAATGACATCCCGTCGACGCCGACGCACTGGAGCAGCACGCAGGCGCATACGATCGCTTTCGATATCCCGATCGATGGCGAGATCCGCGAGCTGGCGATCCCGCATCTGGGCGACCCGCTGAACGACGCGGACGCCGAAACCGTGCATTTCACGCTCACCGGGCCGGACGGCGCGACCACGTCCGCCACGCTACGCGGCGACCTCAGCGCGCAGGGCGATGCCACGCTCGGCCCGGCGCAGACCGTAACGTTCGATCCGCCGCTGCGGGTGCAGCGTGAGAACGCGCAAGGTGAGCGTCTGCAGGCCACGCTGACGATCGAACCGGAGGATATGGTCTATACATCGGGGCCGGTGATCGCGTGGGAAGGCGACTGGGACGATCCCGTCCCCTGGCCGACCTGCCCGTTGCCGGATGACGTTGAGTTCCGCGCGGATTTGCCGTCCGGCCTGTCCAGCTATAACTGCGCGTCGATGAACATGTACGGCAGCCATTACCAGGGCCTCAAGCTGTGGATGGTCGCGGAAGACAACGAGCAGAAGCGCACCGCGATCCAGAACGCGCTCGACCAGGCGGATTACATCGTGATCACCAGCAACCGCTTTTACGACTCGCTGTCGCGGATTCCCTGGCGCTGGCCGATGACGATGGCCTACTACCACGCGCTGTTTAACGGCAACCTGGGTTTCGAGCTGGTCCAGACGTTCGAGTCACCGCCGCAGATCGGCCCGCTGCGCTTCGATGACCAGGTGCTGCCAACCGATGATCTGCCCGGTTGGCTGAACGAGCACTGGGAAGCTGAAGAAGCGTTCCACGTCTACGACCATCCGGTGGTGTTCGTGTTCGCCAAAACCGGTGCCTATTCGCCCGAAAACACGCACGCGGTCCTGACCAGCGAATCGCTCCGCCCGGTGACGTCCGCCGTGCCGGGCTACGTCGCGGATTCCGAGCCGGTCGGCGTGGTCGTGCAGGGCGCGAAAGAGGCGTCCAAAGCGCCGACGCTGCTGCACCTGACCGATAGCAAGTGGCAGTTGCAGCAGGCCGGCGGCACGTGGTCGGACCTGTTCGACCTGGGCGCACTGCTCAACCGCAGCCAGATCGCCGCTGTGCTCGCGTGGTGGGTGCTGATCGTGCTCGCGGGGTGGATCGCTTGGCCGCTGTTGTTCGCCAGCCTGCCCGCGCTGCCGGATCGCGGCTTCCCGGCGGCGAAGATCACGGCCTGGCTGATCGTCGCCTGGGTCGCGTGGGTGGGCGGCACGCTGAATCTGCCCGCGTGGTCGCGCGGCGGCCTGGCGCTGATCCTGCTGGGTCTGGCCGCGCTGAGCTTGCTGGTGATCTGGCGGCGACGTGTCGCGTTCGTGACGTACATTCGTGCGAACTGGCGCTATCTGCTGGCGGTCGAGGCGCTGGCGTTGGTGCTGTATGTCGCGTTTCTGGGCGTGCGGCAAGGCAACCCCGACCTGTGGCACAACGCGTTCGGCGGCGAAAAACCGATGGATTTTGCGTACTTCAACGCCGTGTTGCGCAGCAGCGTATTCCCACCGCTGGACCCCTGGTTTGCCGGGGGCTATATCAATTATTACTACTGGGGCTATGTGCTGGTCGGCGCGCCGGTTAAGCTGCTTGGTATCCGCCCGTCGCTGGCCTACAACCTGATCATCCCCGCCCTGTACAGCATGACCGGCCTGGGCGTCTTCACGATCGCGTACAACTGGGTGCGCTCGCGTGCCGGGCATCACGGCGCGCTCGATGTGACACGCGACGGCGGGGCTGTGCACGTTGCTCCGGACAGCGCCGAACCGGGTATGGGGCCAGGTGACGCCGCGCTGCTGCCCCCTGACGAGGCGACCGAATCCGACCCGCGCCGGGGACGGTTGCCGCTGGGCAACCCCTGGGTGGCGGGGCTGCTGGCGCTGGTGCTGGCGCTGGTGCTGGGCAACCTGGGGACGGTGCGCGTGTTCGTGACCAACGTCGCCCGGCTGGACGAAGGCGGCTATGCCCAGCCCGCGCTGTTCCACCAGGTGCGCCAGCAAGAGGCGGAGGCGCGGCGCAGTGAGATTTACCAGGAATTCTACGCCGAGGAGCTCGATCGGTTCAGGGACGAGCACGACGGGCGCGAGCCGCAGACCACCGAGGAAATGGTTAGCGTCACACAGGCTGTCCAGGCGCGCACGGATGCCTACATTGAGGATTACGCCAACCATCCCCCGCTGTGGGAGCTCTGGAAATACGAACTGGAGAATAACCTGGACACGCTCGCGTCCTTCTTCGGCGGGCTGGACGCGCTGCTTGCGGGCCGCGAGCTGCCGATGGCGACCCACCGCTGGTACTGGGCACCGACGCGTATCATCTCCGAGCTGCCCAGCGGCGCGGGCAACAACGCGATCGCCGAGATGCCGTACTTCACGTTCCTGTATGGCGACCTGCACGCGCACATGCTGGCTTTCCCGATCACGCTGCTGGCTATGCTGTGGCTGCTGGCGGAGATCATCGGGGCGGGGCGCGGGCTGCGCCGCTGGTGGGAAGCCGCGCTCGCGCTGGGCATCGGGGCGCTGGCGGTCGGCGTGCTGCGGCCCACGAATTCGTGGGACTGGATCACGTACCTGCTGCTGGGGATCGCGGGGCTGACGTATGTCGCCTGGCTCGATGCGGCGCGCCGCGCAGAAGGCCCCGCGCCCGCGTTCGAGCACTTGTGGGGCAGGCTGCGCCCGGGCCGCGTGCGCGAGTTGTGGTGGTTGCTTCTGGCGGCACCGCTGGGACTGCTGGCGCGCGTCGCGTTCTACGCCATGCAGCGCGTCCAGGCGGACGAGCAGGCCGCGCGCGGGTTGAAGCCGGGCGAAACCCTGATCGACCCCACGCTGACGCTGTCCGGCGCGCTGCTGTGGGCGGTCCTGGCGCTGGCCGTCGCTGTTGCGGTGTATGGTGCGCTGCTGATCGCGTTCCGCGCGCACGCCGACCGGCGCGCCCTGGTGGGATGGGTCGGGCGCGTGGGTGGGTTCCTGGCTCTGACGTTCGTCGCCGCGCTGCCCTTCACGGCGTATTTCGCCACCGCCTACACGTCGGTCAAACCCTGGGACCGCGAGACCACGCCGCTGTGGGCGTACATGTACGTGCACGGGACGTTTATCTTCATCGTGGTGGCGTTCCTGGTGTGGCAGTCGGCGCGCTGGCTGCGCCATGTAACTGTGCGCGACCTGCGCGGGCAGGCCGTGCCGGTGATCGTGGTGGTGGGGCTGCTGCTGGTGGCCGTCGCGGGCGGGATCGTCTACGGCGTGCGCGAAGCGGCGATCGCGCAGCTTGTCGTGCCGCTGGCTGCGTGGGCCGCGCTGCTGTTCTTCCTGCCGGGCCAGCACCGGCTGTTGCGCGCGATGTACGCGTTGATCGTGCTGGCGCTGGCGATATCGCTGGGCGTGGAACTGGTCGTGCTGGAAGGCGATATCGGGCGGCAGAACACCGTGTTCAAGTTTTATTTGCAGGTGTGGTTCATCCTGAGTATCGTTGGCGGCGTGGCGCTGGCGTGGATGCTACAGGTCGCGTATCGCTGGCGGCTGTCGCTGCGCGTGCTGTGGTTGGGCGGCCTGGCGATCCTGTTCGCGATCGCGCTGCTGTATCCCGTGCTGGCGACGCAGGCGCGTTTTCTGGACCGCTTCGCGCCGGAGAAAACGCCGCTCACCCTGGACGGCATGGACTATATGCAGTACGCTGTGCACGGTGAGCACGAATTGTGGTTCCCGCTGCGAGGCGACTACGAGATGATCCGCTGGCTGCAGGACAACGTCGAGGGCACGCCGGTGGTCGCTGAGGCGCACCTGTACCCGTCTGAGTACCACTGGGGCGGGCGGATCAGCATCTACACCGGGCTGCCGACAGTGCTCGGCTGGCGCTTCCACCAGTTGCAGCAACACAGCCTGGACCCGCTGAATCTGCTGGTGCAAACGCGCGAGAACAACGTCGCTGCGTTCTACGAGATACCCGGCGAGGACGGCATCCGGACCGCGCTGTCACTGGCCGATCACTACGATATCCAGTACATTGTCGTCGGGGCGCTGGAACGCGCGTTTTACGGCGACATCGCGACCGACCCGGAGACGCTGCGCCAGACGGCGGGGCACTCCGAGGGGTTGGCGAAGTTCGAGACGATGGTTGAGCAGGACCTGCTGGCGGTGGTCTTCCGCGCGCCGCGCTGCCTGGAGTACGGCACGCCGGTCGAGGCGTGTTCGCCGGATCAGGTGTATTACGATACGATTTACCGGTTCGTGCCGGATACACAGGCCAGCCCGCCGAGTGCCGCCGCACCGGTGAGGCCGTGACGTATACTGTAGAACTGTTAACCCATGAATCTTTCGCTGATCGTTGACTGGCTGGGCCGCGAAGGCGGCAACATATTGGTGTGGTGGCTGCTGGTCACGCTGGCCGGGGCGACCGTCTGGCCGCTGCTGATGCGCGTGGCGCGCGGGCTGCCCGATCGCGGCTATACGCTGGCACGCGCCGCCGGGCTGATGCTGATCGGGTTCGTGTTCTGGTTCCTGGGCAGCCTGGGGATGCTGCGCAATAACACGGCGGGCATGGTTGCTGCGTGGGCGATCGTACTGGGCGCGAGTTTCGCCGCCTATGCCACGTGGCGCGAGCGCCCCGCATGGCGCGCTTGGTGGCGCGAGCACCGCGCGCTGGTGCTCGTGACCGAGGTGCTGTTCGCGCTGCTGCTGGTGGGGTGGGCCGCGTTCCGCGCGCACCAGCCGGAGATCGCGAGCACCGAGAAGCCGATGGAAGTCATGTTCATCAACGCGATCCGCGCCAGCGATGCGTTCCCCCCACATGACGCCTGGCTCAGCGGGTACGCGATCAGCTACTACTACTTCGGTTACCTGATCGTCGCCATGCTCGCGGACCTGGCGGGGCAGGCGACCGGCGTCGCGTTCAACCTGGCGATCGCGCTGATCGTCGCGCTGACGGGGATCGGGGCGCTGGGCGTGGTGTACAACCTCGTGCGCGCGCCGCGCCGGTCACGCGCCACCGGGCGCACGGAGCCGGGCGGCAGCGTCCCGGCGGGGCTGGCGGCGGGCGTGCTGGCGCTGGTGGTGCTGGTCTTCATGGGCAACCTGGGCACGGCGCTGGTCGAGCTACCCTACCAGGGCTACGCGCCGGACTTCGTGGACGCGGCGTATTTCGATTTCTGGGACGTGCCGGAACGCGAAGGCACGCTCACGGTGACGCTGGACGACGGCACGACGATCACACGGTTCGCCGATCGCGACGGCGACGGAGTCCCGAACTGGGATGATGAGCCGCTGCCGTTCGACGAATGGTCATTCACCTGGGGGCTGGGCTGGCGCTACAGCCGCATCGTGAACGACCGTGACCTGAACGGGCGCCCGCTGGACGTCCAGCCGATCACCGAGTTCCCGAACTTCAGCTTCGTGCTGGCCGACATCCACCCGCACGTGCTGGCGCTGCCGTTCGCGATGCTGGCGGTCGGGCTGGCGCTGAGTCTCGTGCTGCACGGGGCGGAGCTGCGCGCGTGGGAGTACGTACCGTATGCGCTGTGGGTCGGCGGCATGATCTTCGTCAACTCGTGGGATGCGAGTTACCTCGTGCTGCTGGTGGGCGCGGAAGCGCTGCGCCGCCTGATCCGCAGTGACGGCGTGCTGCACCCGCACGATATCCTGCTGACGCTGCGCTTTGCCGTGCTCGTCGGCATGCTGACCGTGATCTTCTACCTGCCCTGGCTGGTCTCGTTCACGTCGCAGGCCGGCGGGCTGTTGCCCAACCTGATCTATCCCACCGCGTGGCAGCAGGTGCTGTTGCAGTTCGGTGTGTTCCTGGTGATCCTCGTGGTCTTCCTGTGGCAGGAAACCGCGCGCGCGCGGGAACGCTTTAACTGGTTCCTCGGGCTGCTGGTAGTGCTGTCGTTCGTGTTCGCGGCGGTGGCTTTCATGGCGCTGCTCGGCTGGCAGGCGTGGGACCGCGCGGACGTGTTCAATAGCGTCTTCGCGGGCGTGAACCGCGCCACCCAGGGGTTTGGCGACGTGCTGCCGGACATCCTGCGCCGCCGCCTTTCCGGGCTGCCGAGCGAGCTGCTGTTGCTGGCGTTCGTCTTCATGGTCGTGGGGCGCTTGTTCGCACGCCGCCCGCGCGTGTCGGTGGCGGAAGCGGACCTCAACGAGCGCGATATCGGCCCGGACCACGTGGTCCGCGTGCGTGCGATCACCTACAGCGCGGCGACCGGGTTCGCGCTGCTGCTGGCGGGTGCGGGCGCGGTGCTGGTGCTGATCCCGGACGTGTTCTACCTGCGCGATAATTTTTCGGTGCGCATCAACACCGTGTTCAAGCTGTATTACCAGGCCTGGATCATGTTCAGCCTCGCCAGCGGTTACGCGCTGTGGGCGATCCTGGTGCCCGCTGAACGCACGCGCGAAGCGGACTCGCGCCGGCGACTCGCCTTCGTAACCAGGCGTGCAGCATTTGGATTGCTGGCGCTCGTGCTGGTGTCGCGCGGGTTGCTGTATCCTGTCCTGGCGATGCAAGGGCGGGCGCTGGTGGATACCGGGCGGCTCAGCACGCAGGCGCGCATCGACGCGTGCGAGGCGGGCGAGGAATGGGCGCAGCGGGCCGACGGATCGTGCCCGGAGCACAAGCCGCTGACGCTGGACGGCGGCCCGACGATGGTCGGCGGGGCGGAGTATAGCGCGATTCGGTGCCTGGCGGAGCTGGAAAAGACCGGCGATCCGGTGCTGGTTGAAGCGCCGGGCGGCGCGTACGAGCCGCACAAGAGCCGCTTCAGCGCGCTGACCGGCATCCCGACGCTGATCGGGTGGCAGAATCACGAACGGCAATGGCGCGGCGCGACCTACCCGCTGGTGACGGATTGGCGCATCGAAGACGGCCAGCGCCGCGACCGCGCGACCGATGTGCAGGAACTCTACACCACGCAGGACTGGGACCGTGCCTGGGCTATCATCGACCGCTACGGGGCGAAATATGTCGTCGTCGGCAGCGCCGAACGCCAGATGATCACGCAGCTGGCGGGCGACGATATGGGCCAGTTGCAGGAATACCAGCGCGGGCTGGATAAGTTCGCCCAGGTGCTGGAGCCGGTCTGCACGGCGGATGACGTGGCAGTATACCGCGTCGCGCCGGAGTAAGCGCCATCCGGCCATTTATAAACGGGAGCAGGCAAGCGGGACAGGCAATGATGACCGTGAGAGCAGTAGACGCACGTTATCCGCGCACAGCGGGACGAACCGAACCGGCGATCCGCGTGTCGGTCACGCTGGAGATGCTGCTGTACGTGGCGCTGGCGCTGCTGGCGTTGGTGCTGCGGCTGGCCGCGCTGGATGCCGCGCCGCTGGACGATGCCGAAGCACGGCAGGCGCTGGGCGCGTTGCGCACCGTGAGCGGCAGCACCCCCGGCGAAACGATCGACGCCAACAGCCCGATCACGTTCGTGCTGCAGGCTGTCATTTTTGCGCTGGAACCCGGCGGCAGCACGACGGGCGCGCGGCTGCCGGTGGCGCTGGGCGGCGTGCTGCTGGTGCTGGCCCCGGCGCTGTGGCGGCGTTACCTCAACCCGCTGCCCGCGTTGATCGTCGCGGGGCTGCTGGCGCTCTCACCGACCGCGCTGCTGGCGTCGCGCACGGGCAGCCCGGCGATCTGGTCGCTGCTGCTGGCGCTCGTGCTGCCCTGGCTGGCGTTGCGCTACGTCGAGGCGCGCGAGTCGCGTTACGCGGTGATGGCGACGGCGGCGGCTGCGGCGCTGGTGCTGCTGGCCGAACCGGCGGGCTTCTTGACGCTGCTGGCGCTCGGGTTCGGCGTGCTGTTCGCAGTGCTGACGGACGTGGACGACAGCACCGATTCGGCGGCGGCGATCCGCGCGGTGCTGCGCGGCTGGCCCTGGCGCGACGGGCTGATCGCCGGGGCGGTGCTGGTGTTGGTGGTGGGCACGCTGGCCTGCTGGCTCCCGTCGGGGCTGGGCGCGATCGGCGCTGTGCTGCATGACGGGCTGCGCGGATTCGTGACGCGCGGCATTGGCGTGCCGGTGGCGTTTCCGCTGCTGGTGGCGCTGCGATACGAGATCGCGCTGGTGCTGTTTGGCGCGGTCGCGGCATACGGCGCGCTCCGCGACGGCGGCTTCTTCGAGCGCGCGCTGGTCGGCTGGCTGCTGGCGGGATTGGTGTGGGCGGTGGGTTACGCGGGCGCGACGGCGGCCCACGCGCTGTGGCTCACGCTGCCCTTGGTGGTGCTGGTCGCGCTGGCGGTGACGAACTGGATCACCGAACGGGCCGGCGTGGTGTGGCACGTGCCCGGATGGGCGATCCCGGTCCACGCGGTGATGACGTGCGCGCTGTGGTTCGCGGTCGGGTTGAGCGTGGTGCTGCTCGGCAAGCGCCTGCTGGTCGACCTGCCCGGCGGCGTGACCGAGTTCAGCACGTTGATCCGGGCGCTGGCGGACGGGGTGTACAACCGCAACCCGTCCAATCCACAGACGGTTTACGTGCAAGACCAGCCGGTGTGGGATTACGTGCTGGGCTATATTCAACTGCGCGTGCTGATCACTGTGCTGGTGACGCTGCTTAACGCGGTGCTGTTTTTCCTGGCCGGCAGTCTGTGGGGCGCGCGGAGTGCGTGGCGCGGGTTTGCGTTGGGCACGCTGGCGTTTGGGTTGCTGTTCGGCTTCAGCCTGGGCGGGCGCGCGGCGTTTGGCACGCCCGGCGACCCGCGCGAGTTCTGGCATCCCGACCCGGTGACGCAAGATTACCACGAACTGCGCGCGACGCTGCACGAGATGAGCCTGCGCGATACCGGGGAGCCGCACCTGATCGCGGTGATCGCGTGGCTGCCGGATGACGGCGCGGCGGCGTGGGCGCTGCGCGATTTCCCGAACGCGCAGTTTGTGGACGGAGTCGGGCCGGAGGTCGCCAGCGCGGCGGTGATCACGCCGGACGCGTTCCCCCGGCCCACGTTGGGCGCGGACTACGTGGGCAAAGAATTGGTCACACGACGCGGTTGGGATACGGCGTTCCTGTCGTGGCGCGACGCGATCCTGTGGTACTACAAGGGCGACTCGGCCATCGATCCGGTCCCGACGGAGCGGCTGAGGCTGTGGGTGCGCAAGGACGTGTACGGTGTCGAGCAGGTAACTGAGCAATAACAGCGGGCGAGGTGTAGAGTCAGTATGAGTCAGGATAACCAACACCGGTCGGGCGGCACACCACAGGGCAACGATCCGGACTTGCAGGACCTGATCGCGCGTTGCCTGGAAGGCGACCAGGCGGCGTATGCGACGCTGTACGAGCGTTACGCGCCGGGGCTGTACCGGCTGGCCTATAGTATTCTGCTGGTGGTTCAGGACGCCGAGGACGTGTTGCAAGAGGCGCTGGTCTACGCGTTTCGCAACCTGCACCGCTACGACCCGGAACGCGGATCGTTCCGCACGTGGCTGTACACGATCACCGTGAGCCGTTGCCGCAACGCCCGGCGGCGTAAGTGGCTGCCGACGGTCGCGCTGCCGAAGCTGCTCAGCATCGGGATCGAGCCGCCCGCGCCGGAAGACCAGTCGCCGGAAGTGCTGGCCGCGTGGGACGACGTGCGCGACTCGTTGGCGCAGGCGCTGACGACGCTTTCGCCCCGCCTGCGCGAAGCGGTGGCGCTGCGTTACGGGCAGGGTTTGACGTACCGCGAGATGGCGGCGATTATTGGCATCCCGCAGAAGACCGCCGAGAGCCGCGTCCGGCTGGCGCACGAGCAGTTACGCAAAGCGATGAGCGCTGCTGACCGCGCGACACTAGAGGAACTGTGGAACATATAGGGGCACACGGTCCCGTTACGACGGACTTACGGCCTGCCGGAGAGCGCATATATGGAGTGTTACAGGTAGAGGTGGGCGACGATGTTTGAGCGGCATGTAACCCATTTGCTGACCCGTTACGTCAACGGGACGCTACGACCGAAGCAGCGTGCGCGGGTGGTGAACCACGTCCGGACGTGTGATGCCTGCCGGGCGGCGCTGGCCCGCGAAGAACGGCTCGCGCGTGATCTGCGGCGCGAATTACCCCACGTCGGGACGCCGCGCCCCGGCCAGTTGGCGGCGGTGTGGGCGGGCGTGATGCGCGAGATAAACGCGCCGCGCGAACGGCGAGTCGACCGCTCGACGGTGGTTTCCGGGCTGAGCCTGATGATCGCGCTGGCGCTGGCGGTGGTGCTGGCGCTGCCGTTGATGGCTGATGACGGCGTGCGCGTGGAAGCTGCGCCGCAGCAGGCCCGCCCGGTCAGCACGGCGTCCCCGACGCCGGGCGTCACCGAGACGGGCGAGGCGCGGGCCGCTGCTCCGCTCGTTGCGCAGCCGCAGGCGACGATCGCGTTTGTGAGCGCCGCCGGCATGACGCCGGCCCCGGTGCCGCAGGTGACCGTGTCGCCGGAAGTGGTGCGAGGTGGCGCGCGGTGGTGAGCGGCGAGGCGGTTGTCGTCCGGCCCCTGACGCCGGATGATATCCCCGTCGCGCGGCAGTTGCTGGCGCAGCTCACCGGGCGCATGTTGAGTGCCGAAGACCTGCAGAACCGCCTGGATTTTGTCGCGAGCAGCGCGGTGGATTGGTTTTACGCGGGCGAGTGTGACGGGCAGGTGTGCGGCTTGCTTGCCCTGCGACTGCGCGAGCGGCTTGAAGTCGTCGGGCGGTATATGGAGGTCTACCTGATCGTGATCGATCGGGCCGTGCGGCGGCAGGGCATCGGGCGCGCGTTGATGGCGTTTGCCGAGCAGCAGGCCAGCGCGCGCCGGTGCGGCGGCATGTTCCTGGTCAGCGGGTTCTCGCGCCAGGACGAGGCGCACCGCTTTTACGAGCAGTTAGGTTATGTCGCGACCGGGTACCGGTTTGTGACGTTGTTGGACTATTGACGCCCGCCGTATGATGAGCCGGGCGGGTGATGCGAAACGGATTTGACAGGACCAGGCGAGCCTATGGCAACACGAGAGCAGATGATTTCCCCGGACGAAACGCACGAGCGCGCCGTTAACGCGATCTTGACGCGGGCGTATACGCTGAACTGGGAGTTGATCGCGTACACGCTGATCGCGATCGCGGCGGTGGCCACGCGGTTTATCGATCTGGGCGTGCGCGTGATGAGTCACGACGAGAGCCTGCACACGTATTATTCGTGGCGCTTGTTTGAGTTTGGCGAGTTCAGCCACACGCCGCTGATGCACGGCCCGTTATTGTTTCACATGGTCGCGCTGTCCTACTACCTGTTCGGGGACAGCGACTTCACGGCGCGGATTTACCCGGCCCTTCTGGGTACGCTGGTGGTGCTGTTCCCGGCGCTGTTCCGGCGCTGGATCGGGCGCGTGGGCGCGGTGATCGCGTCGGTGCTGTTGCTGATCTCACCGCAGACGCTTTACTACACGCGCTATATCCGGCACGACATCCCGCTGATCTTCTTCGCGCTGGTGATGCTCTACGCGATCATGCAGTATCTCGACGGCGAAAAACCGCGCCGCCCGGTGTGGGTCTGGGTGCTGGCGGGCGCGCTGGTGGGGATGCTGGCCTCGAAGGAAGTCGCGTTCTTCTACATCGCGATTTTTGGCAGCTTCATGGTGCTGTACTGGGTGCTGCGCATTGTGCAGGACGTGGGCATTGTTACGCGCCCCGTGAGCGCGCCCGGTAGCTGGCACGCGCCGCCGGTTCAGCGCGCGCTGGGCCACGCGATCCTGTTCGGGCTGGTAGCGGCGCTTGTGGTGCCGTACAGCGGCTTGCTGCGCCAGCTACTCGCGCCGGCGCTGTGGGTTCCAAGCAGCACGCTGATCATGCTGCCGTTGCTGTTGGTGCTCTGGCTGCCGCTGGCGCTTTCCGGGCTGATCCGGCGCGGGCCCGGCGCGGCGAGCGCGCTCATGCAGGCGCTCAGCAACGGGCGCTCGGCGCTGTACATCATCACCGCCGGGCTGATCCTGGGCGCGGTGATCGCGCTGCTGGTGATCTGCGTGATCGACGTGATCAAGCCGCTGGACGTGTGGCCGGAAACTACGGTTCGCAGCGTGCAGGGTGAGCAGACCGGTGTGAACGCGACCAAGGCGGTCGGGGTCAAGACAGAATTCGACAGCGCGATGTTCGTGCGCCTGTTGACGTGGGTCGGGCTGCCGGTGCTGTTGTTGCTTTTCGTGGTGTTCCTGACCGCTGTGGCGCGGTATCCCGGTGATCTGCCGTTGCCCTGGCGCGAGTTGCTGCTGGCGCTGCTGGTGGCGGCGATTGTAGCGGGTGTGCTGGTGATGTTCGAGCGGCGCAGTTTCGTGAGCGAAACTGCCACGCAGCCGTTCGCTGCCGATCCGACCGCCCCGCACGTGGTCGATGGCGCGGACTACAACAACATGCCGATCGTGGTGGTGTGGATGCTGGGCGTGCTGCTGACCGGCTTGATCGTCGCCAGCCGCCTGCTGACGCCCTTCTGGACGTTTTTGAACCGCCAGCCGGTGTTTGATGTGCTGATCGTGATCGGCACGCTGATCCTGCCGTGGTTGGCCGCGTTCCCGCTGTACTGGGCCGGGTACAACCTGGAAGAATACAACATCAACGTCACCGAGGGACGCGACACGGTCGAGGCCGCGTTGATCACCATGATCCCGTTCCTGATGGTCTCGGCGGCGGTGGGCCTGTCGTGGAACTGGCGGCGCTGGCTCCCGGCGGGGCTGGTGTTCCTGGGCCTTTTCGCGTTCTTCTTCACGACGATCTTCAGCAACCAGAACGGCCTGATCACGGGCATGATCGGCTCGCTTGGCTATTGGCTGGAGCAGCAGGGCGTGCGGCGCGGCAGCCAGCCGCAGTATTACTACATGCTGACTCAGGTCCCGGTGTACGAGTTCCTGCCGCTGCTTGGATCGTTCGGGGCGGGGATGTTGGGCCTGTTCAAGCTGTGGGACTGGCGGCGCGGGCGCACGCGGGTGCGGCTGGCGGGGTATGTCGTCACGTCGCGGTACGGCGTGCCGGAAGGCGGCGACGGCGCGGGCGAGGTTGAGCCGGCAGGCTCAGGCGAGGTCGCGCCGGATCACGCGCCCGCTGCAGGCTTGGCGCGCCTGTTTGAACCGTCTACCCCGGCGCAGGAATCGGCCCACCGCCACACCGAGCCGGAATGGGTCGGCGCGCTGCCGTTCATGTTGCTCGTGGGCTGGTGGGCGATCGCGATGGCGCTCGGCCTGACCATCGCGGGCGAGAAAATGCCCTGGCTGACGACGCACATCGCGCTGCCGCTGGCACTGGTATCCGGTTGGTGGCTGGGACGCGTGGTCAGCGGGCTGGACTGGGCCGCGATCCGGCGCGGGGGCTGGCTGATCCTGCTGGTGTTGATCCCGGCGGGCGTTGTCGCACTGGGGCATACCTGGCTGGGGTTGTGGGGCACCCATCCCCCGTTCAGCGGGCGCGACGTGGCGTCACTCACCGCGACCGGCAACTGGATCGCGGCGGTGCTGGTGTTGGCCGGTGTGGTGTACCTGGTCGGGCGTTTTGGGCGGCGGATCGGGCTGGCGCAGTTGGGCCGCATGGCGATCGTTTCTGCCGCGTTGGTGCTGGCGCTGCTCACCGCGCGTACGGCGTATCTGGCCGCGTACATCAACTACGACTACGCGACGGAGTTCCTGGTTTACGCGCACTCCGGCCCGGCGGTTAAGACCGTGAAGAACGAGATCGACCGCATCGCGGAGCTGACCAACCTGGGCACCGATATGCGCATCGTGTTCGATGACGAGTCGTCGTGGCCCTTCACGTGGTACTTTCGCCACTACGAAAACTATGGTTTCTTGCGCGGCGAAGCGGGCAGCGTAGACCCCAGTTCGCTGGACGGCGCGCGCGCGGTGGTCGTTGGCAACAAGAAGGTTGGTGATGTGCGGCAAATCCTGGGCGACCGCTACTACGAGTTCTCCTATTTCCGGCTGTGGTGGCCGATGCAGGAGTACTTCAACCTGACTTATGGCAAAGTCGCCAACATCCTGAGCACTGATCCGTACAACATCGCCGCGCCGTACTATCGCAAGGGCCTGTTTGATATCTGGTGGAACCGCGACTACGACACCTATGCCCAGGCCATGTGCATCGACACGCAGCAGTACCGCTGCGACGAGTCTGCTAATCCCGGCTTGACCGGCGAAGAGCGCGACCAGTGGCGCGCGCAATGCGAGCGCACGATCATCACCGAGTGTCTCGCCGACGAGCACATGCGCTTTGACGTGGACCGCTGGCCCGTCTCCGACCGCATGTATTTCTTCGTGGATAAGGACATCGCCGCGCAGGTTTGGGACGCCGGGATCGGCAGCAGCACCGTTGATATCCGCGAGCCGGAATATCCCGAAGATCAGGTGTATCTGGACGTGGAAGCCGAGCGCATCGTCGGCGAAGCGGTGGACCTGGCCGGGCCGCGCGGCGTTGCGCTTGACGCGGACGGGCTGATCTACATCGCGGACACCGATCACAACCGCGTCGCCGTGCTGGACCCGTCCGGCGCGTTGGTGCGCACGATCGGGGACGCGACAGCCGAAACAGGGCAGTCGCAGCTCCGGCAACCCTGGGGTGTGGCCCTGGGCGACGATGGTAACGTGTACGTCGCCGATACGTGGAACAACCGCGTTGCGGTCTTCACGCCGGAAGGCGACTTCCTGCGCGCGTGGGGGCATGAAGGCGTCCCGTCCAGCGACCCGTCAACCGATGCGATGTGGGGGCCGCGTGATGTCGCGATCGGCCCGGAAGGGAACGTCTACGTCGCGGACACCGGCGGCAAGCGCATCCGCGTGTACACGCCGGAAGGCGACTTCCTGCGCGATATCGGCACGGGCGGCAGCGCACCCGGCCAGCTTGACGAGCCGGTCGGGCTGGCGTTCAACCCGGTATCGGGCGAGTTGTACGTCGCAGAAGCCTGGAACCGGCGCGTCAGCGTGTTTGATACCCAGGGGCGTTTCCTGCGTTCGTTTGGCGTGAATATGTGGTTCCGCAACCGCCAGTCGTTCAACCGCCCCTACCTGGCCGTCAGCCCGGACGGCACGCTGATCTACGTGACCGATATGGATGAGCGCCAGCGTGTTGTGGCCTACAACCTCAGCGGCGTGCCGGTGTACGCGTTCGACCATCCCGACGACCTGGAAAGCGGCCAGCTTGGTCTGCGGTCTCCGGCAGGGCTGGCGTTTGGACCTGCGACCCGGTTGTACGTGGTAGATGCGAATCTGGCGCAGGTGTTCGTCTTCCCGCCGTCAGAGCTACAGGGCGACGTGCCACCGGTTGCACCTGACGGAGCCGCCGTCCCCAGCGATCCGCTGGCGGAGCCGGGCGACGGGGATGCAGGCGCGGGCGAGGTTGAGCCGGAAGGCTCAGGCGAGGTCGCGCCGTCCGGCGACGTATCCGGCACAGCGGCGGATGCGGTCGGGGTGCTGCCGCCCCTTGACGCGCCGCTGCTGGCCGCCGGGTCGCCTAACGCAGCGTGGACGCCGGTCACCCGCACGCTGAACGATATCCCGCTGGTCTACGTGCCCGGTGGGTGCTTCTACGCGGGCGCGCAGAGCCTGAGGTTGTGCGTGAGTCCGTTCTGGATGACGCGCACCGAGATCACCAACGCGCAGTATGCCGCCTGCGTCGAGGATGGCGCGTGCGAGCCGCCACAGAATGCGCTCTACTATGACGTCCCGGCCTACGCAGACGCGCCCGCCGTGTACCTGACCTGGGACCAGGCGTTGGACGTCGCGCGGTGGCTTGGCGGGCGCTTGCCCACCGAGGCGGAATGGGCCTATGCCGCCGGTGGACCGGAAGGGCTGCGCTATCCCTGGGGCGAGCGCGAGCCGACCTGCGGGCTGGCTAACTTCGACGGCTGCGGCGGCTTGCTGCCCGTCGGGAACTCGCAACGGATCGCGGGCGCGTCGTGGGTTGGCGCGGTGGACCTCGCCGGCAGCGTGTGGGAGTGGACCTGGGGTTGGTTCGCGGCGGAACTGTATCCGGATGCCAGGCCCGGCGCGCTGGACCCGCAGGGGCCGATGACGGGTGAGGCTCGTTCCGTACGCGGCGGCGGCTGGTCCAGCCCGGTCGAACAGATCGCGATCGCGTACCGCGAGGGCCGCAGCCCCAACATGGGCTATGAGGCAGTCGGCGTGCGCGTGGTGCTGCCGCCGGATAGCGTCCCCGACGCGATTGGCGAACCGGCGGCGGATTGAGCCGCGCATGCCGCCACATGCATCATCCAGTGAACAAGCCGGGACAGTCCGTACCGTGTCCCGGTTTTTTTGTTGATCCGGCGTGGAAAGCGGGCGCGCTTTTTCAGTTCAAATACTTTGGCGCTATAATATTTAGCGAACAGTCCAACGGCACAACCGTTTTTTTACTGCATTCAGCACAAATCGAAGGAGTATAGAAGTGAAATCACCAATTCGTGTTGCGGTCACAGGTGGGGCAGGGCAAATCGGGTACAGCTTGCTGTTTCGTCTGGCAAATGGCGAAACGTTCGGCCCCGATCAGCCCGTTATTTTGCAGATTCTGGAGATTCCACAGGCGATTGACGCGCTGCGGGGCGTGGTGATGGAATTGGACGATTGCGCGTTCCCGCTGCTGCAGGACGTGGTCGCGACCGACGATCCGGCAGAGGCGTTTAACGCGGCCAACTACGCGATCCTGGTCGGCGGCAAACCGCGCGGCAAAGGCATGGAACGTGCCGACGTGATCAAAGACAACGCCCCGATCTTCACCACCCAGGGCAAGGCGCTTAACGACCATGCGGCTGAGGATGTGCGCGTGCTGGTCGTGGCGAACCCGTGCAACACCAACGCCCTGATCGCGATGCACAGCGCGCCGGATATCCCGCGCGACCGCTTCATGGCGATGACGCGTCTCGACCAGAACCGCGCCAAGACGCAGATCGCCGCTAAAGCGGGCGTCAGCGTGCGCGACGTGACAAAACTCGCCGTGTGGGGTAACCACAGCCCGACAATGTTCCCCGACTTCGAGCATGCGCTGGTCGGCGGCAAGCCGGCACCGGACGTGATCGATCGCGCGTGGTTTGAGGGCGAGTTTTTGAAGACGGTCCAGCAGCGCGGCAAGGCGGTCATCAACGCGCGCGGCAAGAGCAGCGCCGCCAGCGCCGCCAACGCTGCCGTGAATCACCTGCAAAGCTTGATCGCGCCAACCCCGGCTGATGACTGGTTCAGCGCGGCGATCTACTCCGACGGCAGCCTGTACGGTGTGCCGGAAGGGATCATGTTCTCGTTCCCGCTGCGCTCGCGCGGGAATGGCGATTACACGGTGGTCGAGGGGTTGGCGCTTTCGGCGTATGCCAGAGAGAAGCTCGCCATCTCGGCTGAGGAACTGCTGGACGAGCGCGAGGCGGTAGCTGACCTCTTGAAGTAACCTTCCGGCAGTGCTATAATGCATCCATCTGCGGCGTGAGCGGGCAAGTTCACGCCGCATTTTGTGCCCCACTGCTTCAGGGGCCATCTGGGGAAAACAGGGTAACGCAAAGGCGCGCATAGTCACCAAACCGGTGGTATGCCGTTTGCTTGCGCGGGCGGGCGGTCATTGAACCCCGACTGTATGTTGGTATAATAGATCATAGTGACGGCAAAGGAGCGAGGCTTATCATATGAGTCGCTCAGTGTCATCCATATCAGCGCGCGACAGGCGCACGACTGCGAGCACTACAGGTTGGGTAGTGCCGTTTGTGCTTATGTTGCTGCTGGTGTTTCTGTTTTCGCTGCAGTTGGCGCCATCGGTGAGCGAGCAACGCCGGGACAGCGGTATTTTCGCCTACACGGGCCAGGTGATCCGCGAAGGCGGCTTGCCGTATCTCGACGCCTGGGACAACAAACTGCCGGGCGTCTATTTCATCGACGCGCTGGCGTTTGCAGTGTTCGGCTCGAACCGGTGGTCCCTGTGGCTGGTGGAGAATCTCGCGCTGTTTTTCACCGCAGTGGTGATGATCTGGCTGCTGCGGCAGGTGTACGCGCAGCGCCCGGAAGTCTGGATCGGGGCGCTGGTGCTGGTGCTCCTGGCGCGCCATCCCGCGCTGCTGAACGACACGAACTATACCGAACCGTATGCGCTGCTGCCCCAGGTGATCGTGATGGGGGCGGGCTACAAGCTCCTGCGAGAGCCGCGTGCCCGGTGGGCGTTCATCGTCGGCTTCGCGGCGGGCGTCGCGTTCCTGTTCAAGCAGACGACGATCGGCGTGGCGCTGGCCTTCATCCCGGCGCTGCTGATCACGCGGCACCCGATCGTGCGTTCGGCACGCCGCTGGCGCTGGCTGGGCGTGATCATCACGGGCGGGCTGTCCTGCCTGGGGCCTCTCGCGCTGTATCTGCTGGCGCATGGCATCCTGGATGATGCAATCGACGCGTCATTCGTGATGGCGCATTCGTTTCACGAATGGGTGGGCCGCGAATCCGTGTGGATCGGGCACACGCTGGTCACCACCTTCACCGCAAGCGTGTTTCCGCTGGTCTTCGGGCCGCTGCTGCCCTTCCTGGGCCTGGGGTTGTATCTGGCGTGGAAGCACGGCATGCAGCGCCCGCGTGAAACCGAGGAAGACGCCGCCCACGCGACCCTGGCGATCTGGATCGCGCTGACGTTTTTGCTCGATCTCTTGCTGGTGAACATCACCAACCGGGCCTACGAGCACTATTACGTGACGCTGTTGCCCTCGGTCACGTTGCTGCTGGTGCTGGTGGTCCGCGCCATGAACCAGGTCAGCCAGCACCCGGACTGGGAAAAGCTGGTCAAGCGGGCACGCATCTACCTTGTGACCGTGCTGGTCGGCGTGCCGTTGGGCGCGAGTCTGGTCAGCCTGTGGCAAGCGAACTGGAACATCACCGGCCCGGAGCAGAAACGCGACCTGGCGGAGTACGTGATCAACCACACGCTTGAAGATGACTTTGTGCTGGTGTGGGGCGCGGCGACGGTGATCAATTTCCAGTCCGGGCGTCAGAGTCCTACGCGGTTTCACTATGGGTATCCGCTGATCGTGCCGGATTACACGACGGAGGAGGTCATCGAGGAGATGGTCACTGACCTGGAAACAAACCAGCCGGTCATGATCGTCGACACGACCTTAAGTGACGGTGATCGCATCCCACCACTGGACCTGCAGCGTCGCCGCCAGTGGTGGGCCGAAGGCGGGCGGCGCGATACAGCAGACCTCGCGGCGATCTACGAGTTCGTGGAGAGTCACTGCCGGATCGTTGACACGTTCGACGAAGTCGCGATTTATCGCTGCTACTACGACGACCCGGACCCGATCATCTTCAAACGCAAATACGCCCCGGCGCCGGTCGATTAGCGCATGCATCCGGCGCGGGCATGCATATGTTCCTGCGGCGCGGGCACAGCCCCGCGCCGTTTGCTTGTGCGAAGCCGGACCCAGGTTTACGATCAAAGAGGCCGTGTGGCGGACTCTGCGCGTCCGGCAGCATATGAGGCGCGCCGGGTACCAGCACACCCGCTAACGGTCCGGTTTATTGTCCGGTTTCCGGACCAACAACTGATAACCATTCACCAATTACGATTCTCAGAGGAGTGCTTTTATGGCTGATATCACTTTGCCGCCTCGCAGCGCCGTTCCTGACGAGCAGACCTGGAACGCGCCCAGCGTGTTCGAATCCCGCGCGGCGTGGGAAAACGCTCGCGACGCCTTCAAGCGCGACCTGCCAGGGTTGCGCGCGCGTTTTGAAGGGCATCTGTCCGAAAGCCCAGACGTGCTGGCGGACTACCTGGACGCGTACGCGGACCTCTACGGGCGCGTCGGCAAGCTGTACGTGTACGCGGGGATGTCGAGCGCCGTCGATACGGGTGACCAGACGGCGGCGGCGATGATCGGGCAGGCGATGGGGCTGTACAGCCAGCTCCAGGCCGAGGCTTCGTTCGCCGAGCCGGAGATGATCGCGATAGGGGCAGATCGTCTTAACGAGTGGGTGGAAAGCGATCCGCGCCTGAAGCCCTACCTGCACTATGTCGCTGACCTGTTCCGCAAGGCCGCGCATATCCGGTCGGCAGAAGTCGAGGAAGTGCTGGGGCTGGCGGCGACGCCGTTCAGCACGATCAGCCGCACGGCGCAACTGCTCGCCAACGCCGACCTGACATTCGCCCCGGCGGTGACCGCGACCGGCGACCGTATCTCGGTCGAGCAGGGCAACTTTCGCGGGCATATGACCAGCACCGACCGCGAGCGCCGCCGCACAGCCTACGAAAGCTACCGCGACAGCTACCTGGCGTTCAAGAACACGTTTGCCAGCAACCTGTCCGCCGCGATCCAGCGCGACGTGTTCTACGCCCGCGCCCGGCGGCACGCCTCGTCACTTGAGGCCGCGCTGCACCCGGCGAACATCCCCGTCGCCGTGTTCCACAACCTGCTCGACACGTTCAAGAAGCACCTGCCGACGTGGCACCGCTATTGGGCGCTGAAGAAGCGCGTGCTGGGCGTGGACGAGCTACGCTTTTACGACACCTGGGCCCCGCTGACCGAGAAGCAGCCGCGTATCCCGTACAAGCAAGCCGTTGAGTGGATCAGCGAGGGCCTGCAGCCGCTGGGCCACGAATATGTGAACACGCTGCGGCGCGGCTGCCTGGAGGATCGCTGGGTGGACCGTGCGATGAACCGCGGCAAACGCCAGGGCGCGTTTTCCAGCGGGTGGAAGGGCACCTTCCCGTTCATCATGATGAGCTATGACGACACGATCTACGCGCTGAGCACGCTGGCGCACGAGCTAGGGCATTCGCTGCACTCGTACCTGACGTGGCAGCACCAGCCGATGGTCTACAGCGACTACTCCATGTTCGTCGCGGAGACGGCGTCGAACTTCAACCAGGCGTTGGTACGCGCGTATTTGCTCGAAGCGAAAGCCGATGATCCACTGTTTTTGATCGCGCTGATCGAAGAGGCGATGTACAACTTCCACCGCTACTTCTACCAGATGCCGTTGCTGGCACGCTTCGAACTTGAGACGCACGAACGTGCCGAGCGAGGCGAGCCGCTGACCGCCGACGTGATGATCGAGTTGATGGCGGGCCTGCTCAGCGAGGGCATGGGCGGCGTGATGGCGCTCGATCATGACCGCGATGGCATCATGTGGGCCGAGTTCGGGCACCTGTACGCGAACTTCTACGTCTTCCAGTACGCGACCGGCATCAGCGCGGCGCACGAACTCGCCAAGCGCGTGCTGTCCGGCGAGCAGGGCGCGGCGGATGACTACCTGCGCTTCCTGGAGTCGGGCAGCTCGGTCTACCCGCTGGACGCGCTCAAGCTGGCGGGCGTGGACATGACGCAGCCCGACGCCGTCGAGACCACGTTCGGCGTGCTGGCGGAGTACGTCGAGCGGTTGGAAGCGCTGGTGTAGCGGTCAGTGCTCGACGCACGTCCTTCGGGGGCTACATTTTGGAGGACCGTAAACGGGCCTGTGATCACCGGATAGGTCGCGGGGCCGTCTTGTATTGGCTTGACATTCGGCATCGGGTTTTGCTAGTGTCTTTATTAACTGCCATGATACAGCGTGATGGCTGTTGGGCCACGCCACTGGATCGATGTAATGGCGCGAATTTTTATTAGTTACAGCCGCGACGATGAAGCATTTGCGCGTCGCCTTGCTGCCGACTTGGACCGGCTCGGCGCGGACATCTGGATCGACGTGGACGACATCCCGCCGGGGATGAAATGGAGCACCGCGATCCAGCAGGGCCTCGATTCATGTGACGTCATGATCGTGATTCTGTCGCCGGATTCGATGGCGTCGATCAACGTCGAGGATGAGTGGCAGTATTTCATGGATCGCGGTCGCCCGGTGATCCCGGTGCTGTGGCGGCGCACCAGGGTGCATTTCCAACTCCACCGCCTGCAATACATCGACTTTCTGACACAGCCGTACGCTGTCGCGTTCGGGCAGTTGTACGGGCATCTACGGGATGAGGGCATCCCGCTGGGGCCGCTCACCGCTTCGGGCGACAGCGCCCCGCTCCCACGTGAAGGGCAAGCCCTGCCTGCACGCGATCGGCGATATGGTCGCGCTGCCTTGATCATGGGAACGGTGGGCGCAATCGTGATCGGTGCTGCGGCTGTCGGGTGGCTGGGTGGTGTGTTAGGCGATGGAAACGGCAATGACACAAGCGGTTTTCTCGATCCAGACGCACTGGCGAGCACAGTAGTCGCGCTGAACAGCACGCAGACTGCGCAGGCCCGGACGTCGACACCGGTTAATGCTCTCGTAGAGGTCGCGGCGAACTTTTCCGGCACCAACCGCGACTGGATTCCGGTGATCGAAGAATTCGATGGCGTCGAGATGGTGCTCGTACCGGCAGGGTGCTTCCAGATGGGGAGTGACGCGCCGGGTGCGGAGAGCGACGAGCAACCTGTACACGAGGTGTGCTTCGAGCAACCGTTCTGGATCGACCGCACCGAGGTGACCAATGCGCAGTACGGTTTCGAGGGTTATTTCTCCGGTGACGACAGGCCGCGTGAAGATGTCACCTGGGACGCGGCGCAAGCGCACTGTGCGGGACGCGGGGCACGGTTGCCGACCGAAGCCGAGTGGGAATACGCCGCACGCGGACCGGATGCGCTGATCTATCCCTGGGGGATTGAATTCGTCGCGGATAACGTTGTGTATCGTGCCAATGCGGGGGATCAGACGGCGGAAGTGGGCAGCAAACCGGGCGGGGCGTCATGGGTCGGGGCGCTGGACATGAGCGGCAACGTCTGGGAATGGTTGGCGGATTGGTACGTGGCGGACTATTACAGCACGTTGACGCCGGGCGTTGTGAACCCGACCGGGCCGGAAACCGGCGATGGTCGTGTATTGCATGGCGGCTCGTGGTCCGACGAGCCCGAAGCCCTCTACGCCGCGAATCGCGACGGGATCGGCCCTCTGGAGCGACTCAATTTTGTGGGCTTTCGCTGCGCGCGGGATGTCGATTAAGGCTACCCCCGGATCAGCGTCTGCTCCCTGCCGGGGCCGACGCTCACGAGCGTGATCGGGATGCCGACGCGCGCCTCGATCCATTCAACGTAAGCGCGGGCGGGGCCGGGCAGGTCGTCGTAGCGCGTCACGTCCATGATGTCCGTGCCCCAGCCGGGCAGCGTTTCGTAGACCGGCACGGCACGCGCGAACGCGTCCTGGTCAACCGGCATCTCCGCGACGCGTTTCCCGTCGATCTCATACGCCACCGCGACCTGTAGTTCCTCAAAGCGACTCAGCACGTCCAGCTTGATCAGCGCCATCTCGGTCAGTCCGTTGACCGCTGCCGCGTAGCGCAGCCCGACGAGATCGAGCCAGCCGCAGCGGCGCGGGCGTCCGGTCGTCGTGCCGAAATCGTCCCAGGGATTCTCGCCGCTGCCGCGCAGCGCGTCCCCGATCGGGTTGTCCTGCTCGGTGGGGAAGGGGCCTTCGCCTACGCGCGTGCAGAACGCTTTCGCCACGCCGACCACGCGGTCCACCGCGCCGGGCCCGATGCCGAGGCCGGTCAGCGCGCCGCCTGCGGTGGCGTTGGAACTGGTCACATACGGGTAATTGCCGTGATCGATGTCCAGTAGCGTCGCCTGCCCACCTTCCGCGAGGATGCGCTTGCCGTCGCGCAGCGCGCGGTGAACCAGCGCCCAGCCCTCGACCAGGTACGGCGCGAGGCGTTCGGCGGCAGCCGCGTAGTCGCGGGCAGCGGCGGCGATGTCGCTCGGATCGACGCTGAAGGTGGCCGCGAGTGTCCTGTTGGCGCGCGTGATCGCCCCGGCGACGCGTTCCCCGAAGCGTTGCGGGTCGCGCATGGCGGCGGCGCGAATGCCGTCACGCGCGATCTTGTCGGCGTACGCGGGGCCGATGCCGCGCCCGGTCGTGCCGATCTTGCCGGCCCCGCGTTCCGCTTCGCGGGCGGCTTCAATCGCCTGGTGCGCGGGCGTGATGATGTGCGCGCCGGTCGCCAGCTTCAGCCGCGCCGGGGATACGTCCACGCCCTGCGCTGCGAGCCGGTCGATCTCCGCCAGCAGGCGCAGCGGGTGGATCACCATGCCGCTGCCCATCAGGCTGAGCACGCCGGGGCGCACGATGCCGGACGGGATGAAGTGCAGCTTGAAGCTCTGGTCGCCGACCGTCAGGGTGTGCCCGGCGTTGTCGCCGCCGTTATAGCGCGCGATGATGTCGCTATCTTGCGCGAGCCAGTCGGTGACTTTGCCCTTACCTTCGTCGCCCCACTGCATCCCCACGAGAATTGTGACGGGCATTGTTTCCTGCTCCTCAAAATGTGTTCACTGCTCAAGTACAGCGCGCAGCCGCGCCGCGATCTGCCGGGCGCGGTCGGGCGCATCCCCGGTATACGCGCGGACGTCGAGCGTGGCGCGGATGGTGGCGGCGTCCAGGTACGCCAGCAGTGCGGCGTCGGATGCCAGCCGGTCGGACAGCGGGTTCGCGACACCGTCCGGTGCTGCTTCCCCGGTTTGCAGCGCGTCCCACGCGTTGAGCGTATGCTGCCGCAAACGCTCGTGCATCACCTGGCGGTCCGCCCCGGCACGGGCCAGCGCCATCAACAGCGGTTCGGTCGCGGCAAAGGGACCGTACAGCGCCAGGTTGCGCTCGACCGCTTTCCTGTCGATGCGCAGGTCCGCGAGAATACGCGCGGCGCGGTGCAGAACGTGGTCGAGTGCCAGAAACATGCCCGGCAGCACGACGCGCCGGTTCGCCGAATCATCGAGCGTGCGTTCCAACAGCGAGTGCGCGGCGTTGTCCCATAGTACGGGGACCTGCGCCGCGATCCAGCGGGCGAGGCTGTTGATGTTCTCGGCCTGCACGGGGTTGCGTTTGAACGGCATCGCGGACGATCCGACCTGTTGCGCCCCGAACGGCTCCGACCATTCGCCCACCGGTGGCGCTTGCAGCACGCGCAGGTCGAACGCCAGCTTGTACAGGCTACCCGCGATCCCCGCCAGCACCGTGCCGATCTGCCAATCCTGTTTGCGCGGGTAGGTCTGCGTCGTGACGTCGAATGCACGCAGGCCGAGCAGGTCCATCACGCGCTCTTCGAGCACGGCGGGAGTTGTGCCCGTTCCCGCGAGCAGCGCGGCGTAGGATGCCGACGTGCCGACCGCGCCCTTGATGCCCTTGCCGCGCACGTCCAGCGCGTGCAGGGCGTCCCAATCCAGCAGCAGGTCTTGCGCGTACTGCGCCAGCCGGTAGCCGATTGTGGTCGGTTCGGCGGGTTGGAGATGCGTGAAGGCCATCGCCGGGACATCCGCCCACCGCGCGATCTGCTCCGCCAGCGCCGCCAGGACCGCGCGCATTTGCGCGGCGACCAGGTCCAGCGCCTCGCGCAGCCGCAGCGCGTCGGCATTGTCCAGCACGTCCATGCTCGTCGCGCCCAGGTGGATGATCGCGCCCCCGACCGGGCACTGCTCGGCGTAGGTGCGAATCTCGGCCATCACGTCGTGGCGCAGTTCGCGCTCAAGCGCGTGGGCGCGGGGCAGGTCGATCTCGTCCTGGTGTGCGCGCAGGTCGGCCACTTGCTGGGCTGTGACCAGGTCGGCCTCGTGCTGCGCCTGCGCCAGCGCGACCCACACCCGCCGCCACAGCCGCCGCCGGTGCGTCTCGCTCCAGATGCGGCGCATCGCGTCCGAGCCGTAGCGCCAGGTGAATGGCGAGAGATAGCTGTCGTGCGTGTACGTATCCATGCGGGCGAGTGTACCACATGCGCGGCGCGATTCCAGCCGCCAATTGGCTAAACGCACCAAAACCGGCGCGCGCCGGGCGGATCAAAAAAGGGAGCGTCACGCGCTCCCCCAGGGGTGTGTTGAACGGGGCTACCGGTCCGCCTGGCGATCAGTGCCCGCCGGCTGGCCGTTCGTCCCCGTCGATGATCGTGGGATCGTGCTCACCGTCCACCAGCAGGTAGCCGACCAATCCGCGCTCCATGCGGCTGAGTGCGTGGTCGACCAGGATGAAGCGCCCTGGCACGTCCAGCGCGAACTCGACGACGGTCGCGCCGCCGGGCGGCACCAGCGTGGTCTGGACGTCGGTCAGCGGCGGGCTGGTCAGTGACGCCTCACTATAGACGCGGTCCATGATCTCGCCGATGACGTGGAACGAGGAGGTGAAGTTCGGGCCGCCGACGCCGAAGTACAGGCGCACCGTCTCGCCGACGCTGGCGCGCAGCGCGTGCTCGTCACTGGTCAGCGCCGCCGCCGCGCCGTTGAAGACGAAGTATTCCGGCTGTTCGTCCAGTATCTTGTCGTGGCTGAAGTTGGCGTAACCGGGCGTCCCGTATTCCTCTTCAGTGTAGATTTCGCCCTGCATCACGTAGAATTCGCGGTCCACCGGCGGAAGCCCACCTTCCGGCTCGACCAGGATCATGCCGTACATGCCGTTGGCGATGTGGTGCGCGACGCTCGGTGTAGCGCAGTGGTAGACGTACAGGCCGGGGTTCAGCGCCTTGAACGAGAACACGGTCTCTTCGCCGGGGTTCAGGTTGCTGTAGGCCGCGCCGCCGCCGGGACCGGTCGCCGCGTGAAAGTCGATCGAGTGCGGGAACTTGCTCGACTCGGCGTTGCTAAAGTGCACCTCGACCGTGTCGCCCACGCGGACGCGCAGCATCGGGCCGGGCACGGTGCCGTTAAACGTGAAGTAGGTCATGACGGTGCCGTCGGCCAGCTGGCCGGTGACTTCTTTTGACACGATATCGACGCGCACGGTTTGCGGTTCGCGGTCGCCGATCGGGGCGGGTACGTCGTCCGGGCTGCGCACGATATCCACGCCGGTCGCGCCTTGTGCGGTGGGGGTACCGATCACCAGCTTGCCCCACATGCCGGCCTGGCGGTGGCCCGGCACAGCGCAGTAGTAGATGTATTCCCCGACCTTGTTGGCGGTGAACGTGATCGATTCCTGCTGGTCCAGGTCCGCGAACTGGGGTGTGGCGGCGTCGAACTCGTCGATCACGAGGTCGTGCAGCATCCCGTCGCCGTTAATGAGCGTGATCTTGACGACGTCGCCCGGTTCGGCGGTCAGCGTGGGGTTGACTACGCCGTCAATCTCGCCCCCGACGCCGACGAAGACCAACTGCCCGGTGTCGCCGCCGGTCAGCAGCGTGTATTCAACCGTTGCTGCCGCCGCTTGGGCGTCGCCGGATGTATCATCCGGGATGCCAGTTTGTGTTGGTATGTCGAGCGACGCGAGCGCGACGCCCAGGATGGTGATCACAGAAAGTGTGGCTGCGAAAAGGATTGCAAGTGCGTTGCGTGGCATGATGTCCTCTCAGTGTTGGCTGTGTTGGTAGTGCTGCAAACGTGCGAAAAACAGATCCGCTACGGCAGTTCGATTTGCGGGTACCACTTCGAATGGTTAGACATGGATTGTGCATATTTTCGCTTACGTTGAACCCAGCATAAACCATGCCGCGAGAGGTGACATTGACACCTGTCAACGTGCTTGATCTGGATCAAGTCGGGGCACGATCGGGGAAGCCTGCGACCTGTTACTGCTCCGCGATCGAGCGCAACGTGTCGGGGTCGGTGATCATGATGCGGTGGCGATCGAAGCGGATCGCGCCGGTTTCCTGGATTTTCGCCAGCGCGCGGCTGATCGTCTCCGGCGTGGTGGCGAGGTGCGCGGCGATCGCGGCGCGCGTCACGCCAGGGCCGCTGAGCGCGGGATTCTCAGCCTGTGCCAGCAGGAAGCGTGCCAGCCGTGCCACCACGGGGTAGAGCGTGAGGTCTTCGAGCTGCTGGCTCAGCGTGCGGATGCGCCCGCCCATCATACTGAGCGCCGCGCGCGCCATCGCCGGGTAGCGTTCGAGCGCGCCCTGGATCACGTCTGTGGGCAGCAGCCATGTTGATACGAGACTCATCGCCACGGCATTGGCCGGGGTCGGGCCGCCGTCCAGCGCGGCGATATCGTTGAACGTATCGCCGGGGCCGAGCAGGTGCAGGATGTACTCGTCGCCGTCAGGACTCAGCTTGGTGATCTTGACGTTGCCGTCCTTGATGATCCACAACCCGCGCGACTCGTCGCCTTCGAGAAAGATGATCTCGTCTTGCGAGAAGACGCGCGGCACGGCGTCCCGCGCCAGCCCTTCAAGCGCGGCGGCATCCAACACGCGGAAATATGGGAGTTGCGCCAGGAGCGCGGCCAATTGTTCCACAGCATGAGCGGTCATCGCAACGTCCGTTAGCTGGTACGGTCTCAGGTGGTCCGCGCCATAGCGTACCACAAACCGGGCGTGATTTGAATGGCACGCCACACGCGAGACACGCTGACACACTATCGCTTGTGTGCTACAATACCCGCCGGTGATCGTAACGGCAAGTGCACGGGAACCGTGCCCAGAGGATGGTTATGGTTGAATTACCCGAAGAAGGCGATCTGCTAGACCAAATCCCCGAACTGGACGAGCTGCCCGAAGGCCACAAAAGCGGTTTTGTCGCGGTGATCGGGCGTCCTAACGTCGGCAAGTCGACGCTCATGAACGCGATCCTCGGTGAGAAGATCGCCATCGTCAGCCCGAAGCCGCAGACAACGCGCCTGCGGCAGTTGGGCATCCTGACACGCGACGACGTGCAGGCGATTTTTGTCGATACGCCCGGCATTCACGTGCCGCGTACCGCGCTGGGTGAGTTCATGGTGAATGTGGCGGTAGAGGCGCTGCGCGATGCGGACGTGATCCTGTTCGTGGTCGATGTCAGCGAGCCGCCGACCGGCGACGATCGCCAGATCGCGGCGTTGATCGAGCAGGCGCAGGATGTCACGCCCGTGATCCTGACGCTGAACAAGATCGACCTCGTCACGGACCCGGCGACGCTGGAGATGCACGTGGAAGCATTCAAGGTGCTGGTGCCCCCCGCTACGCCGATGCCGACCGTCGCCACCGAACAAGAAGGTGTGCCGGAGCTGGCGGTCGCGATCGTGGACCGGCTGCCGGAAGGACCGCGTTACTACCCACCCGACCAGATATCCGATGTGGCCGTGCGCGATATCGTCGCGGAGATAATCCGCGAAAAGGTGCTGCTGAACCTGGAGCAGGAAGTCCCGCACGGCGTCGCGACGCAGGTCGAGGAGTTCAAGCGGCGTGACGAGAACATGACCTACATCAACGCGACGGTATTCGTCGAGCGCGAGTCGCACAAAGGGATCGTGATCGGCAAAGGCGGCGCGATGCTCAAGCAGATCAGCAAAGAGGCGCGCGAGGATATCGAGCGCTTCCTTGGCACGCGTGTGTACCTCGACCTGTGGGTCAAGGTGCTGAAGAACTGGCGGCGCGACGAAAACGCGCTGCGGCGGTTGGGCTATCGCATCTCCCGGAGTGCGGAGTAGGGCGGCCCTGCGTTAGAATCACCGTATGCCAGTTGATTCGTTGGGGTAGCGTGTGACGCATACGTATGCAGGTAGTGACAGCACACCCGCAGGACATGCCGGCCTGGATGGCATTGGCCGCCGAGGTCGAACCGTATTTTGGCCCGTTGATTGGCGATCCGGGCTTTCGTAACGCACTGCTGAAAAACATCGAGCGTGGGACCGCGCTTTGTGTGCGCGAAGATGATGGCCCGCCGAAGACACCTTTGATGGGCGGGCTGCTGCTCTCGCCGCGCCCACCGAAATACGAGATATCCTGGCTGGCCGTGGCAAAGCGTTGGCGGCGGCGCGGGGTGGGCCGCGCATTGCTGCAGCACGCGCTGGGCAAGATCGCACTCCCGGCGGAGGTGGTGCTGATCACCTTCGCGCCGCACGAGGCGGACGGAACCCCGGCGCGCCGTTTATACGAGGCGTTCGGTTTTACGCCCGGCGAGCTTGGGCCGCCCAACCCGGGCGGGATCGCGACGCAGGTTTACCGGCTGGTGCTGGGCGAGACGCCGACGGTCCGCGCGGTGGTCCGGCGCGGGCAGGACGTGCTGCTGGTGCAGCACCATTACGAAAACCCGGCTAACAACGGCAAATGGTCGCTGCCCGGCGGGCGAGTCGATGTGCACGACCTGATCAAAGAGGAAACGCTGCTGCGTGAGTTGTACGAGGAGCTGCGGCTGCCGGTTGAAATCAGGCGTGCATTAGGCACGTTTGCGGACCGCAGGCGGCTGCATTACGTGTATCTCGTCACACCGCGCACCACGCGCCTGCAACCCGATCCGGGCGAGATCGCAGCGGTGCGCTGGTACTCCCCCGGTGCCGTAGACGCGCTGAATGCCGAGGGGCGGCTGCTCGCGCCGTTCGTCTACGAGGCGATTCAGAAGGCCAGTGCCCCCCAGATGCCGCTGATATGAACCGTCGCGCAGGTAGTTGTGAATCACTCAACGGCGTGCCGCCAGCCAGGGACACGCCGTTGTTGTGTGCGTGTAGCGTGTGAGCGCCGCTACGGGCGCGGCAGGTTGGAGAGCAGCTCGCGCCCGGCGACCACGTCCTGCCTGATCTGCGCGATCAACTCGTCCACCCCCGCAAACTTCATCTCCGGGCGCAGCCGCGCGACGACGTCGAAGGCGATGTGCTGGCCGTAGATGTTGCGGTCGAAGTCCAGCAGGTGCGCCTCGACCGTGACGATGCTGCCGTTGAAGGTGGGCCGGTGGCCGACGTTCGCCACCGCCATGAACGTCTCGTCGTCCAGGTGCACCCACCCGGCGTAAACCCCGCGCGCGGGGAGCATCTTCTGATCCCACACGCCGATGTTCGCGGTCGGGAACCCGATCGTGCGCCCGCGCCCGTCGCCGTGCATCACTTCGCCCTCCACCCGGTACGGGCGTCCCAGCCAGCGCGTGACCTTCTCGATCGCGCCGGATTCCAGTGCCTCGCGGATGTGACTGCTGCTCACGGTGCTGCTGCTATTGCTTGTCAACAGGTCCACTACCTCCACACTAAAGCCCTTACGTTCCCCTTCAGCGCGCAGGAAATCGACATTCCCTTCGCGCTTGTAACCGAGTGCGAAATTGTGGCCGATCCATAGCTCGCGCATGCGCAGGTGGTCGAGCAGGCGATCGACGAACGCTGCCGCGCGTGTCTGGCGTACCGTGTCGTCAAACGGGTGCGTGATGACCCACTCCACGCCGAGATCGGCCATCAAGGCGGCGCGTTGTTCCGGTGTGGTCAGGTAATAGCGCCCCGACGCGCGGCCCAACACGATATCCGGGTGGGGATGAAAGGTCAGCACGGCGGGCGTCTGGCCCCTGTTCTGTGCGCGGGCGACAAGCTGCCTGAGCAGGTACTGGTGCCCGATATGCACGCCGTCGAACATGCCCACCGCGAGCACGGTAGGGTGTTCGGGCTGTGCATCCGCAAGCCGGTATACATGCGGCATAGATGAGTTTCCCCCGGTTGTGTGTGGCTCAATCCAACATTGTCGCGCGCCGGGACTGCTGGTCCACAGCGCACGAGTAGAGTTTACACGAATTGCGAGTTGTTGCCATGTGTGACGCGGCGGCGTGTCAATTTCCGGCAGACTGCGAATGCTACACGTTGAACACCTTGGCGGGTTTCCAGTGCGCGTCGCGGCGTTCCAGCACGGCGAAGAAACGCCCGTCGGCGTCGTAAGCACGCGCGAGCGCGGCATCTTGCGCTCCGTCGCCGGCCTGTGCAGGGATCAGCATCCCGTTGCGCACCCCGGCGGCGGCGGCTGCGTCCAGGTGGACGGCGGGGACGTGCTGCAAGGCGCGGTCGGCGGGCAACAAGTGCTCGCGCCATGTGCCGGACTCCATCGCGGCGCTGAGGTCGTCCCAGGCGGTCGCGTCCGCGAGCGTGAACTGGCCGCTGGCGCTGCGTTCCAGCGCGGCGAGGTGCGCGCCCGTGCCGAGCGCCTGTCCCAGGTCGTGCGCCAGGCTGCGGATGTAAGTTCCCGGCGAGCAGTCGATCTCCAGCGTGGCGAACGGCGGCTCCCACGCGACCAGCGCCAGCCGCGATAGCGTGACCGGGCGGGGTGGGCGCTCAACTTCCCGGCCTTCACGCGCGAGTTCGTAGAGCTTCTTGCCGCTGCGTTTGATCGCGCTGTACATCGGTGGGACCTGCATGATATCGCCCCGAAACTGTTCCAGCGCCGCGAGCACGGCGTCACGATCCGGCGCTGCGGGGTTTTCCGCGACAACAGTTCCCTGTGCGTCGTAGGTGTCCGTCTCCACGCCGAAATGCACGCGCGCGCGGTAGGTTTTGGGCGCGTGCATGATGTACTCGCTCAGGCGGGTGGCCGGTCCCAGGCACAGCACCAGCACGCCGGTCGCCAGCGGATCGAGCGTCCCGGCGTGGCCCACCTTCTTGATCCCGGTGCCGCGCCGCACCCGCGCCACGATGTCGTGGCTGGTCGGGCCGGATGGCTTGTTGATGTTCAGCAGGCCGAAAACGTCGCTCATGCGCGCCCCCGCGTCACTCAAACGCCGGCTGGCCAGCGGCGATCACGTCCTTGAACATGCCGATCACGCGCGGGACCAGTTGCTCCAGCGGCTCGCCTGTGACCGTCGCGCCGGATGCCGCCGGGTGCCCGCCGCCGCCGAGCGCGACTGCAACATCGGACGTGTCGAAGCCCGGCTTCGCGCGGATGCCCAGTTCGATCGCGCCATCCGGTTGTTCTTTGAACACCACCGCGATGTAAATACCGTCGGTTTGTATAAGCAGCGAGACCAGCCCGGCGTCGTCGTTGTCCTCGTAGCTGGCCTGGGCGTACATGTCCTGCGTGATCACGGCCCACATGACGTGGTCTTGCGCCTGCACGGTCGGCATGACGAGCGACCACAGGCGCATCCCGGCGTAAGACCGGCGGTTGACTGTACGCTCCACGATCTCCGCCAGCGGCGCGCCGTGAGCCATCAGTGTTTGCGCCTTACCGAGCGTTTCTGACGTGACATTGGCGGTGCGGAAGCACAGCGTATCGGTCACCAGCCCGGTGAGCAGGCACAGCGCGCTGGCTTCGTCCAGCGGCAGCGCCATCTCGTCCAGCCAGTCGAGCACGCCTTCCGCCGTCGCGACGGTGTCCGGATCGACCAGGTTCGCGTCGCCAAACAGCGTGTTGGTGCGGTGGTGGTCCACGTTGATCAGCGGCGCGTTGGTGGCGCGGGCTACCTGTCCCACCGCGCCCATGCGCGACTCGTCGCCGCAATCCACCGCGATGGTCAGGTCAATGTCGAGCGCCGCGCTGTTGAGCTCGGCGCGCACCGCGTCTGCGCCCGGCAGAAACATGAAGTCCGGGTACACGCCGCCATCCACCGCCGTGATGACATCCTTCCCGGCGCGTTTGAGCACCTGGGCCAACCCCAGCATCGCGCCAAATGCGTCGCCATCCGGTTTGACGTGTGCCACGATCAGGATGCGCTGTGCTGTTGCGACCAGCGCATTTGCCTTGTCCCAGTCGAGCGTCCTCACCGTTGCTCGTCCTCTCCGGCGGCGGGTGTCGTTTCGTCGCCGGCAGAGCGGCTGGAGTCCGTCTCACCCGGCGGGATGTCGAGCATGTCCAGCAGCGTGTCGATACGCTCGCCGTGATCGATCGCCACATCCCAGTGGAAATGCAGCACCGGTGCCTTGCGGAAACGCGTCCGCGCGGCAAGCGCGCGCCGCAGGAATCCGTTGGCACGCTGCAATCCCGCCATGATCGTGTCGGGATCGTCCAGCGCGTGCACGTAGATATCCGCGTATTCGATCTCGCGGTCGACTTTTACGTCCGTGACGGTCACATCCGCGAGCGCCGGGTCGGTGACCTCGGTCATGAGCAATTCGCTGATGATCTCCTGGATCAGTTTGGCTGCGCGTTCTTGTTTGATCGTCATAGGTGTATCCTCGTGTGTGTAGGGCAAGGCACATACTGCCCGTGCGAAAATGTGCCGGGACCCGTGTGTGTTCCTACACGATCATACGAAAACCGGCTGTTTTTTCCACATGCGCTCATGTGCTGGTTACGATGCGCGGAGCACGTCGAGCGCCTCGGAGAACGCGGCGCGGGCGGTGTGCGACGCCTGCCAGCCTGCGCCTGTGAGCGTGCTCACGTCCAGCGGCGCGCCCCGGTACAGCCCGCGCACCCACAGCGGCGGCGTGCGCCAGCGCAGCCAGCGCCAGCGGACATACGCGCGCATCACCAGCCAGGGTAGGGGCGTGCAGGCGTGCTGCTTGCCGGTCAATGCCGCGATGTCGTTGAAGCTCAGCGGCTCGCCAGCGGCGACGTTGTACGTGCCCGGCAACTCGTGGCGCAGCGCGAAGACCAGCACGTCGGCCAGGTCCAGCTCGTGGACCACCGACAGGGCGCGCTGTTCGTAGCCGCAGGCCAGCACCGGCTCGCCTGTGAACTGCCGCAGCAGCGCGACATGGCGCGGTCCGCACAGCCACGCCACGCGCAGCCGCGTTAGCGTCCCGCCGTAGGACGCGCCGAACAGGTCCAGGTAATCCGCAAGCTGGGCGCGCGTGCGGGCGTAGGTGCCGGTAGTGTGCCCGCGCACGGGGGCGCGCTCGGTGATCGGGGTAGGGGGCTGCACGCCGTACAACGCGGCGCTGTTCGCCACGATGATCCGGCCCACGTTCGCCGCCTGTGCCGCCTGCAGCACGGTCTTGATCGCGGCGACGATCTGCACCCCGGCGTGGCGATCCCGCCAGCGCGGGGGCCATGCCAGCGCCGGCAGCACGATCACGGCCTCGGTGTCTGCAAGTACCGGCGTCCATTCCGGCTGTGTGAAATCCGCCCGGATGAACTGCTGCCCCTCAACCGGGGGGTAACACGCGCGCGCATCGAGACCGGTCACGGCGCTGATGCCCGGTTCCGCAACCAGCCGCGCCGCCACCAAGCGCCCGATGCGGCTGGCGGTCCCTGCGATCAACACGTGCATGGCTACTCGCCCCCGTCGTGCGTATCAGCAAACGGGCCAGAGTGTGCCCTGGCCCTGGATTGCTGGTATGCCGGTGTGTGCCAGGTCATACATAAAGAGCCGCGTCAGTTCACGCGCTCGCGCACGTAGAACTCGATCCGGTCGCCTTCTTCGAAGTCATCGAAACCGCTCAGCCCGACGCCGCACTCATAATCGCGGCGCACCTCGCGCACATCTTCCTCGAAGCGTTTGAGGCTGCTCACGTTGAGGTCGGTGGCGAGCTGGTCGTGCCCGCGTAGCACGCGTGCCTTGCTGTTGCGGCGAATCACGCCGTCGGTCACGTAGCAGCCGGCGATGTTGCCCTGGCGGGGGATGTGGAACACGGCGCGCACTTCGGCTACGCCGATGCGCCGGTCTTCGTATTCCGGCTCCAGCAGGCCCTTGAGCGCCAGCTCGACGCTTTCGATCAGCTTGTAGATGATGTTGTACGAGCGAATGTCCACGCCCAGCGATTCGGCGGTGCGTGCGGCAGGGGGATCGGCCTTCACGTTGAAGCCGATGATGATCGCGCCGGACGCGTTGGCAAGGTTCACGTCGTCTTCGGTGATCTGGCCGACGCCCGCGTGCAGCACGCGTACCTTTAGCTCGCCGACCTCGATGTTCTCCACCGACTTCACGACCGGCTCCAGCGAGCCATCCACGTCGACCTTGATCACCAGCAGCAGTTCCTTCGTTTCGCCCGCCTGGAAGCGCTCGAACACGTCTTCGAGCGTGACGCCCGCCACTTGCTGGGCGGCGCGCAGTTCGCGTTCATCACGGCGTTCTTCGACAAGCACGCGCGCCACTTTGATGTTCCCGGCCACCTGGAACATGTCACCGGCATGTGGTGGCTCGTCCAGGCCCATCACGGAGACGGGAACCGACGGGCCGGCTTCCTTCACGGCGCTGCCGGTGTAGTCGAACATCGCTTTGATGCGTCCATGCGCCAGCCCCGCCACGACGGTATCACCGGTGTGAAGCGTGCCGTTCTGGACCAACAGCGTCGCCACCGGGCCACGCCCCTGTTCCATGCGGCCTTCGAGCACCGTACCGGCGGCTTCCGCGTCCGGGTTGGCGAAGATTTCGGTATCGTCCGCTACGAGCAGGATCGCTTCGAGCAGGTCGTCGAGGCCCTCACCGGTGATGGCACTTACCGGCACGACCAACGTGTCGCCGCCCCATTCGTCTGAGCGCAGGTCGAGTTCTTCGGCCAGCTGCTGCTTGACGTAGTCCGGATTGGCGTTGTTGCGGTCGATCTTGTTCAGCGCGACCACGATCGGGACACCAGCAGCGCGAGCGTGCGCCAGCGCCTCGCGCGTGGTCGGCATGACGCCGTCATCCGCCGCGACGACCAGCACCGCGATATCCGCGCCCTGCGCCCCGCGCGAGCGCATCGCCGTGAACGCTTCGTGGCCCGGCGTGTCCAGGAAGGTGATCGTCCGGCCCTCGTGCTTGATCTGGTACGCGCCGATGTGCTGGGTGATGCCGCCGGCCTCACCTTCCTGCACGTTCGTCTGCCGGATTTTGTCCAGCAGCGAGGTTTTGCCGTGGTCGACGTGGCCGAGCATGGTCACAACCGGCGGACGCCGCTTGAGGTCGGCCTTGTCTTCGACATCATACAGGTGCCGCCAGGCAGGGGCCTGGCTTTTTGCTTCGGCTGCGGCTTCCTCTTCTGCGGTGATTTCCGGGCGCAGCGGCTGCACCTCATAGCCCATACTGTCGGCGACGATGGCCGCGGTGTCAAAGTCGATCTGCTGGTTGATGGAGGCCATGATCCCGTTGCTGATGAGTTCTTTCATCACCTCGATCGGGCTGGCTTCCATCAGGTCCGCCAGTTCGCGGACGGTCAAGAAGTCTGGGAGTTCCAGGAGTTGTTTTTGTTTTGGCATAGGTATAACGGCGCTGAGCACTGCCTGTGAGCAATGCCGGACCGTTAGCCTCCTTTCGTTAGTCGTCATAATCCTGTTTCGTGTGCCCGGACGAGTCCGGGACAGATGGCACCGGCGACAGGGCCGGGGCCAGCTGCGCGACACACGGTGAGCGTGAGTTGAAGGGTAGTGTGTCAATCGTTGGCCGGTGCACGCGTGGTAGGCTGTGCAGGCCAGGAGTCCGGCTCTTGGTTGTTAGTTTTCAGTCAGGACGCGGGATGCCTCCCCGGATGTGACCAAAAACGAACCACCAACAACCGTAACGGATCAGGACATGTGTGTAGCGTCCTGATCAGGGGCCGGTTCCGGGTGCGCAGCCCGTATCCGGTCGCGATCGATATCGGTCAGTGTGGTGCGTAACGCTTTGGCCAACACGTCAGATGTTAACGCGCGATCCCAGCAGTCCGGGTTATCGCACAGGTATGCACCGCGCCCGCTGCGCTTGCCCGTCGGGTCCACATGGACGCCATCGTCCGGCGTGCGAACCAGGCGGGTCAAGGCGCGTTTTTCGGCGGTGGTGCGGCAGACGACGCAAGTCCGCTGCGGGATGTGTTTGCGTCGTTTGGGCGTCTTGCGTGACTTAGCCATGATAGGTCACGAGCATACTCAAAACTTGCCAAAGTATCCGATCGGATGTCCGGTACGGTGACCGGGGGCGCTGCCAACACACGGGCCGACGCGCATCGCTGCCACGTCAGCCCATGCAGGTTTGAATTGTCGGGACGCGCCTAATCGATATCGATGAGGTCTTCCCACTCGTCACGTTTGCGCCCGCGCTTGCGGCGGCGGCGCGCGATGACCTCGCCGCGTTCCTCGTCGTAGATCAACTGGCGGCGCTTGCGTTTCGCCTGTTTGCGCTCGCGGTTGTCGTCGAGCTCTGATTCTTCCTCGAACAGCTCTTCTTCGTCGAAGGTCTCAGGGGCCGGTACCGTCTTACGGCGACCGCGCGGCTTCGACTTACGCGGTTCAGTTCCTGGCTCCGCTTCCGGCTCCGGCTCGATGATCGGCGGCAGGACTTCCTCGTCCTCGGCCACGTCCGCGATCTCGCCCACGCGACCAACCTCTTCTTCTTCTTCCGCTTCCGCCTCGACCGCTGCTTCGGCTACCTCTTCGGCGGCGGCTTCGGTTTCGATCTCGGCTGCCGCCTCGGCTTCGGCTTCGGCCTCTGCTTCAGGTTCGGCTTCGGTCTCTGCTTCAGCGACTTCGGCTTCCACCGCTTCCGCAGTTTCAGCCTGGGCCTGGGCGGATTCCATTTTCTCTTCGGCCTCGGCCTGCATCGCGCGCAGGATCACCAGGTCATCCAGCGCGTAACGGATCGCTTCCATCGCGTCATCGCCCGCGCCGCCTTGCTTGAGCATCTGCTCGACGCGTTTTTCATCGGCCAGGATGCGGATCATCAGGTCGCCCACGTTGTCGATGCGTGACAGCGCGCGGTTGATGTCGTCGTCCAGCTCCAGCTCGCGGATGTCCATCTCGTAGGCGCGCTGCGGCACGAGATCGCGCACCGCGTCCATTGCAGCCTCACGTTTGGCGCGCGCGGCGTCGCGCACGGCCTTGAGCCGTGATTCGGCGAGCGCGGCGAACTCGGTCAGTACCTTGAACTCTTCCGGCGGGATCGGGCGGTTGTTGTGCTTCTTGTCCATGATCCGCTCGACCTCGGCCATGAATTCAGGCCGTTCGTCGTAAAGCTCGTTCAGCGGCGGCTGGTCGATCCTCTCGAAGGCTTCGAGCGCCGCTTCTGAGACGCTCTTGATGTCGATGCGCCAGCCGGTGAGCTTGGCCGCGAGCCGGGCGTTTTGCCCTTCGCGCCCGATAGCGAGCGAAAGCTGGTCGTCCGGCACGATCACGGTCGCCGTGCGCCCGGTGTCGATGTCTTCTTCGAGGATCATGTCGCTGACACGCGCCGGGCTGAGCGCCTTGGCGATGAACTGCGCCGAGTCGGCGCTCCACTCGATCACGTCGATCTTCTCGTCGCTCAGCTCGCGCACGATGTTCTGAATGCGCATGCCGCGCATCCCAACGCACGCGCCGACGGGGTCAACGCCCTCTTGCAGCGCGGCGACCGCGACCTTGGACCGGTGGCCGGCTTCGCGCGCGATGCTTTTAATCTCGACCTGCCCGTTGTAAATCTCAGGCACTTCGTATTCCAGCAGGCGGCGCAGCATGTTCTTGTGCGCGCGGCTGACCACGATCTGCGGGCCGCGACTGTTCTTCTTGACCTCGGCGACGTAGGCGCGTACCTTGTCGTGTGGGCGGTAGCGTTCGTTGGGAATCTGTTCCTTGCGCGGCATGACAGCTTCCGCGCGGCCCAGGCTCAACGTGATCGTACCGCCGGCGACACTCTGCACGGTGCCGGTCACCAGGTCGCCCTCGCGTTCGATGAATTCGTCGTACAGCGTTTCGCGTTCTGCCTCGCGGATGCGTTGCAAGATCACCTGTTTGGCGGTCTGCGCGGCGATGCGCCCGAAGTTCGTGCCGGTCTTGACCGGGACCATGACCATGTCCCCAAGCTGGGCGTCCGGCTCGTACTGCCGCGCGACCTCCAGCGGGACCTCCGTCTGGTCGGTGGTGACCTCGTCCACGACCTCTTTTTCCAGCAGAATCTGTGATTCGCCGCTCACGTCGATTGTGGCTTCGACCCGTTGGTTAGCGCCAATATTGGCATCGCGTTTGTAAGCCGACACGAGCGCCTGCGAGAGTGCTTCGAGCACGACCTCACGCGGCAGCGCGCGCGACTCTACGATTTCGTTAAACGCTAGAGTGAAATCGTTTTTCATGTTTCCCGTTCTTGTCCTGCCTGGACCATCAGATAGCGCCGAAACGTGACCATATACAACGAAAAGTGGGGGATGTCCCACTTTCCGGTGCGCGTCTTCATCTCAGCAACCACAGTATAGCATGTTGGGTTGCTTTTGACAAGGGTTATATGGTTGTTACCAGCTTTATTATCAGGCGCGTCCGGCGCGGCGGGATGGGGCGGGGCATCCTGACACGCCGCGCCCGCCGGCGATGTCACCGGTCATCGCGTGCGTGCAGCCAGTCAACCGCGCGATCCAGCGGCACGATCTCGCGCTCGCGTGCCGCGCGCAGCTTGACCTCGACGCCGTCTTGCGCCAGCGATTTGCTGCTGATCGCGAAGCGGACCGGCGCGCCGATGAGGTCGGCATCGGTGAACTTGACGCCTGCCGACTCCGCCCGGTCGTCCAGCAGGACCTCGTAGCCTGCGCCTTGCGCGCCCGCGTAGACCTGTTGTGCCGCCGCGGTGATCGCGTCGCTGTTGCCGATGGTGACGATGTGCACGTCGAAGGGGGCGACGCTGGCCGGCCAGATGATGCCCCAGTCGTCGTGGTGCGCCTCGATGATCGCGGCGAGCAGGCGTTCCAGCCCGATCCCATAGCTGCCCATCACGACCGGGCGCTCCACGCCGTCCTGGGCGGTGTAGGTCACGCCGACCGCGTCGCTGTAATACGTGCCCAGCGCGAAACAGTGCCCCAGTTCGATCGCCCGCGTGAGGTGTAGCGTCCCGTTGGCGCAGTGGGGACAGCGTGCCCCGTCATACACGGTGGCGATATCCGCGATCAGCGTGGGGTCGAAGTCACGCGGGACGTTCACGCCGGTCAGGTGGTAGCCTTCCTCGTTCGCGCCGGTCACGAAGTTCACGCCGGCGCGCACCGAGCGATCCGCGATCACGGTCACGTCGCGCAGCAGCCCGATCGGGCTGGCGTAACCCGGGACGGCCCCGCTGGCGCGGATCTCCTCGTCTTCGGCGGGCCGCAGCATCCCCCCGTGCAGCCCGGCATCCTGCAGAGCATTGAGCAGTTTTGTCTCGCTCACGTCCAGGTCGCCGCGCAGCACGACGAAGAGAAAACGGCCCGGCCCGTCGGGCGCTTCACGCACGAAGAACACCGCCTTGAGCGTCTGCGACTCCGGCACGCCCAGGTAGTCCGCGACCTGTTGGATCGTGGTGCAGCCGGGCGTGGCGACCTTTTCGACCGGGTCGAGCGCGATCGCGGCCACGTCCGGCAGGTCGAATTCCGCCGCCTCGACGTTCGCCGCGTAATCGCAGGTATCGCACTGCGCGAAGTGATCCTCGCCCTGCGGGTGGGGCAGCACGAATTCGTGCGACGCGTGGCCGCCCATCGCGCCGTTGTCCGCTTCGACCTGCACCACGTCCAGGCCCACCCGCGCGAAGATGCGGCGGTACGCTTCGACCATGCGCTCGTATTGCACGCCCAGCCCGTCTGTGTCGGCATCCAGCGAGTAAGCGTCCTTCATGGTGAACTCGCGTAGCCGGATCAGGCCCCCGCGCGGGCGTGGCTCGTTGCGGTACTTGGTTTGTATCTGGTACACCAGTTGCGGCAGGCGTTTGTAGCTGTCGATCTCGTGCCGCGCCAGGGCCGCGATAACTTCCTCGTGCGTCGGCCCGAGCGCATACGCGCGCCCCGAATCCGCCTCGAAACGCTGCAGGACCGGCCCGAACGTGTCCCAACGCCCGGTCGCCTGCCAGAGTTCGGCGGGCTGGACCACCGGCAGCCGCAGTTCCTGCGCTCCGGCAGCGTGCATCTCCTCGCGCAGGATCGCCGCGATCTTGTCCAGCACGCGCCAGCCCAGGGGCATCAGGGCGTAGATTCCGGCGGCGATCGGGCGCACGTAACCGGCGCGGATCGCGAGCTGGTGGCTGACCAGATCGGCATCCGCCGGGGCGTCGCGCAGGGTCCGTGTGAACAGGTCGGAAAGTCGCATCATGTCGCTCCTTGTGTGATGATAGCCTGCAAAAATCGAAAACCGGCGTCGGAATTGTCCGAACGCCGGTCTAACGAGCGTGTGTGCGGTGTGCGCGCCTGGCCGTCTGCTAAACAGGCACCACCCCTCGGACCATCCGCGTGGTGGCCGTGTTATGTGGGGTGCCAGGGGTAGGGTTGCTCAGGTAGTGGTTCATCATGGCTTTCATAGTACGCGACTTCGCGGCGCGTGTCAATCGGGTTTGCGGCGCGGCGTGTCACGATCCGCTGCAGGCGACGTGCGGAGTCGTGTTATACTTCCTGCGGGTTGACTGCTAATGCCGTGAATGTGGGGGGCTATGCCACAACGAATACACGACCTGATGGACGGCGTCGCGATGGTCGTCAGCGACCTGCACGGCGACCGCGATGCTTTTGACCGTTATGTCGAACGGTTCCGCGAGCTGCACGCTGCGGGCGAGGTCCAGCGCCTGATCCTGCTCGGCGATCTGATTCATGGCTACGGGCCGCCGGAGCGCGACTCCAGCCTCAGCATGGTGCAGGACGCGATCGCGCTGCAAGCGGAGTTCGGCGCGGGCACGGTGATCATGCTGCTGGGCAACCACGAGATGCCGCATATTTACGGTGTCTCGCTGTTCAAGGGGGAAATGGCGTTCACCCCGCGTTTTGAGCGCGCGCTCGGGCCGACCGGCAGCCGCCAGCGCGAGCGCGTGCTGGCGTTTTTCCGCGCGCTGCCGTTCTACGTGCGCACGGGCGCGGGCGTGATGCTTACGCACGCCGGGCCCGCGCCGGACGCGATCGGGCAGGCGGATGTGCTGGCGACCCTCGATCACACGGCTATTCTCAGCGAGGCGGATGCCGCGCTCGCCCAGTCGTCGAATCTCGACGCGCTATACGCGCAGTACGGGCAGCTCACCGGCGTGTCCTATGCCGACGAGGCGGCGGATCTGCTGGCAGTGGACGGCCCTGGCGACCCGCGCTATCCGCATTTGCTGCGCGCGTTCATGGTCTCGCAGCATGACTCGCGCTTCAAGCTGTTGTGGGACGCGCTGTTCACGCAGAACGAGATCGGGCTGTCGGAAGCGGCGTATCTCCAGGTGACACAGGCGTTCCTGGAAGCGTTTTCGGCTACGGCTCCGGTGCCTCAGCGGGCGGTCGTCAGCGGGCACCTGGTCACGCCGGGGGGTGGGTACGCGCTGGTGAACCGCTACCACCTGCGCCTGTCCAGCGCAGCGCACGCCCGCCCGCGCGAAGCCGGGCGCTACCTGCTGCTGGACTGCGCGCAACCGGTCGGCGCGGCGACGGAGCTATCCGGTGGCCTGGGCAGCGTGTTTGAGGAGGGCGCTTGATGCGCAGTGCCGCGAGCGTAGGAGAGCAGCCACACAGGACGCGAAAGGATGAACACGGCGTATGACCACGCGCGTACTACTGATCCGGCACGGCGAAACGGCCTGGAACGCGACCTGGCGTTGGCAGGGGCACGCCCCCGTACCGCTGAACGAAACCGGGTTGGCACAGTCGGTTGCGTTGGGACGTTATCTCGCCGCGCACGGTTACGCACTGGACGCACTGTACAGCAGCGACCTGCCGCGCGCGATGCAAACGGCGGAAGCCGTCGCCGGGCCGCAGGGATTGGCGGTGCAGCGCGAGCCGCGCCTGCGCGAGGTTGATCTGGGCGAGTGGCAGGGCCTGACCCGCGAGGAAGCTGCCGCCTGGGACGCGGAGAACTGGGCGCGTTACACGGCGGACCGGCGCAACGTCCCGGTGCCGGGCGGCGAATCGCGGCAGGCGGTGCAGGTGCGGGCGCGGGCAGCATTTGACGCGATCACCGCGCGCCATGCCGGGCAGGCGGTCGGGATCGTCAGTCATGGCGGCACGCTGGGGATGCTGCTGGAGAGCCTGTTCGGGCAGTTCGAGCGCCCGAACCTGCTCAACACATCCGTGACGATCATCACGCGCGACGATCCCGGCGCGGCGTGGGCGATCCAGTGCGTGGCCTGGACGCCGCACCTGGAGGCGGGCGGCGCGCTCGGTGAGACGTGGTAGCGCGACCGCACCGTGCGGCGAAGAATCAGAATCGGATTAGAAAGCCGGTAGCGGCGTGGCAAATAGTGTGAAATTTGTCACAATATGTTGTGTGCGCAATGACGAAATCAATTGGTCTTTTGCAGCACCTTGGCTACACTGTACAGTTGGCGGTACGCGCCGCGTCGTGTTCGTTCGCTGAGAGTTGCCAGCCTGCCGGGCTACATGCGGCGGCATGCACACGCCGGGACTCGATTATCTGGTCGCCAATCTTGAACGGAGGCACGCTGAATGACCGAGGAATATCGCAGCCATTACGGTTTGGAGCATCACGGGTTTGAAAACCTGGAGCGCGAATACTGGAACCTGACCACGCCTGCGCTGTACGAGCAGGCGATCCGGCACCGCGAGGGCGTGCTGGCACACCTGGGACCGCTGGTCGTCCGCACCGGGGACCATACCGGGCGCTCGCCCAACGATAAGTTCATCGTGCGCAACGCGGCCAGCGAGGACACGATCTGGTGGAGCAGTGTGAACCGTGACTGCACCGAGGAGACCTTCGACGCCCTGCACGCACGCATGATGAACTACTTTCAGAACAAGGACGTGTTCGTGCAGGACGTGTACGCGGGGACCGATCCCGCTTACCGCCTGCCCGTGCGCATCGTGACCGAGACGGCCTGGCATAACCTGTTCGCGCGTAACATGTTCGTGCGCATCTTCGACCCGGACCAACTGCGCAACCACGTGCCGGAGTTCGTGGTGATCCAATCGCCCAACATCACCGCGATCCCGGAGGTGCACTGCACGACGTCGGGCGCGTTCATCCTGGTCAACTTCGATAAGCGGATGGTGCTGATCGGCGGCACGCGTTATGCGGGCGAGATCAAAAAGTCGATCTTCACCGTGATGAACTACATCCTGCCGCAAAAGGGCGTCATGGCGATGCACTGCTCGGCCAATTACGGCAAGGACCGCGACGACGTGGCGCTGTTCTTTGGCCTGAGCGGCACGGGCAAGACCACACTATCGAACGACTCTTCGCGCACGCTGATCGGCGACGACGAACACGGGTGGAGCGACAGCGGCATCTTCAATTTCGAGGGTGGTTGCTACGCCAAGGTGATCCGCCTGTCGCCCGAAGGCGAGCCGGAGATTTACCAGGCGACGCGCCGCTTTGGCACGATCTTGGAAAACGTCACGATCGATGCGACGCGCCGCCGCGTGGACCTGGACGACGCGACCTTCACCGAGAATACGCGCGCCAGTTACCCGATCACGCATATCCCCAACGCAGACTACAACGGCATGGGCGGGCATCCCCGGCACATCATCTTCCTGACCGCCGACGCGTTCGGCGTGCTGCCGCCGATCGCCAAACTGACACCGGAGCAGGCGCAGTATCACTTCCTGGCAGGCTACACGGCCAAAGTCGCGGGCACTGAGCGCGGGATCACCGAGCCGCAGGCGACGTTCTCGACCTGCTTCGGCGCGCCGTTCATGCCGCTGCACCCGACGGTTTACGCCGGGTTGCTCGCCGATAAGGTCAAGCGGCACAACGTCCAGATGTGGATGATCAACACCGGCTGGACCGGCGGCCCGTTCGGGGTCGGGCACCGGATGGAGCTGGCCCACACGCGCGCGATGGTGCGTGCCGCGCTGAGCGGCGATCTTGACGCCGCGCCGACCGTGACCGACCCGGTGTTCGGTTTTGCGATTCCGACGGCGGTCCCAAACGTGCCGCAAGAGGTCCTGCAGCCGCGTAACACCTGGGCTGATCCGGGCGCTTATGACGTGAAGGCGCGCGACCTGGTCGGGCGGTTCCACGCGTATATGGAGCAGTTCACGGACGCGATGAGCGACGCGGTGAAAGCTGCCGCGCCGAAAGCACCCTGATCGCGTGTCCGCGATTGGTGTTACCGTGCGCTCCCGCTGGCGTGACCCGGCGGGGGCGTTTTTGCGTTGCGAGACCAGGATGCCGGGCGCAACCGCTGGCGTTTTGCTAGCATCTTAAAGAAGACCGTTGGTTCAGGTGGTAGCAGAGGGGTCGCATGGACGGAAGAGGACAGGTGCTTTTCAGCCGCCCGCGCGCCTGGGCGGTTGTGTTTGTGGTGGTGCTCGTCGCCGGGCCGGTGTGGATCGCGTCCTCGCGCCCGGGTGACACGGTCGCGATCCCGCCCGCGCCGCGTGCCGGTGCGCCTGCCCCGGCCTTTGAAGCCGCGACGCTTGGCGGGGGCACGATCGCGCTGGGCGACCTGCGCGGGCAGGTCGTAGTGCTGAACCTGTGGGCGTCGTGGTGCACGCCGTGCCGCGCCGAAATGCCCGCCTTAGAGCGCGTGTGGCAGCGTTACGCTCGCGACGGGCTGGTCATCCTGGCGGTGAACCAGGGCGAAGACGCCGCGACCGTGCGCGAGTTCGTGCGGGAACATGACCTGACCTTTGCGGTCGCGCTCGACCCGCGCGAGCAGGTGGGGCGGCAGTACGCGCTGGTGGCATACCCGACGACGCTGTTCATCGACCGTGACGGTGTGATCCGTAAAGTGGTGCGCGGCGGCCCGATGCCGGAGGCGCTGGTCGAGGACCAGGTCCGGGCGCTGTTGGAATAGGTCACCGGCTGCTTATCTCTGGTCGAGGCAGGTTCGGCGTCCCGGCTAGACACACGCGGGCCGTGCGCAACCGGCAACCAACGACCGGCAGCATTAACTGAGGCAGGTGTAATGTACCCGATGGTGCGAATTGGCCCGGCGGCGCTGCAGACGGTGTATCTGCTGTGGTTCGCCGGATTCTGGCTCGGGCTGGAGGCGGCGTCGCGTGCAGGGCGGCGGCGCGATCTCCCGCCGGGGTTTGTGGACAGCGCGGTGTTCTGGGCGCTGGTTGTGGGGCTGGTCGCGGCGCGGCTGGCGTTCGTGATCCAGTACCCGGAAGCGTACCGTAACGACCTGTTGGGGCTGGTCTCGCCGCAGCCGGAAGCGCTTAACGGCACGGCGGGCCTGCTCGTGGGGGTGGCCGTGCTGGGCTGGCTGGCGTGGCGCGCGGGTGTGCCGCTGCGCCCGCTGCTGGATGCGCTCGCGCCCGGTGCCGCGATCGCGTTGGCGGCGCTGTGGCTGGCGCACCTGGCGGAAGGGACGCGCGTCGGCGTGCCGGGCGATCTGCCCTGGGCGGTCGAGTTGTGGGGCGCGGCGCGGCACCCCGTGCAGGTGTATGTCGCGCTGCCGGTGCTGGGGGCAGGGATCGGGGTCTGGGCGTGGCGCGGGCAGCGCCCGTTTGAGGGGTTCGACGCGCTGGCGGTTGGGGCGGTGTACGCGCTGGCGCTGGTGGTTGGCACCCGGTGGCTGGAGTCCGGCGCGACGGTATGGGCGGGTTTTCGCCGCGAGCAGGTGTTGGCATGGCTGGCGCTGCTCGTGATCGCGCTGCTGGGGATGTGGTGGTCTCGCGGCGGGCGCGTAAAACCTTATAATCTGCATGAGACAAGCACATAACGAAGGAGGACGCATGCCCGAAAACACACACCAGTTCGCGCTGGGTGGGTTTACCTGCACCGTGATCAATGACGGCGCGACCACGCGCCCGGCAGAGAACCTGTTCCCCAGCGTGCTGAAAGGCGAGCGCGAGGCGACGCTCTTGCAGGCCGGGTACGATCCGCACGCCCTGACGACGAGCTATAACATGCTGTTGGTGCAGGATGGCGATCGGAACGTCTTGATCGATACGGGCCAGGGCCATGAGGTCGTGCCGGGGGCGGGTAGGCTGCGCGAGTCGCTGCGTGCAGTTGGCGTCCCGCCGGAAGACGTGACCACGATCGTGATCACGCACGGGCACCCGGATCACGTCGGCGGGCTGACGTTTCTTGAGGACCGGCTCGCGTTTCCGAATGCGCGCTATTTCATGAACCGGCAGGAGTGGCAGTATTGGGGCACGGACGCGGCGCTCGGCACGATGGAGCGCGAGCGTCGCGAGTTTTACATCAGCACGCTGCAATGGATCGAAGGCGTAGTCGAGTTGTTCGAGGGCGAGCGCGAGCTGGTGCCGGGGATCACGGCACTGCCTGCGCCAGGGCACACGGTCGGGCACACGGCGCTGCTGATCGAATCCGAGGGCGAGCGCTTGCTGCACATCGCGGACGCGGCGCACCACCCGATCCAGCTTGATCGCCCGGACTGGTCGCCGGTTTTTGACTACGACGGGCGGCAGTCGGCCCGCACGCGGCGCGAGTTATTCCGGCGCGCGGTCGAAGACGACCTGTTGGTGCTGGCGTTTCACTTTGCGTTTCCGGCGTTGGGACGCGTGCGCCGGACGCGGTTCGAGTACGCGTGGGAGCCGGTCGCGGTGTGAGGTCCGGAGCGCCTTCCTGCCGATCCCGTAATGGTGCTGTACGGTGCGCGGCTCAGTCCGCGATATCTTCTGGGTTGCCACGCAGAATCTTGCGCAGGCTGCAGAAGCGGCGGTGGACGTGCATCCCGGCGCGTTCGTAGAGTGCCACAGCGTTGGTTTTGCTGGCGGCGTCGACACCCAACCCGGCGGTGGTCCATCCGCACGCCTGGAATGCTGCGAAACTGTGCAATAGCAGCGCCAGCCCTAACCCCTTGCGACGCCATGCTCGCCGTACGCCGAGTATATCGACCTGGGCGTAGTTCGGGTGCTGGCCATTTGGCGCGCTGTTGAGCGCGAAGCCCGCGATGGAGTCACCGTTCCACGCAATCTTCCACAGCGTGTAATCCTGTTCGTCGTCGTTCAGCCAGTTGTGCGCCCAGACCTCGAACGGCGCAGGCGCATACCCCCAATGATCCACGAACGTTTCCTGCTGTGCCTCGTAGACGGCGTGCGCGTGCGCCGTTTTGTCGAACGGGCGCAGCTCCAAACCGGCGGGCAGCGGGGACGGCGTTACCGGTTCGTCCAGGGGGCGGCGCATCTCGTAGAAGTAGCGCACGATCGCGAACCCTTCGCGTTCGTACAGCGCGAGCATATCCGCCTGTGTATCCAGCACGCCACACTGCATGTAGAGCGGTTTTTCCGGTTCGACTTCGGTTTCCCCGCGCGTGCGGATCAGCTCCTCGATCCGGTGGACCAGCAGCGTCCCGACATTCTGGTCGCGGTAGGCCGGGTGGATCAGCACTTCCTGGTACGCGCGCCCGTGTTCGGGTAGCAGTATGCCCGCGCCGCCCGCGATCACGTCTCCATCGCGGTTCTCCACGATGAAGAGATCGCGTTCCAACGTAATATGCGGCGCGGCGAGCATGTGCTGCAACTGTTCGGCGCGCACCGTCATTTCGAGGTTATCGTGCTCCGAGATGATATCGGCCAGACGTGCCACGGCGGGCAGGTCGTCTGGCGTCGCGTTGCGGATGGTGAAATCCGTGTTTGGCGTAGGCATCGTAATCATTGCTCCTATCGCGACATGTCCTGGGGTGCGCGTACAGAAAACAGAAATAAGTCAAGCTGCGACCGTGAGCATCGCGGTCGCCAGCTTGATTGTACCGTAATCTATATCGTTGTACGTCTGGGTGCAGCAAAACGTTGCGTGGTCAGCGTGCCGGTTGGGGCGCGCGCTGGCCGGTGGTCACGTGGAGGCGCTTTCTGACGCGGTCCCACGTGCGGCAGAACGAGCACTCGTCTTCCAGTGAGGTCGGCTGCCCGCAGGTGGGGCAGGTGTGCAGTTCGACCGCGTCCTGCACCGCCTGGAACAGGCCATGCTGCTGCTTGGCGCGCAGGAAGTTCTGGTAGTACTGGAGCTTGATGCCGGGGCTTTCCAACTCCATCGTGTTGAGCATTTCCTTGTAGCGGATGGACGACGCCCCAACCGCGAACGGACATTCCTCGTACATATAGTCGATCCCGCGCACGATGGCATAAGCGGCGATCTCACGCTCGTAGAAGCGAAACAGCGGCTTGACTTTGCGCGCCAGCCCAGGGTGCGAGGGCGGCAAGACCGGCCCCTGCCGCGCCAGGTGTTCCACCGACCAGTTGAGCGTGTTCCCGAACAGCACCGCCGCTTCGTCGTCCAGGTTATGCCCGGTCGCCAGTGCGTCGTAGCCGTGGTCACGCGCCACGCGATTCATGATGTGGCGTTTCGACAGGCCGCACAGCGAGCAGGGCTTGGCGCGCCCGCGCTGTGTGACGCGTGCCGCCGCCGGGATCGTCGCGCCGTAAAGCTGCTCGACATCGACGGTGTGCAGCGTCAGGTCGCCGCCGCGCCCCGCGACAAAGTCCTGCACGGCGCGGTAGCTCTCGTCGCTGTACGCGATATCGCCGTCGATGCCCAGCCCGATGTACAGCCCGTCGGCCTGGTACCCCAGGTCGAGCAGGATGTCCCACAGGGCCAGGCTGTCTTTGCCGCCGCTGACCGCGACCAGCACGCGCTCGTCCCGCGTGAACAAGGCGTACTTTTCGATGAAGCGTTCGGTATGTTTGTGCACCCAGGCGATGAAATGCTCCGCGCACAGCGCGAGTTTGTGCTGGCGCATGTTGATCACGGCTTTGGCCGTGCAGTGACGGCAGCGCAGTGGTCCATGATACCGTTTCGCCATGCGTTACCCTCCCGAAATAGTCGCCACCAGCTTGATCCGGTCCCCCGGTTCGATCACGACCTCGTCGGTGATCAGCTCGCCGTTGCGCGTAGCCAGCACGGTTTCGGGGTTTAGCCCGCAAGCCTGCACCGCCGCGCGGACCGTGCTGCCCGGTTTGGCCGGGTATGCCTTGCGGCGGAAGATCAGCGTTGCCGGTTCAGGCAACTCGTAACGCTGTGAAGTGTTCTGTTCGGCGGTTGGCCGTTGGTGTGTTTGGTCGGTCATGCTGTCACCTCCAATGCAGCGATGTTGGGGTGTGATGTGCATCCATAGCGCATTATAACAAATCGGGCACAGTGATCGACAGGGATTCGGGCCCACGCTCCATGTCCGGTGACCGCTGTCGCTGTCAGCGCGGCGGTGGTTAAGAGCGCGGTAAGCGTTGCGATGTGGTGGGGCGGTGGTCAAATTGGGGCGAACTGCCGCATGCTATACTGCGTTACATAGGCAGAAGCGGTGACGGCATGCCATCGGAGGAAGGTCATGGAGCGCGAGAGTTCCCTCACGAATCGTTACCAGAATCTGCGACTCCACGAATGGATCGAACTGGGCCGCGCGTCCGGCAAGATCGCCGACGTGAACACGGTCGTGCTGGCGTACTGCATGGACGAGCATGACGCGCTGGCGTGGGTTGCCGATATCGTTAAGGGGCGGGCGTCCGAGAGCGAGGCCATGATGTTTATGGAGCGCGCGCTCAAGCGTGCGCACTGAGCGCCGCTTTTGCTGCGTGGTTCGCATACGGCCTCGCCGGACGTCTTATCCGTTCGAGCGAGGCCGTTTTGCTCTGCGCGGTGATACCGCTTGCGGCAGGTTCGTGTATACTGAATATGCGCTGCCCCGTGCCGCTGATGGACTGGAGAGACTTCTATGATGCGAAAGTTACAGTTACCCGTACTCGTACTGTTGATCCTCGCGCTGGCGGGGGGTGGCGCGCCGCTGCACGCGCAGCCCGGTTCTGACCTGCCGCCGACGATCATCAGCTTTACCAGCAGCATCGACACGATCACGCTGGCGGATGCCGAAGCCGGGACTGAAACCGCCACGCTAGCGTGGCAGGTGGTCGGCGTGCAGCCGGAAAACCGGATCGTGCTGCAGGCATATGTGATCAACGCGTGGGAGTCACTGCTCACGCCGCCCGCCGAAACGCTCACCGCCAGCGGCTCGCTCGATGTCCCCATACAGCACCCGCACAACTTCGGCCCGCCGACATACCGGCTCGTAATACTGGATGCCGCCGGGCGCATCCTCGAAGAGCGCGTGCTGGTGATCAACTACGAGCGCGATCCCGACGCGGACGCGCCGCACATCGAGACGTTCGAGACCGAGGTTGAGTCGCTCGACGCGGCGGCCCTGACGAACCGGACCGCGCGCCTCAACGTCACGTGGTCGGTGCAGGACCGGCTGCCGGACTCGAACTTGGTGTTCGAGCAGGTGCTTGAGGGCGGGCGGATCGTGTCGGTTGAGTTACCGCGCCCGAACGTGTGGGTGCCCTCGCACGGGCAAGGCGTGCTTGTCCCGTTCATGCCGGGCGCGGGCCAGCCCGTGCGGCTGCGCTTGCGCGTCGTGGACATGGTCGACGGTGACACGCTGGACGAGGCGCTGCTGCCGCCGCTTGAAGTCACGCGCGGGGAAGTGCCCGCGCCGACCGCCCAACCGCCTGTCGCCGCCCCGGTCGAGGTCGTGACGTTCGTCGCCGTGCCGGAGATCGTGCGGCGGGGTGGCACGGTGACGATCACCTGGGACGTGCGCAACGCGACCGAAGTCGGCGTGTGGCTCGTGCAGCCGGGCGGGCCGATGGTCCGGGCCGCGCCGGACGCGGGCGCACAGGGCCAGTGGACGCTCACGCTGCCGGAGTCGTTCGTCGATTACGCGCCGTTTGCGCTGTTCGCGACGGGGCCATCCGGCGGGCGCGTGCAGGAAAGCCTGACGGTGGATGTGATCTGCCCGTACACGTACTTCTTCGGCCCCACGGCGGAGCAGCTCACCTGTCCTGCCGACAGCGCCAACACGGTGCAGGCGGCGTTCCAGCGCTTCGAGCGCGGCTACATGATCTGGCGCGCGGACACCAGCGAGATCTACGTGCTGTACGATTCGGGGTTGGTCAACGTCTACCGCGATACGTGGCAGGGCGAGACGCTGTACTATCCTGAGGCTGCGCCAGAAGGCATGTACCGGCCCGATCGCGGGTTCGGCAAGCTGTGGATCGAGCATCCGCAGGTGCGTTCCGGGGTGGGGTGGGCGCTGACGCTCGAAGAGGGCTACACGATGCGTTACCAGCGTTCCGGCGATATCAAGTACTCGCGACTGTACCTCGACTGGCCGGACGGAACCGTGATCTACATCGTGGAGAACATCTGGCGCTACTTTGATCCGTGATGTTCGTGGCGGGCCGCGCGAACATCGCCCGGCCCGCCCTGTGATGTGTAGCGCCGCTGCCAGTGGGTGCTGTGCGCGGGGGCGCGCCTATTCTTTGCGCCCGCCTTTGAGCTGCTCCTGCAGTGCCTTGAGCGCTTCATGATCGTTCTTGGCGAGCAGGCCAGCCTGTTCGGGCCACGTGTCCGGCGTGAGCAGCGTCAGCCCGGCTTCGTCCAGCACCGCTTTGAGCGCGTCGGGCGCGGCCTGCGCGATCGCCGCATACGTGCGGAAGCCTGCCTCGTACAGTACTTCCTGCGCTTTGGGCCCGACGCCCTCGATCAGCGTCAGGTCATCGTGCAGATAGCCGCCGTGAATGCGGCCCTTGAGCTTCTCCAGGGCGTCGAAGTCGCCCGCGGCGGCGAGTTCCGCCTGCATGGGCCATGTTTCCGTGCTTCCGACCAGCCGCACCTTCTGCGATTTGACGGCGTCTTCGAGCGCTTCCGGCGTCATCGCGGCCATTTGCCTGTATGTCTTGACACCGCTGGCGTTGAGGGCCTGCGCTGACTTCGGCCCGACGCCCTCGATCAGCGTCAGGTCGTCGGGTTCGGCCCCCGCTTCGGCGACGGGTATGGCTGCTTCTGCTTCTGCTGCTGCCGGTTCAGGGGTGGGCGGCTGTCCTTCGGCGGAAACACCGGCGGGAGCTGCCGCTGCTGCGGCGGGCGCGGCTGCTTCTGCTGCCGGTTCCGGTTCGGGTTGTGGAGGCGCTTCCGGCGTGGCGGGGGGCGCTTCCGTTGCAGCGCTGACGTGTTCGTCGTGGGCCTCGTCATGACCGGTGTAATGTGGCGTCTTGAGGTCGTCAAAAGATTTCCAGGGCTTCAGCAGGTAGAGCCACGCACCGACTCCGATCACGATCAGCGTCAGGCCGATCAGCAGGATGCTCAGCGCGACGTTGGATGAGGCGACGCCCACGCCGTACAGGAATAGCGCGATCACGGCCAGTACGATGCCGCCGCCAATGATGTACGCTAAAATTTGTTCAGTCGGGGACAGTTTTTCTTGTGCTGGCACGGCTAACCTTCCGTTCTGCATGGCATACGCGGGTTGTGTCATGCGATAGCAAATCGGTCACAGTGGTATGTCTACAGTTATTGTGCCACAGTTTTATGCTAAAGGAAAAATGACCCGCGCCAGAAAACACACGATCGCCCGTTCAGGTGTGGAGCACGGCGTATCGCAGCCGCCAGCGGCTGCCGGACGCCACTGAACGAGCAGCAGCGTCAGGATGATGACCATGAAACGCACCGTAACAGGCACCGTAGCCGCCGTTTTGGTCGCGCCGCACAGTGACGATATCGTGTCCGTGCGGCAGGAGTCAGTTGCCGTCACGCTTGAGGGATTCGCGGGGGATCGCCACGCCGGGCTGACGTATCGCAGCGGGGGCCGCACGCCATACTACCCGCGCGGCACCGTGATCCGCAACAGCCGCCAGGTGTCGCTGGTCTCCCGCGAGGAACTGGCCGAGGTCGCGCGCGCGTTGGGCGTGCCGGAAGTCACCGCTGAGGCGTTGGGCGCGAACGTGTTGTTGGCGGGTATCCCGGCGCTCTCGCTGCTCCCGCCTGCGACGCGCCTGTATTTTTCCGGCGCGGCGGTGCTGGTGGTCGAGGGCGAGAACCTGCCCTGCACGACTGCCGGTGAGGCGGTGCAGCGGTGTTACCCGGACGTGGCGCGGCTCGCGGTGCGGTTCCCGGAGGCGGCGCTGCACAAACGCGGGATCGTCGCCTGGGTGGAGCGCGCGGGGCGCATCACGGCTGGCGACACCGTCCGCGCGGAGATTCCGCCGCAGGTGCTATACAACTTCGCGTGAGGACGCGCGGCATCAGGCGGAGATGACCGTGCCCGGCTCGCAGTCGTCGGGTGCGTCGGGCGTGTCGCAGGGGGATGCGCGCCGCACGAAGCGCAGCCGCGCCACGCGCATTTCATCCATGTCCTCGACATAAACGTCGTAATCGCCGTAGCGCACTTTGTCCCCGCGTGTGGGGATGCGGCCCAGGCGTTCGCTCACAAAGCCGCCGATCGTCGTGGATTGCAGGGTTTCGGCGTCCGGTGGCGGGCCGAACCGCTCGCTGATATCGTGCAGCGTCACCAGCCCGTCGATCACGATCACGTCCTCTTCGAACCTGACCGGCGCTTGCTCGATGTCGAACTCGTCCTGCACTTCCCCGACCAACTCTTCGAGGATATCTTCCATCGTGGCGATGCCCGACATGCCGCCGAATTCGTCCAGCACGACGGTGAAATGAGTCTGGGTGCGCTGCATTTGTTCCAGCACGCTGTTGACGGCGGCCATCTCCGGGAAGTACAACGACTCGCGCACGATCGTTTTGAGGTCGAACGGGGGCGCCGGATCGTTGAGCAGGTCCGGGTTGTGCACGACCTGGTCGAGCAGGTCTTTGGCGTGCAGCAACCCGATCACATGGTCGATCGAATCTGCGTAGACCGGGTAGCGCGAGTAGGTGCCGGTCGAGACTTTTTCCAGTACGTCTCTCAGCGGGGTGTCGACCGCGATCGCGTCGACTTCGACGCGGGGCTGCATCACTTCACGGATCGGGATGTCGCCGAAGTCAAACGCGCGTTGGAGCAGGCGCTCTTCGCTGTCTTCTAAGACGCCCGCCTGGTGCGCGGACCGGACCAGCATCAGCAGTTCCTCGGCGGAGTGGACCTGTTCGTGCCCGCTGGCCGGGTTGAACCCTATCAAGCGCACGATACCGTTGCCGATCGTGTTCATGGTGAAGATCACCGGGTTGAAAATGCGCAGGAACCACGTGGTGGGGCGGGCCACGATCACCGAGGTGCCTTCCGGGCGCTGGATCGCGATCGATTTGGGCGCAAGCTCGCCCAGCACGATATGCAGCGTCGTGACGATCGAGAACCCGATGATGATCGAGGCGGAATGCCCGGCGGTGGCGGCGGTTTCCTCGCCCAGCACGGCAGCGAAGGCGTCTTCGAGCAGGTGCGCGACTGCCGGTTCCCCGATCCAGCCCAGGCCGAGACTTGCCAGTGTGATGCCGAGTTGCGTCGCGGCGATGTAGCTGTCCAGGTGGTTGATCGCTTGTTCGGCGAACTTCGCGCCGGAGTGGCCGGATTCGGCGAGCTGTACGATGCGTGTGCGCCGTGCGCCCACCAGCGCGAACTCCGCCGCGACGAAGAAACCGTTGACGAACACCAGCGCGAATACGGCGATCAGCCCTACTGCGGAACCCATGTGTGTGCTCCTGGCATTTGCATGCTCTGTGCGCTGCACGGCGTGCAGCTCGATCCAACGATAGCAAACCGCCTGCAATTACACAACCAGCAATCTGTACAGGGATTCGGCGGGGTCTGTCCGGCTGCGCCGCGAACTGTAAGCTTCTTGTAATACTATCGCAAGAATGACGAAACAATTCTCGGCTATCGTGAAATCAGTTGAGCCGGATCGGTTCAATGACGAGGTGTTCGATGGATAAGGAGGTAGCACATGTTACGTAAAAGTCTGTTTATCGCGGTTGTTTTGCTACTCGCGCTGGTTGCCGCGCTGCCGGCGGCGGCTGATCCCGGTAAGCCGAACTTCGGTCCGGCGATCTATGCCGATGGCGAGACGTGGGGCACAAAGGGTGCTGCCGCGCTTCCCGCGCCAAATGACAACAACGTACAGTCCTTCGATAAGCTGTACGTGATCGTCAACGGCGCGCCGGGCCAGTTGCCTGTAGGTGAGGCGGCGCCGGGTAATCCGGCATTCAACGGCGGGCGCTGGTTCACGCACACGGTCGCCTGGACCGCTGAAGGGCTTGCGGCGCACGATCCGCTGCCGGTCTTGATGTCCGAAGACGACATCGAGCTGCATGCCGGCCTCGGCCACCTGACGATTACCGCAGGGTCACCGGGCGGCCCCGGCGCGCCGCCGGACTACTTCGAGTGCCCGCTGCTGCCGGTGAAGTCGTGACGGCGCTCGTGTCCTGGCAACGGATTTGAAACAAAAAGTGGGCCGCCTCCGTGATGGAAGCGGCCCGGTCTCACATTGACGTGCCACCGGTGTCAAAGTGCCCTGACGTGGGTGGCGTCCAACCACCGTAGCCCGGGTGGTTGGTGCGTGCTGTGCAACATGGTCACATGTTACTTGCTGGGGGCTTTGGTCCCCAGGTCGCCCAGACCTTCCCAACCGCGCTCGCGCAGTGTCGCGTGCGCCGCCGCCAGACGCGCCACCGGGACGCGGAACGGCGAGCAGCTCACGTAGTCCAGCCCGATGATGTGGCAGAAGTCGATGCTGTCCGGGTCGCCACCGTGCTCGCCGCAGATGCCGATTTCGAGATCGGGACGGGTTTCGCGGCCCGCTTTGACGCACTCCTCCATCAGCTTGCCGACGCCATCGCGGTCGATGGTCTGGAACGGGTTCTTGGGCAGCACGCCCTTTTCGACGTACTGCAGCAGGAAGTGGCGTTCCGCGTCGTCGCGGCTGATGCCGAACGTCATCTGCGTCAGGTCGTTGGTGCCGAAGCTGAAGAACTGCGCCCGTTCGGCGATCTCACCGGCGGTCAGCGCCGCGCGCGGGATCTCGATCATGGTGCCGAACTTGTAGTCGACGTGCTGGCCCTTCTCCTCCATGACGGCTTTCGCTTCTGCTTCGAGCATTTCTTGGAGGATTTGCAGCTCGTTGATGTGCGCGGTCAGCGGGATCATGACCTCGGTGTGCACGTCGACGCCTTCCTTGGCGGCGTCGCATGCGGCCTCGAAGATCGCGCGGACCTGCATCTTGTTGACGTCGGGCATCATGATGCCCAGGCGCACACCGCGCAGACCCAGCATCGGGTTGAACTCGGCCAGCTCTTCGGACTTCTCAAGCAGCTTTTCCTTCTTGCTGACGTCTTCGCCGCGTTCGCGACCGAGCGTCACGTCGACGAGCAGCTCGTCGTGCGCGGGCAGGAACTCGTGCAACGGCGGGTCGATCAAGCGGATGATCACGGGCAGGCCGTCCATCGCCTTGAAGATGCCGTAGAAGTCATCGCGCTGTAGCGGTTCCATCTTCTCCAGCGCGGCGGTTTTCTCTGCGTCGTTTTCCGCCAGGATGTAATTCTGGAAGAAATGGGTCCGGTCGCCGAGGAACATGTGCTCGGTGCGGCACAGCCCGATGCCCTGCGCGCCATAGCTGCGGGCGCGGGTCGCCTGTTCGGGGTCGTCGGCGTTGGCCCACACCATCAGGCGGCGCAGTTCGTCGGCCCAGGTCAGGATCTTCAGCAGGTCTTCCTGGTCTTCCAGGGACGGCGCGACAACCGGGAGTTCGCCCAGGAACACCTGGCCGGTCGCCCCGTTCAGCGAGATCGTGTCGCCCTCTTTGACGGTGATGCCGTTGACGACGAACAAACGCTTCTCAAGGTCGATCGCGAGTTCACCGGCACCGGCAACGCAGGGCTTGCCCAACTGGCGGGCGACCACAGCGGCGTGGCTTGTCGCGCCACCTTGTGCCGTCAGGATGCCCTTCGATGCGAGCATACCGTGCACGTCGTCCGGCTCGGTCAGCGGGCGCACCAGGATCACGCTCTCGCCTTCTTTGGCCTTGGCTTCGGCGGTATCAGCGTCGAAGTAGGCGCGGCCCACTGCAGCGCCGGGCGAGGCGTTGAGGCCCTTGGCGAGTTGTTCGGCGGTCTTCAAGGCTTCGTCGTCAAAGCGCGGGTGCAGAAGCTGGTCGATCTGGTCGCTGTTGATGCGCGCGACCGCTTCTTCTTTGGTGATCAGGCCCTCGTCGACCATGTCCGCCGCGATCTTGACGGCGGCGGCGGCGGTGCGCTTGCCGTTGCGCGTCTGGAGCATCCAGAGCTTGCCCGACTCGATCGTGTACTCGACATCCTGCATTTCGCGGTAGTGCTGTTCGATCTTCTCCGAGACTTCGAGCAGCTCTTCCCACGCGTGCGGGATTTCTTCGGCAAGCTGGTACACGTCGTGCGGGGTGCGGGCACCGGAAACGACATCTTCGCCCTGCGCGTTGAGCAGGTATTCGCCGTAGAATTTCTTCTCACCGGTCGCGGGGTTGCGGGTGAAAGCCACGCCCGTACCGCTCTTGCCGTCGTCGAAGTTGCCGTAAACCATCGTCTGCACGTTGACGGCGGTGCCCCAGTCGTGCGGGTAGCCGAAGTTGTTGCGGTAATCCGTCGCGCGCTTGGAGTTCCAGCTCTTGAACACGGCTTCGACGCCCAGCTTCAACTGCTCGACCGGGTCTTCGGGAAAGGGTTTGTTGGTGTGCGCTTCAACCAGCTTCTTGAACTCAACGGCGCATTTTTCCCAGCCGGCGGCTGAGATTTGCGCGTCTGTCCGCGCGCCTTCTTCCTCGCGGACCTTTTCGATCACGTGTTCGAACGGCTCGCCGGGGACTTCCATCACGACCTTGCCGAACATCTGGATCAGGCGGCGGTACAGGTCCCACGCGAAGCGCATATCACCGAATTTTTCGCCCATCGTCTCGACACCCGCCGGGGTCAGGCCGAGGTTGAGGATGGTGTCCATCATACCGGGCATCGACACGCGCGCCCCAGAGCGCACGGACACGAGCAGCGGGTTGCTGTCGTCGCCAAATTTGCGCCCAAGTTTCTTGCCCAACGCGTCCAAGTTTTCGAGTACCTGGTCCCACATGCCCTCAGGGAACTTGTTACCCGCCTCGTAGTAGGCGATGCAGGCTTCAGTTGTGACGGTAAACCCGGGCGGGACCGGGATACCAATGCTCGACATCTCGGCGAGGTTCGCGCCCTTGCCGCCGAGCAGGTTCTTCATGGAAGCGTTGCCTTCTTCAAAAGCGTAGACCCACTTATGTGCCATACAGTTCTCTCCTAACTTTCTGCGAACAGCTTGCGGGATGATTAGGTCGTGTTGGCATTCTGGAGGGGCGTTTCGCATCCCGCGAAAACGCCGGCACGGCCCAATCACAGCGTCATTGCGCGTAATGGTCTTCGGTCCTGTTGCCGGCCTGCAGCGCCGGAATCGTCAGGCGGGGGCGGGCAACTCTGGTGATTTTGGCGCGTCTCGGCCAAGCCACCAAGTGAATAAACACACTAGAAACTATGACGACTGGTACCAGCGATCAACAATACCGTGTCCGGTGCGGATCGTCAACATTAATGCGGCGCATTTTGGGGATCACATATCCCCGAAGTGGCCTATTCGAAAATCCATCACCTGCCCGGTTAAGCCGCGCCGGATTCAAGTTATGCTGAGCTTGGTAAGATGTGCGGTTTGCGTCCTGTGCCGACTCGCAGGGCCGCACCGCGCCGGGACCTGTAACAGTCCCGGCAAGCAAGCAAAACATACGACGAGCGAGGCTGACGGTGCAAACCAGTCACTGGCAGCCAACGATCAAAATCGGCCAGCATTCTTGGAGGAAACAGCATGACGAACGCCTTAGAGCAGGTCAAGAAGGACATGAAGGTTTACGACGCGCACGGCGCGGCGATCGGGCGCGTCAAAGATGTGCAGTTCGGCTCAGGGGGCACGACCCCGGACACGGAAGACGAAATGCAGCCGGGGCTGCCACTGACGGTGGCGGCGTCGCCCGACCGGTCAGAAGGCGGCCCGGTGGTGCTGCCCAAACCTGTGGAAGAGCTGAACCTGCCGGAAGAAGTGCACAGGCGGCTGCAGATGGATGGCTATGTCAGGCTGGATGCTGGCCTCCTGCGCGCCGACCGGCTGGTTCTGCCCGATCAGATCGCGAGCGTGGACGCGGAGGGTGTCCGCCTGGGTGTCACGCGTGACGGCTTGCTCAAAGCCTGACCATAAACGCTATCGCGGTGAGAACGAGGGACCTGCTAACCGTAGGTCCCTTTTTGTGTTTCCTGCGGCGTGTTACCCGCGCGGGCAAACCGTTGGGCTGGCAGACTTGACATTCACACCGGGTCGCGCAATAGTTTTAGCGTGTGCGAGGTGGTAGGATGTACACGTGTGGGCAAGCTGTCCCGCACGCGGGGCCGGTGCCCGGCTGTGCGTGGAAGAGCGTAGGAAGTGGTGTGGAAAGCTGGCATGCCGCCAGGGAATGCACCTGTGGAGGGAGAACAGACTAATGAGACAACGGCGGTTAGCGGCAGGAATGATCGCGCTGGTGCTGGTGCTGAGCATGTTGCCGGCAGTTCCGGGCGCGGCACGTGCGCAAGATGGCGGTGATTTTGCGGTACCTGACGGACGTATCGTCGTGGGCGATGATGCGGGCCTGTACGTGATCAACGCCGGCGGCAGCGACAAGACGTACCTGGTCGAGGAAAACGACCCGGAGTGCTGGCTGCGTGATGGCGCGTGGAGTCCCGACGCGACGCGGATCATGTTCAGCTACATCTGCGGCGGCGAGTCGCCCGGCGATTGGCGTCCGGACCCGGAGCGCACCGATCTACGCGAGCGCACGGCGAATGTGTACGTTTATGACTTTGCGACGCAAGAGGCGAGCGAACTCGTGCCCGGCGACGGGATTCACCAGGATTACGCCGGCGACTGGCACCCGGACGGCAGCAGCATTGTGATCTACTCGGATCGCGATGCGAGCGAGACGTTCAACTTCTACCGCTACGACCTGGAGTCGGGCGAGCTCACGCAGTTGACCACGTTCGACACCAATGCCAGCCGCGTTTCATTTGACCCTGGCGGGCGCTTTCTGCTGTACAACCGGCGTGTTGTGGACACCAACAGCATCCGCTTTGAGGTGCGCGCGTACGACCTGGTGGAAGAGCGAGAGATCAGCGTCGCGGAAGGTTTTACGCCGAACTGGAGCCCAGATGGGACGTGGATCGCGTATGCCACCGAGGGCACAGAAGCCGACGTTTTTGTGATGCCCGCTGCTTGTATCCTGAATGGTGGTGGCTGTAACCCGGCAGCCGACGCGCGGAACGTGACGCAATCGCCGAACGTGAGCGAGCGCGAGCCGGTCTTCAGCCCGGACCAGACCCAGTTGGTTTACGTGCGCGATGTGGACGATTCGCCCGGTACGCTGACGTGGGATATCTTCCGCCACGATCTGCGCACCGGGCTGCTGGAAAACCTGACCGACACCGAGTCGGTGGACGAGCGCCATCGCGGGTGGGAGCCGGTGGACGTTGAACCGGTCGCGGTTGCGGATGTGCTGCCGGTGGTCGTGCGCGTGCGGACTGCCGAAGGCGCGGCGAACCTGCGCAGCGAGCCGACGACGAACAGCGATATTGTCGGCGTGCTGCCTGCCGAGACCGTGCTGATCGTGCAGGGCGCGACGGCGGATCGCCAGTGGTATCGCGTGACGATCCCCGGCGATGGCGCGCAGGCGTGGATTTACAACACGTTGATCGTGACGGTGGCCGGTGACCTGGACAGCGTGCCCCAGGCGCGCTGAGCGCGCGGCGTTGGTGCACAGGTGCGGTGAAGGTCTTCCGGGCAAATATCACGACGGGATGCGGGCGGCGGGGTCGCCCTGGCATCCCGTTTTGTGTGTCGCGCGGGGTGACGGTCGTGATCACGGTTCGATTTCCCACGATTGGCGTAACGGGCTAAACTCAATTATCCTCTGCTTTAAGAAAGGAGGCACGGGCATGGATATTTTGACGCAAGATGTACTGAAGACCCTGACCCAAACAGAAGGGGAATGGTGCGTATCTATTTTTATGCCAACCGTGCGCGCCGGGTCGGAGGCTCAGCAGAACCCGATCCGGTTAAAGAATCTGCTGCGAACCGCTGAGGAGGATTTGAAGGCTGTTGGCCTGCGCGCCCCAGATGTCGACGCGCAGTTGGGGCCGATCCGCGGGCTGCTGGATGATGCTGATCTGTGGCGAAACGTGAGCGACGGGCTGGCGATATTCGCCGGGCCGGACCACTTCAGCTATTACCGGCTGCCGATCGTGTTTGAGGAAATGGTCGCCGTGCGGCGGCGGTTTCACATCAAACCGTTGCTCTCACTGCTCAGCGGGGATGGACGCTTTTACCTGCTGGCGCTCAGCAAGGACCAGGTGCGCCTGTTGGAAGGATCGCGCGATAGTGTGCACGAGTTTGATCTCGAAGGCGTGCCGGAAAGCCTGGCCGAGGCGTTACGCTATGACGAGCCGCAGCGCATGATGCGCGCGGCAGCGACCAGCGGCGGGCCGGTGTTTCATGGGGGTAGTGCGGCGGACGACACGAACGCCAAACAGGATATCTTGCGCTACTTCCAGATGATCGATCGCGGGCTGCGCGAGCTAATCGCGGACAAAAACATCCCGCTGGTCGTGGCCGGGGTGGATTACCTGCTGCCGCTGTATCGTGACGCGAACACCTATCCGCACCTGATGCAAAAGGGCCTGACCGGTAACCCCGAGACGCTGAGCGCGAAGGACCTGCACGCGCGGGCGTGGGAGATCGTCAAGCCGTACTTTGCGCAGGCACAGGCGGCAGCCGCCGAACTGTACGACGAGCTGGCCGGGCGGGACGACGAGCGCGCCTCGAACCATGTCGTGACCGTCGTTCGCGCGGCGGTTGAAGGGCGCGTTTCGGTGCTGTTTGTGGCGAAAGACGTGCAGCAGTGGGGTGTTTACCGCGCGCACAGTCACAAGGTTCACGGGCACCCGCAGCGCCAGCCGGGCGACCAAGACTTGCTCGATGTGGCCGCCGTTGAGACGTTCCTCGGCGGGGGGACGGTCTACGTCGTGGACCGGGACGCGGTCCCCGGTGGCGGTGTGCTGGCGGCGGTGTTCCGCTACTGACGCGGCGCGGTGCCGGGCGGCGTCAGGTCGCCTGGTGTGTGAATTGCAACATGCTAACAGCACGAGCCTGGGGTAGACTCCGGGCTCGTGTTTCGTTTGGCGGATGGTGAGCGAAAGTTAGTGGCTCCGTGAGCACGATCCTGGTGTCGGGTTTGATCAACATCGAGACGACGGTGCAGGTCGAGCGTTTTCCGATTGACTATGCCCCTGTCCGCTACCCGTTCTTCGGCATCGATTCGACGGTGTCCGGCGTGGGGTACAACGTGGCGAAGGCGCTCACCACGCTGGGCGACAGCGTACGCTTTGTGTCGCTGCTTGGCAGGGACCTCGGCGCGACGATCGTGCAGGCGCAGTTGAAAGCGGACGGAATCCCGCGTGGCTACGTGGTGCAAGAACTGGACGCGACACCACGCTCGGTGATCCTCTACGAGCCAGGCGGCAGGCGCATGATCAACGTGGATTTGAAGGACGTGCAGGACCGTGCATACCCGCCGGTGCTGTTTGAGCAGGCAGCACACGGCGTCGATCTGGCCGTCTTATGTAACGTCAATTTCTCGCGCCCGTTCCTGGCGTGGGCGCGCGAGCGCGGCATCCCGATCGCGACCGACGTGCACGCGGTCGGGGACCTGCACAGCCCCTACGATGGCGCGTTCATGGCGGCAGCGGATATCCTGTTCATGAGCGACGAGCACCTGCCCGCCGACCCGGAGACGTGGACGCGGCAGGTGTGGGCGCATTACGCCCCGGCGATCACGGTGATCGGGTTGGGGGGCAATGGGGCGCTGCTCGGTGTGCGTGACGCGGGCCGGATCACGCGCGTCCCGGCGGTGCAGACGCGCCCGGTTGTCAATACGATCGGGGCGGGGGACGCGCTGTTCTCCGCGTTCGTGCACACTTACGCCCGCACAGGCGATCCCGACCTGGCGATCCGTAAGGCAGTGGTGTTCGCTTCGTGGAAGATCGGCGTCGCGGGGGCGGCAGATGGCTTTTTGACGGCGGCGGCGCTTGATGATCTGTACGCGCAACGAAACGGCTGATCAGTCGATCCCATCGACGGCCAGCGCCGGGTTATCCGGCCCCAGCACGTCCGCGTGGAACTCAGCATCCGGCACATGCTGCGCGAGCAGCGCGCGCAGGTCGTCCAGCGCGGCGCGAACATCCGCTTCGGCCTCGTCGTGCACGCCCTCGATCGTGACCAGCGCCTCGGTGGTATCCGGGCGCGACGCGCTGTGATCGCTCTGCCGCCAGCACCAGCGCCGCGCGAAGATCAGGTCGTCCTCGTCGGCGAAGATCACCTCGCCCGGCTCCGGGTGTGTCACGTCGGACCCGCCCAGGTCGGTGAAGCGCTCGTCACCGTCGGCGAACTGCACCGTCAGCGTGCCGGTGATGTGCCGCCGATCCACGAACGCGACCGGCAGCGCGTAGCGGATGCTCAGCAGGTTGCCGATATCGACCAGCAGGTTCAGCGAGGGGATGTCGCCGGACTTGGTCAGGCGGCGCAGCAGCGCTTCGGCGGCGTTGCGATACTTGGTCGGCGGCACGCCGAACGCGCTGAACACGCGCCGCCACGCCTGCAGCGATTCGACCTCCGACAGCGGCGTGTCCCCGATGCGCGCCAGGACCGCTTCTTGTTCGGCGGTATACGCGGCTTTAAGCGCATCCGGCGAAGGACCGTTCGACAGGCCGCGCACGTAGGCGATCCCGCCGCGAATGGCGGGGAACTGCTCCAGGATGTCGGGGGCGTATTGAAACAGAATCATGTGCTCCGGTCCTCAGGATAATAACGGTGGCCGGTGGGTCCGGCGACCGGGTGCTCAGTCGTCGTCGAAACCGATCTGGATATCGTCGCCTTCCACGCGCACGAGGAACCAGGGCACATCCACGACTGCCGGCATGCTCAACACCTTGCCGTTGCGGATGTCAAAGCGCGCGCCATGACGCGGGCACTCGATCTCGTAGCCGTCGAGATCGCCTTCGGCCAGCGGTCCGTCGTCGTGCGTGCAGCGATCTTCGATCGCGTAGTACCTGTCGCTGACGTTGAACACGGCGATGTAGTAGCCCTCGACGTCGAAGACTTCGCGCTCGCCGGGGCCGATTTCGGATGTCTTGGCAACGCTAACGTAGCGGGTCAATGGTGTTACCTCCCTTAGTGATGTTGTCGATCACGGTGCACCTGGCGCGGCGCGGTTACTGCTCAAAGCGCCAGAACATGAACCGTTGGTAGCCTTCATCGATCATCCAGCCGGGGATATCGACGCTGTCGGTCGCCTGGTAGACGTTGCTCCAGAACGCGTTCTGCACCGGCTGGATGTACAGGAACAGGAAGAAGATCAGAAAAATACCCATCATGCCGATCTGCCGGAAGCGCATGCGCAGTTCCGGCGTCAGGTACGGCTCGATGATGCCGAAGCCGTCCAGCGGCGGGATCGGGATCAGGTTGAAGAACACGGCGGTGAATTGCAGCATCGCCAGGAACGCCACCGCCGCCCAGAGCGTGGGATTGTTCCAGAACGTGACCGCTTCGATGCCGAACGCGGCGCGGAGTTCGTCTTCGGTCATGCCGGGATTGGTGCGCAGCAGGTCATCTTTGCGTTGTTCAAACACGAGATTCACACCCACCGCGTGGATATCCACCACGCCGGTCAGGAACGGCAGCGCCAGCAGCAGCGCGAGCAGGAAATTCGCGATCGGCCCGGCAGCGGAGACCGCCGCGCCCCACCACTGGCTTTTCAGGCGGTGGCGCTCAATATACACCGCGCCACCCGGCAGCCCGATGCCGCCAATCGCCAGGAACACCAGCGGCAGCACGATGCTCAGCAGCGGGTGCGTGTACTTCAGCGGGTTGAAGCTGAGGTAACCCTTTTCCCGCACGGTGTGGTCGCCGCCGATGTAGGCTACCGCCGCGTGCGCGAACTCGTGCAGTGTCACCGAAAAGACCCACCCCACCAGCACGAACGCAAACGTGAACAGCGTCTGGCCCGGCAGCACAAACCACAGGTAGATCAGTAGCACGACCAGCCCGCCCGCGATCAAGACCCAATTGGGCACGCCGGACACGTCGCGACCTGCGGCGGGCGTCTTGCGTTTGCGCTGCGGGCGCGTCGGGATCAGCACGAATTCTTCGCGCGCTGGCGGGTTCTGTGGCTGCGTGCGCGGGGACGCGTTGCGATCCGCGTGTGGCGGGGCTGCTTCACTTGCCGTGCCGGATGGGCCGTTCGTGGGGGGCGTGTAATCGCGCAGGGCGTCGCGCACCACGCCGGATTCGAACGGTAGCGATCGTGCCAGGTCGTGCAACGCGCCACCGGGTTCCTGCAGCAGGCTGAGCAACAGGTGCCCTTCGTTGAGCGTGTTTTGTTTGGCGGCCTGTGCTTCCTGCTGCATGCGCTCCAGTGCGTTCTGCGCCGCGTTGGTGTAGCCCTTGACCGCGATCGTCGTGTCACGTTCCATGCCGACGGCGTGCGCGACCTGGCGGTACAGCGCGCGCATGTCCAGGTCGTGCTGGCGGAACAGCTGATGCACGAACCCGTTATCGTGCTGCAGCAGGCCCAGCATGAGATGTTCCACGTCCAGGTAGGTCGCGTGCCGCCGCTCAGCTTCGCGGCGAGCATGGTTCAAGACGACGCGCAGGTCATCAGTCAGTTGGTTGTTTTGTAACTGCATGGCGCTCTCGTTTTTGGGTGGCCGGGTAAAGTGTCTGCTGGCGGCGCGCGCGTGCTGCCGGCCCCGGATTACTCGGAGTCGTCACCTTCTTCGCCGGGCCAGCCCGTGATGCCGTATGCGCCCGCCTTCAACACCTTGAGTGAAAGCAGCGCGCACTTCAGGCGCGTCGGGCTGAGCTGGATACCGAGCATATCGAGTAATTCCTGCTTGTCAAAACTGCGCAGTTCGTCCAGCGTCTTGCCCAGGATCGCCTCGCCCAACATCGAAGCGGACGCCTGGCTGATCGTGCAGCCTTCACCTTCCCAGCGCACTTTCACCACGCGGTCGTCGTCGTCCAGTTGCGCGGTGAGGTGCAGGTGATCGCCGCAGAAAGGGTTTTCGTCCTCGTAGTCGATGTCGGCGGGATCGAGCGGCGCTCCGAAATTACGCGGATTCTGCCCATGGTCGATAATGTTGTCGAGATAAAGGTCCATCGTCGTCCTCGTGTGCCTGTGCGTGCGAAAAAGCCGCCGCCCGCCACCTGAAGCGGGGCATCGGGCGTGTGCTGTGCTGTCACGTGATGCCGAACACCTTACGCGCCTTGTGGATCGCGTCGATCAGTGCGTCGACGTCCGCGCGTGTATTGTACACATAGAAGCTCGCGCGTGCAGTCGCGGCGACGCCAAGTTTCTGGTGCAGCGGCATGGCGCAGTGATGCCCGGCGCGGATGGCGACGCCTTCCATATCGAGCAACTGCGCGACATCGTGCGCGTGCAGGTCTTGCAGCGTGAACGTCGCGACGCCGTTCCGCTTGTCCGGGGCCGGGCCGTAGAGCGTCAGGCCGGGAACTTCGCTCAGGCGGTCCAGCGCGTAATCGACCACGTGCTGCTCGTGCGCCAGGATGTTGTTCATGCCCAGCGTGTCGAGGTAGTCCACCGCCGCGCCCAGCCCGACCGCCTGCGCGATCGCGGGCGTGCCGGCCTCGAACTTGTGCGGCAGGTCGTTCCAGGTGGACCCTTCCAGCGTCACCTTCTTGATCATCTCGCCGCCGCCCATGTAGGGGGGCAGCGCTTCAAGCAGGGCGCGCTTGCCGTACAGCACGCCGATGCCGGTCGGCCCGGCCATCTTGTGCCCGGAGAACGCCATGAAGTCCACGTCCAGGTCCTGCACGTCCACTTTCAGGTGCGGCACGCTTTGCGCGCCGTCCACTATGAACAGCGCCCCGGCCTCGTGCGCCTGCCGGCACATCGCCTTGACCGGGTTCACCGTGCCCAGCACGTTGCTGACGTGCATCACGCTGACCAGCTTCACCGGCTCGTCACGCAGGAAGGCCGTGTAAGCGTCCAGGTCCAGCTCGCCGGTGCCCGTCACGGGGATGTAACGGATCGTGAAGCCGATCTGTTCGGCGAGAATCTGCCAGGGCACGATGTTGCTGTGATGTTCCATCTCCGAGAGCACGATCACGTCACCCGGCGCGAGGTTCACGCGGCTCCACGACGCCGCGACCAGGTTCATCGCCTCGGTGGTGTTGCGCGTGAAGATGATCTCCTTGCGCGACCGGGCGTTGATGAAGTCGCGCAGTTTGTCGCGCGCGCCTTCATAGGCGGCGGTGGCGCGCTCGCTAAGCTGGTGGATGCCGCGATGCACGTTGGCATGGTCGCGCGCGTAGTAGTGCCGCACGGCTTCGATTACCTGGCGCGGTTTCTGGCTGCTGGCGGCTGAATCCAGGAATACCAGCCGCTTGCCGGGGTGCACTTCCTGATCGAGCACCGGGAAATCAGCACGGATCGCGTTCAGGTCCAGGGGGGTGTAGGTTTGCTCGGTCATGGTATCGCTTTCGAGTCTCATGATGTTGGCCGTGTCAATGGTAACCGAAAATCGCGAACTGTCTACTGTAACTCGTCCTAAATGAGAATTCTTCGCAAACTGTTCAGATTATAGCGGTTTGTGCCGCGTACCGGGCAGTGATGACCGGCGCAAAATAAAGTGGCATCCTTCAGGATATGCGCGTTGCGTGAGGCAATACAAAACCGGGCCGCAGGGACCCGGTTCGCTGTCTCATACGCGGGCGGTTGCGCTCAAGCGCACCACTCAACGCGGCGTTACTTCAGGTACGCCTTTAGCATCCAGACGTCTTTTTGAACCTGGTCGCGGATCTCGTCCAGCAGATTCGCGGTCCCGCGATCGCCTTCGGCTTCGGCGGCTTCAAGCGTTTTGCCCGCTGAAGCCACAACCGACTCGAAGTCTTTGATCAGGTTTTCGACCATCTGGTTCGTGCTCGGCATGCCGTTGTCTTCCTTCAGCGTGGTCAGTTCGAGCGACTGGGCCAGCGTGCGCGGCGGCTGTCCGCCGATGGTCAAGACACGCTCGGCGACATCGTCAAACACCTGCATCCAGTAGTTGTACAACTCTTCGAACTTCGCGTGCAGCCCAAAAAACTGCTCGCCCTTCACGTACCAGTGATAATGATGCAACTTCTGGAATAACACGATCGCATCTGCTGTAAGCGCGTTCAACCCATCAACGGATTTCGACATAGTATTTCTCCTCATGTGAATTAAGAACCATTTTAGAGTATAGCAGATTTGGATATGCCATGTATTAGAACGCGCGTAAGAATCGGGCAAAAAACACCCCGGTCGGCGGCTGCGGACCGGGGCATCAGGTAGCGTGCTTGAGGCGCGTGTTACCCGCCCGTGCCTAACAGCTTGCGCTCGATGTAGGCCATCATGCGCTCGCGCACGCTCTCAAACGGGATGCGGTCCAGCACCGGGACGAAGAACCCGTCCACGACCAGCTTTTCCGCCTCGGTGCGCGGCAGCCCGCGCGACATCAGGTAGTAGAGGACCTCTTCCTCGATCTGCCCGGTGGCGCTGGCGTGCGTGCAGCGCACGTCGTTCGCGTTGATCTCCAGGCCGGGGATGCTGTCGGAGCGCGCGTTCTTGCCCATCAACATCGTGCGGTTGGCCTGGAAGCCGTCGGTCTTCTGCGCGCCGGGCAGCGCCTTGATCATGCCCTGCCATACCGCCCGCGACTGGTCCTTCAACACGCCCTTGAACAGCAGGTCGGACGTGGTGTGCGGCGCGTTGTGGTTCTGCTGTGTGTCCAGGTCCATGAACTGGCTGTCTTCCGGGAAGTACAGCCCGCTCATGCGGCCCCAGGACCCTTCACCGTCCAGCTCGATCTCCATGAACGACTTGATAAACTTGCCGCCCATCTGCCCGGTGATCCAGTCCAATTGCCCGCTAGAGCCAACGCGGGCGCGCTGGTGGCTGAACTCAAACACGCTGTGTCCCCAGTCTTGCAGGTTCACATACCGCAGGTTCGCGCCGTCCTTGACGATCAGCTCCGTCGCGCCGATGTAGCTCGAGTCTGCATCCAGGGTGGGGGACAGGTTCTCGTTCAGGTAATCGATCGAGCCGCCGGGTTCGACCACGACCAGGATGTGCCCCAGGGTCGCCCCGGTCTGGGTGGTGTAGAAAATGCTGTGCGCGGGCAGTTCAACCGCCTTGCCGCGCGGCACGTACAGGAACACGCCGTGCGTCCACAGCGCGGCGTTGAGCGCGGCAAACTTGCCATTGTCCGGTTTGACGGCCTGCGTCATCAGGTGCTCGCGCACGAGATCGGGATGTTCGGCAGCGGCGGTGCGCAGGTCGGTGAAGATCACGCCCTGTTCGGCCAGCGCCGGGTTGATCTCGTGGTGTACGAGCTGGTCGTCCACGAATGCGATCACGCCGCCCTGTTCGTCGCCGAGCAACGGCTGGCGGTTCTCGGCGGGGATCATGTCGTAGGTGCCGCCGTTGGGTGTGACCAGCGGCCCCGCGCTGTCCCAGTCGATATGGCGGTAGTCGGTTCTGCGCCAGGGTTCGTCTTTGGTGGTGGGCATGGGCAGCGATTCGTATAGCTCCCACGCGTCGAGGCGCATCTGGCGCAGCCAGTCGGGTTCGTCATAGCGCGCGCTGAGTGCCTCGACATCGTCGCGGCTCAGCGGCGGGGGTGTAAATTCGCGTGCAACACGGCGTCGACGAGTTGCCACAGGTTATACCTCTCTTTTTAAATCGCGTGCTGAATCTGACGTGCAATTATGCGCCAACCGGATCGCGGTTGGCGGCGCTTGTAACTCACATGTGGCCCCTCTTCCTGCTTTGTAGCGGCCAGGAAGAGGGGCGACGCGACCGCGCGGACCGCGTCAGCGATATGCTACCCGATCGAGCCTTCCATCTGGAGCTGGATCAGGCGGTTCATTTCGATGCTGTATTCCATCGGCAGCTCTTTGGTCAGCGGCTCCAGGAAGCCGTTGACGATCATCGCGTTGGCTTCATCTTCGCCCAGCCCGCGCGACTGCAGATAGAAGATCTGGTCGTCGCCGATCTTGCTCACGGTCGCCTCGTGGCCGACGGTCACATCGGGATTTTCGATCTCGATGTAGGGGTAGGTGTCCGATTCGCTGATCTCGTCCAGCAGCAGCGCGTCACAGACGACGGTGCTCTTGACGTTCTCGGCGTCCGGATAGACTTTGAGCAGGCCGCGATAGCTGCTCACGCCGCCGTCCTTGCAGATCGACTTGCTGATGATCTGGCTGGTGGTGTTCGGCGCGACGTGCACAGCCTTGCCGCCGGCGTCCTGGACCTGGTTCCTGCCGGCGAACGCGATCGACAGGATCTCGCCGTGCGCGCCCGGCTCCAGCAGGTACACCGACGGGTACTTCATCGTGACCTTGCTGCCCAGGTTGGCGTCCACCCATTCGTGCGACGCGTCGCCGTAGACCAGCGCGCGCTGCGTCACGAGGTTGTAGACGTTGTCCGACCAGTTCTGGATCGTGGTGTAGCGCGAGCGCGCGCCGCGCTTGGCGACGATCTCGATCACGCCGCTGTGCAGGCTGTCTTCGCTGTAGGTCGGGGCGGTGCAGCCCTCGACGTAGTGCAGGAACGCGCCCTCGTCCACGATGATCAGCGTGCGCTCGAACTGCCCGATCGAGGCTGTGTTCAGGCGGAAATACGCCTGCAGCGGCATCTCGATCTCGACGCCCGGCGGGACGTAAATGAACGAGCCGCCGGACCAGACCGCCGCGTTCAGTGCCGCGTACTTGTTGTCGTAGGCGGGCACGACGCTGCCGAAGTATTCCTTGAACAGGTCTTCGTGTTCTTTCAGCCCTTGCTCGATGCTCTTGAAGATCACGCCCTTGCTGGCAAGGTCCTTCTTGATCTGGTGGTAGACCATCTCGGAGTCATACTGCGCGCCAGCCCCGGCGAGAAACTTCTGTTCCGCTTCCGGGATGCCCAGGCGGTCAAAGGTCTTCTTGATGTTTTCGGGCACGTCTTCCCACGAGCGCGCCTCGCGGTCAGCTGGCTTGACGAAGAAGTAGATGTCCTCTTCGCGCAGGCCGCTGAGGTCCGGCCCCCACGGGGGCACGGGCTTGCTCTGGTAGATCTCCAGGGCTTTGAGGCGCTGCTCGCGCATCCACTGCGGCTCGCCCTTCATCTCGCTGATCTGGCCCACGATCTCGGCGTCAAGCCCTTTGCGCGCTCTGAAGATGTAGGAATCAGGATCGCGGAAGCCGTATTGTTCGTCGTATCGCTCGCGTATGCCTTTTATGTGTTGGGCATCATTCGCGGTCGCCATGGTCGTTGCTCCTTTGGATTAGCTTGCAGCAATCGGCTACAGCTTTCAGCTATCAGGTCATCAGTGCAAACGGTGATGCTATCCCACTGAGTGCTGAGTGCTGATCGCTGGCAGCTAAAGCGTCACTGTCCGTTCTTCTCGCGCAGCCAGTCGTACCCGTGTTCTTCCAGTTGCATCGCCAGGTCCGGGCCACCGCTTTCGACGATCGTGCCGTCCAACATGATGTGCACGTAATCCGGCTCGATGTGGTTCAGAATGCGCTGGTAGTGCGTGATCACCAGCACGCCCAGGTTCATCTCGGCCTGCAACTGCTTGGCGCCTTCTGAGACGATGCGCAGCGCGTCGATATCCAGGCCGGAGTCGGTCTCGTCCATGATCGCGATCTTTGGCTCCAGCACCGCCATCTGCAGGATCTCGGCGCGTTTCTTCTCGCCGCCGGAGAACCCGTCGTTCAGGTAGCGGCTGGCGAAGCTGTGATCCATCTTCAGCATGTCCATCTTGTCGATCATCAGCCGCCGGAATTCCGGGATCGAGATGCCCTTGTCTTCCGGGTCTTGCTCTTTGCGCCGCGCGTTGATCGCGTTGCGCAGGAAGTTCGCCACCGTCACGCCGGGGATCGCCACCGGGTACTGGAACGCCATGAACAAACCGGCGCGGCTGCGCTCGTCGGGTTCCATGGCGAGAATATCTTGCCCATCAAAGATGATCTGCCCGGCGGTGACTTCATAAGCCGGGTGGCCCATGATCGTGTTCGACAGGGTGCTCTTGCCGGACCCGTTCGGTCCCATCAAGGCGTGGATCTCGCCCTGCTTGACCACCAGGTCGACACCCTTCAAAATCGGCTGGTCTTCTACACTGACGTGCAGATTACGGATTTCTAGTGCAGCGCCCATCGTACTCCTCATTACTGTGTGGTTCGCTTAACTGATCGATATACACGTAACAGCCAGGCCGCTCGTGTGCTCTTGGCTGTGTGCCGCATTGTCAGAACGTGCGGTGCGAGTGTTGCATCGCCGTCAATGCTAAAGTGTCTCTCAAATGAGAATCTTTTGCAATGGCTTCCCGCGTATCTTTTGCAATTATAACAGTGCGAGATGGGCCTGCCAATAAAAAAGATAGCTTTCTTATTTATTTCTATGACGTTACCAGGACGGCGTATTGGTGGTTTGTGCGCGCCTGTTTTATACTCTGGACAATTGAGAATAGTTTGCAACCAAACGATCGCCGCTTTGCGTGGCGGTCGCCGCAGGCTTACACGAGGAGTGAGCAAGCATGTCTGACGAAAACACGAACGCAACCCCGAATGGCGGGCAGGCGGGCGATGTATCTGTCGAGCAGAAGCGCGAGCTGGTACGCGACGCGCTGCGTTCCGTCGTGGACCCGGAGATCGGGCTGAACATCGTCCAGTTGGGGCTGGTGCGCGAGATTCAGATCGAGGACGACAAGCAGCACGTCGTCATGATCCTGACGACGCCGTTTTGCCCCTACGGGCCGCAGTTGCTCGAAGCCGCGCGCCAGAAAGCGCAGGAAGCGCTTGGCGTCCCGACGACGATCGAGGTCGGGATGGAGGTCTGGGACCCATCGATGGCCGAAGACGGGATATTGGACGACTGGGGCCTGTACTGAGGGCGCCATCCGGCCAGCTTCATGCCAGCACGCAGCAGGGCGCGCCCCATTGACGCGCCCTGTTGTTGATCTGCGCGAAGGTGTGTGTCTCAGCCGGCGAGCCAGTCAAGCTGCAACCGGTAGCTGCCCGTCCCCCCCGCGAACGACCCGTCGCTGACTTCCACAATATAGACCCCTGACTCCGGCACCGTGATCAGCGCGTCGAGTTCGCGCACGTGCTCGCCTTCGTTGGCGAACAGGAAGGCATCGAAGGCGGCGCTGGTGATGGTCAGGGCGGGGGTGATCGCGCCCTCGACGCCGATCGTCACGCGCACGGTATCCCCTTGCTGCGCGATGAAGTAGTGCCGCCGGCTGAACGTGTTGTAGTCCAGGTTGCCCGACTGCGGGACGCCGTCTTCCATCAGGGTGAGCGCCGAGGGCGAGCGCGAGAGCACGTAGTCACCCCCGTTTTGCTGCGCGTTCCACGCCACGACCACGACGTAGGTTTCGCCGGGCGCCAGCGCGACGGGATCGAGCACCGCGCGCGGGGCTTCCGCCGCCATCCCCGGTTCGATCCCGGCGACGAATCCGGTGGTGTTATAGACCGAGAGCAGCGGGGCGGCATAGGGGTTATCGTCGCTGATCTCCAGCCGTACCAGGGTCACCGTGTCGCCGGGCGGCACATCGAGCGCGAAGTAGTCTGCCGGGTGTTCCGCGTCCAGGGTGCCGACGAGCGTCTTCCCGTTGGTGAGCGTGGGGAGCGTGTGCAGGTTTTTGAGCGTGAGCGAGTAGGTGCCGGTGCCGCTGTAGCTGCCGGCGATCGCCGTGTAGGTCCCACTGTGCTCCAACGGGTAAGGGCCGATGCGTGCGTTCAACCCTTCGCCGCTGTCATCGTCGGTGATGACGGTGTTGCCCGCCGGGTCGAGCAACGTCAGCAGGGTGTCGAGCGTCGAGCCTTCGCCCGCGCGCATGTCAAGCAGCACGATATCCCCGGTCTGCCCGGTGAACGTCCACTCCTGCACGGTCGTCGCACTGGTGATCTGCCCTTCGACGCGCTCGTCGTAGGTCAGGTGCGTGCTGTTCTGCCGGTCGGGCGCGGCTGTGGCGGTAACCGCGCCCAACACCAGCGCCAGCAGCAGGCCCAGCACAGGCAGTATGCGGGCCGTGATATGGCGATGCGGGGTCATGTGATGGCTTTCCTTTCCTCAAGGCGAGTCCTGATGCCCATAATAACCGATTTCCGCGCTGGATTAACGGCGCGGCGGCACCTTGTTGCCTGATTTGACGATATTTGTAAATGTTCCGATCAGTTTTGCGTCGAGCCGTTGCTTTCGCTCAGTGGGCAGACTATACTAAATAAAATTCATTTGGTCAGGTGGATGGCTTATGATATTACCAGGGCAGAAGGATGGTTCAAACATGGGGTCCGATCCGCGCCAGTATCGTTATGGCCTGTCGACGGAACTGTCGGTGCGGCATGAAGAAGGCGAGCACACGCTCGTGCTGGGTGGCATCGGGCAAGACGACCAACGCTGGACGCATGTGCTGACCCGGCGCGCCGCGCAGCTCTTGTGGTACAAGCTCACCGAGATTCTGTACCCCGACAAGGCCGCGATGGTCACGGGGATGGCGGCGACGGCCCCGCTCACACCGACCGGCGTGGGCAACCTGACGACGCACATCGAGGTTGTCACGTCGGATACGCATTACACGCTCGTCGGGCGGGTCGAACGTACGCGCTGGATCGTGCAGCTTTCGGAGCTGGAAGTCCGGCGTTTGTGGGCGGCGCTGGACGTGGCGCTCTATCCGGTCGGCTGGGAAGGCCGGCAAAGCAAAGGTAAAAGGCTGAACTGATCGCGATCGTTTGGCCGCATTATCCATATCCATGTGGCATTATTTTGTTCAAGCGGCGTTCGAGTTCGGACGCCGCTTAGTCTTCGGCATGCTTTCCCGGCACGAGGATGCGCACCGCTTGCGGGACGATGCGGGTCTCGAACGTGGGCTGTGCGGGCTGGGGTTCGCCGTCCAGCGCGGCGGGTTGAGGCGGGTCGACGCTGATGTGTACTTCGCGTGCCTGCCAGTGCTTGACGGGGCCTGCCACTTCGCCGGACGTAAGCGCGCCCGTCGCGGCATTCATCAGCGCGGGCAGGTCGATCGCGCGGATCAACAGCACGTCCATCAGGCCATCGCTGATATCGATCTTGTGCAGCAGGCGCAGCCCGGCAAACCCCGCGCTTCCGATGTTGGTGATCATGCAGTTGACACCCTCAGCCTCGATCGTTTCGCCGTCCAGTTGCAGCCGGTAATGCGCGGTGCGCGGCTGGCGCAGTTGGCGCAGCCCGGCCATGAAATAGGCCAGGATGCCGCTGCGTTCCTTGGCGTTGCGTTCGGTGGCCCGGATGATCTCGCCTTCGAGCCCGATGCCCAGGTGAAAGAAGTGTTTGCCGGCGATCAGGCCCATATCAACCGCGCGCACGGTGACGCTTGGCGCGAAGATCAACTCCGCCGCCGTTTCGATACGGTGCGGGATGCCCAGTTCGGTGGCGAGCACGTTCGAGGTGCCACCCCGTAAGATCGCCATCGGGACCGTGTGCCCCAGTAGCGCGTTGGCGACTTCCATCACGGTGCCGTCGCCGCCATAGACCACGATAAGGTCCACGTTGTTATCGCGCAGCGCGCGCTGGGCGGCGGCGGTCGCGTCGCCCGGCCCGGTGGTCACGCTGACTGCCCAATCCACGCCTTCGGGTGCGAAGACGCGATTCAGCGTGTGCAGAATCGGGTAATCCTGGCCCGCTGCGGGGTTGACGATCACATGGATGCGGTTGTAGCGTGGCATAGTCGTCCCTGGCATTACAGACTCCTTCTTAGGGCAGGTGGCGGGACTGCACCGGCCCGACCCGTCTCAATGGCACGGTGGCAGGGCGGCATTTACGATGCGCTTGCCGTTAACGTTTAGCACAGAATTCGCCGTTGCGCCTGTTATAATAGGTGGACCTATCCGGCGCGCTGTCCCTTATCCATCATAACCGAGGAAACGCGTATTGGATACGGATCGAACGGGAATTGACGTTTTGGGAAACACGGTGCGATGTCAGGATGGACGAAGGTTTGGGGCTTGATGCGCCCGCTGCGCAGATGCGACCTGCGGCTGCCCGGAGCGACTGATGGTTAAACGTGCGCTGGGGCGCGTGCTCAGGGTGCTGAACCGGGTCGCGTATGCCATAGAGAAGCGTTATGACGCCGCGCGCTGGCGCGTGCGGCAGCGGTTGGGGGTGGGACCGGTGGAGGTGCTGCCCTACATCGGATACGGCACGCAGACGCACGCCTACCTGCAGGGCCGCGCCGTTGCGGATCGGCGCGTGCGCGAGCCACTGGCATCTGACACCGTCTGGTACAACCTGCTGAACATGATCCGGCGCTTCCATACGCACGAGCTGCCACATGTCCGGCTGCGGGCGCGTTTGGCCGGGCGCGAGCAGACGGTCCGCACCGATGAGGAAGGTCACTTCGCGATCGAGATCGCGCTGGGCGAGCCGCTGCCACCGGGCCGGATATGGCACGAGATGGAGCTGGAGCTGGTGGATTACACGGACCAGCCCGGCGCATACGCACGCGCCCCGGTGATGGTGCCCCCGCCCGACGCCGAATTCGCGGTGGTCAGCGACCTGGATGACACCGTGATCCAGACGAACATCGTGAACCTGTTCAAGGCGGCGCGCAACACCTTTCTGCGCAACGCCTACACGCGGCTGGCGTTCCCCGGCGTGGCGGCGTTTTACCGCGCGTTGCAGCGCGGCACGCGTGACACCTTCAACCCGCTGTTTTACGTCTCCACCATGCCCTGCAACCTGTTCGACCTGATGCGCGATTTCTTCACGATCCGGGATGTGCCGCCCGGCCCCATGTTCCTGGTCAACCTCGGCCTGACGAAGCATCACTTCATCCGCCGCCCGGGGCGCGAGCACAAGCTGGAGTGGATCTGCACGTTGATCGAGCTGTATGATCACTTGCCGTTCGTGCTGATCGGCGACAGCGGCGAGGGCGATCCCGCGATTTACGTGGATGTGCTGCAGCGTTACCCTGACCGCGTGCGCGCGATCTACATTCGCGACGTGGTGCGCGGCAGGCGTGACGAGGCGATCTGGTCGCTGACGCGCCAGGCCGGCGCGTTGGGTGTTGACTTGTTGCTGGTGCGGAATACGCTTGCGGCGGCGCGCCATGCTGCCGATCACGGCCTGATCACGCCCGACGCCGTGGACCGCATCCGTGCGGAACTGGCCGAGACCGCGCAGCCCGGCGTAGATTCGGTCGCCACCCGGCTGCCATTATAGTCGCGCGCCGTTTTTTTCCTACGCCCGCCTGTCGCCCGCCTGACGCCGTACCATTGTCTAACCACCGCCCCGGAACACAGATGTAAAAATTGGCGTCATATCTTATATAATACAAATAGACATAGGCAGCGACGCCATGAATGAGTAGAAGGGGTGACTATCATGCTTCACATTTCACGTTGGGTGACGATCGTCGCGCTGGTCGCCGTGATCGGCGTGAGTCTGGGATACGTGTTTCCGGCACAGGCCGGCGGCGGCGCAACCGCGACCGTAACCAGCTACGGGCTGAACGTGCGCACCGGGCCGGGGCCACAGTACGCCCGCATTACCGCTGTTTCACGCGGGACTGTGCTGGTCATGCTGGCGCGCAATCCCGCCGCAGACTGGGTGCGCGTGCAGCTGCCTGATGCTCGCATCGGGTGGGTGAGCGTCTACTTCATCGCGCCGAGTGTCCCGGTCGCGAATCTGCCGGTCGAGTACGGCACCGGCACGCAGGGCACGGCGACCGTGACCAGCTACGCACTGAACGTGCGCACCGGGCCGGGACCGCAATACAGCCGCATTATCGCGATCCCGCGCGGGACCAGCGTCACGTTGCTGGCGCGCAACAGCGATGCAAGCTGGGCCCGGGTCCGGCTGTGGAGCGGGCAGGAAGGGTGGGTGAACACGCAGTATATCGCGCCCACCGTGTCCCTGATGTCGTTGCCGGTGGGGTGGACCGACCCGCAGCCGCAGCCGCAGCCCGCCCCCGGCTATCGCGTGCACGTCGTGCAGCCGGGCGAGAACCTGTTCCGCATCGCGCTGAACTACGGCGCGAACATGTACGAGATCGCGCAAATCAACGGGATCACCAACCTGCGCCTGATCTACGCGGGCCAGCAGTTACTGATCCCCTAGTAGGCAGCTTGCCAGATGCTGGATAGCCCTCGCGCCCTCGCACGCGAGGGCTGTTGTTATTGCTCTGGCGTGCCCCGTGTGAATCTGCTACACTGCCCGCAGCGCGTGATCTTGCGTGCAGCACACCACTGATAACGGAACGCTAGACTTATGGATATCGCGCCAATTGTCGCGCTGGCGGCGTTGTATGTTGGCTTGATCAAGGGGGGACTCGGCCCGGTGCCGGGCGCGCTGCTGGTGCCGCTGCTCAGCACGCAGATGGCGGTGACGGACGCAGTAGCCCTGACGCTGCCGCTGCTGCTGGTCGGGGACTGGATGGCGCTACCGGTGTACTGGCGCAAGTGGGACTCCGGCGCGCTGCGGCTGATGCTCCCGGCGGCGGCGGCAGGCGTGGTGCTGGGCGTGGTGCTGCTCTCGGTGCTGCCGGACGACGTGCTGCGGCGCGTGCTGGGCGCGATCACGCTGGCGGTGGTGGTCTACAAGCTGGGCAGCGACGCGATCGCCGCGCTGCATTACAGCCCGCGCGCCTGGCATGGCTGGCTTGCAGGCTGGGGATCGGGGTTTATGTCCGCGCTGGCGAACGCCGGCGCGCCCCCGATCACGGCCTATTTGCTGCTGCGGCGGTTCCAGCCGGTGCCGTTCATCGCCACGACGGTGGTCTTTTTCCTGGTGGTGAATCTGCTCAAGCTGCCGATGTTTCTCGCGACAGGGGTGCTGCATGCCGGCGAGATCGTAAGCTTGCTGTGGGCACTGCCGCTGATCCCGTTGGGCGTGTGGCTCGGCAAGACGTTCTTGGAACGCATCGACGCGCGCAAGTTCGAATGGGTCATGCTGGCGCTGCTGGCATGGGCCGGGGTCTCGCTGCTGGTGGGCTGAGCGCGGCGCTTAGCACACAAGAGCAGGGGGCACATGCGTGCCCCCGCGTTGATATCCCTGTGTGGCGTGCCGCTGCTTAGCGGTCCGCCGGGCGGTGCTTTTGCAGGTATTCCTTCGGATCGACGTAGTTCGCCAGCAATGCCTGCCGGTTTTTGCCCGGCCAGTGGTACGGCTGCGTCTCGAGGATCGAGGTGTCGCTCAGGTCGAAGTGCAGGTGGAAGGCTTGCGCGCCGTCGGCGTTGCCGACCTTTGCGATCTGCTGCCCGCGCACCACGCGCTGCCCGACCTGGACCTGGATATCTTCAATGTGCCCGTAACGCGAATACATCACCTCGCCGGTCGTGATCAGCGGGTCGTGGCGGATCACGATCACGTTGCCCCAACCCGGCAGCCGGTCAGCATACGTGACCAGCCCGGACGCGCAGGTGTAAACGGGCGAGTGCGCATCGGCGTCCCAGTACGGTTCGTTGAGATTGAGGTCCGCGCCGGTGTGGTAGGACTGGCTGGACCCCAGCGTATAGAGCCGGTTGAAGCCGGTCGCGTCGAACCAGTTGCCGGGCCAGATCTTGTCTGAGCGCCGTTCGCGCGCCGTGCCAACCGGGGAGTCGTAGCCATCGGCGAGGTATTTCGACGTCGGGGTGATGCCGACGATCTGCCGCCAGCGGATCGCGTCAAAGGCGATCTCCAGGTTGGTTTCGTTGGTCAGGTCGTTCAGGAAGACCACGCCGGCAGTCGGGTCGTTGGCGTCGAACTGGAACACGCCCAGCGGCACCCATACATTGAAATAACGCGCCTGGTCGACGCTGATCGTCAGTTCCGTGCTGCGGCCCAGCACGCCGTGCAGCTTGTGGCGCGCGTTGTGCGTGGTGGCGTGGCGCGCCGGGACGAACGCCGAGACCTCGTACCAGCCGCTGGCGACAAGCTGCGGGTCCCAGCGCGCCCAGACCGTGCTGCTGTTGGTGACGGTGTCCTTGTATTTGACGGTCCAGCCCCAGGTGCCGGGGAAGGTCTTGAACACGTCTTCAGGGTCGGCGGAACCGTGCACCCCGTCGCGGTACTGGGGCTTGTCGGGCGTGACCACAACTTCGATCCCGTAGCGGCCCTGGCCGGCGGGTTCGTCGTCCCCGCCATTGTCGTCGCTCGGGATGACCGGCGCGTTGATCGCGGGGAACTCGATCGGGCCGATCACGCCGAAGCGCCACCAGCTAATCCCGTCTGCGCCATGCGCGCTGACCGCGTACTGGCGCCCGGCGATGATCTCGTCACGCGGGGCGCTGCCCGGCAGCACGGGGAACAGTGGCCGCCCGTAGTCTTTCCAGGTCGCAAAGCCTTCGTCGAGTACCTCGCGCATCGGGCGCTGGAAGGTGTTCCAGTACAGTTGCAGATGCACACTGTTGATAAACGGCAGCCATTCCTCAGGGAAGATCGCGCGGCGGTGCTGCGGGCGCGGGTCGATCGCCATGCCGATGTGAAACCGCCCGCCGATCCCGCGCCGGACGCGCGTCATCAGGGGGCGGATCGGGTCGCGGCCAACGGTCCAAAACCCGGCGTATGGTTCGACGTCCAGGATCATCGAGCGCACGCCGGGCACGTTGCACACCTCGATGAGGCGGTCGGCTTCGGCCTCGACGTTTTGGCCCTTCACCACGGCCCAGGCGTGGAACTCCAGCCCGTTCTGTTCCAATATGCGCACCCATTTCGCCACGCTGGCCGCGTTGTCGATCGCCAGGTCGCGGTCGCGGTCGAACTCACCCTGCCAGTTGTCGCCGTCGCTGGTCTTGACCCACACCTGTTTGACGTGTGGTGCCCAGTTTTTCAGCGTGTTGGCGATATCCTGGACGGTTTCCTCAGCTACGGAGTCGCCTTTCCAGTGCCAGACTGCGACTTTACCATCATACGGCGTCGCCATGTGTTCGCTCCTTCAAACCCAATCTTAACTAGCGGCATTGAGCGCATGGTAGTATGAAACGCGAAAAATGACAACCACCGGGGAGATGACGGGGGTTATATTGCGGCAGGGTGTCTATGTGTTGGGGGCGACCATCGCTTGCACCGCCGCGCCGATCGCGTAGAAGTCCGGCAGTTTATCGGCCCACAGGGTCGGGATGTGCAGGCGCAGACGCGGCAGCAGCGGCGTGGTGTAGTCCGCGTCGGCGTCGGGGTAGTGCGTGGTGTAAAGCCAGTGCTCGTTCAGGCGGTGGAACCGGCATTCTTTGCGCTGTGGATCGATGATCCAGTATTCGCGCACCCCGGCCTTTTCGTATTCCTCGAATTTCGCGCCGTAGTCACGTGCTGTGCTTTCCGGCGAGACCACTTCGATGCACACGTCGGCAGGGCCGATCATCGCGGTATCGGTGAGGTTATCGAGATTTTCGTTCAGGATGATCTGCAGGTCCGGCTCGCGGATCGTGCCAGTTGCGTCCAGCCGCATCACGAAGGGTTCGCCCAGCACGCGCCCGATCGGTTTCAGGGCGAAGTACGCGCTGAACAACTGCTTCAGGTACGTGACCAGTTCCTCGTGTTTGAGCGTAATCGGCGTCATCCGGATCACTACCCCCTGAACCCACTCGTGATGGTCTCCGGCATACGTAACCAGGTACTCGTCCGCCGATACGCCGGTTGCGACGACATATTTTTCTGGGATCACAGTAAGCCGGGTTGCTGCGGGTTCCGCCATGTGCATACTCTCTTATCGACCTGCGCTGCTTCCATTGTAACAGGTTTGACGTGGGGTTGGGATCAATCACGCGAACGAGCAGTGTGTCCGTTCGCGTGGCGTGTGGCTGCTGGCGAGCGCGGCGCGGATCAGTCCCCGCACTCGGCCCATTCAAGGTAGTCCGACAGGAAGCGCCCGGTATGGCTGTCACTGGTCTGCGCGACCTCTTCCGGCGTGCCCTGCGCGATCAAGTAGCCGCCGTCCTCGCCGCCTTCCGGCCCCAGGTCGATGATGTGATCCGCGACTTTGATGATGTCCGGGTTGTGCTCGATGATCAACACGGTGTTGCCCTTGTCGACCAGCGACTGCAGCACGTCGATCAGCTTCGATACGTCGGCGGTGTGCAGCCCGGTCGAGGGTTCGTCCAGCACGTAGAGCGTCTGGCCGGTGGCGCGCTTGCTCAACTCGCGGCTCAGCTTGACGCGCTGCGCCTCACCGCCGGAGAGCGTGGGGGCCGGCTGCCCGATGCGGATGTAGCCCAGGCCCACCGCCGCCAGCGTTTCGAGCTTGCGCGCGATGGTCGGGATGTTGGCGAAGAACGCCAGCCCCTCGCTGACGGTCATGTCCAGCACGTCCGCGATGCTCTTGCCCTTGTACTTGACCTGCAGCGTTTCGCGGTTATAGCGCGCGCCGTGACACACCTCGCACGAGACGTAAATATCCGGCAGGAACTGCATCTCGATCTTGAGCTGGCCCTCACCCGCGCAGTGCTCGCAGCGCCCGCCCTTGACGTTGAAACTGAAGCGCCCGGCTTTGTAGCCGCGTATCTTGCTTTCCGGCAGCTCGGCGAACAGGGTGCGGATCGCGTCGAACATCTTGGTGTAGGTGCCGGGGTTGCTGCGCGGCGTGCGCCCGATCGGTGACTGGTCGATGTGGATGATCTTGTCGATGTGCTCGAGCCCGTCGATCGCGTCGTGCGCGCCGGGACGTTCCTTGCTGCCGTAGATGTGCTGCGCCAGCGCCTTGTACAGCACCTCGATCATCAGCGTCGATTTGCCGGACCCGCTGACGCCCGTGATCACGCTCAGCTTGCCCAGCGGGATCGGCACGTCGATGTTTTTGAGGTTGTTTTCGCGCGCGCCGCGCACGGTCAGGAACTGGCCGTTGCCGGAACGGCGCGCCGGCGGCACGGCGATACACTGGCGGCCCGACAGGTACGCGCCGGTGATGCTCGTGGGGTGCTCCATGATCGCTTCGGGCGGCCCTTCCGCGACGATCGCGCCGCCGTGCTCGCCCGCGCCGGGACCCAGGTCGATGATCCAGTCGGCGGAGAGCATGGTCTCGTGGTCGTGCTCCACGACCAGCAGCGTGTTGCCGAGGTCGCGCATGCCTTCCAGCGTGCGCAACAGGCGGTCGTTGTCGCGCTGGTGCAGGCCGATGCTCGGCTCGTCCAGCACGTACAGCACGCCGGTAAGCTGGCTGCCGATCTGTGTCGCCAGCCGGATACGCTGCGCTTCGCCGCCGCTGAGCGTGCCCGCCATGCGGCTGAGCGTCAGGTAGTCCAGCCCCACGTTAACCATGAACTGCGCGCGCGCCTCGATCTCCTTTAGAATCTGGTGCCCGATCTGCAGCTCGCGCTCGGATAGGCGCGGGTGCCCGTTGACGCCCGGCGCGGTCCCGCGCAGCCCCTGCACCCAGCGCAGCAAGTCTTTGACCGGCAGCCCGGTGATCTCGTGGATGTGCGCGTCCGCGACGGTCACGGCGAGCGCGGTCGGGCGCAGGCGGTGCCCCCGGCACGTTTCGCAGGGGCGTTCGCTCATGAACTCTTCGTACTTCTGGCGCATGTATTCGGACGTCGTCTCGCTGTAACGCCGCGCGGTGACGTTCAGCACGCCCTCGAACTGTGTGTTCCACGCGAAATGGCTGCCGTCGTCGCCCCGGTGCTCGATGCGAATCTTCTGGTCGGAGCCGTACAGCAGCAGGTTTTGCTGTTTTTCGCTGAGCTCGCGCCAGGGCACGTTCATCGGGATGTCGAAATTCCGGCACGCCTGCCGCAGGTAGCGCCGCGTCCAGCTATCGTCGTTGTTGGTGGCCCAGGGCGCGAGCGCGCCTTCTTCCAGCGTCAGGTTTTTGTTGGGCACGATCAGGTCCGGGTCGAACTCGCGCTTGACGCCGAGTCCCTGGCAGGTGGAGCAGGCGCCGTGCGGGCTGTTGAACGAGAACAGGCGCGGCTCCAGTTCTGGGAAACTGCCGTGCCCGTCCGGGCAGGCGAGATGCTCGCTGAAGATGTGATCGACCGGGTTCTCGCGGTCCGTCACGTCATTGACGATCACGATCCCGCCGCCCAGTTCCATCGCGGTCTCGATCGAGTCGGTCAGGCGCGAGCGTGCGGCGGTGGCCTCTTCACCGTCCGGATCGTCGTACTGGTGCATGATCAGGCGGTCGATCACGACCTCGATGGTGTGGCTCTTGTAGCGTTCCAGCGCGATCTCTTCGCTGAGGTCGCGCAGTTCGCCGTTTACGCGCGCGCGGACGAAACCGCTTTTCGCCAGGTCATCCAGCACTTTTTCGTGGCGGCCCTTGCGATCCTTGATGATCGGCGCGAGCACCTGGATGCGCGTGCCCTCGGCCCACGCCTCGATGGTCTCGACGATCTGTTGGGCGGACTGCTGTTCGAGTTCCACGCCGCATACCGGGCAGTGCGGCACGCCGATGCGGGCAAACAACAGGCGCAGGTAGTCGTAAATCTCGGTGACCGTGCCGACGGTCGAGCGCGGGTTGTTCGAGACGCTCTTCTGGTCGATCGAGATCGAAGGGGACAGACCCTCGATCTGGTCGACGTCGGGCTTTTCCATCTGGCCGAGAAACTGGCGCGCGTATGCTGAAAGCGATTCGACGTAGCGCCGCTGGCCCTCGGCGAAGATCGTGTCGAACGCCAGCGAACTTTTGCCGCTGCCGCTCAGACCGGTGATCACGATGAGTTTGTCACGCGGGATCGTGACGTTGATGTTTTTGAGGTTATGTTCGCGTGCGCCACGCACGACAATCTGATTTTGTGCCATCAGGTGTTACGTCCTCTTGATCCTGTAGTAACGGGCAGGCACGGTACGCACCGGGGTAAGGTGCGCGGGGATGGCCGCGATGCGAACGAATGTGTCAGGAACGTGTGTTCTACCACGCCTACTAAAGTGTACTGCGCGCGCGCGACGCTGTCAATAAGCTGTAGAAACGTGTTGATAAGTCGTTGCAGCGCGGCATCTTACACCGGACACATTCAATGAGTCTAGCAAACTCCGGGGCGCTCGACAATGGTCAGACTCGCGCATCCGCACGGCGTCACAGCGCCAGCAGCATCGTGCGGACGCTCAGCAGCACGATCAGCGTGCCGACAATCACCATCAGCTTACGGGCAGACAGCTTGCGACAGATCACGGCGGCCAGCGGCGCGGCCAGCATCCCGCCGATGATCAGGCCCGCGATCACGCGCCCGTAGCTGGCGACGTGGATCGCGAGCAGGAACGTCAGGCTTTCGGCGAGTGTGACGAAGAACTCGGCGGTGTTCACCGTTCCGATCGTGGTACGCGGGTTGTTGCCGCGCGCGACCAGGGTCGTGGTGACGATCGGCCCCCAGCCGCCACCACCGATTGCGTCGAAGAAGCCGCCGATGATGCCGAGCGGGAACAGATGGTGGATGACTTCGCGTGCCTTGGGCGATTCGCGCAGCGCCTTGATCAGAATCCGCAGGCCCATCAGCATCAGGTAGAGCGAAATGAACGGCTTGATGCGTTCGCCGGGCACGCTGCTGAGGATGTATGCGCCGAGCACGCCGCCGATGATGCCGGGCACCAGCAGCCGCGTGAACAGTCGCCGGTCGACATTGCCCAGCCGCCAGTGTGATACGCCGGATGCCAGCGTGGTGAAGACTTCCGCTATGTGGACACTGGCGCTTGCCGCTGCCGGGCTGACGCCTGTGCTCAGCAGAAATGTCGTTGAGCTGACCCCGTAAGCCATGCCGAGCGCACCGTCGATGATCTGGGCCATGAAGCCGACCAGGATAAAGGTGAGCAGGTTATCGTGCAGGTGTTCCTGCGTGGTTAAGACGACAAATGCGGCGGCGGCGACCACCATCGCGGCGAGCAGGGCGATTGTGAACCATCCCAAGCGCCGGATAAGCTGTTGGATGCGTGCGATGGCTTGCTGCGCATAAGACGTGATCATACATCGCCCCTTTGCCTGTAAGTGTCGCGCATGACAGAATACATCCAGGAACCCTGTACAATGCAGGTCCACATATTAACGATGACATCATACCGTTTGTTTAGAACGATGACAACCGGCTTGGTTTGGGCGAATTGCCCGAACCCCGGCCCGATGCGCGTCGAGTGGCTTGGCAAATGTCGCGCCCACGCGTGCCCACCGTTTTCCCGATACCCTATCGCGGTGCGCGGGGACGCCTGTTATAATCGCGGGTATGGACAAGAACCGATTCTCCCAGTTTGAAGAACGCGTGCAGGCGCTGGTCGAGGGCGGGTTTGCGCGGTTGTTTGCCGGGCGGCTCAAGCCGCGTGAGGTCGCGCTGCGGCTGGCCCGCGCGATGGAAGACAACGCCGATCTCGATGCGGCGGGGCTGCTGGTCGCGCCAAACCGCTATATCGTGCGGCTGCATCCGGAGGATCATGCCGCGCTGCTTGCCGTGCAGCCGGACCTGCCGGTGTCGCTGGCGGGGCATCTGATCACGCTGGCGGCGGAAAGCGAGTTACGTCTAGACGTGCTGCCGGAGGTCGTGCTGGTGCCGGACGCGGCGATCGCGCTGCACGGGATCGCGGTGCGGGCGGAGCACGTCGACACGGGCCGCCAGACGACGCAAATGCTGGCTATTCCGGAAGGCGGCCCTGCCCGTGACGCGGAACAGCAGCAGCCCCGGCGTGAAACGGAGCCGGACCTGCCGAACGCGTTCCTGGTGCTGCCAGGCGACCGCTACGTCCCGCTGCGCCGCACGGTGATCAACATCGGGCGGCGGCGCGACAACACGATCGTGATCGACGATCGCCGCGTGAGCCGCCAGCACTGCCAGTTGCGTTTTCGCCTGGGCCAGTTCGTGCTCTACGATCTCGGCAGCCGGGGCGGGACGTTCGTCAACGACGAGCGCGTGACGGAGGTTGCGCTGCGGTCGGGGGATGCGATCTCGCTGGCGGGGGTGCCGGTAGTGTACGTCGTGGAAGAGTCGACCGAACCACGCGGCGAGCGTGGCGGCGACACACAGGTGTATTTAGCAGACTCCGAAAGGGACGACGACGTGTGAGTGTCGAATGGGCGCTGTTGGCATTGCGCTTGCTGGCGGCGGCGGCGCTGCTGGCTTTCCTGGGCGGTGTGTTTCTGGTGCTGTGGCGCGACTACCGCGCGACGGTCGGCGCCGGCGCGGCGCACGAACGCGGGCGGCTGGTGGTGATCGGGGTGAACGATGACGCGCGCGCGGTGCCGGACGAGGCGGACGGTGTGTTACGCGAGGGTGTACCGGTACCGGATGTAGCGGAACTGGCGGGGATGAGTTTCCCGCTTCTGCCGCTGACCACGCTCGGACGCGCACCGACCAACACGATCGTGCTGAATGACACGTTTTGCAGCCAGGAGCACGCGCTTGTCGCGCAGCGTGGCGGGCAGTGGTGGCTCGAGGATCGCAACAGCAGCAACGGCACGCGGCTTAACGGCGAGCCGGTTTACGAGCCGGTGGTTGTCTCATCCGGAGATGTGATCAGCATTGGCCGGATCGAGCTGAAGGTCGAGCTGGCGTAACGCTGCGTGGTGCGGCCACAGCGTGCCCGGCCTGGATGCACGCGTTGATGACCGGACAGGAATAACCGATCACTGTTTTTGAGGAAGGAGCGCTGGTGACGAAATCAAAGCAAACGACGCTGCGCCCGTTTACGGTCGATGATCTGGTGCCGGTAGCGGAGATCGAACATATGACGTTCGGCAGCGGGGGCTACCAACTGCTCGCGGTGCGCCAGTTGTACGACCTGTTTCCGTCGTTCGTGTGGGTCGCGGAGAACGAGGAAGGTAAGGTTGTGGGGCATGCGTTTGGCGCGATCGAAGAGAGCGGCACGACAGGCTGGATATTGAACTTCGCCGTGCTCGCGCTTTACCGGCGCACCGGGACCGGCACGCGCCTGCTGCAGCAACTGATCGCGCAGTTTGAAAAAGCCGGTGTCACGCGCATCAAGACGACGGCGGAAGTGGATAATGCCGACGCGATCCGGCTGTACGAAAAGCTGGGTTTTGAGAAGGGCGAGGTGGTCGAAGATTATTACGGTGACGGCACCGACCGCGTGATTTACGAGCGCGGCATGTAAGGAAGGAGCAACACCACGATGGATTTAGGACTCACGGGCGCACGGGCTTTCGTAGCTGCCAGCAGCAAGGGATTAGGGGCGGCCACCGCGCGCCGGTTCAGCCAGGAGGGGGCGCGCGTGGCGATCAATGGGCGCGACGCGCAAGAGCTTGAGCAGACCGCCGCAGCGATCCGCGAGGCGACCGGTGGCGATGTGTACGCACTGCCCGGCGACGTGACGGACGGGCAGATCTGCAAAGACCTGATCGCGTCCGCAGCGGCGCGCATGGGCGGCCTGGACATCCTGGTGACGAACGCGGGCGGTCCCCCGCCGGGATCGTTTGCGACGGCTGAACCGGAAGATTATCACCGCGCCTTTGATCTCTCCGTGATGAGCGCCGTGCACTTGATCCGCGCGGCGGTGAATCACCTGCGTAACAGCGATCGCGCCGCGATCCTGACCATCACGTCGGTCAGCGTCAAGCAGCCGCTGGAAAACCTGATCCTGTCAAACAGCGTGCGGATGGGCGTTATCGGCCTGACCAAGACGCTCGCCAACGAACTCGGCCCGGAGGGGATCCGCGTGAACAGCATCTTGCCCGGCTGGACGCGCACCGAGCGCGTGACGGAATTGATGAGCGAGCGCGCCCTGGCGCAGAGCGTCAGCATGGACGAGGCGATCGCGCAGCGCGCCGCCGGGACGCCGCTACGCCGCATGGGCGAGCCGGAGGAGTTCGCTAACGTGGCCGTGTTCCTGTGCTCGCCGGTGGCGGGGTACGTGCACGGCGCGATGGTCCCGGTGGACGGGGGCGCGATCCGCGCGTCGCTGTGATGGGCACGTGCGCTATCTGAATCGCATACGACACAAACTCCGAGCGGCAGTCGCACTCGGAGTTGTGTTGTATCGGGCGTTATGTCGACCGGGGTCAGGACGGGATGACGAGGACCTGTCCGGCGTAGATCAGCGCGGGGTTCGCGATCCCGTTCCAGCGCGCCAGCGTCTGCAGGTCTACCCCGTAGGTCAGTGCGATACGGAAGAGGTTCTCGCCGGGCTGCACCACGTGGACCGGCTGCCGCCCGCCAACCGGGGCATTTGTGGGTGGTGATGCGCTGTCGGTGACCGGCAGGCTGCTGATGGGGAAACCGTCCACCGTGCGGATGTAGCGTGCGTTCACCCAACCGGTGCGGCCATCTTGCAGCCGGACCTGCACCCAGGTCATGTCGGCGGTGCGCCCGTCCAGTTCCAGCACGTAGTCACGCCTGATCTGGGCGACGATATCGTAGGCGATGGACGGGCCGCTGCGCACGTTCAGCCCGTAGCTGGTCACGACGGCGGTCGGGATCGTGCTGCGCCCGCCAACGGGCACACTGGGGCCGGGCCGGGACGAGGTCGCGTCCGAACCGTCACCCACTGCCAGGTTCGCCAGCGGGAAATCGCTGCTGATCTGGTGCGCCTGGACCCAGCCGTGATTCTGGCCCGCACCGACCAGCACCCAGGCGCTGTCGGCGGTGCGCCAGCCGATCAACGGGACTTCCTCGCCGCGCTGCAGGGTCATGAACTTCTGCGCGTTCAGGTCGGGTGCGGCGTGTACATCGGCTGCCGTCGCTGTGACGGTGGCGGTCGGGAAGCTCTGCGCGGATGTGCGCCCGACTGCCAGCGCAAACAAGCCCAGCAGCAACGCGATCACCATCAAGAAGACGACCGGAAACGCGCGCCGGATTAGGTGGTGGGTAGAATTGTGTTGCATGGATACAGCTCCTCGATTCGGCCTTCGAATGTACACCAAGCATAATGTGCTGGCGGTAAGTTTGCGCCCCGCGTTCGGGCAGAAATTGGCCTGCCTGTTCGGGTAGGTCATGATCGTGTCAGCTTGCGGCGCGCGGAGTAGCACCTCTCGCGTCACGTTTCGTAGAATCTCGCTTTGGTCTATACTGCTTAATGGGTTTTCTGAACGGCGATCCTGCACTAGGGTGAACGGACGTGCGAGCAATGGGCGACTATTGGCATATTAGCGGTGAGAACATGATACGCGATCCGGGGCTGCTGCGGCTGCGGCGCTACCTGCCGGTGCTGGCGCTGATCAGCGCGCCGTATGCTGGCGCGGGCAACAGCGACCCGGTCAACCCGTTGGACCCGGTCCAGGAATGGCGCGCGCTGGCGCGGATTCTCGACGCGCAACCGGTGCAGCGGGAGGGGACGCGCGTCGCGCTGGCGCTGGCGCGGTTGGTGCCGCCGACGCTGGCGCGGCTGCGCGAGGTGCTGGCGCGCGGCGAGCACGACCCGGACGCGTTCCGCGTGGCGCACATCATCGCGCAGGGCGAGCACGATACGCTGTTGCTGGAACACGCCAGCGGCGGCACGCAGATCGTGGGCGCGGAGGCGTTCGCCGGGGCGTTTGCCACGTCGGGCGTGCGCGTCGTGGTGCTGGATGGCTGCTTCAGCCCGCTGCTGGCGGAACTGCTGGTCGAGCGCACGCCGGTGCAGGCGGTGGTCGGCACGCGGCGCAAGCTGGCCCAGCCCAGCGCGAGCGCGTTCAACGCTGCGTTCTACACGGCGCTGTGCACCGGCCAGCCGGTGCGCGAGGCGTTTCGTATGGCGGTTGGCGTGCTGGAACGGACGCCCGGCGGCGGGGCAGACCGTTATGAAGTGGTGCTGGCCGATGATGTCGTCACCGTGCCGTTGCCGCATCCGGACGAGCGTGCCGGTCGCGCCTTGCTGTTGGACGGGCAGCCGCGCCGGGTGAGCGTTCCCGGGCCGCCACCGGACGTTACGGGCTTCATCGGGCGGCGCGATGCGCTCGCGCGACTCGCGGAAGCGCTGCCGGATGCAGGCACCGTGATCGCGCTGTATGGCCCGGCGGGGGTGGGCAAGACCTGGCTGGCGGCGCAGGTGGTCGAGCGATTCGCGTGGCGGTTTCCGGATGGCGTGTTATGGCTGCGCTGCGATGCGACGACGACCGATCACACCATTTTCGCGCACATCGAGCGCCTGCTGAATCCGTGCGGCGTGCCCCCAGCCAGGATTGGCGAGCGCGGGACGGTGCTCGACGACCTGCAAGGGCGGCGGGTGCTGGTGGTGCTGGACGATCTCGACGTGGTGACGCCGGATGACGAGCGCGCGCGAATCGTACATGCCATGCGAACGCTTTGCGAGCAGAGCGACAGCCGCGCGATCATCACGGCGCGCGAATTCCAGGGGGCGCTGGTCGCGCTGGTGGATGATGTCGTGCTGCCGGTGGAGCGGTTCGATCCGAAGGCGGCGCGCACGCTGGCGATGCGGCTCGCGGTGGAGCGCGGGCTGGACGTGCTGGACGTGGACACGATCGACGATTTTCTCGAACGGACGCAGGGCCTGCCCTGGTTGGTCGCGGCGGGCGTGCGCTGGATCGAAGCGCACCGCTTCAAGGCGGCGCTGGACAGCCTGGCGGCGTTCCCCTCGGATGCCGCTGACCCGCTGGCGGCCCACGTTGCGGCACAGGTGCAGGCCATCGGGGCGGAAGGCGGGGCCGGGCTGCGCCTGCTGCGCCGGGCGGCACGGCTCCCGGAAGCGTTCGACGCGCGCCTGGCGCTGGGGCTGGGCGGCGACGATGCCGAAGCGCAGATCGCGGCGTTGGTCGGGCGCGGGCTGCTGCTGCAAGAGGGCGATATGTACCGCCTGCCGCCACTGGTGCGCGCGCAGGTCAACGCGCAGATGCCGCTGAACGCCACGCACCGGGCCCAGGTCGACCGCGTGATCATGCTGTACCTCACGCGGACGTGGCCCCCGGCGCTCCAGGAGCCGGAGCTGTTGCCGGAGCCGGGCGCGTTCACGCGGGCTGACTGGGCGCGGCTGGCGAACGCGCGCGCGCTGCTGCGCGAGCCGTCCGAAGGTGAGATGCAGGTCGAGCCGGTTGTGGTGGCGCAACTGTTGATCGCGGCGGCCCCGATGCTGCGTGCGGCGGGTCTGGCAGAGGAATGTGCCCGGTACGCGCGGGCGACACTGGATCGCCTGCCGCAGGGCGCGAGCGCGGACCGCGTGCGGGTGCAGATCGTGCTGGGGATGTGCGAGCGCGAAGCCGACGCTGTGCCGTTATTCGAGCGCCTCATGGCGCTGCCGGGGCTCGATCCGGCGCTGGCAGCGGAGGCGGGACACAATTACGGGCGCGTGTTGCTGGCAGCGGAGAAGTTCACAGCGGCGGCAGAGGCGCTTGAGCATGCGTTCGCTGTGCTGCACGACCACCCAGAGCCAGACCTGGCGCGAGTGGCGGCGGTGCGGCATGACTGGGCGCGCGCGCTGGTCGCGGCGGGGCGCGAAGCCGGCGCGATCGCGCAGTACCGCGAGGCGCTTTCGGCATATGCCCGGCTGGAGCGTCCCCGGCCTGCAGCGGCGGCGCTGCACGAACTGGGCGCGGTGCTGGTGCGGCATGTGGATGCAGCGGAGCAACCGCTTGAGACTTTGGAGCGCGCCGAAGACCTGCTGCAGCGGGCGTTGGTCTCGGCAGATCAAGACGACGATCACGGCCTGGCGGCGCGGATCCGGATCGATCTGGCTGAGCTGCACAAGCAGTATGCCAGGGCATTGGCGGGTCGCGAGGCGGGTGCTGACCGGCGCGCCGAGTGGGACGCGGCGGCGGGTTTGCTGCTGGCGGCACGGCGGGGCTGCGCGGTTTACGGGGCTGTGCCGGAACAGTGGGCGCGCGTGTTGGCATTGAGCGCGTCGATCGACGCGCAGCGCGCCGCGCTACGTGATGCTGGGGCGGATGCGCTGCGTAGTGCAGTTGCTTACGCGGCGGCTGGGGACGCACGCGAACAGGCGCGGTCGCTCGTCCTGGCCGGGCGGTTGTTGATGGCGCACGGCGATTCGGTCGCGGCGCAGGCGGCGCTGCATGACGCGCTCGACGTGGCGGCACAAGCAGACGCGGGGGACGTGCTGGCCGAGGCGGCGGCGGTGCTTGTGCGCGTGCACCAGATCAGGGCGCGCCGCGTCCCGGTTGCAGACGCCGATTTCGCCGCGTACACCCGCGAGCAGGCGCAGGAATCGCGCGGGCGGCTCAGGGCGCTGGCGCTGGATGAACACGCCGGGGCGCTGGATAGTCTGCTCGCTGCGTTGGGGTAGCGCGGGGCAGGCGTGGCGCGGCTTGTAGCACGATCTGTGTTACACTTTTTGCCGGATAGCCGGGCCGGGTCGTACCTGCGTTCGCCTCTGCCCGCTGCACACGCGAGGAGCACCAACCCGTGGACCATTGGGATACGCTCACCTGTCATAACCACCCGGAACGGATCGCGCTGGAACGCTGCGAGGTGTGTGGCAAGCCGCTGTGCGCCTACTGCCTGTATTATACCGAGGATGGGCAGCGGTTATGTGCCGAACACGCCGAAGATGCGCGCGCGCAGGGCTTGCGCGTCGATGATCCCGGCGCGTATGCTGACCAGTTGATCGGCGCGCAGGCGGGCGCTGACCGCAAGCTGAAACGCAGCGAAGCGTCACAGGACCGCGCCCTGTACAAGGGCAACTCGACCGACTTGATGAGTCTGCTCGGGATGTTGTTCGGCGTGATCACGCTGGGCATGTGCTGCGGGATCGGTTACTGCCTGCCGGTGGTGGGCGTCGGGGTGTCGGCGGTGGCGCTGTTGAACGCGAGCAAAGCCCATGACGCGGCCCGCACGCGCCGCCTCGGCTGGATCGGGCTGATCACGTCCGGTGTGTTGGTGCTGGGCCTGATCGCCTGCATCGCGATGTACACGCTTTCGTTCGCGCCATTCTTTACCGCGATCGCGTACCCGCTCAACACGTGGTACACGCCACCGCCAGCGGCCACGCCGGTCCGGACGCCCGTCGTCTCGCCCACGCCGACCGTGCCGGAGGAACTATCGAACGCGGGGATATCCGATGTGCCGGAGGACGTGCCACGGCTGGCGGGTGCGTGCGCCGGTGCGGGTGAATGTGCGTTCCCCGATTGACGCTTACCTGCTGCGCTATTGTGCGAAAGTATCCCGGATTAGGTACGATCAAGGGTAAGATGGCGGTGGCGCGATTTGCGTGGCCGGGAAGTCTGGGGGCCTCACCGCCGGGTAGTCTTGTCTAAAGGTTGTAAGGGCGCAATTGCGTTTCATGAGGAGACAGCAAATCATGGATTCGGTGCGGATTGGTGTCATCGGCGGGTCTGGGCTGTACGACATGCCGGGTCTGACGGAGGTTGAGAAACGCGATATCGTGACGCCGTTTGGCGAGCCGAGCGATATTGTGCGCGTCGGGAAGCTGGCCGGGCAGCGCGTGGCGTTCATCGCGCGGCATGGCGAGGGGCACGTTCACACGCCGAGTAAAGTGCCCTACCGCGCGAACATCTACGCGTTGAAGTCGCTCGGTGTCGAGCGCGTGATCGCGATCAGCGCGTGCGGGTCGCTGCGCGAAGCGATGGCGCCAGGGCAGATCGTCGTGCCGGACCAGTTGATCGACTGGACGAAAGACGAGCGCGGGCGCACCTTTTTCGGCGATGGCCTGGTGGCGCATGTCGGCCCGGCGGACCCGTTTTGCCCCGAACTGAGCGTGATCGTGGCTGACGCGGTCGCGGCGGCAGGGGGCACCGTGCACCGGGGCGGCACGTTCATCACGATCGAGGGGCCGCGTTTCAGCACGCGTGCCGAGAGCGCGCTTTACCGGCAGTGGGGCTGTGATATCATCGGCATGACGACCTCGCCGGAAGCCTATCTCGCGCGTGAGGCGGAGATGTGCTACGCGGTGATGGCGCACATCACCGATTACGACGTGTGGCACGAATCGGGTGATGTCACGGTCGAGATGGTCGTGCAGACGTTGAACGCGAATCTTGAGCTGGCGCAGCGCGCGCTGGTGGGCGCGGTCGAGCGCCTGGGCAGCGGCAGCGCGCCGGTGTGCGCGTGCCAGGAAGCGCTATCCACCGCGCTGATGACCAACCCGGACATGATCCCGCGCGCGACACTGGCGGACCTGTGGCCCATCGTGGGCAAGTACTACAAGGGCAAACAAGCGCCGTCCTAGCGTGGACGAGGCCGGATTGGCGTGTGGGCGCGCCGATCCGGAGCTACGACGTATGAGCAGCCGCGAGGATATTGTCGCCGCGCTGGGAGCCGGCACGAAAGGTCCCCAGACTCCACGGACTGAACGAACAACATGGCCACAGCGAACGCTACATCCGACCTGATGCACGACCTGGACCTGCCGGTCCCCGGTGCCCCGCGCGAGCGGTTGTTGCTGGTGCTGGCAGGCGCGTTTATCCTGTTGAACCAGGTGACGCTGGTCGTCGCGCTGGAGCGCCCGGTGTGGGCGCTGTGGCCGGTCGGTGTGTGGATCGCGTGCGCCGTGACGGGGCATGTGCTGTTAAATCGCCAGTTGCCGCGCCGCGACCCGCTGCTGTTCGCGCTGGCGATGTTCCTGACCGGCTGGGGCCTGAATCTGATCGCGCGGCTGGTCCCGCGTTATGCCGCGCGCCAGTCGTTGTGGATGGTGGTCGGGCTGGTGGTGTTGGTGCTCCTGACGTTGTTGCCGCACGATCTGCGCTGGTTGCGGCGTTACCGCTATACGTGGTTGATCGGTGGGTTGGTGCTGCTCGTGCTGACGATCCTGATCGGCCAAAACCCCGCCAACGCCGGGCCGCGCCTGTGGCTGTGGTTCGGCATTGGGCGCGTGTACTACCAGCCTTCGGAGTTGCTCAAGATTTTGCTGGTGGCGTTCCTGGCAAGTTACTTCGCCGAGCACCAGCGTTACATGCGCGATGACACGGTGCGCATCGGGCGCTGGCAGGTGCCGTCCCCGGCGTTTCTGGGGCCGGTGCTGTTGATGTGGGGCGTCAGCGTGGTGATCCTGGTCTGGCAGCGCGATCTCGGCGCGGCGACGCTGTTTTTCGTGGTATTCATGCTGATGCTGTATCTCGCCAGCGGGCAATGGCTGCTGCTGGCAGGGGGCGCGGCGCTGCTGGCGATCGCGGGCGCGATCGCGTATTTCGTGTTCGACGTGGTCGCGCTGCGAGTCGATATCTGGATCGATCCCTGGCAGACGGCGAGTTCAAGCGCCTACCAGATCGTGCAGAGCCTGATGGCGGTCGCGGCGGGCGGAATCCTAGGCCAGGGCATCGGGCAGGGCTACCCGGGGATCATCCCGGTCGCGCATTCGGATTTCGCGTTCGCCGCCATCGCGGAGGAGTGGGGCCTGCTGGGGACGCTGGGTGTGATCGTGGCGCTGGGTGTGCTGGTGGTGCGCGGGCTGCGTATCGCAGCGATCGCGCGGCAGCCGTTCCGCGTGCTGCTGGCGGCGGGTTTGAGCTTGATGCTGGGCGTGCAGAGCCTGCTGATCATGGGCGGCGTGTTGAAGCTGGTCCCGCTGACGGGTGTCACGCTGCCGTTTGTGAGCTATGGTGGGTCGTCGCTGCTGACCAGCTTTGTGATCGTTGGATTCTTGCTCGTGTTGAGCCATGTCGAGGAGCGCCCGTGATGCGCGGGGTCGATATGCGGCAAGACCTGCGGCGGTTGACGCTGGTGCTGCTGGTGTTGTTTGGCGTGGTGGCGCTCAGCGCCACATTCTGGGGCGTGATCCGGGCGGACGGGCTGCTGGCACGCGGCGACAACGCCCGCAACGTCATTCGCGAGCAGCGCATCATGCGCGGCCAGATCGTCGATCGCGATGGCGCGGTGCTGGCGTACAGCGAGGAAAACGCCGGCGGCGTGATGCAGCGCATCTATCCCGAACCGGACGCGGCAGGCGCGGTTGGCTATTACAGTTTCACCTATGGCACAGCCGGGATCGAGGCGGCTTACGATGAGTTCCTGCGCGGGGAGGCGCGGCGTACCGAATTTGAGAAGGTGCTCGACCGGGTGCTGCACCGCGAGCAGCAGGGTAGTGCCGTGCGCGCGACGATCGATAGCGACGTGCAGCGCGCGGTGGCCGCCGCGCTCAACGATCGCAAGGGGGCGGCGACGATCGTGGATGTGCCCAGCGGTGCCGTGTTGGGCATGGTCAGCGCGCCGGGCTACGACCCGAATAGGATCGATGCGCAATGGGACGTCCTGACGCAGATTCCGGACGGTGGCCCGCTGTTGAATCGCGTCACGGCAGGGCTGTACCAGCCGGGCGGCGCGCTGCAGACGGTGGTGCTGGCCGGAATCCTCAGCACGTCTCCGGAACTGATAAATTCCGGCGCGGATGTGCTGAACGCCGCGATCCCTGAGGCGCGCGCGCCGGTGGAGGTCGGCGGGTTGGTCTTGCGCTGCCTGGACGGTGTCCCGCCGGTTGACACACTGACGCTGGCCGATGCGTATGTGTACGGCTGTCCCGCGCCGTTTGCGCGCGCATTCGAGGGGCCGCTGACCCCGGCGCGACTGTGGGAACGGTTCGAGGTGTTGGGGCTGCTCGCCCCGCCGGATCTGCCGCGCTTTGAGACAGCGGTCGCGCCCACGTTGTCACCGCTGGACCAGGACACGCCTGAAGAGCGCTTGACGGCGGCGCTGGTGGGGCAGGGCGCGCTCACCGTCACGCCGCTGCACATGCTTGAAGTCGTCGCGGCGATCGCGAATCGCGGTAACGGCGTGCCGCTGCACATGGTCGACGCGGTGCGACCGCCCGGCGCGGTTAGCTGGCAGCCGCTGGCAGTGCCGGTCCAGCAGCCGGCATTGATGCGTGCCGACGTGGCGGGGGCGCTGCGACTGGCAATGCTCCAGGCGGCGGCGCAGAATCCCGCCGTGCAGCAGGCGCAGGTGCAACAAGGGCCGGGGGCGGCGCGCGCGCTTTACGGGCACGTGGCGCTGGCTTACAGCGGCCCGGACGAGACGCCTTACGCGTGGTTCGTGGGGTTTGTGGACCTGACCGAGGGCGACACATTCCGCGCGGTGGCGGTCGTCGTGGTGCTGGAAGACGAGTCCGACCCCGGCGCGGCGGCGCGGGTCGCGCGGGCGGCGTTCGAATCCGCGATCCGCCAACAGGCGCAGAACGGTGCAGGATAGGGCGCGGATGGATCGCGACGAACTACGCGACGTGCTCGACGCCGTGCAGCCAGGGGATGGCTGGGACTTCTCCCGCGTGCGGGATGACAGCGACCCGGTGCCCTGGTCGTATAGCGCGATCGCGCGGCGCTACCTCTCGCCGGTGCAGCGTGTGCTCGACATCGGCACCGGCGGCGGTGAGCTGTTCATCCGGCTGGCGGAGTCTTTCGGCAGCGGCGTGGGCATTGACGGCGATCCGGCGATGGTCGCGGCGGCGAATGCGAATCTGCCCGACGACATCGCGTGCCGCGTGAAGTTCCTGGCGATGGACGCTGCCGAGTTGCAATTTCCCCGTGCCGCGTTTGACGTGGTGTTGTGCCGCCACGCGCCCGCGTATCCTGCTGAGGTCGCCCGCGTGCTCAAGCGGGGCGGGTACTTCATCACGCAGCAGATCGGCGCGCGCAATCACCATAACATCACCGCGCCGTTTGGCTGCGGTCCGGCGGGAATGCACTCGCCAGCCGAACCGGAGCAGACCGTTGCGGCGTGGGCGGAACAGTTCGCGGCGTCCGGCTGCGCGATCCGCGCGCAGGGGTCCTACGACGTGCCGTACTTTTACCGCGATGTCGCCTCGCTGGTGTACTGGCTGAAAGCGGTGGGCTGCCCGCCCGATCTCGACGCGGAGCGGCACGGCGACACGCTGCTTGACATCCTCGCGCAGCACCGGACGCCGCGCGGCATCGCGACCAACGTCCACCGCGAGCTGTTGATCGTCCAGCGGGGCGATGAATGACGCCGCGCCAGGGCCGGGACTTTCCATGCCGCAGCTTACCACCTGGCCCGGTGTGCTGCGCGTGCAGCCTGCTATAGATTGAGGAGCTTGAGCGTCAATGAAATCTGTTCCGATACGATTTGCGTCCCTGCTGCGCGGCTGGATGGTCGCTGCTATGCTGTTGAGCTTCGTTGCCGGGGTGGGGCGAGCGGCGCGTGCGCAGGATGGCGCGGGCGCGTGCGGTGACCCCGCCACCCTGATCCACGCGATCCAGGGGGACGGCGAGCGCACGCCGCTTGATGGGGTCGAGGTGACGGTCGAGGCGGTGGTGGTCGGTGATTACCAGGCGCGCGACGAGTTGCAGGGCTTCTTCCTGCAGGAAGAGGACGCCGACGCCGACGGCGACCCTGCGACATCCGACGGCGTGTTCGTGGACGGGCGCTTGATCCGCACCGACGTGCAGGTCGGGGATGTCGTGCGCCTGACCGCGCTCGCGCTTGAAGTGAATGATGGCGGACAGTGGCGCACGCAGTTGAGCCGGGTCGATGCCGCGTCGGTCACGATCTGCGCCAGCGGCGTGGACGTGACTCCGGCGGTGGTCACGCTGCCGCTGGCGGATGCCGCGCTGTGGGAGCAATACGAGGGTATGTTGGTGCGGGTGGAGGAGCAATTGACCGTCACGCAGGTGTACAACCTGGGCCGTTACGGGGAGCTTCAAGTGGCGGCAGGCGGGCGCTTGTTCCAGCCGACCAACATGGCCCGTCCCGGTCCGTCAGCCGGCGCGATCGCGGTGGAGAACGCGCGCCGCACGTTCTTCCTGGATGACGCGATCACGACGCAGAACGTCGACCCGACCTATTACCCGCCAGGCGGCCTGGGCACGCAGAATATCATCCGTTCTGGCTATACGCTCAATGGCGTGACCGGCGTGCTTGACCAGCGTTTCGGCACCTACCGGCTGTATCCGCGTTCCATTCCCGAATTCGCCGCCACGAACCCGCGTCCCCCTGCGCCGGACGTGGCGGGCCGTTTGCGCGTGGCGTCGTTCAACGTGCTGAACTACTTCAATGGCGATGGCGCGGGGGGCGGCTTCCCGACCGAACGCGGCGCGGATACCGTCGAGGAATTCGAGCGCCAGCGGGCGAAGATCGTCGCGGCGCTCATCGCGCTGGATGCCGATGTGATCGGGCTGATCGAGATCGAGAACGACGGTGACGGGCCGGAGAGCGCGATCGCGGACCTGACGGATACGCTCAATGCGGCGACGGGCGGGGCAGTCTACGATTACATCCGCGATCCTGCCGGGTTGCGCACCCCGGACACGGGCGGGGACGCGATCAAACAGGCGATCATCTACAATACCGCCAGTGTGCTGCCGGTGGGTGATGTGGTGACGACGCTCGATCCGCCGTTCGGCGCTCGCCGCCCGCCGCTGGCGCAGGCGTTTGAATCGATCGCATCCGGCGAGCAATTCGTGGTCGCGGTGAATCACTTCAAGTCGAAGGAGTGTCCCGCGCCCGGCGCCAATGCCGACCAGGGCGACGGGCAGGGCTGCTGGAACGCCGAACGCGTCCAGGCGGTGGAAGCGCTCAGCGCGTGGCTGGCGAATGATCCCACCGCCACCGGCGATCCTGATATCCTGCTGATCGGCGATTTGAACGCCTACACGCTGGAAGACCCGTTGATCGCCTTCGCGGATGCCGGGTACACCAATCTCGTACCGTTGTATGAGGGCGAGATGAACTACTCGTATGTGTATGACGGCCTGGCGGGATCGCTGGATCACGCGCTGGCATCGGAGAGCCTGCTCGACCAGGTGGCGGGCGTCATGACCTGGCATATCAACGCCGACGAACCGCGCGTGTTCGATTACAACCTCGAATACAAGACCGCGAACCACGTCGAGACGCTCTACGCGCCCGACCCCTACCGTTCGTCGGACCACGATCCGGTGGTGGTCGGGCTGGACCTGGGCGGCGCTGCAGCAGCGGACTTCGACACGACGCCGGAACCGACCGCCGCCCCGGTGGAAACGCCTGGCGCGCCCGCGGGAGATGGCACGGATATGGATTCCAACGATCCGAGCGGCGGGATGGTGGCGATCGCCGGGGGCGTGGTGGCGCTGTTGCTGGCGATCGTCGCGGCGTTTGTTGGGCGGCGGCGGGCGCGGACGCGCTGACCGTCCGGGATATCGTCGCCGGCAATCACGATCAGAACGGGCCGGTCCCCACGTGGGGACCGGCCCGCTGGCGTATCCGGCGAACTGTCGCGTGCAACAACTCAGGGCAGGTGCAGGTGCGGGCGGTCGTGATCGTGGTCGTGATCATGATCGTGACCGTAAGGGCCCTGCGGCGTATCGCTGACGTGGTCCGCCACGAGGGGCCGTAGCTCGCGCAGGCGCTCGGCCTGTTCGTCCTGCTCATTCTGGCTCAGGTCGGCGGCGATGAGGTCCATCAATTCGACCAGTTCCGGGCCGAAGTTCGGCGCGCGCTCCTCGATGATGGCGTGCGCGCTGGCGTCGTCTGGGGCCATCAGCAGCTCGTTGATCAGTCTGATCTGCGGCGGGGCGGAGTCGCGCAGCACGTCGAGCACCTTCTCCTGCACTTCGACCAGTCGGTCAAACGTGCGCCGGTCGTTCTGCTGCTGCGCGGCCTGCATATTGGCCTGCAGCACGGCGAGGAACGTGTCGTCGATCTCGTGCAGGCGCGGGCGGATCGCCGCGTCCAGGTCTTCGCTGTTCATGATCACGCGCAGCGTGTCGGCAGCGCGCTGGAGCACGGCCTGGGTCTGCTGGTCGATGATCTGCGTCAGTTCGGACAGCCGCGTCCGGAGCTCGGTCAGGCGCTCGCGCTGGTTCTCGTTTTCCGCGTTTTCGATGCGTTCGGTCAGCGCCTGGAAGAAACCGTAATCCAGGGCCGGGCGCATCAAGCCGACCAGTGCCTGCAGGCGTTCGTCGTCGTCCGCGTAGCTCAGCACCAGGCTCAGGAACTCCTCGCGCGTGATGTCGTCGCCCATCTCTTGCAGCTTGGCCGCGACCTCGCGTACGGTGCTTTCCTGCGCCTGCGCCGCCGCCGTGATCTCCTGCCCGATGTCGGTGTTCTGGAGCAGAAAGTTGTACAGGTGCATCAAGCCTTCGGCCATATCGCCGTGACCGGATTGGGCGGCGTTTTCGGCCTGGAGCAGCACCAACTGCAGGAATTCGTGGTCGATGTGCTCGGCCTGTTCGTCGAGCAGGTTGGCCCACGAGTCCGGGCGCACTTGCAGGAACATCTCCATCACGCGGATTTTCTCGCGTTGGGCTTCGCGCATCTCCTGCGTGATGCCGTCCGCCTCGAGGATCATGTCGATCATACCGGGGATCGTCATCGCCTGCTTGGGCTGCAGCAGGTACGCTTTGCGCTGTTCCTGGGGGATGCTCTCCGTGATGCGGCGCGTCAGGTCGCCGATGATGCGCTCGCGCTCTGCGCTGCTGACGTTAAGCTGCATCGGAACGTGCATGACCAGCAGTTCTTTGGCCGGGTCGTGGTAGACCAGGGGTGTGCCGATGGCGAAGGAGTTCCCGCAGTTAGGGCAGGTGAGCATGTTCACACGCCCGGACAGGAAGCGCTGCTTGGCCTGCGGATCGCGGCCCACGTCGATGATCTGCTCGACGATGCCGGTGAACGACGCGCCGCAGTGCGGGCAGTTGAGCGATGTACGTACGACTTGGGACATGAAAGGCTTACTCCTAACCTGGTTATGTGCCGCTGATTGGCAAATGAGAAGTGTACCAAACGGTGCGCGCTCGCGTCTAGTCTCGAGAAACAGATTTGACCCTGGGCAGGATCGCCAGCGCCACCGGTGCGTGATCGGTTGGGCAGCGGCCTATGTGTCGCACGCCGGGGCGTCAGTCCTGGCGCGGCAGCACAAAGCTGAACGTCGCCCCGCCGCTGGCGTTGTTGCTGGCCCATATCTTGCCGCCGTGCGCCGTGATCACCGCGTGAGCGAGATACAGGCCCAGCCCGGTGCCCTGTGCCTTCTGCGCGAGGCTGTTGTCCACGCGGTAGAAGCGCTCGAAGATACGGTCGAGTTGGTCCGGCGGAAGCCCGATGCCCTCGTCGCTGACATCGACCTGCACCCAATCGTCATCGAACGAGCCCCGGATCGTGATCGCGCCGCCGTTGGGCGAATACTTGATCGCGTTGCTGACCAGGTTGTCCAGCACCTGGCGCAGGCGCTTTGAGTCGCCCTGGATGACCGGGTAATCGTCGGGGAAATCGGCGGTGAGGGTGTGCCGGTCGGTTTGCGTCTGGAAGCGTTCGATTGACTGCTGGGCGAGCCGGGGCAGGCGCGTGTGTTCGAATGTGAGCTGCATCCCTTCGGCTTGCAGCTTGGACGCCGCCAGCAGGTTTTCGATCAGCTCGGTCAGGCGGTCGGCTTCTTCTTCGATCACGCTCAGGCCGTTTTGAATCGTGGCGCGGTCCCAGTCGGCATCCTGGCGGTTCAGCGCGTCAGCATAGCCCTTGATCAGCGCGACCGGCGTTTTGAGTTCGTGCGAGATGACCGAGATAAACGTCGATTTGAGCTGCTCGGCCTCGCGGAAGTGCGTGATATCGCGCACGTTGGCGATCACGTTCTGCAGCTCGCCGTCTTCGCTCGTTAGCGGCGCGTAGGTGATGCCGACGCTGAGTGTCGTCCCGTCCATGCGCTCGATGTCGCCCTGCACGTAGATCGTGTTGGGCGTGCTCTCGCCGGGGAAGGCATACGGCCAGCCCTCCTCGATCGCTGCTTTGAGTGGTTGGCCCATTTCCAGTTGCGCCCAGCGGATCACCACGTCATGCGGGCGGTCGAGCGCCTGTTCGGCGGGCAGCCCGGTCATGCGCGCGATGGCACGGTTCCAGCTTTCGACGCGCAGGTCCGGCCCCAGGATCATCACGCCGTCGGCGCTGTGATCGAGGATCGCGGCCAGGCGCTTACGTTCATGGTTGGCGAGCTCGTACGTGCGGGCGTTGTGCACCGCGATCGCGGCCTGGTCGGCGAAGCTTTGCAACAGGCGGTAGTCGTTTTCGGTGGGGGTCCCGGCGTAGCTGCGGAAGATGAACAGGATGCCAAGCATGTCCTCGCCGAAATACATCGGCAGCGAGACGACCTGGCGCAGGTTCACGTCGATCTTCCGCGCGATGGCACGCATGCGTTTCTGGAACTCCGCGATATCGCTCTCGTAGTGGTTGTCGGTGGCGACTTCGGGCAGGCGTTGCAGCAGCGTGTCGAATAATGTGACTTGCTCCGCCTGGACGCCGATCGCCGCACGCACGCGAAACGCGTCATCATCGCGCAGCGCGATAATGCCGACCTCGCCCGCAAGCATCGAGGTTGCCGCTTGCAGGATCATGCGCAGCACTTCCGGTAGGTCAAGCTGTGAGGTCAGCGCGCGGCTGATATTCAACAGATAATCGCGCTGGCGAACGCGATAGTCGGGCAGCAGGAACATAAGAATCCAGGCGATCCGCTATGCTAGGTGGATGGTAACGTGTTGCACTGGTATTGTAGCACGCGCGGATCGGCGCGATAAGCTGCGGCAGTCTATTCTAATGCCGTTCTTGCGGCGTTCTTGTGTGATTCTTATAGAGTTGTTGGTGGTTGGCTTTTAGTCGTTGGGTGGCGGATCGCGCCGCGCCGGCTGCCGATCGCCGGTGACGATTTTCAGCGTGACCCGAACGGCCAGCCCGGCAGATCCTCGCGGTGACGCAGCCACTGCGCGGGGATACCATCACGGCCCGTGGACATGACCACGATCCCGCCGACGATGGCGCAGGTCGTGTCGACGTCACCGCGCGCGCTGACGGTCGCCCACAGCGCATCTTCGTAACGGCCCAGGTGCTCCCCGGCGACCCACAACGTAAACGCGACGGTATCCTGGCAGGTGATGCGGCTGCCGTTGCCCAGCACGGCGACCGCCTGGTCTAGCGAGGTGTTTTCAGGCAGGTCGTGCGCGCGGCGCAAGCTCGCCTTGACCTCGCTTTCCGGCACGTAGGGCAGCACGCGCGCGATGAACGCGGCGCGGGTCAGGCGGGGATTGCTATCCCGTGCCTGCCACGCGACACCTGCCGCCACCGCCGCCGCGATCCCGCCTGCGACAGCCTCGGGGTGTGTGTGGGTAACGACGGTGGCACGCTCCGCTTGTTCTGCGCAGGTGTCCAGGTCGTCGGCGTAATATCCCCCTAGCGGCGCGATGCGCATCGCGGCCCCGTTGCCGAACGATCCGCTCCCGCTGAACAGGGACGGCGCAGCCTCGCGCCAGTTCGCGCCCTGGCGGTATGCCGCCAGCAAGCCGTGCATCGCCATGCCGTAGCCGCGATAGGGATCGTAGTGTTCGGCAAAACTCCGGGCGAGCGTGTCCTGCTCGATGTGCTGGTGCAGGCGCAGCGTCGCGTAGACCGACAGCGCCATGTTGGTATCGTCGGTGAACGGCCAGGGCGGGACCGGCAGCCGTCGTTCCGCAACGGCCTGATCGAGGGCGCTGTGCAGCGCGAAGAAGTTCTCGCCGAACGCGTCCCCGACGGACAGCCCGTCGAGTGCGGTCCGGGCGCGGGCGAGGCGCGTAGTGTGGTCGTCGGGCATTGGGTGTTCCTTTCGTGCTTGGTGGTCGGAAGGAGTCGCCGGGTGCTGGAACGTTTTACCAGGGAAGCGTGTACGCCTCGGAGAGAAGCGACGCTCCGTTTTTCATCACGATCATACACCAAGTGAAGGGCGACCCGCACACGGCGGAATCGCCCCTCGATGGATCACCAGTCACCAGCGACCAGCCTACAGCATGTCTTCCTCGGCGCGTCCGATCGCGCGTTCGAAGATCAGCAGCGCCTCGTCGATCGTCGCCTGGTCCACGTTCAGCGGTGGGATCAGGCGCATCGTGTTTGCGCCACAGCCGAGCAGCAGCAGCCGGTCTTCGAAGGCGTAATCCACGATCTTGTCGCGCAGCGCGGGGAAGCGCTCGCGCGTGGCGCGGTCTTTCACGAACTCCACGCCGACCATCAAGCCTTTGCCGCGCACGTCGCCGATGCTGGGGTGGCGGTCCTTGATCGCCTGCAGCTCGCCGAGCATGTACGCGCCCATTGTCGCCGCGTTGTCGATCAGCCCGTCCTTGAGCAGGTCGAACGTGGCGATGCCCGCCGCGCAGCTCACCGGGTTGCCGCCGAACGTGCTGGCGTGCGCGCCGGGGACCCAGCGCTCCATGATCTCGGCGCGCGTGATGATGGCACCCAGCGGCATGCCGCTGGCGATCCCTTTCGCACTGGCGATGATGTCCGGCTCGGTGTCGAAGTGCTCCACGCCCCACCATTTCCCGGTGCGGCCTATGCCGGTCTGCACCTCGTCCACGATCAGCAGGATGCCGTGCTCGTCACACAGCGCGCGCAGACCGGGCAGGAAGCTCTCTGGCGGTATGACGTAGCCGCCTTCGCCCTGGATCGGCTCCAGCAGGATCGCGGCGACCTCGTCGGGGGGCAGGATCGTCGTGAAGAGCTCCTCTTCGATGTAGCGCAGCACGGCCTCGCCCTGGTCCGCGACGCCGGTTTCGTCCAGCACCGGGTGATAGGGGTCGGGGTAGGGGACGTGCGTCACGCCGGGCATAGCCGGGAAGAAGCCGCGCTTTTGGACGTACTTGCTGCCGGTGAAAGCCAGCGCGCCCATTGTGCGCCCGTGAAACGCGTGCAGAAACGCGATGAACTGCTGGCGTTTGGTGTAGCTGCGGGCGAGCTTGGCGGCGGCCTCGATCGCTTCTGCGCCGCTGTTGCTGAAGAACACGCGCGCGTCACCGTCAAACGGCGCGACGGACGCGAGCCGTTCGGCCAGTTCGACCTGCGGCCCGTAGTAGAAATCCGTGCCCGACATGTGGATGAACTGTGCCGCTTGTTCCTGGATCGCGCGGACCACGTCAGGGTGCGCGTGGCCGGTCGCCGTGACCGCGATCCCGGTGGTGAAGTCGATGAAGCGGTTGCCGTCCACGTCCCAGGCGATCGCGCCTTCGCCGCGCCCCATCACGAACGGGTAACCGCGCGTGTAGGATGGCGACAGGATCGCGTGATCGCGTTCGATCAGGTCTTTCGCTTTGGGGCCGGGCAGGATTTGAGTCGGGGTTGCCATAGAGTCACTCCTGAAAATGTTTTGGATATAGTAAGTGCATGCAGCAGCCGCGCCCACGTAGGACGCACGCGCTACAAAAGGCTCGCTTATTCGGGCGTGATTATCGCGCCGGATCACCGACTTTGCAAGGCGGGTGGTCCTATGTGGTTTGGGGGTACACGCGGCGGGGGCTGTCGTCTTGCCGGTGCCCGGCGGCGCGGTCACACCTGTTTGACGAAGCGGTACCCGACGCCCAGTTCGTTGATGATGTAGATCGGGTTTTTGGGGTCGGGTTCCAGTTTGCGGCGCAGGTGCCAGATGTACACGCGCAGGTAGTCGATGTCGTCGATGTACTCAAAGCCCCAGACCTGTTCGAGCAGCTCGCGATACGGCACGATGCGCGGCGCGTTATCCACCAGGCGCGCCAGCAGGTTGAACTCGGTGGGGGTCAGGCGGATCGGTTCACCTTCGAGGCTGACGCGGTGCTCGTCCAGGTTGATCGCGAGGTAGTCATCATTGTAGACGAGGTTGGTGTTGATGATCGTCGGTTCGCTGGCCGCGCGGCGCAAGTTGGCCCGCACGCGCGCCGTCAGTACCGCGATGTCAAACGGCTTGACGATGTAGTCATCCGCGCCCATGTCCAGCCCTTTGACGATCTCTTCCGGCTCGTTGCGCGCGGTGAGCATGATGATCGGCACGTTGCTCACCTCGCGGATGCGCTGGCACACGATCCAACCGTCCATTGTGGGCATGTTGATGTCAAGGATCACCAGGTCGGGCCGCTGGTCGTACATCTGGCGCAGCCCGTCGTGCCCGTCGTAGGCGAACGCGACGTCGTATCCGGCTTTTTGCAAGGTCGCCTTGATCAGATCAACCAGGGCGTGATCATCGTCAATAATCAGAACTTTTGCTTGACCAGTCATCGGTTACCCAGTCCGTGTTCGGTTAGTACCGTCTAACGCGCATGCTGCTACAGGTGGCTGCCGCCGCGTGTCGTGACCAGCGCCGCCGCGCCGATCAGGGCCACGTTATCGCCCAGGGACGCTTTGACGACCGGGACCTTCTCGTGATACGCCGGGTCGAGCGCGTATTCGCGGATCGCCTGGCGCATCGGTTCGAAGAGCAGGTCGCCCGCTTTGGTCACCCCGCCGCCCACGACGACGATCTGCGGGTTGAGCAGGTGCATCAGGCTGACGATGCCCAGCCCGACCATGCGCCCGGCGTAGGTCATCAGCTCAAGCGCGAGCTCGTCACCCTCTGCGGCGGCCTGGCTGACGGTCTTCGCGGTGACGCTGTCGATATCGCCGTTCACCAGCTCGCGGATACGCGATTCCGCGCCGGCGTTGAGCTTCTCTTTAGCACGCCGCGCGATCGCCGTGCCCGACCCGACGCCTTCCCAGTCGCGCACCGTGCCGTCAACCGCCATCATCATGTGCCCGGCTTCCGCGCCCAGGCCCTGCGCGCCGAGCAGCAGGTGCCCGTCGTCAATGATACCGGAGCCGATGCCTGTGCTGACGGTCAGGTAGATCACATAACGATAGCCTTTAGCCGCGCCGCGCGTCGCTTCCGCCAGCGCCGCGACGTTGGCATCATTGCCGAGATAGGTCGGTCGGTCGAAGCGTTCCTGAATGATCTTGCGGACGGGCAGATTGTGCCATTCAGGCGGCAGGTTGGGCGGCGCGACGATAGTCCCTTCGTGGGGATTGATCGGCCCCGGGACCGATACGCCGATGCCCGCTACGGTCGCCGGGTCACCGGGCATCGCGTCCTCGATCGTCTGCAAGAACCGTTCCAGCACGCGCTCGCCGCCCTGGTGAGCCAATGTGGGGTTGGCGACGCGTTCGATCACGTTGAACTGGTCGTCAAACCGCGCCGCGCGTATCTGCGTTCCGCCCAAATCGACGCCGATAATAACATCACCCATATTGATGATCACTCCCCTTGTGTTCAGTGTAGCACAAAGTCACAGGTGCGGCGTGCCGTCGTGCGTGGGGGCGGTTGCACGACGACGCACCGGACCGGGTGCGGCAGCGCGTCGTTCGCCGGGGCAAACCCGCGCGCCTGCATGCGTGCGCCCCGCTGGCGGTGGTTGTCGGGTAATTGCGCACTTGGTAGAATACAGCGCGCCGCATCAAATGCCCATGTAATATACCGTGTTGCGCCGGATATGCCGCTGTTTGTTTGCACGATCTTAACCCAAAAGTCGAGAATTGAGAAAACGAATGGCTAAAGTAACTCCCTCCCGCCGCCAGTATCTCGAATTCAAGGCCCAGTTCCCCGACGCGATCGTGATGTTCCGCCTGGGCGATTTTTACGAGATGTTCGACCGCGATGCCGAGATCGCCTCGCGCGAGCTAGACCTCGTGCTGACCAGCCGCCCGGTGAAGAAAGGCGAGCGCGTGCCGATGTGCGGCGTCCCGCATCACGCCGTTGAGGGATACATCGCCAAGCTGGTCGAGCGCGGTCACCACGTCGCCGTGATCGAGCAGGTCGGCAGCGAGCCGGTGGACGGCCTCACGCCGCGCGAAGTGGCCCGCGTGGTGACGCCCGGCACCGTGACCGAACCGGGCATGCTGCCGGACACGAAAAACAATTACCTGCTGGCGCTGGCCCCGGAGCCGGACAGCAACGGCGACGGCTGGGCGGCGGTCGGGCTGGCTTATGTTGACATCAGCACGGGCGAGTTTGCCGCGACGCAGTTCGACGGTGAGGATGCGCCGCTAGGCGTGGTCGAAGAACTGGCGCGGCTCGAACCGCGCGAGGTGCTGCTGCCCGCGTCGTGGGCGGAGCGCGGCATCTCGTTGCCGCCGGGCGCGCACATCACGCCGCTGCCGGATTACCGCTACGAACACGGGTTCGCGCGGCAGAATCTGCTCGACCATTTCCAGGTATCCACGCTGGCGGGGTTTGGTTTGCGGGACAAGCCGCTGGCGATCCGCGCGGCGGGCGCAGCATTGGCGTACCTCGAAGAGACGCAGCGCCGCACGCTCGAGCAGCTCGTCGAACTGCGCTCGTATTCGACGCACAGCTTCATGACGTTGGACACCGCCACGCGCCGCAACCTTGAGCTGACCAGCACGATCCGCGAGGGGCGCACGCGGGGATCGCTGCTCGGCGTGCTGGACCGCACGATCACACCGATGGGCGGGCGTTTGTTGCGCACGTGGATCGGGCAGCCGCTGCTGGACCGCGCCGCGTTAGAAGCGCGGCTTGACGCGGTCGAGGCGCTGGCGAGTTCCGGCACAGGGCGCGCGTCCGTGCGCGAGGCGCTGCGCCCGGTCAGCGACCTGGAACGGCTGACGAACCGGCTGCTCATGGGGCGTGTGGGGCCGCGCGACCTGCTCGCGCTGGCGGACGGGCTGGAAGCTGTGCCGGACCTGAAGGACGTGATCGCGCCGGCGGCAGCGCTGGGCGACATCCACGACGAACTCGACCCGTGCAGCGACGTGGTGGACCTGGTCCGGCGCGCGTTGGTGGACGATCCGCCCGCCGTGATGAACACGATCGGCGCGTTCCGCAGAGGCTATTCGCCCGAACTGGACCGCGTGATCGCTGCCAGCCGCGACGCGAAAGAGTGGGTCGCCAATCTCGAAGACGCCGAACGCGCGCGCACCGGGATCAAGAGTCTCAAGGTCGGCTACAACAAGGTGCACGGCTATTACCTGGAGGTCAGCAAGGCCAACAGCGACAAGGTGCCGGAAGAGTACGTGCGCAAGCAGACGCTGGTCAATGCCGAGCGTTACATCACGCCGGACCTCAAGGAATACGAGGCGCTGATCCTCAACGCGGACGAACGCCAGTTGGAGATCGAACAGCGCCTGTTTGACGAACTGTGCGCGCAGGTCAAGTCACGTTCGGCGGCGCTGCTGCGCACGGCAGCGGCGCTCGCGCGGCTGGACGTGTTCGCGTCGCTGGCGGAGGTCGCCGCGCGTGAGGACTACGTGCGCCCCGTGCTGACCGAAGAGGACATCCTCGATATCAAGGACGGGCGGCACCCGGTCGTGGAGCAGACGTTGCGCGGCGAGCGTTTTGTGCCCAACGACACGCACTTCGACGCGCACGAACGCATCCACATCATCACCGGGCCGAACATGGCCGGTAAAAGCACGATCATCCGGCAGGTGGCGCTGATCACCTTGATGGCACAGATCGGGTCGTTCGTGCCGGCACGGGAAGCCGCGATCGGCCTGGCGGACCGCATCTTCACGCGCATCGGCGCGCAGGACGAAATCCACGCGGGGCAATCGACGTTCATGGTCGAGATGGTCGAGCTGGCGCTGATCCTCACGCACGCCACGCGGCGCAGCCTGCTGATCCTGGACGAGATCGGGCGCGGCACCAGCACGTACGACGGCATGGCGATCGCGCGGGCGGTGGTCGAGCATATTCACAACAATCCCCGGCTCGGCGCGCGCACGCTGTTCGCCACGCACTACCACGAACTCACCGCGCTGTCGAACATCCTGCCCGGCGTGCGTAACTACAACGTCGCGGTGGCCGAAGAGGGGGACTCGATCGTGTTTCTGCACCGGCTCATGCCGGGGGGCACGGATCGCTCGTATGGTATCCACGTGGCGCAGTTGGCCGGCATCCCGAAGGCGGTCGTCATGCGCGCCAACGAGATCCTCAAGGAGCTTGAAGCGGCGGGCGGCGATTTCGTGATCAAGCCGCGCGAGCAGCGGGAAGGGCCGCGGCAATTGTCGTTCTTCCAGACCGATCCCGACCCGGTGGTGAAGTACGTCAAGGAGATCAACGTCGACGAGCTCACGCCGCTGGACGCGATCACCAAGCTGTACGAACTCAAGCGGCTGGTGGGCGAGGATGACGCGGGGGACGAGGGTTCGGCGTGAATGTGTGTTCGCCAGACACGCGGCGGTGTGGTGTACAATATGAACAAAGCAGACTGTTGAGAGGGTTGGAATCATGGCGGTTGGTGTGCAGCGTAAAATGACGGTTGAAGAGTTCGACCGCTTCGTCATGCAGCCGGAAAACGCGGAACGGCTGTATGAGTATATCGGGGGGGAGATTGTCTTGTCGCCTTCAAATCCTTACGGGTCGCAGATTGCCTCGCGCATTAATGGGTTCATCTTCATCTACCTGACGGAAAACCCGATCGGCCACCTGACCGGTGAAGCCGGTGGTTATGTGGTGTCTGGCGAGCGTTACGCGCCGGATGTTGCGTTCATCTCCAAAGAAAAACAGCGGCAACTGGTCCGGCAAGGGTACAACCCCAACCCGCCTGATCTAGCGGTTGAAGTGATATCACCATCCGATAACCTAAACTCGCTGCGGATCAAGCTCAGCAATTACCTCGCCGCGGGGACGGTCGTCTGGGTTGTGGAGCCGGAAAAGCAGGTAGTCGAAATCCACGCGCCGGGGCAGCCCGCACAGGTCATTGGCCGGGACGGTAAACTTTCGGGTGGCGAGGTGCTGCCGGGCTTTGAACTGACCGTGAGCGCGATCTTCCCTGAGGAACAGGACGGCTGACCCCACATCCTGCTGCCGTAAGCGGCGATGATAATGTCCGGGGCGCACACACGCGCCCCGTTCTTGTTTCCCCGGCGGGGTTGGCTACCGGCCCGCACGCTCAGCCGGACTGCGTTTCGGGCTGCGGGATGATTTGCCGGATGCAATTTGCGCGTGTTAACATGAGGCAATCAAAACACGATACATTCACACACCGTTTGAGGGAGATTGTGCCGAATCATGTTAATACCGTGAAACGCTGGCGGATGCTGCCGCCGATACCTTCGGATGCCAGCAGCCGCCTGCAAGGGTACCATCCCGTCATGGCGCAGGTGCTATACAACCGGGGCCAGGACACGCCCGAAAAGGCGCGCGTGTTCCTGGAAGGCAGCGATTCCGTGCTGCATAACCCCTTCAACCTGCACGGGATGTCAGATGCCGTCGAGCGGATTCGTCAAGCGATCAAGCGCGGCGAGCTGATCGCCGTGTATGGTGATTTCGACGCGGACGGCGTGACCAGCACCGCGCTGTTGGCCCAGGCGCTCGCTGCGCTGGGGGCAGACGTGAAGCCGTACATCCCCGACCGCGAGGAAGAGGGTTATGGCCTGAACCGGGACGCGCTGCGTACGCTCAAAGACGCGGGCGTGGGCCTGGTGATCACTGTTGACTGCGGGATTCGCTCGGTCGAAGAAGTGGACTACGGTAATCGGCTGGGGCTGGATATCATCATCACCGACCATCACTCGGTGGGCGACGAACTGCCGCCCGCGCTGGCGGTGATCGATCCCAAGATCGACGCGAAACTGCGCCTGGAAGAGGGCCGCACCAACGGCTACCCGGAGGATATGCTCGCGGGGGTTGGGGTCGCGTACAAGCTGGCCGATGCGCTGTTCCGCGCCGAACAGGCGCAGTCGCGCCGCCAGCCGGCGTTCAACCTCGACGATCTGCTCGACCTGGTCGCGCTCGGCACGGTCGCGGACCTCGCGCCGCTGGACCGGCTGGAAAATCGCGAGCTGGTGCGGCGCGGGCTGTCGGTGCTCAACCGCGCGCAGCGCCCCGGTATCTACGAGCTGGCGCTGGTCGCACGCGTCGAGCCGGGCAAGATCAACACGACGAGCATTGGCTTCATGCTCGGCCCGCGACTCAATGCCGCCGGGCGGCTGGAAAGCGCGATGCTGGCGTATGATCTGCTGGTCGCCAGCATGCCGGAGGCGGGGCGGTTGGCCCAACGCCTGCAAGAGATCAACGCCGAGCGCCAGGCGCTGACGTTGGAGGCGGTCGAGATCGCGCGCGCGCGGGCGCTTGAGGATAGCGCTGATGACGTGCCGCTGATCTTCGCCGCGAATGACAACTTCAAGCCGGGCATCGTCGGATTGGTCGCCGGGCGTCTGTGCGAGGAATTCTACGTCCCGTCAGTCGTGATCGAACAGGGGGAGGGCGAATCGCGCGGGTCGTGCCGTAGCATCCCGAAATTTAATATCACGGCGGCGCTGGATCAGTGCGCCGAACTGTTGGTGCGGCACGGCGGGCACGCGCAGGCGGCAGGCTTCACGATCGCCAATGAAAACATCCCCGCGCTGAAAGAGCGGTTGACCGCGATCGCGGCACGCCAACTCGTGGCGCAAGACCTGCGCCCGTCAATCGATATCGACGCCGAGGTACCGTTCAATGACCTGACGATGGACCTGGCCGAGGCGCTGCGGCGGTTGGAGCCGACCGGCGCGAAGAACGGGTCTCCGGTGCTGCTCACGCGGCGGTTGGAGGTGAACGATTTCCGCCGCGTGGGCCGCGAGGGGCGGCACCTGAAGCTGAAACTTGCCGCCGGTGGTGCGCGCACGATCGACGCGATCGCCTTCAAACAGGGCGGTTGGGCCGACCACATGCCGCGCTACATCGACGCGCTGTACCACCTGGAGATCAACGAGTGGAATGGGAATGTTAAATTACAGTTGAACATTCAGGACTTGCGACCGTCGGGCAAAGGTGACGCCTGACCGCCTGCCGGGGTTGGTGCGGGAACTATGCGCCGTGTGAGATAGGCACGGTGCGCCGAAGGTAAGCGATTCGTGAATGGGAGCGCGCCATTCCTTGCCACACACACGGGCCGTGACCTGGGGGACGGTTGCGAGGTGGGATCATGCTGAAGCGTTTGCAGCCGCCACACGTGTTGTTGGCGGCGCTCGTCATGATGGCACTGCTGCATCTCGCGCTGCCGGTCGCGCGGCTGCTGGCGCTGCCCTGGAACCTGCTGGGCCTGGTGCCGGTCGCGGTTGGGATGGCGTTGCACCATGCCGGTGTGCGCGCGCTGAAACGGGCGCGCACCACGACTCACACGCGCGGGGTGCCGTCGGCCCTGGTGACGGGCGGCGTGTTCCGCATTTCGCGCCACCCGGTTTACCTGGGCTTTGGGTGCGTGGTGGCGGGCTGCGCGGCGATCCTGGGCACGCTGGCACCGCTGCTGGTCGTGCCGGGGTTCGTGCTGGCGGTGGATCGCCTGTTCATCGCGCCGGAAGAACGGCGGCTGGCAGCACGCTTCCGGGGGACGTGGGCCGGATATCGCGCCGGGGTGCGGCGGTGGCTGTGACGCTGCGCCGCGCGGCGGCAGGCGTGGGGCTGCTGTTCGCGTGCCTGTACGCGCTGAGCATCGCGAACGGATTTTACAGCAGCGACGGCGAGGTGATGTTCCAGACCACTGCCGCGCTCGTCGAACGGCACGCGTTTGCCCTGGCCCGCGATCCCGGCCTGCCGCAGATCGTGCCGGGGCAAGCTGGCGCGTGGTATAGCAAATACGATCCGGGACTGTCGCTGCTGATGGTCCCGTTTTACGTGGCGGGGGATTGGGTGGCGGCGATCAACGCGGCGCACCGCTACCGGGTCGCGGCGATAGCGGTCCTGTTCGTCCCGGCACTGGCGGCAGGTCTGGCGCTGGCGGGGAGTGTGTGGGCAGGGCTGCACGGCGTGCCGGATGTGGCGCTGCGGGCAGCGCTGCGGATCGCGCTGGCGGCAGGACTCGCGTCGCCGCTGTGGTGGTACGGGCGAACGCTGTTCGCGGAAGCGGTGCTGGCGTGCGCCCTGGCGTGGAGCGCAGCCTTGCTCGTAGCACGTCCCGGTCGGGACGGTTCGGTGGCCTGGCACGTTTTGCTCGCGGGGATCGTGGCGGGTCTGGGGATCGCGACGCGGGCGGCATTTGGGGTATACATCCCCGCGCTCGTGTGGCTGAGCGGGTCGAGCACCAGCGGGCGTCAGCGCGCGGGGCGGTGGGCGGTGTTCGCGTTGGGGACGGTGCCGGGGTTGGCGATCGTGCTTGCGCACAATGCGCTGCGGTTTGGCGACCCGCTGGCGTCAGGTTATGCGGGTGAGGGCTTCACCACGCCGGCGTGGAAAGGCGTGGCCGGGCTGTTGGTCAGTCCCGGCAAGGGGATCGCCTGGCACGCGCCGCCGCTGCTGCTCGGCGTGATGCTGTGGCCGCGCCTGCGGCGTGTTGCGCCGCGCCTGGCGTGGTTCCTGGTCCTGGCATGGGTTCCCGCACTGTTGGTGTTCGGGACGTGGTGGGCCTGGGATGGCGGCTGGAGTTGGGGGCCGCGCTTCCTGGTGCCGTTGATCCCGTTGAGTCTGCTTCCGCTGGTCGTGTTGCCGGACCGCGCCGCGTGGCGGATCGCGTTTGGCGTGCTGGTGTTGGCGGGCGTGCTGGTCAATCTCCCGGCGTTGCTGGTTGATATCACCCCGCATTACGCGCAGATCGCCGAGACTGCGGCGGGCGTGGACCGCGTCAACTGGCAGGTGCGGGACGCATTGCCCGTCGCGGCGTGGGAACGCCTGTTACACGGGCACACCGAGCCGCTGGCGCTGTTCCGCCTGCGCGATGCGGGGCTTCCGCCCGCGTGGTATGCCGGGCTCCCGTTGCTGCTGGGGATCGGGTGTGGGGCCGGGATGTGGCTCATCCGGCGCGCGGTGCTGGCGAGTGAACGCGTTGCTCATGCCGGGCCGCCGAAATCGCCATCGTAGGCGCGGCGAAAGCGCCGGAAGCGGTCGTGACGCTCGCGCTTGCGGGGCGCGTCACGCCTGGCGGAATCCGCGCACGTCTGATCCAGAAGCAGGTCGAGTTCGCCCCGGTCCAGCCAGATGCCGCCGCAATTGTTGCAGATGTCGATCTCGACGCCTTCGCGTTCGGCGCGGCGAAGGTCGTCGGTTATGCAGGTCGGGCATTTCATTGCTGCACACCTTCCTGTGCTGGTATCTTGTGTCGTCTGCTGGCGCGGGACGAAGTTGGCTTTCGTGTGCGCGCCAGCGGCCATCTTGGTCCGGCCTGTTAATGTCGTCCTTCACCACGTTTTTAGCACAACCATGACCGGCCTTACGCGGTTTGCGGCAAAATTCTAAGATGATTCTTAAGTTTATGGCCGTACATGCCGGGAGCAACGTAAGCCCTCCGCGTGCGTATAGACTGGAAACGCCATTAGGTTTTGGCGAGCCATACCTCAAAAGGAACCGACAGAAGATGCCCATACGTCCTTTCAGACTACCGGATGATATCCCCGTCCTGATCGATGTCATCCCGCCCAGCTTCCAGTATCCGGAAAACACAGACTGGAGCATCCAGCACGACGAAGCCGAGAGCCTGATCGAGTCACTTGAGGGCGTCCGGCGGCTTTGGCCGTTGATTCGCGTGGTCCAGATGGTTTACGCGCCCATGCGCGACGTGCTGCGCGGGTACATCTGGGAGGAAGACGGACAAGCGGTCGGCGTGGCGAATGTGCTGCGGCGTGGGGATACCGCTCAATGGGTGATCGGCAATGTCTCGGTGTTGCCGGAATACCGGCGGCGCGGGATCGCGCGGGCGCTGGTCGAAGCGTCGGTCGAATATGCGCGCGAGCGCGGCGCGGCACGCATCATGCTTGACGTGGTGGACGGCAACGTCCCGGCGATGAGGCTGTACGAGACGCTGGGCTTTGAGCGTTTTTCCGGCGAGAGCCAGCTGCTCTATGAGGCGAACAGCCCGCTGGCACGCGCGCCGCTGCCGGATGATTACACGTTGGAACCGGCGCGGCTGTACGATTGGCGCCCGTCTTACGCGCTGGCGGAACGCATCACGCCGGAGACGGTGCGGCGCTATCGCCCGGTCGAAGCGGGGACGTTCCGCCAGCCTGCCGTCTTGCGCCCGCTGCTGCCGTTGATCTTCCGCGCGACAGGGGCGCGGCCCCACGCGTTTCGGGTGCGGCGGCGCGCCGATAGGCAGGTCGTGGCGCATATCGTGTGCCGGGTGCGCACGCGTGACGGGGGGATGAACACCATCGTGTTGATACTCGACCCGGCGCACGGGGCGATCGCGCCCGCGCTGGTGACGTTGGCGCTCGAGCGCACGCTGGCGCTCGCGCCGGGGCGACGTGTCGAGCTGGCGGTCCCGCACTGGCAGCGCCCGACGATCAACGCGGCCCTGGCTGCGGGGTTCTGCACGCGTTTCGATTACCTCTCGATGGGGCTGATCGTCTAGCGGTGCGCGGATCGCCTGCCGGGTGCGCGTGCAAATCTTGCGGAGCCGCGCCCGCCGTGCAAGAATGGTGCATAGCAATCACCGGTGAAACTTAACGTTGGAGCGAATTGGTATGCAGAATCCTTATGGCGGTTTTGCGCTGGGCGCGGCCCAGGTGGTCAAATCCGCGCGGCGGACGTGGCGGCGCGTGCGTTTTGCGGCGATGGTCGGCGCGGCTGTGCTGGCGAACGCTGCAGATGACGCCGTGCGGCATCCGGACGCCCCCAAACAGCCCGATCCAGCCCTGGACGCGGACGAGAACGAGAAGAAGCAGCCTGCGTTCTGGTATGGCGGGCAGGCGGTGATCGAGGGCGTGATGATGCGCGGGCGTTACGTCGCGGCGGTCGCGGTGCGCAACCCGTCCGGCGGCATCGTGACGAAAGAAGTCCCGCTCAATGCAGCGCTATATCGCGGGCGCATCGCCAAGCTGCGCTTTGTGCGCGGGCTGGTGCTGCTGTGGGACGCGCTGGTGCTGGGCACGAGCGCGCTCATGTGGGCGGCAGATGTCGCGTTGGAAGAGGAAGAGGACGTCGACTTCTCTCTGGAAGGTGCTGCCGGGGTTGGCCTGGTCGCGTTTTCGCTGGCATTGGGCATTGGCCTGTTTTTCGTGCTCCCGGCGGCGGCATCCGCGGCGGTGAAGTCGCTCACCGGGCTGGACAGCAAGCTCGTGGCGGACATCATCGAGGGCGTGATCAAACTGGCGCTGTTCATCGGCTATATCTGGGCCATCGGCTGGATGGAAGATGTCAAGCGGCTGTTCGGCTATCATGGCGCGGAGCACAAGACGATCAACGCCTACGAGGACGGCGCGAAACTGGAGCCGGAAATCGTGCAGCGTTACCCGATCGAACACCCGCGCTGCGGCACGGCGTTCCTGCTGACGTTGGTCGTGCTCAGCGTGCTGGTGCACATCGTCACCGGCAGGCCGGATTCGCTGGGCTGGTTGCTGTTGAGCCGCGTGGGGTTGATCTTCCCGATCGCCGGGATCGCCTACGAGGTGATCCGCTTTACCGCGACGCATCTTGACAATCCGCTGGTGCAGCTCGTGGTCAAGCCGAACCTCGCGCTGCAGCACCTCACCACGCGCGAGCCGGACCTGAGCATGATCGAGGTCGGCATCACGGCGCTGGAGCGCGTGCTGGAAGCGGAGCAGGCGGGCGTCGCTGTGCCGGAGACGCGCATCAGCGAGGCGGCACCGGCGGCGGCGGCGGTCGAGTCGACGGGGGACTGACACCGGTTCGCTACATTCAACCAGACGGCGGGGCGATCATATTGTGCGGATCGCCCCGCATTGATTCGCGTCGCGTGCGGCGTTACTCGACGAACTCGCCGTAGACCGCGATCTCGACCGCGCCGGTGTTGCCGCCGTTGGTCTCCACCGCCTCAAAGCGCAGCGTCTGCGCCTCGATGTCGACGTCGAAACGGTAACTCTGCGCGGCGTCGTCCAGCTCAAAGGGACCGTACTCCTCGCCCTCGCCGGTCACGATCTTGAAGCTGAAAATCTGCGCGGTGTTGTTCGCCATGCTGCGCGTCCAGAACTCGACCGCGTCGATCCGCGCGCGCTGGCGCAGCGCGACCTCGATCCACGCGTCATCGCCATCGCCATCGCTGGACCACGCGGTATTCGGGCTGTTGTCGAAGGCCATGCCCGCGCCCCAGGGATCGTTGAGCGCCGCGCCACCAAACGCGCTGCTGTAGCCGGTGATCGTCGCGCCGAGTTCCGGCGCTGCGAGGTTGGTGATCGCGGCCTGCTCAAATGCCGGGGTGGTGAAGGTCATGATCTCGGAGAGATACACCACGCCGGAATCGTCCACGCCCTGCACGCGGAAATAGTATTGTGTCTCCGGTTCCAGGCCCGTGAGCAGCGGGTTATGGTCGGTGTGCGTGCCGCCCGCCATGTCCTGGTCCAGCGTCAGCGACCCGAAGTCGGTCGTTGTGCCGTAGACGGCGGTGCACGCCACCGGGATGCTCGTCGTCAGCGGCAGCGTCGCGGTGCCGTCCGGCGCGAAATTCGTCACCTCCAGCGGCGCGCTGATGATGTCGTCGATCGGGCGGAAGGTGTAGCTTTCGATCAGGTCTTCGGGGCGCTCGTCGCCGCCATCTTGCGCGTAGAGCGCGCCTGCCGCGACCAGCAGAACGGCGATCAGGGCGCACGCGATGATGCTGCGTTGGGGGAGCCGGTGTCGCATTGGGGAGTCCTTTCCTAACCTGCCTTGCCTATGGTGATATGCTTACGATTCAACCATAGCAGGGTTGGGGCCGGATCAGCCATCCACGACCAGCAGGTAGGCGGCACTGCGCGGCAGGTATTCGACGACAACCTGCCCGCTGAGACCGGCATCGCCCAGGCGCTGGTCGAGATCGCCGGGCCAGGGGCCGCGCTGCCCCGTGACGCGATACGCCAGTTCGAGCGCTTCCGCCGCGATGGTCTTGCCGGTCAGCACGCCGCCGAACACGATCACCAGCCGCCCGCCCGGTTGCAGCACGCGGCGGATCTCGCGCAGCGTGCGCGGGTCCATAATAAACGGCGTGGGGAAGGTGCTGATCACTGCGGGAAACGTCCCCGTGCGGAACGGCAGCGCCTGGCCCATGCCGCGCACCAGGCGCGGGTTGTAGCCCCAGCGGCGCAGCTTGGCGCGCGCGATGCGGCCCATCGCCGGGCTGAGGTCGAGCGCGACGGTGTTGTAGCCTGCCGTGCGCAGGTCGATCTGCATGTTCCCGGTGCCGTGCGCCAGTTCGAGCACGCGCGCGCCGGGCGGGGCGTCGAGGTGGGCCAGGGCGGCGCGTTGCCAGTCGCGCCACTGGCCCAGGCTGACGATCCAGCTCACCGCGTCGTAGGTGAACGCCATCTCGTTATACAGCAGCCGGAAACCAAGGCGGATCAGCGCCCACCACGCGCGCGCCAGCGGGTTCAACTCGGCGGGTAGGGGGAAGTCGTTGATCATGGGTAACCTTGCAGGTGCGACGGTAACGGATATTCCGGGTGCAGGCGGGGGCGGTTTGGTTGCGGGACGTGAGCTGTTTCCCGCGGGGTGACGAAGATGCCGTAGAAGTTGGTGGTGTGGCCCCACGCGTCGAGAAATTCGTCCACTGCGTATTCCACTGCCGCGCCACGATAACTGTCGTTGGCGATCACGGTGGTGGGGATGCCGTTCGCGTCGAGCCGCAGGCCCGTGATCCACAGCGTGTGCCAGCGCACTGCCGAACCGCGATAATAGCTCAGCGCCTGCGCGTTGACGTTCACCAGCGCGTAACGGCCCGCCGCCAGCGCCAACTGCAACCGCCACAGCGCCCGGTCCGGCGGCACCGGCGGGTCGAGCGGGCTGCTGTGTACCTCGAAAGCGATGCCACGCGCGCGCAGGGGTTGCCCCAGACCGATCGTGCCCTCGCCCGGCAGGTACCAGCCTTGCGCGATGCCCAGGATGCGCGCAGCAGCGAGTTCTTCCTCAAAGTCGTAACCGAACGCTTCCAGCACGCTCGCCTGGGCGTACAGCGCACAGGCATACTGGTCGTCGGCGGTCCAACGCTGATCGTGCCAGTACGCGCTCAGCGCACCGGGCGTGCCGATCACCTGCGGGAACGTGTCCGGCTTGATCGGGCGGGCGTGCGCGGCAGAGAAGCCGCGCCCGGCGATCAGCAGCATGGCAGCGGTGAGCGCGATCAGGTGGCGGTTGATGTACGGTAAGCGCATTGCAGGTCGCTTTTCGTGTGTTCTGGACGTGCCTCTATGATACGTCATCCTGGCATGTGTCTCCAGCTTAACAGGATGCACAGTCGCGCGCCCGGCGGTGTTACGGTCGGTGCGCAGCGAAGTATATTGTACGATCAGGGCGCGTAGAGGCGAAATTTTTGGATGCCGCGGGCCGTTTGCCGGGTGTGGGCGGCGTGCTGGCTGCATCCGCGCTTTGACCTGGTTCTGGACATATTCCCGCGAGTGTGTACAATCTTCTCTGGTATGCTGGCTGTTTGTCGGCGGCGTCTGTCGTCGCGGGCTGGCAGCCGGTCATGAAGAGATTTTGAGCGCGTGCAAGGGCGCGCGTGTTGTGTGTATTGGCTACTGAATTTGGAGGAAAACCACCCATGCCGACTTTCTGGCGTTTGGTCCGGCCTGTCGTATTACTCGCGCTGATCGCGGCGGCGGTCTTTCCGCTGGGCGTGCATCCCACCGCTGCACAGGATGACGAGGGCGAGACTCCTGTCACGATCATGGGGACGAACCAGCTCGAACCGCTGGTGATCGCGCTGCGCGATGCGTTTGCCGAGCAGTACCCCGATGCGCCCGCCGTTACGATCGATCCGCGTGGCGGCCAGAACACCGGTTTCAGCGAGCTGTGCCAGGGCAACGTGGACGTGGTGATGTCCACCGACCCGATCAGCGACACACAGATTCAAGCGTGCGCCAACAACGACCAGGCATTCATCGAAGTTGTGCTGGCCTATGAAGCGGTCGTGTTGCTGGCGACGCCCGACGCGGGCCTGACCTGCACCGCGCCGGACGCGGTGTACGAGGTGTGGGCGTTTGGCGCGCCGGAAGAGGTGCAGTGGAGCGATCTCGGCGCGGAAGACTATAACGAACCGGTGAGCTTTTACGGCCCGGACGCGCTCATGCCCACCGCGACGCTGTTTGCTGACCTGATCCCCGCCGGCAGGCTGCGCGACGATATCACAGCGGTCGACGACCCCGCCGTGCTGGTCGAGACGGTGCAGGAAGAAGCCGCGAACGCTTTCGGTTATATGTCGCTGGCGCAGTACGAAGCGCTCGACACACTGGCCGAGGTGTCGCCGCTGCAACTGCAGACTGAGGCCGGGGACTGCGTCGCCCCCACGTTGAGCGCGCTCGGCACGCGGACGTACCCGCTGGCGCGCGCGGATTACTTGTATCTGAACGCCGCAAGCGCCGCACAGCCTGGGGTGCAGGCCTTTATGCAGTTTGTGCTGGCCGACGAGAACGGCGCGGCGGCGATCGTGCCGGAGCAGGGCTACACCCTGGCCGACGCGGGTACGTACGAATACGGGCTGAACAACGTCACCACCGGCAACACGGGCCGCACGTTCTCGCGCCCGCTGACGCCGGTCACGCTCAGCGCGGACGCGGAAGGCACGGTCCAGATCGCGGGCACGGCGATGCTGCGCGAACTGACGAACACGCTGGTTCGTTCATTCACCTCGCGCTTCACCGGCGCGACGGTCGACGAGCGTATTGAAGGCAATACGCAGGGCTGGCAGGCGTTCTGCAGCGGCGAAGTGGATATCGTGCAGACCACGCGCGAGCCGTCTGCCGAAGAACAGGCGCTGTGCACGGAGAACGGCATCGATCCTTACGTGCTGGACCTGGGCTATGACGCGCTGGTGATCGCGGTCCCGGCGGCCAATGACGCGATCGCGTGTATGGACAGCGCATCCGCTGCTGCGCTGCTGCGTGCTGGCAGCGATGAAGAACCGCCGGTGCAGTCGTGGGACGCGGTCAACCCGGGCTGGCCCGAACAACCGATCCTGCTGGTCGTGCCGCCGCGCCGCACGGGCGAGACGGATTTCTTGATCTTCCACCTGATCGGTGAGCTGAGCTTCGCCATGCGCCGTGACGTGACCGAAGATGCCGACCCGGTTTACCGCGCGGAAGGCGTCGCCAACACCGACAACGGCATGACCTATCTCTGGTGGAGCGATCTGCAGGCGGCGGGCGCGGACGTGTACCTGGTGCCGGTGCAGGGCGAGGGCGAATGCGTCGCGCCGACCCCGGACACGATCATGAACGGCACGTACCCGCTGGCGTACCCGCAGCGCTACTACGTGAATCGCGACGCGCTGGCCGATAACGCGATGCTGCGCGCGCTGGTGTGGCACATGTTCGGTGATGACATGCTCGCGGAGTACGAGACGCTGAACGCCGCCGGGTTCGACTTCGACGCGCTCAAGCTGGCCGAACGCGACGCGGTGTACGAGATGCTGGCGGCCTACGAGGACGGCGCGGAAGCGGCAACCGAAACAGACGACACCGGCGCGGAAGCTGAGGATGCTGATGCCGAGGCCGCCGAAGAAGCGACAGAACCTGAGGAAGAACCGGCTGACGAACCCACCGAGGAGCCGACCGAAGAACCGACGTCGGAGCCTGCGGATGAGCCATCCGGCGACGAGGGCGCAAGCGAGTAAGCGCGTTCTCTACGCCGCTGTGCGGCACGCTTGTCCCACATATTGCTAGCGATCAGGGCGATCCCCCGGCGGGATCGCCCTGTGTTGTTGGTGTTCAGGTATCCGCCTGATCGTCTTGCTGTTTGCCGCGCAGCCTGGCGAGGCGCTGGCGCGCGGCTTCCTTGTCTTCCATTGCCTGCACGCGGTCCAGCAAGAAACGCCACTTGTCGATCGGCACCCGCACGGCGACGATCTCCTCGTCGTCGTTGCGGATGTATTCGACAGCGTTCCATACGTCGCTCAGTTCCATCGTTGATCCTTTGCAGGTGTCGCTGCTTTACCTCGTGTGTATTATACCGCCATCCGAAGACCGGCCCGAATACCCGTTCGAAACGCGGCGGGGTGTGATACAATAATCCGGCGAATCCTTCAGCGGCCCTCGGCGCGATTGCGGCGCGGTGGCGGCACACGCTGCAGGCGTGTTTACCAGCTAGAAACGGAGTTTGACGTTATGCGCGACGAAATCGTCGCTCTGGACCTGGAGACGACGGGTCTGAACCAGGACACGGACGACATCATCGAGATCGGCGCGGCGCGGATGCGCGATGGCGAGGTCCTGGCGACCTTCAGCACGCTGATCAACCCGGGCCGCAGCGTGCCGGAGCGTATCTCCGCGATCACGGGCATCCGCACTGACGACCTGATCGGGCAGCCCGCGATCCGCGAGGTGCTCGACGATCTGCGGGCGTTCATCGGCAACTGCCCTGTGATCGGCCACCGCGTCGATTTTGACATGGGTTTCCTGGCGCGTTACGCGATCGGCGGGTCAAACCTGGCGGTGGATACCTACGAACTTGCGTCGGTGATGCTGCCGACCGCGCCGCGCTACAACCTCAATAGCCTGACCAACCAGCTCGACCTGGAGCTGGAACGCGCCCACCGCGCGCTGGATGATGCGGTCGCGACCGGGCGGCTGTACTTCCGGCTGTGGGAGCGCATCATGGACCTGCCACTGGACACGCTGCGCGAGATCGTGGACATGGCGCGCGAGGTCGAGTGGAGCGCCAAGCCGGTGTTCATCGCGGCGCTGCAGGAACGCAGCAAGACCGCGCTCACCGAGCCGCGCCCGCGCCCGCGCGAGTTCCGCCGCACCTCGCCGGATGAATTGTTCGAGCCGGACCGCCAGCCCTGGCGACCGCTGCGCCCGAACGCAACCCGGACCGCGCTCGACGAGGACGCACTCGCGGCGCTCATTGAGGCGGATGGGGTGATGGCGGCGTACTTCCCCGGCTATGAGCACCGGCCCGAACAGGTGCAGATGCTGCGCGCGGTGGTCGCGGCGATCAACGAAGACGAACACATGCTGGTCGAGGCCCCGACGGGCGTCGGGAAGTCGCTCGCGTACCTGATCCCGGCGATCCACTGGGCGACACTGAACAACGAGCGCGTGGTGATCAGTACCGCCACGATCAATTTGCAGGACCAGATCATGAACCGCGACCTGCCGCTGCTGCGCGACGTGCTCGGCATCGCGTTTGAGGCGGCGGTCGTCAAAGGGCGCAGCAACTACCTGTGCCCGCGCCGGCTGGCGACGCTGCGCCGCCGGGGGCCGACATCGGTGGGCGAGGTGCGCGTGCTGGCGAAGATCCTGGTCTGGCTGCTGGAGACCGACAGCGGCGACAAGGGCGAGATATCGCTGCGTGGGTTCGAGGAAAACGCCGTCTGGTCGCGCCTGAGCGCGCAGGACGAAGGCTGCACGCTGGAACGCTGCGGCGAGCAGATGGGCGGTGCATGTCCCTTTTACAAGGCCCGCCGCGCGGCAGAATCCGCGCACATCCTGGTGGTGAATCACGCGCTGCTGCTGGCCGATGTGCAGATCGGCAACCGCGTACTGCCGGAATACCGCTACCTGGTGGTGGACGAGGCGCACCACCTGGAGGACGCGACGACTAACGGGCTTTCGTTCCAGTTGACGCAGACCGCGTTCCAGCGGCGTCTGGATGACCTGGGCGACACGCGGCGCGGCCTGCTCAGCGACGTGCTGCGCAGCACGCGCGGCAGCGTGCCGGACAGGTACTTCGAGCAGGTCGAGGCGTATGTCGAGGCGGTGGCGGAGTCGGTCAGCCTGATGGGACATCACGTCGAGCGTTATTTCGCGGTGCTGCTGCGCTTCTTGCAGGGATCGGGGCAGCTCCGCGCCAGCGACTACATGAACCAGGTGCGCATCACGGACCAACTGCGCCAGCAGCCGGATTGGGCGTATGTCGAGGACGCGTGGGATGTGCTGAGCCGGTTCACGACGGCCATCTCCGAGGCGATGAACCGGTTGGCGCGCGGGCTGGCAGGGCTGGAGCAGTTCGACGTGCCGAACTTCGATGATCTGCTTTCCAGCGTGGGGGCCGCCGCGCGCCACCTGGAAGAGATCCACATGCAGATCGGCTCGTTCTCATCCAACCCGCAGGAAAACATGATCTACTGGGCGCAGGTGGACCAGGACGGGACGCGGCTCTCGGTGCATGCCGCGCCGCTGCACGTCGGCCCGCTGCTGGAACAACACCTCTGGGAGCCGAAGTCGAGCGTGATCCTGACCAGCGCGACGCTGCGCACCGGGGGCACGTTCGATTACGTGCGCGAGCGTCTGAACGCGTTCAACGTGGCCGAGGTGGTCGTCGGGTCGCCGTTCGACTACGAAGCAAGCACGCTGGTCTACATCCCGACCGACATTCCCGAGCCGAACCAGCGCGACGCCTACCAGCGCGCGATCGAGCGCGGCTTGATCGAGCTGGCGGCGGCCACACAGGGGCGCTTGCTGGGGTTGTTCACGAGCTATTCGCAGCTTCGCCAGACCGCCCAGGCCATCGCGCCCCGGCTGGCGCTGGGCGATATCACGGTCTATGACCAGAGCGACGGGACCAGCCGCCAAGCGCTGCTGGACGGGTTCGTGAAGACCGACCGCGCCGTGTTGCTCGGCACGCGTTCGTTTTGGGAAGGCGTGGACGTGCCGGGAGATGACCTGAGCGTGGTGGCGATCGTGCGCCTGCCGTTCAGCGTGCCCAGCGAGCCGGTCTTCGCGGCGCGCGCGGAGCAGTACGACAACAGCTTCATGCAGTATGCTGTGCCGGATGCCGTGCTGCGTTTCCGGCAGGGCTTCGGTCGCCTGATCCGCACCAAGACCGATCGCGGCGTGGTGGTGCTCTTCGACAACCGCGTGATCACCAAGCGCTACGGCCAGGTGTTTCTCGACAGCCTGCCGGGATGCACGGTGCAGCGCGGACGCCTGGAAGACCTGCCGCGCGTGGCGGCAGCGTGGATCGCGGGGGAATAGAATGCACGACTCGGCGCGGCGAGATCGCAGACATGGTTAGAGGAAGGGCGAAAAGAGGATGCGCGTGTTCATCAGCCATTCGAGCATTGACGACGACTTCGTAACACGGTTGGCCGCCAGTCTGCAGGCCGCACAGGTCGATATATGGGTTGACCACCTGACGCTACGTCCCGGCTATAGTTGGTCGCGGGCCATCCAGCAGGCGCTGCGTGATTGCGACACGATGATCGTGGTGCTTTCGGCGGCGTCGGTCGCGTCCGAGGAGGTCGAGGCCGAGTGGGTTCACTTCCTGCGGGAGAAAAAACGCGTGGTTCCCATTTTGATCGACAATTGCGAACTACCGTACCGGTTGGGGGTGCTGCATTACATCGATTTTGCACGCGATCAAGAGCGGGCGCTGGGCGAGCTGATGGCGGCCCTCGGTGTGGCCCCGGTGACGTCCAAGGCATCCGGCTCAGACGAACCTGTCCCGCCGCCTGTCGCGCAGGCGTACGGGGACGACCTCGCGGCGTTACGGGACGCCCTGCAAAACGAGAACTGGGCGCGCGCCGACGAGATCACGATCGAGTTGCTGCGCAAAGCGTCCGGGCGCGAGCTGTTCGACAGCGATGATGCCGCGCGCGATATTCCAGAGGCATTGCTGCGAGAAGTGCATGTGCTGTGGGCCGCCCACGGGCACGACCTCAAATCACGCGACTGGATCGCGAATTACCGGGGTGTGACGACGTATGTCGCGTTGTTCTCGTTCAAGACGTACCTGAAACGCCGGCTTGAGGAGCTTGGCCTGTAGCGCGGTGCGCCTGCCACCTGGGGCGGCGGCAAGGCTTGCGGGCGTTTTCCCCGTATATGATCCGTGCGATTCCTGGTATAATAGCGCGCGCTGAGGCGATCGGGCCGAGGGGTGATTCTCGCTGGCTGGAACCGGTCGAGCAGCCGTTTGGCGGGCAGTACCCGGCTCCAGGTGACCGATCGCGCCATCACGAATGGATAACCACATGAGGACGAACCGAGGATGATTGACGCAAACCAGCTTCGTAACGGCACGAATTTCAAAGCGGACGGCGAGATCTACAAAGTGCTGAAGTACCACCACAACAAGACCGCGCGCGGTGGGGCGACCGTCCGCGTGCAGGTGCGCAACCTGCGGACCGGCACCACGCGCGAGATGACGTTTAACTCCGGCGAGAAGGTCGAGGACATTTTCATCGAAACGCAGCAGGTCGAATACCTGTACGACGACGGCGTGTTCCTGACGTTTATGGACCTGGAGACGTACGAGCAGCCGCAGATGCCCCGCGAGCTTTTTGGCGACGACGTATTGTATCTGAAGCCCAACACGCAGCTCAAGCTGATGTCCTACGAGAGCGAGATCATTGACTACGAGCTGCCGCCGAACGTCGATCTCGAAGTCGTCGAGGCGGAGATGGCGGTGGCGGGCAACACGGCGACCGGCGCGACCAAGACGGTCAAGACGGAAACCGGGCTGCAGGTACACACGCCGTTGTTCGTCGAAGAAGGCGACACGATCCGCGTCGATACGCGCACGGGCGAATACGTCACGCGCGTGTAGCGCGGGCAACCGTGCGGCGCGAAGAGACCGGTCGTGCGCCGGTCTTTTTGTTGCCCGCTGCACACGCGAAAAAGCGCGCCGATCATTTGGCGCGTGAGGGTGCTTGGCGTACACTCAGAATGACGCTTATCGGCAAGGAAGGCGGACGGCGGATTGGTGGAAGGGAAAGGCGATGCGTACACCCGCAGGCAAGGAATGTCCCCATTATTACGAAGATTTTAATCGCGGGCGCAGCATGCAGGAGTGCCGGCTGGTGCAGGCGAACCCCGAATCACTGGCCTGGCGCCCGCGGGACTGCGCGAAATGCCCCGTGCCGGACATCGTGCGCGCCAATGCCAGCCCGAACATGCGGCTGACGTTGACGATTCGCGGCGCGTGGTTAGGGTTCGTGCGGCAGTTGAAGGTTGAGGCGTGGTGCATCGAGCACGACATCCCCATTGAGGACCCTTACACCGGCTGCCCGCTGGATAACGAGGAGAATGAGGCATTGCGCCTGTTCCGGGATGCGCTGGACCAATCCGATGATTAAAGCGATCTTGCTCGATCTGGACGACACGCTGCTCGGCAACCCGACCGAGTCGTTTGTGAAGCATTACATGGGCTTGCTGAGCCGGACTCTGGCTGACCGTCTGGGTACGGATGACGGGATCAGTCAGGCGTTAATCACGGCAGTGGCAGCGGTGATGCACAGTGACGACCCGCGCACGACCAACTGGGACACGTTCTACGCGGCCTTCATGCCGTTGCTTGACGTTGACCGCGCCGCGTTCGAGGCGGTGATGCAGGAGTTCTACCGCGACGTGTACCCGCAGCTTCAGTCAATCACGCAGCGGCGGCCCGGCGTGCGACGGCTGGTCGAGTGGTTGATCGCGCGCGAGTACCGCGTTGTGGTGGCGACGAACCCGTTTTTCCCCGCGACGGCGGTCGAGCAGCGGCTGGCGTGGGCGGGCCTGCCGGTGGATGAAGTCCCGTTTGCGCTGGTCACCACGCTGGAGAACATGCATTATTCCAAGCCGCACCCGGCGTATTACGAAGAGGTTCTCGCCCGTATCGGCGTGCAGTCGGACGAGGCGATCATGGTGGGAGATGACTGGGAGAATGACATCATCCCCGCGCGCAAGGCCGGGTTGAGCACGTATTGGGTGTGCGGCGAGTGTGAGGAAGTGCCGCCTGGTGACACCAGGCCGGACGGGTGCGGCGGGCTGGCGGATTTCGCGTCCCGCGTGCAGGACGAGCATTGGCTCGACACGCTGGAGCCGCTCCCGCACACGGTGGCGCAGGTCGTGCCGCGCCTGAACGGGAACCTAGCCGCGCTGCTGGGCATCGTGCGCGAGACACCGCCGCACGTTTGGCCCATGCGCCCGGAAGAGGAAGAATGGTCGCCGATCGAGGTGTTGTGCCATCTGGCCGAAAGTGAAGCTGACGTGCAGCGCAGCCGCCTTGAGTTGATCGCGCGTGAGGATGACCCCTTCCTGTCACAGCCGAAGGAGCCGCCCGCGCCCGCGTCGCGCATGTGCCCTGAGGAGGCATGGATGGTCGCGCTGGCGTTCGCCAAAGAGCGCGAGCGCACGATCGCGTACCTGAACACGCTCACGCCGGAGCAATGGCAGCGCCCGGCACGGCATTACATCTTTGGGCCGACGACGTTGCTTGAGATGGCGCACTTCACCGCGCAGCACGACCGGATGCACCTTGAGCAGCTCTGCCAGACGATCGGCAAGTGTCTGTAGCGGGACCGGTGCGGAACTTTTACCGCGTGCACGGCGTAATGAACACAGGAGTTTATCCGCCTGTGTGATGGCTGAAACATGAGCAGGCCGGCCTGGCGTGCCGGTCGAGGAGGCGAGTTTCGTTATGCGCACGATATTGTTTCTCTTGCTGCTGATCCTGTCGTCGTGCCTGGGGGTATCCGTCCCGTGGTTTGTGACCGGCGGAGAGGCGGAGGTATCCGGCCCCGGACCAACGCGCCAGTACGACATCGTGATCGAGGACGCGCGCCTGGTCACGACCGCGTCAGGCCCGGCGCTTGTGCTCAGTGGCTATATCCCTGACGGCTGCAATTTCCCGGTCAGCACCGGGATCAGCCATGACGGGAATACGATCCGTGTGGATGTGTTCCGCACCGGCCCGGTGGATGCGGTCTGCCCGCAGGTGATCACGCCCTACAGCGACACGATCCCCATGCCGGAACTGCCGCCCGGAATGTACACGATCCACGTGCACGACACGACCTTCGAGGCCGCGCTCCCCGGTGCCGGGGCACGCCCGACGCCAGCGCCGCCGCAGTTCGAGCCGACGCCAGCGCCGCCGCTGTCCCGCGATGCGCAACGCAGCTACCCGATCATCACGGATGTGCAGGTGAAGGTGTTGGAGTCCTACCCGGCGCAGGTCATGCTGCACGTGACGGGCCAGTTCCGCGATGGCTGCGAACTGCCGGTGACGGTCGAGCAGCAGCGCAGCGGCGATGTCGTCAGCATCACCATCTGGCGCACGCAGCCCGTTAACGTAGTGTGCCCGATGGTGCTGCAACCGTTTGAGCACACGATCAAGCTGGATAGCTCCTTCGAATTCGGCACGTACACGGTCATCGTCAACGACTTCAGTACGACGTTTACCGTCTAGTCCGCAAGCACAGCGGAGAAAACAAGAACGCGCCCGCCGGTTGGCTGGACAGCCTGCCGGTGGGCGCGTGTGTTTTTGGTGATGCGGCGCTGCAGGGCAGGGCGTCTTCACTCCACGCGCGGGACGATGCCCGTTTCCTGCCAGTGGACGATCTCATTTCGTGCGACCGTCCACTGCGCGACCAGGTCGTCGTCAGAGCCTTTGAAGCGGCTCACAGCGTGGCGCGCGCACAGCGTGCAGCCGCGCAGCGCGCGATAGTTGTGGGCGTGGCAGGTCAGGCAGCCGTTGAGACGGATCATGAGCAGGGTAAATGCAAGCACGTCGGGATCGCCTTCCGGCAGGGCGAGCAGGTGATCGACCAGCCGCTGCCAGCGTTCGCCACGCAGCCCGCGCAGGGCTTTGATCGCGCGCGGGGGAAACAACACTTCGGCATCCTGTTGGTACAACGTGACTTTCCCTTTTACGCAGCGTCCGGCGGGGCCAGATGGCACGCCGGGGTATCCGGGTAAGTACGACAGGGGCAATCGACGGGACTGCCCCTGGTCGTATGCGTTCGCTTGTGGATGATCGTTCAGTCGTCCTTGCTGCTCCTGGATTGGCGCGCGGCTTTCTGGCGCTCCTTGATCACGTTCTTGTGCTCCCAGCCGCCGCGTGCGTCGGCTTCGGCTGCGGCGCGTTCCGGGGCGATCTGCTTCCAGTAATCCAGCGGCTTCGACAGGCGGGCCTTGTCGTAGATGTGGTTGCTGGTGCGGTCGTAGCTGGATAGCTCGTAGTCGTGATCCATCTTGATCGCGTCAAACGGGCAGTATTCGGCGCAGTAGCCGCAGTTCATGCAGATGTCGATGTCGATGTAGAATTCCTCGGGTTCCGGCACGGGGCGGCCCGTCTCCGGGTCTTCGCCGCGCACGATCCAGATGCACTGCGGCGGGCAGACCTTGGCGCAGATGCCGCAGCTTGTGCACCAGTCCCAGCCGGGGCGCTCCGGGTCGTCGTAGTTTTGCACGACCAGGAAGGGGATGAAGCGGAAGCGTTCCGGCATGGCGAGCTTCTCTTCGGGGTATTCGAGCGTGAAGATACCCCGCGCCTGCAAGCCCTGGCGTTCGGCGAAGGCATCCTCCGGGATGTGGCGGCGGAAGCCCCATTTAATATCTTCGATGTAGGTGTTGACAAAATGTTTCAACGTGACCATCAGGCCACGAGCGATTCCTTGTCCGTACATAGATAGCCTCGCTCCTTAAGCTGTCAGCAGCCGGCCCCCGGCCTGCCGTTGGATGCACCCGCCGAAGGCCGTCAGTTGGTGGCCTAGCGATCCACCTCGCCGAGCACGATATCGATGCTGCCCAGGATGGTGACCACGTCCGCGACCTTGTGGCCGACGCACATCGGTTCCAGGGCCGTCAGGTTGATGAAACTTGGCGACCGGACGTGATAGCGCCAGGGGTTCTGCCCGCCGTCGGAGACGACGTAGTAGCCCAGTTCGCCCTTCGGGTTTTCGACGCGCCCGTAGGATTCGCCTTCCGGTGCGCGGACGTTGTACTTGTTCGCTCCTGCGAAGAAGTCCTGTCCTTTGGTGTCTTCCAGGATCGGCAGGATCTGCTTGAGAATCCGGATGCTCTCGCGCATTTCGTCCAGGCGCACGAGATACCGGTCGAACACGTCGCCATGATGCCGCACCGCGACGTCAAAATCGAGTTCGGGGTACAGGCTGTACGGTTCGGCCTTGCGCACGTCGTAGGGCACGCCGCTGGCGCGCAGGACCGGCCCGGCGGCGCTGTAGGCGATCGCGTCTTCGGTCGTCAGCACGCCGACGCCGATGCAGCGGTTGGTCACGATCTCGTTTTGCGTCACGAGTTCGTCGGCCTGGTCTATGCCGCGCGGCAGGCGGTCGTTGATCAACTCGTCGAGATACTTCATCGTGTCGAAGTCGCGCACGCGGTCATTGGTCAGGGCCGCGATGCCCTTGATCTTCTCGGGCAGGTCGTAGGCCAGCCCGCCGAAGCGCATGTAGTTGCACATCATGCGGCTGCCGGTCAGGGCCTCGAAGAAGTCCAGGATTAGCTCGCGCTCGATGATCGAATACATCATCGGCGTGAAGTACGCGCCCATGTCATTGAGCAGGAAACCGATCGCAAAGAGATGATTGAGCACGCGCGTGAGCTCGACCACCAGCACGCGGATCGCTTCGGCGCGGCGTGTTGGCGGGTCAAAGCGGCGGCCCAGGGCCAGCAACTGCTCGACGGCCAGCGCGTAGCCGTGATTGTTCGGCAGGCTGCACACGTAATCCAGGCGGTCGGTGAACGGCATGTTGCCCAGGAACGTGTTACGCTCGCCGATCTTCTCGTGGTTGCGGTGCAGGTACCCGAACACCGGCGACAGCGATTCGATCGTCTCGCCGTTCAGCGTGGCGACCATGCGGAACACGCCGTGCGTTGACGGGTGCTGCGGGCCCATGCTGACCACGACAGTTTCGGTGGCGATTTCGTGGCGGATCTCAACGCCCAGCGGGGCGTCTGTATAATATTGCTCTTCGGCGATCTCGTCGTAGCTGGACGGGTCGAACGTGGCGGGATACTGCACGTTTTTGCCGTAGGGGTTGTGCTGCTCAGAGCGCCAGACGTGGCCTTCCGGCCAGCGGCTGTCGAACGGTTTCTGGTCCTGCTCGTAATACGGCTCGTGCCAATCCTTGCGCAGCGGGTGACCGCTGAAGCCTTCCCACATCAGGATGCGCTTGAGATTGGGATGGCCGGAGAACTTGATGCCCATCAGGTCCCACGCTTCGCGCTCCTGGAAGTTCGCGCCGGGCCACACGCCGGTGAGCGTGGGCAGCGTCGCGTCATCGCGCGGGGTCTGGGCTTTCATCACCAGGGCCGGACCGCCTTCGATGCGGTACGTGTGGTAGACCATTTCGAGATGGTCGCCCCGGCCCAGGTAGTCCACGGCGGTGGCGCTGGAGAGATAGCGATATCCCAGGTCATCGCGGACTGCTTTAGCGACCTCGACCAGCTTGTCCGGGGCGACGATGATGCCGGTATAACCCTCGCGGTCATCGGCCCGGACGGCGTCGCCGAAGCGCTCCTGCAAATAGGTGAGCGCGTCCGCCGTTGGCTCTGTGGTTTCAGCAACAGGGGCTTGATCGGTCATGATTGCTCCTAAAAAAACAGCATTGGACGCTTAGCCGCGCACCAAAGCGCCGGGCTAAGACGTGACTGGCGTGTAATCGCTAAGCTTCTTCGGGTTCAGGTTCGGCTACTTCCGCGCCGGACTCGGCTTCAGTCGCGCGGGCTTCCAACTGGCGGCGCAGCACGTGTTCCTGGCGCGGGTCGTAAATGTCCGGGCCAAGCACCGGGACCGGGACCGGATCGTTGGGACCCTGGCTGTACCAGGGTGTGCTGTTGCGGTTGACGAGCGACTGTTTGTCGATCTTCTTCTGCAACATGATCAGGCCGTGTAGCAGCGCCTGCGGGGTGGGCGGGCAGCCGGGCACGTACACGTCCACCGGGACGTACTTGTCGATCCCGCTGACGACGTTGTAACCCTCCTTGAACGGCCCGCCGCCGATGGCGCAGGCTCCCATTGCCAGCACGTATTTCGGCTCGGCCATCTGGTTGTACAGCCGCACGATCGGCACGACCATCTTCTTGGTGACGGTCCCACTGACGATCATCAAGTCTGCCTGGCGCGGGCTGGCGCGCAGCACTTCCATGCCGAAGCGTGCCTGGTCAAAGCGGCTGGACGCGGTGGCGATCATCTCGATCGCGCAGCAGGCCAGCCCGAACGCCATCGGCCAGATCGAGTTGCGGCGGCCCCAGTTGTAGATCGAATCGACCAGCTTGTGAAAGTTGGTGACGGCTACCGCCCGCTGCATGCCTTCCGGCACCGGCAGGTCCGGATCGTGAAGTTCGCGCAAAAAATCATCATTGGTCATAACGGCTGATCAATCTCCTCGTACCATTCCCGCAAAATTTCGGTTAGCAATCCGTCATGCGCCAGGATCGGGTCGTCGGCAAACCCCGGCAGGTTGATAATCCACTCGAAAAGCTGTTGCAGGCCAAGCGTATCAAGGTCGGCATCCGGGTGGTGCTCCATCAGGCTGAGCACGATTTCGTAGGACGCTTCCCAGTAAAGCGGTTTGTCCTGGTCGCCCATAGCATTGCCGGCAGCGTGATCCTCGTCGTACATATTGGGCCTATTGTGGTCCAGTTTAACATGAAATGCCAACCCTGGCAGCGATCTGTGGCGCGGGAATCCGGCACACGACGGACCGGCCAAACGGATCGCGGGGATTGGCGTAGCGACTGTGTTCTCCGTTAACGCAGTGCATAGCACATCCTACCACAGACAGGTGGCCCGGCTGAGCGTTATTCGCCGGATTCACTCCCGGTGTCGTCCTCAGCGCCGGTAGCGTCCGCCGGTTCCTCGCCTTCGTCGCCGGTTGTCTCACCGGCGGCTTCGGGTTCCCCTTCCGCTGCCAGCTCAGGGACGTTCTGCTCCAGCCACGCGCGCAGGTCGCTGTGCATCTGGGCGTTGGGTGGTCCCTGGTGTGTGAGCTCGATCCGCACGATGTCTTCGCCGCGTTCGAACCAGACGTAGAACAACTCGCCGCCGGGGAATTCCGCGCCCTGCGAGGTGGTTTGCTCTGCGATCTGCACGTGCAATATCACGACGGGCACGTCGCCGATAAGCTCGACCACCGGTTTGGGGATCCCGTCCGTCACAAGGATGACGTTGTCCTCGGCGATGCTCTCTTCAAGCAGCGTGCGAAGCTCATCCATCATGTAGAGCAGGGGGAAGCGGGCGTCTTCGGGCGGCGACCCTAACCCGCTGTTGGCGATAAAATCGTCCAGCGGCGCTTCGCTGACCCTGAACGTAGGCGGATTTTGCAGATCGGCAGCAGCATACTGGTACTGGTTCGGCGCGACTTCGAGCCACCGGCCCGCCGATGCTGCCGGCGTGGGGGTCGCGGTTGGGATGGCGGGCGTCGGGGTGGGCTGGCCGGGCAGATAAACGTCCGTGTCGACGCCGAAGCTATCCACGGCCACAACGACAACGACGAGCGAAATGAAAAATACTGCAAGTGCTGCAAGCGCTTGTGAGCGTAGCATCATGCATCTGCTCCTTAAAGACGGTGTATAGTATTGGCCGCCCTGGTCCAGGGACGGCGCACAGATAACACATGTTGGATCATGGCTTCAGGCGCGTGCCGGGATCGACCGGCCCGCTGCGGCGCAACCACGGCTGCCAGTGGTGCCGGTCTGAGCGTTGGCGCGACGGATCGCCCGCCAGAAGCGCAAACTCACTCTAGTGTAGCCAAAAGTGCGATAGCGTTCAACTTACGCCGCGGGGGATCAGGGTAAGCGCAATCAAAACCGGGAAAGATTTCGTGTGCCCTTGAGATTGGACCTCTCGCGGCGCGGTACTGTATCCTTCGCGGTTGACATGGTGCATGCTGCCAGCGTGAATATGCGACCTCGCCGCTTGCCTTGCACTGTAAGCACAAGGCTATACACCGGTCAGACCGTAACAACGGCCCTGATTTCCAGGGGCGGGATCGTTTTTTGAGCGCCCTTTCAGGGTGTGACCGATAAATAGCCCCGTACTTGCAGTGCGGGGCAGGGATCGATTCCCGTGCGGCTACGATTCAACCGTATTCGATACACAACCCGCGGCGCGATTCATAGTATGCCGGGACGGTCTGTGTTAAACTAGGTGGTGCTTTTGACATACCTGCCGTGCCGAATCGCGCGCGGCGTTTACCCTGCATATTTGTGTTGGCATTTGCTGGCTGCCAGGAAGGCTGGCGGGACGCGGCGCCGGATCGGGCCGATCGGTCCCTGCACTTGCCGGCAGCAGCGCCCGAACGCGAAGTTAGAAGACGCCATGCCCAGCCCATCGGTTGTGTTCAGTTTCATCGTCGCGACACTTTACGGCGCGTCGTTCCATCTCGTCAGCGGCGGGGATGCGCGGCGGCTGGCATTGTTCTTGCTGGCGGCGTGGCTTGGGTTCGGCCTGGGGCACGTCTTTGGGGATGTGCTCGACATCACGTTTCTGGACGTTGGGCCGCTGCACATGCTGACGGCGACGATCGGCGCGTGGCTGGCCCTGGTTGTCGCGCGCGTTCTGACACGCCAACCGGAACGCCAATCACCGCGCACGCGCTAGCACTGATCAACTTCATCTGACGCCCCGCGCGCCGGTGTCAGGCATATCAGAGGGGAGAAACATATGGCGGAGCAGCCGACAACGCCTCAAGCGGAAGCGATGGACGAAGCAACCGGGCACGACGATAACGGGCGTGCGTGGTATTTCTGGCCGCTGGTCGGCCTGGGCGCGATCACGGCAGTCTTTGTCGTCGGCCTCGTCGCGGCGCTGATCCTGGCGATCGTGATCGGTTCGGATGACGTGTCGAACGTTGTGCAGATCGTCCGGGACTTGTTTATCATCGTGCTGGCGATGGAAGGCATGTTCATGATGATCGCGCTGATCGTGTTGATCGTGCAGATCGCGTCGCTGGTCAATTTGCTGCAGAGCGAGATCAAGCCGATTGTGGACAATGCCAACGAGACCGTCACCACCGTGCGCGGGACCACGGAGTTCATGAGCCAGAACGTCGTCGAGCCGGTGATCAAATTCAGCGCGATCACGGCAGGCGTCGGCGCGATCCTGCGCGAGGCGCTGGGCATCCGGCGCACGCTGCGCAAGGCCCGCCAGAACGGCAAGGATACGGAGGCATGAGGAGAGGGCGCGATGGCTGAACACAACGATGGCGCGGGCACGCTGAGTTTCGTCGGCGGGCTGATCCTGGGCTTCATCATCAGCGCGCCGGTGGTGGCCTGGCTCTCGCCGCGCAGTGGCGAAGAGACGCGCCAGGCGATCACACAGCAAGGGCTGGTGATCCGGCGCAAGGTGGCCGACACGCTGCGTAAGCCGGTTGAGCAGGTGCAGGAGCAACTGGAGCAACTCAAGGGCGGCGCGGTTGATGACGCACTGGCGGAAGGGCGCAGCATCGCCGCGCAACATGCCCGGCAGCGCCGGCAGGCAGCACATGACACGCATGAATCATAGGAAAAGAGCACAGAATGAGTAACACGTTGTATGTAGCGAATCTGGCCCCGGAGACGGGTGAAGAGGACTTGCGCGCGCTGTTCGGCGAACACGGCGCGATCGAATCGCTGGTTATCGAGACCGACGAGCGCTCTCAGCAGCCGGTCGCCCTGGTCGAGATGGAAACCGAAAAACGCGCCACGCGCGCGATGAACGAGCTTAACGGGTACCTGCTGAACGGCAGGCGGCTGGCGATCACGCCCGCCGATCCGGACCTCTCGAAAGACCTGACGGCCAAACAGCGCAAGGTCGCCGAGCAGATTGTGGAGGCCCTGGGCGAGGAGGAAAAAGTCCCCGTGCGGCAGATTCACGCCATTGTGCGTTTTTGCAGCACGCAGTTTGCCCAGGCTATTCTCGAGGAAACCGAGGAGCTTGAGGCCGACGGCGGCGTGATGACCTCAGACGGCACGCGGCGGCGCACCAAAGGCGGCGTGTTCTTCTACCTCTGCCGCTTCCGTATCTCACCGGCGATCCGCCGCATTGTCTACAATCGTAAAGGCAAAGTCCCCGGCGAAAGCTACGACTGACGCGTGCCGCATATCCCCGGCGGCATTGCTTGCATCACGCTGCCGGGGGCGGCTCTTCTCCGACGCACCACCAATCTGGTCACGGCACTAAACAATTGGCGTTCCTCGCCGGGGCGAGTAGACTATGATCACACAGCCGCCGCAGGGTTGGCTGGCAGGCTTTGATTCACGTAACGCGACGGATGAACGCAGATGAAAAAACTGATCGTCAACGCCGATGATTTCGGGCGCGCCGCCGGGATCAACCGGGGCATCATCGAAGCCCACACCGGCGGGATCGTCACGTCGACCACGGTCATGATCAACTATCCCGATGCCGCGCCCGGCCTCGACCTGATCGCGCAGGATGCGCCCGGCCTGGGCGTGGGGTTGCATCTGAACCTCACGTCCGGCAGGCCCGTGTCCGCACCGGAGCACGTGTCCTCGCTGGTCGACGAGCACGGCGTCTTTCACCACATCACGACCTGGGCCGAGCATTACGACGCCTTCGAACCAGAGCACATCCAGCGCGAGATCGCGGCACAGGTCGAGCGGTTCGTCGCGCTTGCGGGCCGCCCGCCCGACCACCTCGACGCGCACCACCACGCGACATACCTGCACCCGGCGGCGCTCGAAGCGATGCTGGAGATCGCGCGTGGATATGATATCCCGCTGCGCGACGGCGTGATCGACCGCCCGACTGCTGCCGTCACGCGCTGGTTGGGGGAGATTGTGCCCGGTCTGAGTGTCGAGCAGGCGACGCGCATCGTGGAACGTGCCAAGACCGTGCTTGAGGACCAGCCGAAACCCCCGTTCTGGCCCGCGCGGGTTGAGATAGGCTTCTACGACAAGACCGCGACGCTGGCCGACCTGCTGGTGATCCTGACCAATCTGCCAGATGACACGATCACTGAGCTGGTGTGCCATCCGGGTTACGTGGACGCGGACTTCACCAGCCTGTACGCAGCGCAGCGCGAGCGCGAGCTGGCGCACCTGACGCACCCCGCCACGCGCGAGTGCGTGCAGTACGAGTTCATCGACCTGATCACGTTCGCTGATATCCCGCATCCGCAGTGACGGTAACGATTGCGGATGCGGTTCAGTTTGCAGGAAAAAGTCACGATGACCTACCACCAACCGCCGAATGGCCCGCCGGACGGCGACACAGACGACGAGCTGTCGTATGAAGATTTCGACGATGATTTTGTGTGGCGCGATCCGGATGACGACCTGGACGTGATCGACCTCGACGCGCTGGACGAGGCGACCGCGCCGGAGGAAGACGCCGAAGAGCCGGACGCGCGCGACGCCGGAACCGTCGCCGGGCCCACACACGGAGTCGATCCATCCGGCGGGCGGGACGCCGTGACGCCCGTGCCGCGCCCGCACTTTGCACGCCCGCCGCGCCTGACTCCCGCCCCCGAACACGCACCCGATACCGCGCCGGAGGAGCAGGTCCAGACGCCGGAAGCGGCACCTGAAACACCTGCCGGGACGGGCGCGGAATCCGCAGCGCAGGATGTCGCGCCAGCGGAAACGGCCCCCGCGCCGGAAACCGGGGATCAAGCAGCCGGGCCGGAAGCGGCACCGTCCGCAGAAGAGCCAGCCGCCGCAGCACCGGATGCCGGCCCCGTCGCTGGCAGCGCCGGTGCGGAGGAAACACCGCCCGAACCCGCGCCGCCTGACTGGGTCTACCACGTCCTGATCGCGCTGCCGGAAGAACTGAGCGTGCAGGTGCTTGAGCTGCGCGCGACCGGGGATATCATCGACATGCCGCCGCCGGGCATCGGGCTGGTGGACAGTTTCCGCGCCGAGGACCTCAACGCGGTGCAGGAGCAGCTCGCCCGCTGGGCGCGCAATCACCTACCGCTGCAGCTCGAGATCACGGGCGTGCTGGCGGAGGTTGTCGGGCAGCAGCAGTATGTCGCGGCGTGGTTGCTCCAGCCGGAAGAAGAGCTGCACGAAGCGCAACATGACCTGCGCCGCGTGCTGGCCCCATTGATCCAGCCGCTGCCGGAGGCACCCCTGGCGTTCCAGGTGCAACTCACGATCGGGGCGCAGGTGCCACCGCGCCGCTACCCGCACCTGGTCGGGCGCATGCAGCGCGAGTTCGAGCCGTATGTCTGGCACGCCACGGATCTGCTGCTCGTGCGTAAGGATGCTGAAGACGACGACGGCGGTTGGGAGATCGTCCATCGCTACGACTGAGCCGGGTGCGCGCCGTATTCCCGGCGCCCATCGCACCGGCACACGCACCACCCGACGGAGGACTTATGTCACAATCACAGCCGCCACACGAACAGAAGCTCGACATGAGCACCACGAAGACCATGGAACTCCAGGTGCAGCGTGAAGAGCAAAAGCCGAAGTATTTCTTCATCCGGCGTATGCCGCTGCGCAAAGTGCCGCGCGAATGGACCCGCCCGCCCGAAAAAGAGTACAAAAAACAGTTGCTGGAACAAGGGTTCATCTCTGAAGATTTATTGAAAGGCCCGATGTCACCGGAACTGAAGGCCGACGTGCGCGAGCTGGAGCAGCACCTACTGCCGCATTTCTGGCGCGTGCACCAGGAAGCGTTGTACTACCAGAATCGCTATTACCAGTATCAGTGGGTGTTCATCCTGGCGGCGTTCCTGACGACGGCGCTGGCCTCGACCACTGTGCTGGTGCACGCGCTGGACGGGCAGAACGGATTTGATACCGGCACGTTTATTGGCACTCTGCGCTTTACCGAGTTGTTCGGTTTTCTGGCCGCCGTGCTCAGTGGCATGGCCGCGACCGTATCGTTTCTGGACGCCAACCAGACCCCGCAGAACCGCTGGTTCAAAGCACGCGCCCAGGCCGAAAGCCTGCGCTCGTTGTATTTCCTGTTTCTGGCGCGGCAGAATCCGTTTGACCTGCCGGACGCACGCAGCCGGGTGCAAGAACTGCGCCGCGCCGTGCTCGACGTGCTGGTCGACTCGCCCAGCCGCGAGCAGGTGGGGCGTCCCACGCGGACCAGCAGCTTCCGCGCTGCCCCATCCCGTCCGGGCGCTGGTGAGGGCGAGACCAAGCCCCCGCCGGACCGTCCTGCAAGTTGATCCGCGCCGACCGCTGTTTGACACTGACGAAGGGTACACACATGAACGCACCAACACCCAAAAGCCAACAACCACAGGCGCTGTTCACCGAGGAAGAAGCCCGGTTACGCGCGGCGTTGTACATCCAACAGCGTATTGATTACCAGGATGACTACTACCAGCGGCGCATCACGGAATATCGCTTTAACTCCGATATCATGCTATGGGTGACCGCGACGCTGATGGGCGTCTCGACCGTGCTGTCGTCGTATTCCGTCGTGACGAACAAGCCGATCTACGCGTTTCTGACCGCGCTGCTGCCGGCGTTTGCAGCGGCGGTGTCGGCGTTCCGCGCGCTGTACCAATGGCAGCGGCAGGCGCAGATTTACGAGGGTACGTGGCTGGGCCTCCAGCGGGCGCGACTGGCGCTGCCGGACGAGGACTTTCTCTCTGAGGGCGACTACGCGCGCTATTTCCCGGAACTCGTGCAGCAGACCGAATCCGTGTTGCGCAAGGAAGCGAGCCAATGGGGGCAGCTCAAGGAGTTGCAATCGCCGATCGAGCAGTATCAGGCTACACTCGAAGAACTACAGAAAAACACACCGATCCCGCCGACGAGTCGCCCGCGTTACGAGTAGGGGAGCCGTGCCGTTCGTCGCGCTATGGCCGTTCACAGTTCACGACTGCGAGGTGTTGTTCGTACGTCTCAGAGAACACCTCGCCCCCGTCACATGCTGCCGTGTGGAAGCGGTAGTTCGTTTCCGGCGGATACACGGCGGCAAGGATCGCGTTCAAGTCAGGGCTGCAGATCGGCGCGGGTGGCAGCCCGGAATGGGTATACGTGTTGAACGGCGAGGGATGCTGTAGGTCGCTACCTGACACGCGCGGCCACCACGCCCCCGGCCCGCCGTGCACATACTGCACCGTGACCGTCGCACCAAGCCGCCCTCCGGCACGATAGTTGTTGTAGTACACGCTGGCGATCAGCTTTTGCGTTTCCGGCGTGCGCGATTCGCGCTGCACGATCGAGGCGATGATCAGCGCCTCGTAGAACGACACGCCTTGCGCGGCAGCATCAGCACGTATCTGCGGCGAGACATTGGCCGCGAACGCCTCGAGCAACATGTCGCGAAATTCCTCGGCGGTGGTCGAGTTCTCCACCGTGTACGTGCCGGGGAAGAGGAACCCTTCCATCGATTGCCCCGGCGGGCGCTGCTGCACGAAGTCATACGGCGCGGTGGCATCCGGGCCGGTCACGGCGAGGAAGTCCGCGCCGGTAAAGCTGGTGGCCGAGTTCTGAATCTTGGCCGCGAGCTGCTCGCGCCGCCAGCCGGGTAGGACGCGGATCACGCACGGGCAGTCCGGTGTGCGCGGGCCGGGCGCGCCCAGTGCATCTGGCGCGACGTACGGTTCCGAGGGTGGCGCGTTTTCCGCCGCGCCCGGCGGCAGGTAGAGCACCTGGTTCTCGCGCAGGTAGCGGCTGTTCAGGCAGTTTGCTGTTACCAGGTCATCCACCGTGATCGCGAGCGTGCCGTCTTCGTCTGGACCTGCGCCCAGCGCAAACGCGAACAACGTATCCCCCGGCTGCACAACGTAACGCTCCCAGCCCTCAGGAACCGCGCAGCCTGCGCCCGCTTCCGCGTCGTCCTGTGCGGTTACGGCGGCGCTGTCGTCGGCTGGGGGTGTATCTTGCGCGCCGGGTGTCGCGCCGGACCGCGCAACCTCAGCAGGCGTGGCGCTGGCCGGGACGGGCGAGGTTTCCGGCTGTGGAGTCGTCGTCAGGATCGGGATGTGTGTCGGCGTGACGGTATGGGTCGGCGTGTGGGTCGCCGTCGGGACTGGTGTACGCGTCGCGGTGGATGTGGGCGTGTGGGTCGCCGTCGGGACTGGTGTTCCCGTCGCCGCGCCCAATGTCGGCTGCTGGGCCACGCGACTCGGCGCGACGTCCGGGGCCGCGTCGTCGCTGTCGCCCCGATCCAGCACCAGCAGCACCGCACCCAGCGCCACGATCCAGGCCAGCGCGCCGCCCAGGACCAGCCCCCAGGCCAGCGTCCCCATCCTGCGCGGTGGTCGGTGTTCTGGCTGTGTGCGCTTCATGTCGCTCATCATGCTGCCATTTTACCATCCCCCGCCAGCACTCCCAAAGCATTCCATGCGGCGCTCAGATGACGGAATCCTGACGCCCCGTGCGCTGCGATCCGCAAAGGGCACCGGGCAGCACCGCGACGTAGCAGCACGCGTAACACTTTGTCCCAGGCGAGGTGAAATTCGTGTGAAATTCGGGATGGCAGCCTGGACCGCTGCCGCGCATGGATAGTACACTTTTCCTACGCGGACTGTTGCACACCACGCGCGGGAGGGATGAACTGGTGACAAGCCAACCACAGGTCTATATTCTGGAGCGAGATGGCGCTTCCGGCACGTGGATGCGCGATCAACTGGTGCGGATCGGTATCCTGGCGCAGTGGGTGCCAACGCTCGCCGCCCTGCTGGTCGAAACCGAGAGCCAGCCGCCTGTCGTATGCCTGGTCGGGTTGCGTCCCCCCGCCAACCGGGTCCTGGCGCTTGTCGCCGACCTGATCCAGGAGCCGCGCTTCTCCCAGACTGCGTTCATCTTGATCGGGCCGCTGCAGCACAAGCGTGCGGCATTTGAAGCCGGGGCCGACGATTACCTGGTCACACCGCCGGACGTGATCGAGTTACGCAAGCGAGTACGGTTACATCTCAACCGGGCCGAACTTGAGGCGCGGCTGGTGGCCGAGAACAGCATCACACAAGAGATGGACGTGCTCACCGGCCAGGGTGAAAACGGGGATGAAGCACCGCACGGCACGGACCCAATCACGCTGCTGGAACATGCCGCGGCGTTGCACCAGGAGCGCCACCTGCTGGAGCAAATCCTGTTGCACGCCGGAAGTGCGATCGCGCTCGTCACGCCGGAGGGCACGCTACGTTACGCCAATCCCGCCTGGGAACGTTTATTTGCACCGCGCCTGCCGGATCGCCGCCCCGCGTTCGGCTGGCCGCCGGTCACCAGTGACGACCGCACCACACGTGCGATCGCCCGTGCCGTGAGCGAGGCGCGCGTGTGGCAGGGCGAAGTCCGCTTTTCGCTGGCCGGACAGCGCCATGTCACACTCGCGATGACGATCACCCCGGCTTTTGACGCCACTGGCGAGTTAGAGGGGTACGTGTTAGTGCAGGCGGATGTGCGGGAACGCTCAAGCGCAAGCACTTAGCGCGCGCAAAGATGCCCGGCAGCACCACGCAAGAACGCAGCGATACCCGCGCCCCAGCCCAAAGCGGCTGGGGGCGTGGCGCGCCAGCGAGGGCCGTAGCGAGCAGTTCGGGCGCTAGGCGTCGTTGGCGACAAAATAGGTACAGGTTTCCTGACCTTCTTCAAGCCGCCAGCTAATCCGCTTGGCGGGTTTGCCGACCAGCCCTTCGATCAGTTTGCGATCCATGATGCACAGCTCTGGATTATCGCACGACACCTGCTCGTAGGGGCAATTCGTCACCTTGACCAGCAGCCCTTCCCCGTTCTGCTGCCAGGATGCCGCGTAGCCGGAATTGTTGAGGAACGCGATCGCGTGTTCCACGCGCACCGGAACCGGCGCATCGGGCACCATCGCTTCCTGGATCATGTCGTCGGCGATGCCTTCAAGGATCTTGTTCACCTGGTTGGGGGGCAGCGTCTCTTTGATCTGCTCCAGCAACCCGACTGCCAACCCCTGGTAATTGTTCGGGAAATGGTCGGCGGCACGGTCCGTCAGTGTGTAAACATACTGCGGACGTCCCGGCTTGCTGCGGCGGCGCACGGTCGGCGCAGCGACCAGCCCATCGCCCCGCAGAATCTCCAGGTGATGGCGCACGGTGACCGCTGTGATCTTCCCGATGCGTTCGCTCAAGGCGGTGACGATCTCGTCAATGGTCGCTTCTTTGTGTTCTTTGAGGATTTCGAGGATGTGTCGTCTTGTTTGTTGCATAGCTCGCTGGCCCGCTTTTTTACTATATTTACGATATTGGTTATAAATTTAAGAAATCTTAGCATGCTGATTGCAGCACGTCAATTGACAAGCGGCATATTGGGCATACGACAAACGGCATATTTGAGGCGCTTGATTGAGAGCGTTCTCGCGGCGTGTCAACATGCGCTGATGATTCCTGGGTGCCCGGGCGAGGCAGGGGGCAAACGACGCGTCGTTTTCGATTTCCAATGAAACGTATACATTCCTGTATTGACATACGGCCTGTGTTTCAACTATAATGCTCAATGTAATTCCTCCAGACGAAGATCTCCCTTACTAGCACAAATTCTATTCTGCGGTGGTTGGAAAGGTCGAAGTTCTGGCAGCGCGTTGCGCGTTGTACGAGGACACTCGTTCGTTTGCGTTTTGTTGGCGACCCCAACCATACGCTGAATCAAACATTGAACACATAGGAAAACAATGGCACAACAACTGAGAATCATTCCCCTGGGCGGCCTGGGGGAAATCGGCAAAAACATGACCGTTTACGAATATGGCCGCAACATGATTATCGTCGATTGCGGGGTAATGTTCCCCGATAGCGTGATGTACGGCGTGGACCTGGTTCTGCCGGACTTCGAATACGTCATCGAGAACCAGGACAAACTGCGCGGGATCGTCCTGACACACGGGCACATGGACCACATCGCGGCCCTGCCGTACCTGTTGCAGCAGATCGACGCGCCGGTTTATGGCACGCCGCTGACGCTGGGCCTGGTCAAGCGCCAGCTTGACGAAAAGCTGGGCCGTAAGTCGGTTGACCTGCACACCATCGGCCCGGATGACACGCTGCATCTCGGCCCGTTCCGCGTGACGCCGTTCCCGGTCGCGCACTCGATCCCGGATGCGGTCGGTTTCGTGATCGACACGCCGGTCGGCAAGGTCGTGCACACCGGGGATTACAAGCTCGACGAGACGCCCGCCGGTGGCCGCACGACCGACCTGGCGCTGCTGCGCGACCTGACGCGTGACGGCGTGCTGGCGATGTTCGGCGACAGCACCAACGCCGATCGCCCCGGTCGCACGCAGACCGAGCAGGTCGTCCGCGAGACGCTCGACCGCCTGCTGGCAGATGCACGCGACGACCGTGTGATCATCACGACATTCTCGTCGGTGCTGGCGCGCATCCAGGAAGTGCTGTATCTCGCGCATAAACACGGGCGCAAGGTCGCTTTGACCGGGCGCAGCCTGGTTGAGAACGTCAAGCTGGCGCGCGAACTGGGCTACCTGGACGTGCCGAAGGGGCTGCTGGTGGATGCCAACGCGAACCTGCCCAAAGCACAGATGCTCGTGCTCTCGACCGGATCGCAGGGCGAGCCGCGCTCGGCGCTCAACCAGATGGCGCAGGACCAGCACCGCCACATCACGATCGGCCCCGGCGACACGATCATCATTTCCGGCGGCACGATCCCTGGCAACGAAGAGGTTGTCGGCGCGATGCTCAACAAGCTGTTTGAGCGCGGCGCGAACGTGATTTACGGCAGGCTGGAGACGGTGCACGTTTCCGGGCACGGCAGCCGTGACGAGCTGCGCGCGATGATCGAGGCCGTCCAGCCGCGCTTCATGATCCCCGCGCACGGCGAGCCGCGTCACCTGCACCTGCACGGCCAGTTGGCGCAAGCGGCGGGCATGCAGCCGGAAGACGTTTTCGTGCTGCGTGATGGCGCGCAGTGGGTCACCGACGGGCAGAAAGCCTGGACCGAGGCCGCGCTGGAAGTCGATGATGTCTTCGTCGATGGACGCCTGGTTGGGGAGACCGGCGAGATCGTGATCCGCGACCGGCATCGCCTGGCGCAGGACGGCTTCATCGTGGCGCTGATCCCGGTCAACAGCAAGCAGCAGTTGGTCGGCGAACCGCAGATCATCAGCCGGGGCTTCGTTTACCTCAAGGAATCCGAAGACCTGATGGCCGCCAGCCGCAACGAGATCAAGCGGCAGTACAAGCGTGGCGCGCACTCGGTCCGCCGCGCGCTGGAAGAGTACTTCTACCGTGAAACGCGGTTGCGCCCGGTGGTGCTGCCCCAGTTCATCCAGGTCTAAGCGCCACTCGAGCGTACCATCACACGGCCCCACACGCCCGTAACGCGGTGTGTCGGGCCGTTTTGCGTTGGGCAATTTGAAGTCCGCTCAGAGTTGGATAGAATTGGGACTGTCAAAGCATCCTAGCACCCGCATCTAGACCGGAAGAGGGAAGACCTGTGACGCTGATCGACCAGCGTATTATCATCGACGCGCCGCCACATGTCGTGTGGGAGTATATTTCCGATCCCGATAAAGTGCGGCGCTGGCATACCGGCTATCGTCATATTTCCGTGCTGACCACCCAGCAGGCTGGCCTCGGCACGCGGCGCCGCTGCACGCTGACCGGCAGCGACAAGGACGTGATCGAGGAGATCACGGCGTGGGTGGACGGGTTAGGGTACGAGTACGCCCAGATCGAGGGGGGATCGTACAAGTCGCTGCGCGCGCGCCTGCGCTTGCAGGCCGTGCCGGATGGCACCTCGGTGCAGTGGACCGTGACTTACCAGCCGCGTGGGATCGTCGGCAGGCTGCGCGACCTGTTCGGCGGCAAGCGCGACATGCAGCGCGTGATGGCCGACAGCCTGCGCTCGCTGCGCCGCCAGGTGGACGAGCTCGGCCTGCGCATGGGCGCCGATTACCGCGAGCGTGTCTCGATGCGCGGGCGGCTGAGCCACGAGGAACGGCAGGAGTACCTGTCGCGTAGCCCCGGGGCCGAGGCGGGCACGGCGATACCGCCCGGAGTTGCGCCCGTCGCCGCACCACCGCCCGGCGCGATCGAGGCGAGCGCGGCGCACATCGCCGAGCCGTCGCCGTCCGACCTGGTCCCGCCAGAGGTCCCGGTCGCGAGCTCCTCGGCAGCACGTGCAACGCCGGAGCGCCCGGACGCGGTGCCCGAACCGGCCCCTGGTGTGGTCCCGTCTTTTGTGGGCGAGCTGCTTGACGAGTCCGGCACGGAAGGGACCGCCGACACCGGTTACGATCACACGGCTGATACCGAGCCAAAGCCGCCGCAAGCGTTGCGCGAGGCGCTGGCAAGCCAGGACGCGGATCGGCCAGGTGGAGTCGAAGCGCCCGCGCCTGAACCGCCCGCATCCGCTGCCGCGACAGACGCTTCACCGGGCGAGACGCGCATCCCGCCGCGCCCGATCCCGGAGGTGTCGCCACTATACAGCAAAGCGCCGACCCGCCCGCTCGACTCGCGCGAGGTGGACGGGGTGGAAGTCGGGGAAGCTGGTGCGGCCCCCGGCGAGACGCCTGCCGTCCCCGCGCCGGAGGCGCCCGACCCGCACAGCCACCCCACACCCCCGCACGGGATTCCGTCGGTGCGCGCGCAGCGGACCATGCGCCCGGTCGATCCGGGTACGGTGGCGCCGGAGACAGCCGCGACCCCGACCGACGCCGAACCGGATGTCGCGCCGTCCGCGGCCCCGACGCCGCCACGCGGAACCCCCAGCGTGCAGCCCGGTGCGCGCGAACGCGAGGCGCGCCCGGCGCACTTGCCGCCGCCCACGCCCAAGACCGATACAGGCGAGATCAGCATCTGGGAGGTGTTTGGGGAGCAGCGCCCCAGCGAACAGGATTCGCACGCCCTGGAGGACCTGATCGAGTCGGTGACCGCCAGGGAAACTGCCGCGTTCCGCCGCCGGACCCGCTGGGCGAAGCGTCCGGCCCGCGTGCGCCACTTACAGCGCGCGGTCGGGCTGCGGCTGCGGTTGGCGCTGCGGGGTACGCAGGTGCGCGTAGGCCGCGCGTTACGCCCAGAAAACCAGGATGGCGAGGGACGCTGAGGGTTCACGTGGAATCAAAAAACGGCGCTTACCGCGCCGTTTCGTTTGGGGTGGCTGGAGGGATTTGAACCCTCGTTCTTCTGATCCACAGTCAGACGTGTTAACCCCTACACCACAGCCACCATGTCGGGGTGCATTGTAGCATAACTATGCCGGGCATGCCAGACCGAGTTTTGGCGGGGCGCGAAATTACGCCGTGCAAAAGGGACGGTCGACCCGGGGAAACAGGACTAAGCCGAGAATGACCGCACAACACGACCAACAACCATCGCGTATCGTCTTCATGGGGACGCCGGAGTTTGCCGTGCCGGCGCTACAAGCGCTGGTCGACGCGCCGCAATACGCCGTCGTGGGAGTCGTCACGCAGCCGGACCGCCCGGCAGGGCGCGGGCGCAAGCTCCAGATGCCGCCGGTCAAAGCAGCGGCCCTGTCGTCGGGCATTCCGGTGGTCCAGCCGGAGCAGCGCATCGACAAGACAAGCGCCTTCGATCAACTCGTGGCCTGGGAGCCGGATTTCCTGGTCGTGGTGGCGTTCGGGCAGATTTTGCGCCAGGTCGTGCTGGATGTCCCGCGCGTGATGCCGGTCAACGTGCACGCGTCGATCCTGCCGCGCTGGCGCGGCGCTGCGCCGATCCAGTACGCGATCAAGGCCGGCGACCTGTACACCGGCGTGACGACGATGCAGATGGACGCGGGCATGGATACCGGGCCGATCCTGTTGCAGGATTCGATCCCGATCCAGCCGGACGAAACCGGGCAGTCGCTGCATGACAAGCTCGCGGTGCTGGGCGCGCGGTTGGTCGTCGCCACGCTGGACGGGGTGGTCGCGGGGCGCGTCACGCCGCAGCCGCAGCCGGAGTCCGAGGCGCTGGTCACCTACGCGCCGATGATCAAGAAGCAGGAAGGCGCGATCGATTGGACGCAGCCCGCCGAAGCGATCGACCGGCACGTGCGCGCGTTTTATCCCTGGCCCGGCACGTACACGTACTGGAGCGGGCAGCGGCTCAAGATCATCGCCGGGAACGCGCTGCCGCACGATCTGAACGCGGCAGCGGGGCAGGTGCTGGACCTGCGCGGCACCGGCCTGGATGACGTGGGCGTGCTGGCGATCGGCACCGGCGACGGGGTGTACATCCCGACCGAGTTGCAGCTCCCAGGGCGCAAGGCGCAGGACGTGACCGACTTCATCAATGGCATGCCGGAGATCATCGGGGCGACGCTAGGATCGAAAGACGCGTCGTAGTCCGAACGGCGGCGCGGTTGTGCCCGCCCGGTCAGCCGTCCCAGCGCTCCCACCGCGTGACCGCGTCCAGCGGGCGGCGTCCTTCGGGGCGTGGCGGGCGGCGGCGCGGATCGTGGTCCGGGTGCGGGTAACCGAACGATATCAGCCAGGGAACGTCTCTGTCAGCGGGGATCGCGAGCGCGTCCCGCGCCACGGCTGGCTCGTAGATCGTGCCCATCACGGAACCGATCCCCAGGCTCCACGCGGCGAGCATCATGTTCTGGCTGGCCCGGCCCAGGTCGAAGGGTTTGGTCAGCGTCGGCGGGTCGTGGAGGTCGTCCACCACCAGCACCACCGCGAACGCCGCGCCGCCGACATGCGTGCACCAGGGACCGCATTCGGTGAGCGCTTGCAGCGCCTCGCGCCGGGTGACGATGATAAAGGTCCAGGGCTGCGTATTCTTTGCGGAACCGGAAAGCCGCCCCGCGTTGACGATCGCCTCGATCTGCGCGTGCGGGACCGGTTCGTCGCTGAACTGCCGCACGGCGCGCCGGGTCTTGATTGCCTCTAAGAGATCCATTGTTTCCTCCCGTTAGTGATCCGGTTGTGTCTCGTGATTATGCGTGTGGGCGGATACTGTCTCGATCATAACAGATCGGGGCAGAGCGGGGGGACAATCTGCATAAGGCGGGGCGCATCACATGACGCGCCCCGGTTTGCGGCGGCGGCTTACTGGTCCCCGTTCGCGCCGGTCGCGTTATCGTTGCTGTGCGACGCATCCGCGGCGGGGACGGTGAGCGACGCGCTGTGCAGTTCCGGCGGGGGCGGGGTCGTGGCGGGATACCCGGCATCCAGCCGCGTGAGTTCCCGGCGGAAGATGCGGCGCAGCGTGGCGATAGCGGTCGCGTAGGTCGGTTCCATGCCGAGATAGCTCAGGCGGCCCGCGCCCAGCGTGCGCCCCTCGTAACGCGGCGTGTCACTGGCGTAGTGCACGAACCCGACATCAAACGGCGCGATGTACAGGTTGACGATCTCGTCGATCGGGTGGCGCTGGGCGCGTACCATCTCGTAGATCGCCGATAGATACGGCCCGGACTCCATCTCGACGATCGAATAGCCCTCGCGGTAAAACACGTCCATGTACTGCGCGTTCTGCAGGAACGTGCCGCGCACCGAGACGGCCTTCTGGTTGTCCAGCACGCTGCTGCTGGTCAGGTACGGGACCAGGTTGGACGCGTTAAAGCAGTTGGCGAACAGGTACGAGTTCTGGCTGTGCTCGTCGTAGACGACGTTGGCGATCATCACGTCACCCACGCGCGCGTTGAGCGTGGCCGCCTTGCCGATCACGTAGATGCCTTGCATCCGTGAGACGTACTGGCTGATCTTCGCCAGCATGTGGTACGCCGCCATGCCTAGCGGGTAATCGATGTTCACGATCAGGGCGTCGCTGTCTTTCAGGCGCGCCAACTCGTCGCGGTCCGCGCACAGCAGGCGCGAATCGACACGTTCAAAGTCGATCGCCCCGAGTTCGATCACCTGGGCCTCGATCTCGAACCCGTGCAGGCTCTCCACCCGCGTGATCCCGCTGTCGGCTTCGGCGGCCAGGCGGCGCTTGTCGGCCTCCGGCTGTGTGGTGTAGCGGCGCAGGGCGTAGTACAGGAAGTTGTTTTTGTTGTTCAGCTCGTCGCGCACGCGCACGTAATCGTATTCGGCGGTCAGGCCGGGGTCGCCCGCGCGCTCCACGAACTCGAAGATCTGCGCTTCCTCTTCCAGCGCGAACCCGCTAACGAGGTTCGGGATCGCGTGCACGTTGCTGGACACGAAGTACACCGGGCGATCTTCGACATCGGCCCGCGACTGCTGGCGCACGTTGGCCCACCAGCTTGAGGTGGCGCGCTGGTAGTTGATGTAGGCGCTTGCCAGCAGGCGCACGCCGAATTTCTTGGGCGCGGCGGCGATCTTCTTCAGGGTGGGGATCATCTGTTCGCCCCATGCGGCCTGCAGGCGGCTGAGGTCATCGGCGGACATGCTCAGCGCGCGGGCCAGGTCGGCGGTGCGGCCCAGCGATGCGTCGGCGCTGTAGGCGGCGAGAACGGCCTGCGCCCCGACGTTGCGCAAGGTGGCGTGGAGCTTGTTCCATTCGATCTGGTACGCGACCAGCATCGGGATCAAGTCGTCGATATCCGAGCGGCTGGCGATGTACGCGGCGAGCGTGCCCTTGCCGTCGTAGCTCATGCGGCGGCGGCGTGCGGCAGCCGTGACGGTCTGCCAGTGCTCGACGTCGGAATAACCGTGATCGTGGAAGACGCGATCGGTCTGGCCCATGACGACGACATCAACATCCGCGATGCAACCCGGCAGGCGCATCACGGCGTAAAACAGCGCGGCGGCATCCGGCAACGGCTGGCGGGCGTTGACGTGAAGCGACGAATTCATCGCCAGATGCGCTTCGATCAGCGCGTCGAGTTGCACGGCATTGCTCGAACGCAGCAGGGAATAGTATGTGCGGATGTAAAGCGCGATCTCTTCGCTGCCTGTTTTCGGTACCGTACGGTCCATAGAATGTGTCAGCCCTTCTGAATAGTGGCAATCCTGGCGATAGCATCGACGGTGCTGGCGGGACTCTTGTGTTGTTGTGTTCAGGTTCAATTGTACGGGATCGCGCCGGTGTGTGCCCATGCCTTTTGCCGCCAGCCAGGGGCCGCGATCTGGCTGGTCCTACACCGGGATCACACCAACCCCGATCCCCAGTGCCACACAGAGCACCAACAGGGCCAGCACCGCGATCAGGACGCGCCGCCTGCGGCGGGCATAATGTGGCTGGCGCGGCGGGCGCGGCTGTGGGACCGGTGTCGGCGTTTTGAGCAGGCTCAGTGCGGACGGCAGTTCGTTAAGCAACAGGCGCAGCACGGTGCTGTACTCCTGCGCGGAGTCGATCACCGCTGCGCCCTGGGCGTAACGTGGCAGGTCGCCGGGGGTATGCTGGAGCACGATGAACGGCTTGTTGCCGCGCAGCGCCAGCACTCCTTCGTGCCGCGTGCCCGTGCGGCGGCCCTCTTCCGGCGACAGGATCATGATCAACGCGCCGGATGCGCGGATCGCGCGCCGGGTCTCGCCGGCCCAGGCCGGTGAGCCGGGGTTGCCGACCGCGTCGATAAACACCGTGTAGCCCCGTTCTTGCAGGTCTTCGACCAGCCGGTGCGCGAACGCGCGCTCGCTTTCTGGATAGCTGATGTAGATCGGTCGCATTGTGTCACGTCTGAATTGCCAGGGGTCGGTTGGCCCCGGTCTGGCTGTGCGGCGTATTCGGCCACCCGGATCCGCTGCGCTGGTGACCAGGAACCAACCGCGACTGGCGTGTTTATTGCGCAAACTTGGCGACAAAATGATCCGGGTTGAGCGCTTCGCCCGTCGCCACTTCGAGCGCGGCGTTCCAGTGCAGCGTGTTACCTAGATTGTACACCTTTTCCTGGAAGAACTGGCCGGCTTCGGGCCGCCCGACGACGCCCCCGACGTTCTCGCGCAGCCAGTTTTCCCACTGGACCGACATCATGCGGCCCAGCAGGTAATTTTGGTAATAGGCCGGGGCCAGCGCGATGTGGTACTTGGTGGCCCAGTCAGGCTGGCTCGCGCGGCCTTCAGGTGTGTTGAGCAGTTGGTAGCGTTCGACCAGTTCCCACCACGCGGTGTTGAGATCGCGTGCGGGGTCCTCATAAAGCAGGCGCTCGAAGTTGACCACGACCATCACCCAGCGCGCGAAGATCAGCTCCTGCAGGCGCATGTGCTCGAACCCGGCGGTCGCTACGGCGCTGGCCTGTGCGGACGAGATGCCGAGCACCTGTTCGTGCCATTCCGGATCGAGCGTCTCCGCGCCCATGAGCAGCGCCATCGACTCGGTGCTCAGGATGTGCGGGAACGTGCGCAGCAGCCAGGGCAGGTCGTGCGGGATCGATTTGTCGTAGACGGCGTGGCCCAGTTCGTGCAGGATCGTCTCGGCCCAGCGCAGCGTGGGTTGGAGGTTGCACAACACGCGCACATCGCCTTCGCGGTCCACGTGCATGCAGAAGGCATGCTGGTCCTTGCCGTCGCGCTCGTACAGGTCGCTGCGCTGGAGGATGTCGCGCACGTCCATGCCCAGCCCGTCGTAGGTTTTGATCGCCAACGCCACAAGGTCCTGGTCTTTGAAAACGGCGTCAAAGTCAAACTCGCCCACCATCGGCGCCTTTTGAAAAAAGGGCTCTGAATAATGCCAGGGCATCAGCTCGTCCACCGGGACGCTGTAACGTTCGGCAAGTTCGGCATCCATCGCCGCTTTCGCACGGCGGAACGGTGCCTCGGTTTTGGCGGCCAGATCGTCGAGCAAGGCATACAGCCAGTCGGGGTCGAGTTCGTTGAACGTCAGGCTCATATGGTGGAAGTTGGGATAACCCATGTTGTGGGCGGCCTCGTTGCGCAGTTCCGCGAGGCGGCGAATCTGGTCGGCGACCAGCGGGCCGATCGCTTTGCTGGCGGTCCAGGCGGCGCGCCGCACGGCGGAGTCGGTTTCCGTGCGCAGGATGTCCACGATAGCGTTTGCGGTCATGCGCTGCCCGTCGATTTCGGCGCGGAAGTTGGTGTAAGCGTCGTCGAGCGTTTTCGCCAGCGCGGTCATTTCATCGATCGTGGCGGGATCGCGCTGCCCGTTGGCGTACTCCAGGTGCAGCACGCGCAGCATCCGCGCGAGGTACGCGTCGTCGCCCGCGCTGCCGTCCTCGTCCCAGGTCTTGTACTGCCGGTAGGCATCCGCGTCGGCCCAGAAGCGCATCCACGCGCCGCGTGCCTGGGCGGCCCGTTCGAGCGCGGCAGCGGTGCCGGTGGTCGCGGCCTGCCAACCGGCCAGGTTAAGCTCGATGTATAGCTCGCGTACGCGCGCGGTGGTCTGTTCCACTGCGGACCAGATGTCATCCGTCATCGGTGGTTCCCTCGTTTCTGTTAGTTTGCCCTCTCGGGCAAAACGTCATTCGTGCTTGGCACGCTCGGATTCGAGGGCGCGTGTTGCGTTCGCGCCGCGCTGCCTGCGGTCCCGACGCTGTGATCCTGTTGCCCCGATCTCCGAACACACCCGTTCAAGCGTTGCTGCTGCTGGTTGAGAGTGCGCACAAAGCGCAAAAAACGCACAACGTATACCACAAAGTGAACGGAAAATCGAAGACCATACGGGCGGCCATTCCAGCCGGGGTGTGTCAGCGGTGTACAACCGCCGGCGACACGGCCAGTTTCGGCGCGGTTTGGGCTCCCTGGTTTCTGTTTTTTGGTTTGAAAATCGTTAGGAAGAGTGACCTTTAGGGGTTAGCAAGTGGTTATAGAAAGGGTGTACTTTGCGTAAGTAGACCTCGCATGCAAGCGCAACCCTAATGATTTTTAAAGCAGATTCCCACCATCAGCCGCTTTCAGCATATTGCCGCTTACGGTACAATGTCATTACACTGCTTACTATCCCGCAAAGGAAGCTTGAGCGTGGTATCACTCTCTGGCCTGCCGGATAACACGATCCCGTTGCCCCCTGGGCTTCAGACGGCGACCGTCTTGATCGCCGATTCTGATACCCGCTCGACGCGCGCGCTCCAGCGCCCGCTGGAGGATGGCGGGTACTCTGTGCTGCTGGCGCGGTCCGGGCGGCAGACGCTGCAAACCGTGTACGACCGGCGGCCCGACCTGGTGTTGTTGGGCAGCCACCTGCCTGAGGGAGATGGTCACGCGATCTGCGAGCAAATCAAGTCGGACCAGAATCTCGGCTTTCTGCCGGTGATCCTGCTGGCGGACGATGCGCCGGATATCGCGCAGCCTAACGGCAGCTTTGACCTGGCCCCAGACGCGGTGATGCTCAAACCGGTGGACACGGCGGAGCTGGCGACCTGGCTGAAGACCATGCTCCAGCTCAAGGCGCAGTTTGACCGCAAGCTTGACCGGCTTGCTGCCGAGATGCGGCGGTTGGAAGTGCTGCGCTCGGAGATCATCACCAACATCTCGCACGAACTCGGTACGCCGCTGCTGCAGGTGAAGTCGGCGATATCACTGCTGGCGGAAGACGTCACGCAGCACGGCACGCCGGAGCAGGCGCGCGTAGCGGACATGGCGACGCAGGCGCTGGCCCGGCTGGAACACGAGGTGAACAACATCCGGCAGTTGGCGCGCACACACGATATTCGCCTGGGGCCGGTCATGCTGGCGGAGGCGGTTCAGCGGGCGCTGCGGCACCTGGAGCGCAGCTGGAAATCACGCGATGCGGTCGGGCGCGTCGAGATGCGGCTGCCGCCCGATCTGCCGTTTGTGCTGGCTGACAAACGCGCGCTGGCGCGCCTGTTGCAGGTGTTGATCGATAATGCGCTCAAGTTCAGCCCGCCCGACTCCCCGGTTTACGTGCAGGCGAAGGAACTGGACAGCGCGCGGGTCTGGGTCGGCGTGCAGGATTATGGGATCGGCATTTCGGACGCGGAGCACGAGCACATCTTCGAGCCGTTTTATAAGGTCGATGCGTCCGCGACCCAGCCCTACGGCGGGTCCGGGGCAGGGTTGGCACTGGCGACGTTGCTCGCCAGCGGGATGAACGTCACGATAATGGTGGACAGCACGCCGGGTGAAGGTAGCACGTTCTCGTTTGTGCTGCTCGCCGCTGACCTCGACGCGCCGGCTGTGGCGGAATAGGGCGCTGGGGGTGCGCTGGCGCTCGCGTGAATTCCCGCCGCATCTCAGGCGTCGCGCCGCATTCGATTAACCCTTTCCCAAACGCGGGTTGCCTTTTATAATTGATCGCCAACGCCGAGGGGGAGTGGCGGAATTGGCAGACGCGCATGACTTAGGATCATGTGGAGCGATCCGTGTGGGTTCGAGTCCCACCTTCCCCATAGCGCGGGGCGCATCGAGTGCGCCCTGTTTTTTGCGTTAGATACCCGTCAGAACGGCGGCAACGTATGGTCGCTGATCACCCGAAATGTTATAATCGCGTCACCGCGAGTAAGCGAAGGATATCATGGTAACGGTTCAAACAGAGCATCTGGACAACCACAACGCGCGCCTGACCGTTGAGGTGCCGCCGGAGCGCATCGAGCAAGCCATGCGCCAGGCCGCGCGACAGATCGCCCGCAAGGCGAAGATTCCCGGTTTCCGCCCGGGGAAAGCGCCATTCCACATCATTGTCAACATGTTTGGCTACGAGTACGTGCTCAGCGAAGCGCTGGACTCGATCGGGAACGAGGTGTACCGCGAGGCGCTCGAAGCGGCGGAAATCGAACCTTACGCGCCGGGCAGCCTGGAAGACGTCGAGGAGCAGGGCCAGAAACTGGTGTTCGTCGTGCCCAAGCGCCCGACGGTTGATCTGGGCGACTATCGCGCGGTGCGCGTCGAATACGAAGAGCCGGAAGTCACCGACAAAATGGTCGCGGACACGATGGAAATCCTGCGCGAACAGCAGGCGGTCGTCGAGGATGTCGACCGGCCCGCGCAGATGGGTGACCAGGTGGTGATGGAACACTTTTACGTCGCCGCGCTGCTGACCGAAGACGAGATCGCGGAACTGGAAAACGAAGAAGCCGAAGCGGCGGCGGACGAGGATGACGAGACCGCGGATGAGACGCCCGCCGAGGACGTGACCGAGGACGGCGAGGTCGACTCCGGCGAAACGGACGCCGAGGAACCTGCTGGCGACGACGAGGAAGACGAGGAACCGGAGCGCGAGATTTTCCACCAGCACGACTGGACGCGCGTCCTGCGCGATGACGATTCCGACCTGTTCCCGGGGTTCTCACAGGAGTTGGTCGGCGCGGTAGCGGGCGATGAACTGGAGTTCTATCTCGATCTGCCCGCCGACTACGAAGAGGAAGAGCTCGCCGGGAAACGGTTGCGCATCGAGGCTGCGATCAAGCAAGTCCAGTCGCGCATGGTGCCGGAATGGTCCGACGATCTCGCCAGGCGGATCAGTGAAGAGGAATTCGAGACGATCCTTGAACTGCGAATGGACGTGCGCAAGCAGCTTGAGGAACAGGCGAAGGCCGAAAACGATCGCGCCATCGCGCAGGAAGCGCTCGACAAAATGGTCGAAGGCGCGACGATCCACTATCCGGATGAAGTGGTCGACGATTACCTGGACGACATCATCCGCGACCTGGAGCAAAATGTGCTCGCCCAGCAGGGGCTGGAGTTGGAACACTTCCTGAGCCTGACCGGGCAGACGGAAGAGGAATTCCGCGCGGGCTATCGCGATAGCGCGGTCCAGCGGGCGGAACGCGCGCTCGCGCTCAGTGAACTCGTGAACCAGGAGCAGCTTGAGGTCAACGAGGCCGACATTGAGGAACGCATCGACGAGATGATCGAATCGATGGGCGGGGAAGAGCGCGCCGGTCCGTTCCGGAAGTTCTTCGAGTCGGAACAAAGCCGGTTCAATATCTCCAACCAGGTCGCGACGGACCGCGCGTTGGACCGGCTGGTCGCCATCGCCAAGGGGGAGAACCCGCCGATTGGTGTGCAGCGCGACGCGACCGAAGAAACCGCGAGCACGGCAGACGACACACCGGCAGACGATACGCCTGAAACTGAAGACGCGGAACCGGCGAGCGTTGCCAGTGGCGACAGCGAGAGTGCCGAATCCGCGACCGACGACGATACCGAGCAATCGGAATAATGATACGGCAAAGTCACGCCAACGCTTTGCCGCCCGTAGACGCAACAAGGAGTCTAAACTACTGATGGACCTCTACAACGGCTTGGTCCCGATGGTGATCGAAACCAGCGGGCGTGGTGAACGCGCATACGATATCTACTCCCTGCTGCTCAAAGAACGAATTGTGTTCTTGGGCACGGGGATCAGTGACCAGATCGCCAACCTGATCGTGGCGCAGTTGCTTTACCTCAACCGCGAGGACCCGGAACGTGAAATTCAGATGTACATCAACTCGCCGGGCGGCATGATCTACGCCGGGCTGGCGATCTACGACACGATCCGCCAGATCAGCGCGCCGGTGATGACGGTCGCGGTCGGGCTGACCGCGAGCTTTGGCACTGTGCTGCTGGCCGCCGGGACAAAAGGCCGCCGCTTCGCGCTGCCGAATGCGACGATCCACATGCACCAGCCCTGGACATCGGGCGGTGGCGGACAGGCGACGGATATTGACATCCAGGCGCGCGAGATCCTGCGCCAGCGCGACTTGTTGAACCATATCTTGGCGGAGCGCACCGGGCAGCCGATCGAGCAGATTGAGGAAGACACCGACCGCGACCGTTACATGACGGCGCAGCAGGCGGTAGATTATGGCCTGGTCGACAACGTGCTCGAACCGCCGTCTAAAGGCGAGGATGACGACGCGTAACTAACCCTACCGGCGGGATCAGGTGGTGGTGCCCTGCGCGTGCTGCAGGCCGGCCCCACCGATCCCCCATGCTGTACGGTCAGAGAGAAGTAAAAGGTAGTCAACGTGAGTTACCTGCTTGGATCCCAACGCTGTTCCTTCTGCCGTCGCACGATGGACGAAGTCGGTCACATCATCCCCGGACCGGACGGGGTGGCGATCTGCGATGAGTGCGTGCACCTGTGCTACGAGATCATTCACGAGGATGACGCACGCGTGAAGTCCGGCGATTTCCAGATCGAGCGTGTGCCACCCCCGCGCGAGATTCTCGAAGAGCTGAACCAGTACGTGATCGGCCAGGAACAGGCAAAGCGCACGCTGGCCGTGGCGGTGTATAACCACTACCAGCGCGTGAATTCGGGCGGCATGATCAAAGACGTCGAGATCGACAAGAGCAACGTGCTGCTGATGGGGCCGACCGGCAGCGGCAAGACGCTGCTGGCGCAGACGCTCGCGCGGATGCTGGACGTGCCGTTTTGCATCGCGGATGCCACCTCGCTGACCGAGGCGGGGTACGTGGGCGAGGATGTCGAGAACATCCTGGTCCGGCTGCTGCAGGCAGCGGATTACGATATCGCGCGTGCGGAGCAGGGCATCATCTACATTGACGAGATCGACAAGATCACCCGCAAGTCGGGCGATAACCCCTCGATCACGCGTGATGTCAGCGGCGAAGGCGTGCAACAGGCGCTGCTCAAGATCATCGAAGGCACGGTCGCCAACGTCCCGCCGCAGGGTGGGCGCAAACACCCGCACCAGGAATTCATCCAGCTCAACACGAACAACATCCTGTTCATCTGCGGGGGGACGTTCGACGGGTTGCACGAGCTGATCGCGGACCGCGCCGGTGTGAAGGGCGCGATGGGCTTCGACAAGGCCGGGGCCGCCGCCAAAGCCACCCAGGCGGAACTGCTGCACATGGTCGCGCCGGAGGACCTGGTCAAGTTCGGCATGATCCCGGAATTGATCGGGCGTTTGCCGGTGACTACAGTTGTCGATCCGCTGGATAAGGACGTGTTGATCCGCATCCTGACCGAGCCGAAGAATGCGATCGTCAAGCAGTTCGAGGCGATGTTCGCGGTGGATGACGTGGAGCTGATCTTCACCGGGGACGCGCTCGAACGGGCCGCCGAGATGGCCGTCCGGCGCGAGACTGGCGCGCGCGGCCTGCGCAGTATCATCGAAAGCGCGTTGCTCGACGTGATGTTCGAGATGCCGACGCACAAGGACGTGATCCGCAAAGTGATCGTGGACGGCGACGCTGTGGCGGGCATCAGCCGCCCGCAGATCGTGCTGGACGACGATCGCCGCATGGAATGGTCCGATGACGGATCGTTGAGTGACGCGGCGTGATCGCGGCGCATACGCTGGCAAGGCGGCGCTAGTTCCGGCGTCGTCTTTCAGGCGAGCTTCAATTTGCCTCCGGTGATACTTCTGCCGGGGGCATTTGTCATTAGAGGGATGGGCTATTTATACTCCCTGCAGCAGGGTATGGCAGGAGAGGTGATATGCGTCGACTGGTTGTGATTGCGCCGCTTGCGGCGGTGATCCTGGCGGGGCTGTCCGGTTGCACGTTCAGCACTGGGGATACCACGCCTGTTGGTGATGATGCTCCGCCGCAGGTGGTGACCGCGACCCTCTCCGAAGCGGTGCGCACGCTTGCAGCGGCACGCACGCCGGACGCCCCGCCGACAGCGGCGGCAGATGGTGTGCTGTCCCCCAGTGCCATGCCGCCGGATGAAGAGACGAGCGTGCTCGCGGAGGCGACAGCGACGCCGGCCCACACGCCGGACAGCGCGACTCCCGCCAAGGATACGCCCACGCCTGAGCCGTCGCCCAGCGCGATCCCGTCGCCCACCGCGACGCGGACGCCGCTGCCGACCCTTGCCCCGACGCGCACGCCCTCCGTCCCGACCGCGCTGCCGCCGCTGGACGATGGCAGCGGTAACCCGATCCTGGGCACCGGGAACGACACAGTGTTGAGTCCGCTCGAAGGGGTGGATGAGTTGCCCGAGACACTGTATTTCCTCTCTGACGTAGGCGGGCAGGTGCAGGTGTTCCGGCTGCGGGTCGGGCTGAGCAACCCGGACCAGTTGACGTACAGCGGCACGGGGGTGCAGGCGTACAGCGTCGCGCCGGACGGCACGCTGGCTTACATCACGCCGGGCGGCGAGCTGTACGTCGGGGGGATTCCGGCCCCGCTACCGGTGGAGCCTGACGGCACTCCCGCGCGCGCTACATCACTGGCGTGGTCGCCCGGTGGCAATTGGCTGGCTTACACGCTTGAGGGCGCGTCGTCCGGGGGCGTGTGGATGCGCAACCGCGCCGGCAACGAGGTGCAGCTTGCGGCGAACGTCTCAGGTTCCGGTGGGGATGCGCGCGCGTACATCGGGCCGATCGACTGGCAGCCTGACGGATCGTCGTTCATCGTCAGGACGCGGCTGCCCGAGGGAACGCCGTACACGCGGATCGCGATCGAAGGTGGCCCGCCGCTGCCCTTGTGGGACTCCGGCTCGCTGCCACCGGATGCGTACAGCGAGGCGCGCTGGAACATCAACGGGACGTCGGTGATCACCAGTGGCGCACAGCGCGTGCTGCGCGTGGAACCGGAGCCGTTCAGCGTGACGGAGTTGCTCGGCAGCGAGATCGAGCTGTTTGCCAGCGGCGCGAATCAGTGGGCCGACGGCACGGTGATGTTTGCCGGGCGCGCGGAGGGTGGCGCGACGCGCCTGTACCGGCTGGCTCCCAATACGCGCACGGCAATACCGATCACGGACGCGCTGCCCGGTGAGGGTGGGGTCGATTTTCTGTGGGACGATCTGGGGCAGGAAATGTTGCTGGCGGTCTATGACACGCCGGAAGCGCAGGTCGGGACCGGCTACTTGCGCACGGCAGATGGGGCGCTGCACGACCTCACACCGCTGACCGGCGGGGTTGGTGCGCCGCGATGGGGGCCGCTGTTCCGTCTGCGCGACCGGGCGCGCGTGCGCACGCAGGAGGGGGAGGGCCTTAACGTGCGTGCGGGCGCGTCAGCGCAGGCTTCGGTCGTGATCCAGCTGGCGACCGGCACGCGCGTGACGATCATCGGCGGGCCGCGCCTGGCGGATGGCTATCGCTGGTGGCAGGTACGTACAGCGGACGGTGCGGCGGGGTGGGCGGTCGAGGCGGTGCGGGATGCGCGCGGGCTGGAACTGCGCACGCTGCTGCCGGTGGATTGACCGCGTCAGAAAAAGCTGCGGGGTGACTTTGCCGCACTAAGCCACCCCGGTTAACTGTTTTGAGATCTAAGGTCTATTGCAAAAAGCGTACTAGTTCATGCGTTGGCCGTTGAGGTGATCAAATCCCTGTCTATTGGTTAACACTTTTTGAGCAAAAGTCTACAGTCCTCGACCCATTTAGTTTGAAATGCAAATGTATTTAAAATCTAGTAGGGGACACTTGCCGAGAACAATTGCTGTAACGTTAATCTCAAGCGAAATCGTTAATTCTACTAGCTGCTACAAACGCTTTAATTATGGTAAATTTATTGTTCGTAAAGCCTGTGGCGCAGGCAATAATTTTGAAAAATATTTTAATTAATAACCCGCTTTCTATTGTAGCATAAGCGATCTAAAAAGTAAATATTTCATGACAAAGACCAGTCTAACGTACTTTTTCTACCTGCACAACTTTTGGTGCGGCATCCGGGGTGCCTTCGTAGGCCGCCTGGATCAGGCGCTCCAATGCTTGCACGTCATAATGCGTGCCGCCCAACGTGCCCCAATGACTCGGCACGACCCACGACGGGCATAGGGTCCGGACCAGGTGGGTGATTCCTTCGGGTGACATGGTGCCTTCACCGGCGGCCAGCGGCAAGATCGCGATATCGGCGTGGATGCGCTCCAGTTCCGGCACGGCATCTGTGCTGCCGGCGTAGTACAGATCGTAGTAGCCGATAGAGATGACAAATCCGATTTCGCCTTTGGAAACCGGATGGTGTTCGGTGTAGGTATAAGCGGGCACCGCCGTGATGCGGGCGTTGCCGATGTTCAGGCTCTGCCAGGGGCGGAGCACGACGATATCATCACCGATCACGCGCGCGGCGGGTTCGTTACCGATGACGACCGTATCCGGGCCGCACAGCTTGGCGACGTCGGCGGGCGAGCAATGGTCGTACTGGTCGTTAGAGAGCAAGATCGCATCAGCATAGTCGCCTGTGTGTACCACGCGCCAGGGATTGATGTAGATGTCAGGGGGACCTTCAACCCGAAAGCTGGCATGCCCAAGCCACTGGATCCGGTCGATCATCTGCGCTCCCCGTAGAGTACTGTGCCATGCGATGCGAGAGAAGGTAAAGTGTCATTGAAGACCGTGATCACTATACCATCCGTGCGGGCGTTTTGCAAGAATTTTGGCGCGTCTGCCAGATTAAGATTTGCTTAGAAAGATCGTGTTTTGATCGACTCTCCCCTGCCTGCCGGGCTGCGCTCCGGCTTAACAAGAATTCACGTTTGGCGCGTGGATCCGCGTTTATAATAAGGGTTACGTCGCTGGCCGAACGACGCACCTCGTGGAAGCAAAAACGCGTATGGATGCGCTGCGGTGATAGGTCGCCGGTTGCGCATTGGGCCCCTTTAATATTAAGGTTGTGTTGATGAAATGGTGCAAGAGTTGCACGTTCTGAAAGGAGCTTTAACGGTCGTGGCCCAACTTCCCGCTTATGACCTGGCCGCTGTGCGCGCGGCCTTCCCGATCAGTGCCCGCATGACGTACCTCAACCATGCCAGTATATCTCCGCTGCCGGAACCGGCGCGCGCCGTGATGCAAGCCGTAACGGACCGGCTAACCACTGACCCGGGCGCGTTTTTCGGACCGCATGTCGACCCGGCGTTTGGTAACGTTTTTCTGAACCTGTCGGCGACGATCGCGGAGTTGATCAACGCACCGGACGCGGGGGACGTGGTTGGCGTGCAGAGCACGTCGGCGGCGATCAACATGGTGGCCCAGGCGATCGACTGGCAGCCGGGCGACAACGTTGTGTTCTCGCGCCTGGAATTTCCATCGAACGCGTATCCCTGGCTGGTGCTCGAACGGCGGGGCGTGGCATGTCGCATCGTGCCCGATGACGGGAGCGGTGGGCCATCGGTGGCGGCGCTGGAGCCGTATGTGGACGCGCGTACGCGCGTGGTTGCGGTCAGCGCGGTGCAGTTCCTGACCGGGCACCGCGCTGATCTGGCGGCGTTGGGCGCGTTCTGCCGCGAGCGCGGCATCCTGTTTGTGGTCGACGCGATCCAGGCGGCGGGCCACATGCCGATCGACGTGCAGGCGTTGCAGATCGACGTGCTCGCATCGGGTGGCCAGAAGTCGCTGATGGGACCGCCAGGACAGGGGATTCTGTACGTGCGGCGCGAGGTGTGCGAGGGGTTGCAGCCGGCCATTGTCGGCCCAAGCGCTACCGTCGGCTGGGAGTTCTGGCTGGATTACGACCTGACGCCGCTCCCCGGTGCGCTGCGGTTTATGCTGGGCACGCCGAACGTCCCCGGCATGGTCGGGCTGGTGGCGAGCGTGCAGTTCTTGCGTGAGCTTGGCATCGGCGCGATTGACGCCTGGACGACCCACCTGTCACGGCTGGCAGTAGACGAGCTGTCGGCGCGGGGATGTACCGTCATCACGCCGCGCGAACCGATCGGCCCGATCGTGACGTTCCGCTTGCGCGATATCGATCCCGGCGATGCCGAAGCGCGCGCGGCGCTGGACGCGGACACGTCCGCGCTGCTCGACCAGTTCAACCGGCAGGACGTGCGCGTGACGCGCCATCTGGACCCCGCGGGCGTGCCGCATTTACGAATTTCAACTCACTGCTATAATACCGAAGATGACATACACCGTGTGAGCGCAATAGTGGAGGCATATCATGGGTAGACGACCGGCGCCACCCCCCAGGCGGAACGCGCAGGCTAACGGCGAGTGGTATCCGTCGCCGATCCGGCGCGTTGAGGATATCGGGCTGAACATCGGCGTGCTGTCCGATCTCGCGATCAAGACGCTGTATTTTGGCGGCTACATGTCCGGCACGCAGATCGCCAACCGGCTGCACCTGCCGTTTACCGGCGTTGTGGAGCAGATTCTCGAGGGCTTGAAGCGCGAGAAATTCCTCGAGGTGCGCGGCGGCAGCGGTCTGGGCGCGGCAGGGTTCGAGTACGTGATCACGATGAAGGGCATCGAAAAAGCGCATGAGGCGCTGGCCCGCACACAGTACGCCGGTCCGTGCCCGGTGACGCTGAACCAGTACGTCGAGGCGATGAATGCGCAGGCCCGGGTGCGCATTCGCGTGAACCGCGAGATTCTGGGGCGGGCGCTGCAAGGGCTGACGATCAGCGAGGAGATGTTCGGGCGCGTCGGCCCGGCGGTGAACTCCGGCAAGGCGATCTTCATGTACGGCCCGCCCGGCAACGGCAAGACCACCATCGCCCAGAGCGTCGGGCATATGATCCTCGGCTCCCCGATGTATATCCCCTACGCGGTGGATGTCGATGGGCAGGTGGTCCGCGTGTTCGATAACGTGAATCACGAGGTGTTGCCGGACCAGAGCGAGAACGGACGCACCTCGACCGGCGAGCGCCGCGACGCGCGCTGGGTGCGCATCCGCCGCCCGGTGATCATGGTCGGCGGTGAGCTGACGCTTGAAACGCTGGACCTGGTGTACGACCCGATCAACAAGTATTACGAAGCGCCATTCCAGATGAAGGCCAACGGCGGCATGTTCCTGATCGACGACTTCGGACGCCAGCAGGTCCGCCCGCGCGACCTGTTGAACCGCTGGATCGTGCCGCTGGAAAGCCGCGTCGACTTCCTGACGCTCTCCAACGGGCGCAAGATCGAGATCCCGTTCAACGTGCTGATCGTGTTCAGCACCAACATGCCGCCCGCCGATCTGGTGGACGAGGCGTTCCTGCGGCGCATCCCGCACAAGATCGAGGTGGGCGATCCGACCTACGACCAGTTCCGCGAGATCTTCCGGCGCGTGTGCGAGCAGAAACGCGTGCCTTACGACGAACAGGCGCTGGCGTACCTGCTGCAGGAGTGGTATCTCAAACAAGATCGCAACCTGCGCGCGGTGCACCCGCGTGATATCATCGAGCAGATTCTTGACATCTCGCGTTACCTGGGCGAGCCGCCACGCCTGACCAAAGAGATGCTGGACCGGGCGGCCAGCGCCTATTTTGTGGACCTGGACGTGTACTAGGCCGGGCGTGAAGACCGCGCAGCGACGACGTTCCAACAGGGCTTGCCGAGATCGCAGAAGCGGACCGCGAGGTCATCGCTTCGTTTGCGCTCAGCAACCCTGTTTGTTTTGGGGCGGGCACCGTGTGGGCCGCGTATTTGCCGGTAGTGGTCGAGAACTGACGGTTTGCCTGTGACGTAATCGTTCAGCCGGACGATCGCGCTATTCTGTGGGGCTACCCCACTGGCTGCCGGTGCAAGAGCTAAACCCTCAGCGAGCCACGGAATCCCCTGGCGCTATAGTAAGAGGGCGCACTGTTGTGATGCACGAAGACACGACCGTAGCGGCGATCACAAAAGAGGGCGCCGCCGAGATTCCTAATTTCAGGGGGCGTTTTCACCCAGCTTGATGTTTTCGTGTCGAACTCTCCAAGCTTCTGCAACTCGCGATATTGTTCTTCCGTTAAAAGCTCAATGCCCATGGCAGCCGCCATATCAACGGCGTTGTTTTCCGGTTTATGTTGTTTTCTTGCCTCCAGCCCTTCACGGTCGTAACAAACCTTTCTGCGGCCTTTAGGACTTTCCGCTGAACAATCATAAAAAACGTATTCGTCCGTCGCTCTGTCATAGCCAACGACATCCGGTTCGCCGCCGGTTCTTTCCATTTCATTGAGTGACCACAGTTTTTCGGGATTAGCTTCCAGCTTTGCTTGTACTTGAGCCCATTCAAGACCTTTATGGCGGCTCATGTTTTTCTCAAAACGGGCTTTCAATATGCTGAGCAGTGCTTCACGTTGTTCTGTTGATAGCTCCATACCGGATTCCTCACCCACAACTAGAAACGGGAATGGCACAAATGTTCTATGAGCATACAAGAAGATACGTCAGCAGTCAAGATGTTGTCACGACCCAGTGGTAGTCCATCCGCGTTTGGAGCGCACTGCCGCGCCGTGCGATAATAAACAGCGTGCAAATGTCCACGAATTGACGTACTGGCGAACTTCACACGCACGGAGGTGCGATAATGCCCAAAATTGTTACGGTCGAACAGATGCGCGCGATCGAGCAGGCCGCCGATGCCGCAGGTCACAGCTACGCCGCGATGATGGCGCACGCGGGGCAGGCGGTCGCGGACCGGGTGCTGGATCACGCTTACGGGGTGCAGGACCCGCGCATACTGGTCATCGTTGGCCCCGGCAACAACGGCGGCGACGGGCTGGTCGCGGGACGTTTGCTGGCTGCGGCGCTCGATGATGCGCAGGTGACGGCGTACCTGCTCAAGCCGCGTGATGCCGATGAAGACGCGGTCTTTGCCGGGGCGGTGGAAGCCGGCGTGACGGTCATCACCGCCGGTGACGACAAGAAGTTCAAACGCCTGCGCGAACTGGTCGCCGAAGCGGATGTGCTGATCGACGCGCTGTTCGGCACGAGCCTGCGGCTGCCGATCAAGGGCACGGCGGCGAATCTGCTGCAGGCGGTGAATGAGGCGCTCGCGGCGCGGCGCGCGGAACGTCCCCGTGCTACGTACACAACCCCGGCCATTCCCCCCGCGCCCGATGCACGCGGTCCGCTGGTCGTGGCGGTTGACGCGCCCAGCGGCGTGGACTGCGACAGCGGCGAGATGGACGCAAACACGATCCCCGCGCACGCGACAGTCACGTTTGCGGCGGCGAAACCGGGCCTGCTGGCATTCCCTGGCGCGGGGGCAGTCGGCACGTTGCACATCGGGGATATCGGGCTGCCGCCGCTGCCGGAGCTGGACGATATCGCGCTGGAACTGCTCGACGCGCCCGCGACGGCGGTGTTGCTGCCGGACCGCCCGCCGGATTCGTACAAGGGCACGTTCGGCAAGGTGATGATCGTCGCCGGGAGTTCAAATTACGTCGGTGCGGCGTACATGACCGCGGCGGCGGCGTACCGCGCCGGGGCCGGTTGGGTGACGGTTGCCGCGCCGCAGGTGATCGTGCCGACGCTGGCGGGGATGCTGCCGGAAGCGACCTGGATCCTGCTGCCGCACGAGATGGGCGTGATCAACGAGCACGCGGTCAGGGTGCTGCGCGAGGAAGATACGGGTTACAGCGCGCTGCTGGTTGGCCCCGGTGTGGGGCAGGAGGAGTCAAGCGGCGAGTTCTTGCGCGAGCTGCTGCGGCCCGAAGAGGAACTGCGCCATTCGCGCGCGCTTGGGTTCGTCCCGATGGGGCCGGAAAACGCCGGTAGAGCGCGCGCAGCGGCGGTGAGCCTGCCGCCGCTGGTGATCGACGCCAGCGGGCTGTACCTGCTCGCGCAGATGGACGATTGGCCCGCGCTGCTGCCGGAAGGGACGATTCTCACGCCGCACCCCGGTGAATTCGCGCGGCTGGCGGGCATGACCACCGGCGAGGTGCAGGCGGACCGCGTCAAGCTGGCGCAGGCGAAAGCCGCCGAATGGCGCTGCGTGGTCGTGCTCAAGGGCGCGTTTACGGTGATCGCGGCCCCGGACGGGCGCACGGCGGTGCTGCCGTTCGCGACGGCGGCGCTGGCGAGCGCGGGCACAGGCGACGTGCTGGCGGGTGCGATCACGGGGCTGCTGGCGCAGGGCCTGGAGCCGTATGCCGCCGCTGCTGCGGGCGCGTACCTGCACGGGCTGGCCGGACTGCGTGCCGGCGAGCTGTTCGGCGTGGCGAGCACCACCGCCGGCGACGTGCTCGAACTGTTACCGGACGCGTACGACGCGGTCGCTGCGCTGCGCGGGTGATGGCTGTGGTGTGTCAGTCGTCGGGGAGTTCCGGGCGGCCATGTGCCATTCTGCGCCGAATCTAATGCGATTCGTTCTCAATTCCTGCCGGATTTGCGTTATAATCTGCCACGGCAGACAACTTCAGGCTGTGATTCGGATAGGCGTTTCTCTGGTGTCGCGGTGCGGTACGCATCGGGACAACACGACAGCCGCCGGGCGCGGCGTATGTTCACAAGAGAGGTGTTTACGTGACTGATCAGAAACTACATGACGCGGTGATGGCGGCCCTCGGTACGGTGATCGAGCCGGAACTGGGCCGGGACCTCGTCAGTTTGAACATGGTGCAAGACCTGAGCATCACCGACGACGGAGTCGCACAGTTCACGATCATGCTGACGACCCCCGCCTGCCCGCTGAAGGACGTGATGCGCAAGCGTGCCGAAGAGGCGCTGGCTAAGGTCGATGGCATTACCGGCGTCGAGATCAAGTGGGCGTCCAACGTGCCCGCCGACAGCCGCATCATGGGCCGCTTGAACCTGCCGATCCGCAGCATCATCGCGATCAGCAGCGGCAAAGGCGGCGTCGGCAAGACCACGGTGGCGACTAATCTCGCTGTGGCGCTGGCACAAAGCGGCACGCGCGTGGGACTGATGGACGCGGACATCCTGGGGCCGAACATCCCGAAGATGGTCGGGCTGGGCTTCTCGCAGCCGCCAATCACGCCCGACAAGAAGCTGCTTCCCTTTGAGGTCTTCGGGCTGAAGGTGATGAGCATGGGCTTTCTGGCGGACCCCAACCAGGCGATGATCTGGCGCGGGCCGATGCTGCACGGCGCGATCCGGCAGTTCTTCGAAGATGTGGCGTGGGGTGAGCTGGATTACATGGTCGTGGACCTGCCGCCCGGCACGGGGGACGCACAGCTCAGCCTGGCGCAGTCGGTCCCGCTGACCGGCGCGGTGATCGTCACCCAGCCGCAGGGCGTCGCGGTGGACGACGCGCGGCGCGGCATCGCGATGTTCGAGAAGCTGGACGTGCCGATCATCGGCGTGATCGAGAACATGGCCGGCGAGTTGTTTGGCGAGGGCGGCGGCGAGAAGCTCTCCGAAGAGCGTGGTGTGCCGTTCCTGGGCCGGATTCCGCTGGTGGCGAGCGTGCGCGAGGGTGGCGACGCCGGGCACCCCATCGTGGCAGAGGACCCCGAGTCCCCGGCGGGGCAGGCGTTCCACGCGGTGGCCCAGGCGGTCGCCGCGCGGATCAGCGTGCTGCTGCTGGAAGAGAAACCCACGATCCCGCTGAACGTGATCAAGTAGCCTCGCGCTGGCGCGAACCGCACATGGGAATTTGCACGAGGGCGTATGTGACAGTACGCCCTTTTTGATTCGCGGCGCGGGCGGTGGTTGTTTTCCTGTGGGGTCGGGGGCTATAATCAACGCGGCTTACAGGTGAGCCTGTGCGGAAAATGACGCCGCGGCGTGTATTGAGATGCGAACGCCGCGCGCGTGCGCGAGAGGAGCGTGGCATGCTGCAAGGGGTGTTGGTTGATCTCGTCCCGTATGGCGACGAATTCGAAAAACGCGCCGTTGAGTGGATGAACGGCCCGATGCGCGAATGGTGGGGCATGGACGGCTTGATGACGGAAGCGGAGCACCAACGCTGGTTGCAGCGCAACCGCGAGCGGTCAGAAGCCGAGCGCGCGCAGTTCATACGCTTCGGCATCCACACGAAGGACGACGCCCTGATCGGTACGTTCGGGCTGATGCACGTCGACGCCACGCACCGGCACGCCGAAGTCGGCGCGGGGATCGGGGACCCGGCGTATTGGGGTGGCGGTTTCGGTTCCGACGCGATGCTGCTGATCGTGGAGTACGCGTTCAACTGGCTCGACCTGCGCCGCCTGTGGCTGCTGACATCGGGGCGCAATGTTCGCGCGCAGCGACAGGTTACCAAGTGCGGCTTCACGCTTGAGGGCTGCCGGCGCGAGCAGGAATTCTACGCGGGATATCACGATTTTTTATACTACGGTTTGCAGGCGGATGAGTGGCCGGGTTACGCGACGATGGTCGAGCGGCTCGGCCTGCGCGAGAAAGCCCGCCAGCAGTACGCGGATGCATAGCACCCCGGCCAGCACACGTCTGCCGGCGTGGTGCGGGATGGGATATCAACGCGCGCGGTTGTATTCGGCACTACGTAAGGACCAGGTTACATGAGCGACGAGCGCATCGTGGCATTGATCGACACGCATCTGGCACGCTACCCGGAAGCGGGGATCGCGGATGTGTACAAGCTGCTGCACCAGGGCGTCTATGGCCCGGGGCACGCCATCACCAGCAGGAAAACGGCGCGCGAATGGCTGGAGCATGAGCGCTCTGTCGTGTTGCCGGATCGCTTGCTGCCGCTGGTGGAGTCGGTCCACCCGGAAGGGGCAGTCGTGCGCGTGCACCTGCGGCCCTACCTGGCCTATCGCGAATCGGTGGTGCCGCTGCTGGATGCGTTCGTGCGTTCCGGGCGGCGGATCGAAGGGGACCCGGCGCTGCTCGCGGCGTGGTGGGGCGTGTTTGAGTCGCGCGTCGCTTCCGGTACGCGGTGGGCGGAGCGTTTCGCCCGGCGCGAGGTGCAGTTGTTCGGCCAAGCGCGGGCGGCGGAAGATTGGCCCGCCATGCACCACTCGCCCGACTTCATCAATGCGTATCACCCGGCTTACCGCGTGCTGGTGCGCGACGAGGCTGAAGCGTTGTGCGAGCTTATCAACGCGCCGTTCGATGTGGTTTGATCGCTTGGCGGGCGTGCCGGTTGCGGGCGATCAACGCCCTTCCTGGTCGGTGTTGGGTGGTGGCGGCCCGGATACGGCGGCTTCCTGGCGCGGCTCGCTGACCGGCAACGGGACGTGTTTGTAGCCGTTGATCACGCGCTGGATCGCGTAGGGGCCTTTGCCCTGCGATTCGTAGTAGGTGCGCATGAGCATCTCGATGATCAACCCCAAGAGCACGAACTGCGCCGAGCCGATGCCGAAGACGATCGCGATCACCGGCAGCACGGAATCCGTGTGCCAGTTCCCGGTAAACACGCCCCCGGCGAGCATCACCAGCAAGCTGAGCGTGCTCAGCAGCCAGTGCAGGAAGCCCATCCCACCGAAGATGTACATCGGGCGCGTGTTGTACTTGGTCAGGAAGGTGACGGTCATCAGGTCCAGCACCACCTTGACCGTGCGCCACAACCCATACTTTGACTGGCCGTGAATGCGCGGGCGGTGGTTGACCACGCGCTCGACGATGCGCGCGCCCGCCGCGTTTGCCAGCACCGGGATGAAGCGGTGCATCTCGCCGTACAGCCGGACGTGGTCCAGCACCTCGCGGCGATACGTCTTCAGCGTGCAGCCGTAATCGTGCAGGTGCACGCCGGTCACCAGCGAGATGACGCGGTTGGCGATGCGCGACGGCAGCTTGCGCGTGATCGCGCGGTCCTGGCGATTCTTGCGCCACCCGCTGACCAGGTCGTAGTCTTCGGTTTCCATCTGTTCGAGCATTTTCGGGATGTCGCGCGGGTCGTTTTGCAGGTCGGCGTCCATCAGCGCGATGATCGCGCCGTTGGCGTGGTCGATCCCGGCCTGGATCGCGGCGGTCTGCCCGAAGTTTCGGCGCAGCAGCACCGCGCGCACCGTATCGGGCGCGGCGTCGGCCAGCGCGATGATCTTCTCGCGGCTGGTGTCGTCGCTGCCGTCGTCCACGTAGATCAGTTCGTAGCGCAGACCCAGTTCGTCCAGCACCGCGCACAGCTCCTCGTGCACGGGCCGGATGTTGTCTTCCTCGTTGTACACCGGCAGCACGACCGACAGGTCGCGTGGATAGCGGTGATTGTTGACCGTTACACCCACGATGGTGTTTCTCCTGGAATGCCCAGCCACAGGCGGCGCGTTATCCTCGTGCCGCGCCACCCGATTATAGCGGGTTTCGGTGGCCGGGCAACGGCTGGTGCGCAGCGTCACAGGGATGCATGGTACACCGAAGACTGTAAGGGCCAAGCGCCTACCAATATCTACGCCCACAGAGGTAAAACGTTCCGCGACCGGCGGTGCTCAGCGTTCGTTGTCGGGTGGCTCGGTGTGGATCGTCACGCGCTGGATTTGCGGCTGTTCGTTGCGGATGGCGGTTTCGACGTGTTCGGCGATGCTGTGGGCCTCTTCCACGCTGATCGAAGCAGGCAGGTGGCAGTGCATGGTCAGCGCGTAACCGCCCAGCGCAAGCCGGATCGTCGGGTGGTGCCAGTTTGCGTCAGGGTAGAGGCGGTTGGCGATGGCGAGTGCCTCGTCGCGCAGGTTGAGCGCGGCGCGCGTCTGCGAGACCGGGGCGCTGTGGGCGGCGGCGGGTTCGATGTGCGTCAGCACGTCACGCACGCTGCTGATCTGGTCCTGCAAGCGGCGCTCAAACTCGCTGACCTGCGCGTGGGCTTCTCCCAGGCTGAGGCCCGGCTCCACCTCGACATGCATTTCGAGCGCGATCCCCCCCGGCACCGGCACCGGCACGACCTCGTGAATCTTCAACCCCAGTGCGTCCGCGACGGCGCGCGCCTCAAGCGTGTAGTCGGTGCGCGCGTTGGTCTGCGGTGCGAAGTGCACCTGCACTTCCTCGACTTCGGGGAAAGCTCCTTTCACCCGTTCCTGGACCGCTTCGGCGATGGCGTGGGCGTGGTCGGTGGTCACAGCGGGGTTGATGCGCGTGTCGATGTCCACATGTACCGCGTCCGCCGGCCCCCGGCTGCGGATGCGCGACGTCTCTTCGATCCCCGGCACGTCCGCCAGCAAGTTCGCCACTGCGCGCGGGTCAAGCGTCTGGTGGTCGGCGAGCACGTTTGAGGTGCGGCTGATGATGCGCAGGCCCATGCGCCCGATCACACCGACGATCACCAGCGCGACGACGACATCGACCCAGGGGTAGCCGAACGCGGTCACGGCCAGGCTCGCCAGCACCGAGAGCGACACGTACACGTCGCTGGCGGTGTGCGCGGCATCGGCCAGCAGAATCTGGGAGTTCAGCTTGTGGCCCTGCCGCCGTTCGTAAAACGTGACGATGAGGTTGACCAGCATCGTGCCGATCATCACCGCGAACGACACCAGTGTTACGGTCGGTTTTCCGCCGTACAGCACGCGCTCCAGCATCGTCTGCAGGATCTCCCACGCCGCAACCAGCATCAGCCCGCCGATGGCGAGCGTCGCCAGGGTTTCGAAGCGGCGGTGCCCGTAGGGGTGGTCCTCGTCCGGGGGACGCGCGGCCACCTGCGTGCCGATCAGCCCGACCACGTTTGAGGACGCGTCCATCGACGAGTGGAAGCCGTCCGCGATCATGGCGACCGCGCCGGTAGCGATCCCTGTCAGCAGCTTGGCAGCGGCGACCAGCGCGTTGAGCAGCAGCACAATCCACAACACGCGGGCGACCTCTTGCGTGTGCGATGCGGGAGACGTAGCGGGCATCGAACGTTTCTCAGTCATGCGCGCCATTGTAACACGAATCGCCCGCCCTGCTTACGGTCAACGGGGGGTGAACGCCGCGAAGTCAAGGGCGCGGGGCTTGCGGCAACCCGGGCGGGCACGGCGCGTCACATCTCGCCGCGCGCGGTGGTGCTGGCAAGCGTGTCGAGTTCGGTGGCGATATCGTCCAGCTCGTCTTTTTTGGATGCCCACTGTACCTGGCGCTCCCCGGCGGCCTGGACGAGCGCGCGCCACTCGGCCTGGTTTTTGACCGGCTCGCCGCTTTGGGTCTGCCAGCCGCGCTGTTGCCATCCCGCCACCCAGCGAGTCATGCCCTGGTGCAGGTAGTTATCCGGGCAGTAGACGCGCACAGCAGCCCCTTCCGGCGTGTGTTCCAATGCCTCGCGGGCGGCGATCAGCACAAGCTGGTTGCTGGTCGTTGCATCGGCGCGCCCGGTGACGGTGTGCTGCGTGTCGTCGTCGTTGTCGTAAAGCCGGAAGGCGTAACCCCCCGCGCCGCCGGGGACCGGCACCGACACGCGGATCGCGATCTCGATTTGCGGCGTGAAATCCGGCTCCGGTTTCGGCGCGGGGATCGGGGATACGTCTCCGGTCAGCGCGCGCCGCGCGGCGGTGGCGAGTTGGTCCACGCGCGTGTTGTGCTCGTCGCCCGCGTGCCCCTTGACCCAGCGCCAGTCGATATCGTGGCGCTGCGTTTCGGCATACAGCGCGCGCCAGAGATCGGCGTTCTGGATCGCCTTGTCGCCTTTACGCGTCCAGCCGCGCGCGACCCAGCCGGGCAGCCACTCGCTGATCCCGCGCTGCAGGTACTGCGAGTCGGTGTAGAGCGTGACGCGGCAGGGCCGATTGAGCGCGCGCAGGGCCTCGATCGCGGCGGTTAGCTCCATGCGGTTGTTGGTCGTGTCCGGTTCGGCGCCGCTGAGCTCTTTCGTGTGCCCGCTGTCGGCGATCAGCAGCACGCCCCAACCGCCGGGGCCGGGATTGGGTTCGCTGCCGCCGTCGGTGTAGATCGTGACGTGGGGTTTGTCGTTGCTGTCGCCGTTCATGCGCCTGTCCTTTTATGGGGCCTGAATGAAGCTCACCGGATCGCCGCGCTGCCTGTGCCGGGCGATCCGCTGTTTGGGGGACCGGTAAACACCGCTGCGCTGACGTGGTTCATTACGTCTCACCCTCGATCATCGTATGTTGCGGCCAATCCGTCAATCCCCGCATACGGGATGCTTGCTCTCGCACCAGGCCAGGAGTTGGTCAGCGCGGAGGGAGTGGGTTATGTTCTTGGACAGGTGAGCATGACGAAAGGGGCGCAAGACGCCATGCTGGACCCACTTTGCGCGGACTTTTCCCGCGACAGGGGCGAACAGCTTTTCGGAACCGTCAAACCGACCGCGACCTGGCTGCTGCTGGAATATGACGGGCGCTGGGAGCCGGACGCATTCCAGGCCAGTGCTGTGCCGGACGCGGTCAAAGCGCACTTGCTGGCCCTGGTGGAAGCCGATCCGAAAACGCGGATTCAGGTGATCCGGCAGAAGCCGCGCCTTGCGCCGGAAGGGTTCGTGTTTTACGTGGCGCTGCCGCGCGAAACCGGCTCGGCGCTGTACCGGTTTCGGCTGGCGCAGTACGAGGACCTGCTGGCGCTGGACATCCCGGCGATCTGTGCGCAAGACGCGCGCTATGACGCGCAGCGTGTGGCAGAGCCGCTGTTCCTGGTCTGCACGCACGGGCGACGCGACAGGTGCTGCGCGCGTTACGGCGTCCCGGTGTACCAGTGCATGGCGGCGCGCGGCGGCGCGGCGGTGTGGCAGACCTCGCACGTGGGCGGGCACCGCTTCGCGGCGAACGTCGTGTGCCTGCCGGAGGGGATCGTCTACGGGCGGGTTGGCCCGGACCGCGCCCCCACGCTGGTCGATGCCTACCGCGCGGGGCATATCGCGCCGGACCTGCTGCGCGGGCGGGCGGCGTATCCCCGACGTGTGCAGGCTGCCGAGGCGCTGCTGCGCCTGGAAACGGCACTCACCGAACGCGACACGCTGCGATACCTGCCGGGCAGTGCGGAAGATGTGCTTGCCGTGCGGTTCGCGTCGCGCGTCGATGGCGCGGTCCACACGCTGCACCTGGCGGAAGCGCCGCCGCAGCACGTACTCACAAGCTGCGGCGACGCGTCGTTGACAGTTCAACGCCAGTATTCCCTGGTGCGGCACACCGTTGAGGCGCGCGACAACGTGGATCTCCCGTAATGGCGCGCGACCGTCACGGCGCGGGCGTCGGTGTGGGCGTGGGGGTCGCGGTCTGTGGCGGCGGGACGATCAGCACGTCCCCCGGCTGCAAGATCGCCGGACGCTGGAGACCGTTGGCTTCGAGCAGTTGGTCGAGCGTGATCCCGTGAAGCGCGGCGACGGTCCAGGCGCTTTCACCTTCCTGCACGGTATAGGTGGTTGGTTCCCGGGGCGGCGGGGTGGCGTTTGGCCCCAGCTTGACGATGATCTTGTCGCCGGGATACAGGTAGACCGGGCGCTGCAAGTAATTGACGGACAGCATCTCTTCGAGGTCCACGTCATACACGGCGGCGATGGCCCACGCGGTCTGACCTTCGCCCACCGTGTGCCAGATCGTGCCTTCGGCGTCAGGCTCGTTTTTCACGATCGGCTCAACGTAGTACGGTGTGGGCGTCGGCGGCCCAGGCGTGGGCGGCGGCCCGGCGTCGGGATCGGGCGTTGGGGTAGGCGGCGGGCTGGGCCGGGCGATCAGCAGCACGTAGATATCACCGCGTCCGCTCGTTGTATGCCCCACGCCGATATGCTCGTAGTTGGCAGCGGTGAGCGTCTGTTTATGGATTGGGCTGGCATCCCACCACGAGATGGCCTCGGCGGGTGACATGTTCCCGCCACCGACCCAGTTTTCGAGCACCCACGAGCCGTAGGTGGGGTATCCGGCGGCTTTGGCGCGGTCGGCGGGGCGCGATCCATTCGCGCCGGTGTGCCCGTAGTTGCCAGTGCTGACCATCCACTCGACGTGACTTTGCGCGGCGGCCATCAACGCGGGGTGCGTCGCCAGCGCGGGCAGCCCGAACCCGGCGCGGTATGCGTTGACCTGGGCGATTACTTCCTGCGCGCGGCTGCCCTGCGCGGTGGTGCGCTGCGGCGCGCGCGGGACGTGTAAGGCCACCAGCGCGATCAATGCTGCCAGCAACGTCCGTATCACTCGACCTGTCATAATCTGTAGCTCCTCGTCCTGCGCTAGTTCAATCCCCAGTTGTCGAACGGGCGGCAGTGCCCTGCGCCGCCGTAACAGGCATCGGGCAGGGGATCACCGTTTTCATCGACGCGATTTTCATCGATATCGTCCAGGTTGACCAGGGCCGGATCGCTGACCGTGACGCAGTCGATCGCGCCGAAGGGGTTGATCGGGTCACGACGCTGCAACAGGGGCTGGTCGGGATTGAAATAGTTCCACGTCAGGCGGCTGATCTCCTCGATCAACTCCCAGCTTGCGAGCGTGGGCAGGCCGTTACCGTCCAGGTCGCGCTCCCAGGTGAAGATCGAGATCACATAGTCGCCGCCCGGCGAGAAGACGATCCCGGCGTCGGCGCTGGTTTCCAGCCCCCAGCCGTTCTTGTGCGCGAAGGTCGTGCCTTCCGGCAGCCCCAGTTCGATCAGGCGGTCGATGCGGTTGCCGTTCATGAGTTCGATCATCTGGCGGCATTCATTCTGCGTGATGTCGTTGGGATAGACCGCGCGCAGCCCGCTGTCGTAGTTGGCGCAGTCGTAGATCTGCGTCAGCAAGCGGCCTATGTCCTCGGCGGTGGTCTGCGCGTAGGGGTCGGGGTTGGTCTTGTCGGGCATATTGCCGGGCGTCTCCGGGCGGCAAACCTGCGCCTCAAACTGGTATTCGCGGTCCACCACGTACAGCGGCGCGCTGATGTAGGTGTGCTCAGCGCCGAGTTCCTGTGCCGTGCACGAGACCTGCCGCAGCCCATCGCGCAGCGCGTCGAAACTTTCGCCCTCGCCGGCGTACTGCATGATGAAGTTGGACGCCGAGTTGTTGCTGCACAGGATCGACTCGGTCAACAGGTAGGCGATATCCGTGCCAGAGGGGACCAGCAATTCCTTGCGGAACAAATTGATCATGATCGGGATTTTGATCACGCTGCGCGCGCTGTGCGGCACGTCGGAGAGAATCCTGACTTTCTCGCCGGTTTCCAGGTCCATGATGTAAACCGAGACGAGCGTGTCTTCACCGTTGTATTCGAAGTCCATCTCCGCCATCAATGCAAAGATCGCGTCACGCAGGGTCTGCATATCTTGTTGTTGCGCACCGGCTGCCACCGTCGGCAGGTTCACGCGTCGCGCCGAGGGTTCGGGGTTGAACAGCGCCTGCTCGATCAATGGCAGCGCCGCGTCGATGTCAAGCTGCGTGCCAGCCAGCCCGGTGTTGAACGTCAGCGTGTTGAGGTCGATATTTGCGCTGCCGGGATGGGTATCGTAACGCGCGGCGATGTCTTCCAGGTACTCGCGCAGCAAGCTTCGGTCGTAGGTGGCATCCAGCGGCACGCTCACCGCCGCGACCGGGCGGCGACCCAGGAAGTTCCAGAAACCGGCCCAGAAATTCTTCTCCTGCGTGCTTTGGGCGCGCGCCTCGGCAAGCATCGCCTCGCTGTTGGTGCGGAAGCCGACCTCGTTCGGCGCAAGCAGGATCAGGTTGCTGCCGTAATAAAGCTGTACCGGTTGATCGACGTAGATCGATTCCCAGCGGGCCTGGGCATCGACTTCCGACAGCCCGCCGACCGCGATCCCTGCGACGGTGAGATCGGTAGGCAGGTTATCGCGCTGGTCACTGTAGTCGATCACCTCGAACATCACGAGCAGGATCGCGCCGAGCAGCAGCAGCGTCGAGACGATTTCCAGCACCGGAAACTGCATGCGTTGGCGCTCGCCTAACCGTCCGTAGTCCATATCTCACCTCCCGGTTGACCTGTGGCCCCGTTGGTGTTTGCGGCAATGCTGCGTGCTGCCGCGATCGCGCGGCGTTGGGCCTCCAGCAGTGGCGGGAGCGCGTCCAGCGCCGCCCACTGGTAATTCAGCAGTTCGCTGCTCAAGCGGATCGCCTGTGAAGCGCCGTCCAGCGTGCATAGATAGGTGATGTCCATCTGGCCCGGCATGGCGGGCACGCGCTCGACCTGCACCGGCAGCACGGGCCGCACGCGCAGCCCGGTTTCCTCGCGAAATTCGCGGATGACTGTCTGGGCCGGGTCTTCGCCGCGATCGAGCCAGCCGCCCGGCAGTCCCCAGGGATACACCGGGTGAAAGACATGCTCGACCAGCAGCACGCGTTCGCGTCGCTCGTCCAGCAGCACGCCGACCACGCCCAGCGAATAACGCGGCACGTTCAGGCGATAGACGCGCTGGCCGAGCGCGCCGATCCAGGGGTAGCGGCGCATCAAACCGGCCACGCGGTGCAGCCAGCGGGATCGTCCGGGTCGCGACTGTGGCGTACCGTCAATATGCATGGCAGGACACGCTCCTGTTGTTGGCCGTAACGCAAAAGAGGCCAGCATACACAGGCTATCTGTGCGGTGTGGCCCCCCGGCAACGTCAAACTCTGGTATTACCAATCGCGGAGAATTATAGCGCCTGGTGCGTCGATCGGCCAGTTCCAGGATGAGTAAATGACTGAAGTTATGCAGTTTTGAATGAAAGACGCTCTAGGGCTACGATAG
>CAYRNY010000006.1:0-218686 GCA_964425755.1 uncultured Anaerolineaceae bacterium
ACCTCACTTGAGGCTTTTTGTCTACTTTTTCATTGTCAGGTTTTGCTCACACCCGCCCGATGAAACAACACGGATGCTCACGAAGCAAGTACAGGAAGGTGTAATTGAACAGACTGGTTGGCTGATTGAAGAAATCGAAGTAGTCCTGCTCAGTTAGTACAACAGCATCTGGTGCTTCCTTACTCAAATCTCCTTTGGCGCGATCAAAACGTAGAAAACCATGCATATGGTATATGCTGATCTTGCCGGGAATCGACCCCGCCGACGGGCGCTCAACAGTTCGCAAGAGACGCTTCTCAAAATGCGCGTAAACATACGCCTGCAGCAATGCATCAAGGTTGAACGTCACCAGCCCGTGGACCCGCGGATTAGCATCAAACGTACGTCCACTAGAGCTGGGAATGGCACATAGTGCAGCTACCGTGCGCAACGTCGGATTAGTCTCCTGGATGTGGCGCACGAATGCGCGCCGGTTTCCTTTGTCCACGCCGGCTGGATAGAAAGGAAAACCGCGGTACAGCGCATCACGAACAGCCTCCACGAAGGCATGCCGATCTGGCATCCGCTCTTCAATCAGGCTGGCAATGGCCGGCAGCGACAGTTCGTGCGCCCGCAGATCACCGACCTGGACCTCGTCGTTGAGGTATTGTGCGATCACCCGTTGTAGCAGGTCAGGCCACGCTGGCAGCCCACAACCCACCGATACCCCAGCTCCCAATACAACCACGATCCCGCGCTTGACGTACACGTCTTGCAGTTCCGACCAGCTCATGTGCCGTTTCCTCTCGCCTACAAGCACATTTTTGTCGCTGCCGGTAGCATATACCAGTCTTACGTCTACGCACAACCGTCAGACCTTATCAGGAGCAGTTCAAAGTGATATTGAGCGCTTGATCGTGGACGCATAGCTTCCGATCCAGTTAAGTAATCGGAGCATATTGAGGCCGGAAAAGTGGCTGAAGACGGCAGAGCTAGAATCGTCAGAGGCGGGCGTAGATGTGTCAGGGTGTGGCGTGTGCGGAGAAAGCAGGCATCCTTTCCGCACACGCCATGATTTGAGGCTGCTCGACGGCGACTGCACGCCGTCCAGGTTATTGAAGTTCCAGACTGATGACGATATCCCCTTCGCTGCCGAAATTAGCATGGCTCACGACCAGCGTATACGTGCCGCTGGCGGCGAATTCATAGTCGGGAATTGCGGCGTCAAGGTCTTCATCGCTGGCGTCGTCGTTGAACACGAGCGGCACACCTTCCGGGCTGACAACCTGCACGAGCGGATCGACCTCACCCGGGTTGACACTGGTGACGGTAATCACTGCATGCTGGCCTGCCTGTGCTTCGAACGGCAGCCGGAAGGCACGTCCGTCGGTCATCGTTACGGTCACCGGCTCTCCGGCAACCAGAGCAGCGCCTTCGATCGTTTCCCGAGTTCCCAACTCAATGGCGGTGGCGAAATCCTGACCTGCCACAGCCTCATCGCCCAGGGCCAGGGCTGCATACGCGCGGAGGGCGTGGCCAATTTTCGTGCGCGGGTTCAGCTCGATAGCGGTGGTGAAATCAGCGAATGCCCCTTGAGGGTCACCGAGCGCGAGTGACACGTTGGCGCGGAGAATATAAAACGCGTAGTAGGTGGGGTCCAGCTCGATTGCCCGGTTGGCATCGGCCAGCGCGCCCTCCGGATTGCCCATAACCATCTGGCTCATGCCATGCAGCCGGTAGGGATAGGCCAGGTGGGGTGCAAGCTCGATTGCGCGGCTGCTGTTGAAGGCCATGCTCTCGATGTTGAACGAGCCCCACTGTGCGCCCGCCATCAATCCGTAAAGCTGTGGGTTGTCCGGCGAAAGATCGACAGCCGCCTCGAAGGCGGTGGCAGCGCCTTCCGCATCGCCCATGACCTCCCTGGCAACTGCCCGTATGGCGTGCGCGAGAACGTTATCCTGATCCACCGCCAGGATCGAAGCGACGTCCGCCAATGCGGCGTCAGGCTGACCAGAGAACGCATATAAAAACGCGCGTATCTGGCGGGCAGCCAGTTGATCGGGTTGTAGCAACACCACGTTTGTTTGTTCGGAAAGAGCTGCCTCAAGCACCTGACCAGCACCGTCATTGAGCAGAAACACCTCACTGTGCGCGGTCATATAATCACCCGCCAGGAGCGCCGCCTGCATTTGATCACTCGGGGGTTCCACCCAGCCCCAGAGGGCACCACGTTCACCCCTACCGATAACTTCCAGCCGGAGAATCCCTACAAGGGCCTGCTACCGTTCGAGACAGCCGATTACCGCGATTTTTTCGGTCGCGAAAAGCTAGTGGAAAGACTCATCAAGCGGATGGGTGAAACCACCGAAGCATGCCGGTTTCTGGCCGTTATTGGACCCAGCGGCAGCGGCAAATCGAGCCTGCTCAAAGCCGGACTGATCCCGGCCCTGTGGCAGGGACGCTTGCCCGGATCGGATCGCTGGTTCGTAGTCGAAGTGCAGCCCGGTGCGCGCCCGCTAGATGAGCTGGAAGTTGGCCTTACTCGCGTCGCCGCCATCCCAGCGACCAACCTGCACGAACACCTCCAACGCGATAAATACGGGCTGCTGCGCGCCGCAAATCTGGTGCTGCCCAATGACGGCAGCGAATTGGTACTGGTCATTGACCAGTTCGAGGAAGTCTTCACCCTGCTTGACGATGAGCGCGCGCGCGTTCATTTCTTGCATCTGCTCCATGCGGCGGTGACCGAACCCCGCAGCCGGGTGCGCGTGGTGATCACACTGCGTGCCGACTTTTATGATCGCCCACTGCACTACCCGGAGTTTGGCGAACTGGTACGCAGCCGCATGGAAACCATTTTGCCTTTGAGCGCAAAAGGGATGGAAGAGGCCATCACTGGCCCTGTCGACCGAGTCGGCGTGGCGTTTGAGGATGGGCTGGTCGCGCAGATCATCGAGGAAATGCATTACCAGACCGGGGCACTACCGCTGCTGCAATATGCCCTGACGGAGCTGTTTGAACGGCGGCAGGGCCGGCTGCTCACCCATACCGCCTACCAGGAGATGGGAGGTGCGGTCGGGGCACTGGCGCAGCGCGCCGAAGCCCTCCACCGGGAATTTGATGTAGAAGGCCAGGAAGCGATCCGGCAGATGTTTCTGCGGCTGGTGACGCTGGGGGAGGGCACGGAGGATACCCGGCGGCGGGTCCACCGTTCGGAACTGCTGGCTATCGCCGTTGACCAGGAGATGATGGACGAGGTTATCGATACGTTCGTGGCGTATCGCCTGCTGTCGCTCGATCACGATCCGATCACGCGCAGCCCTACGGTCGAGGTCGCGCATGAAGCAATTCTGCGCGAATGGGAACGCCTCAGCATCTGGCTGGATGAAAGCAGGGAAGAGATCCGGTTGCAGCGCCAGTTGGCCCGTGCCACCCGGGAATGGGCCGACTCCGGTCGCGATACCAGCTTCTTGCTGCGCGGCACCCGGATAAGCCAATTCCAAACGTGGGCCGCCCAAACCCAACTCGCTTTCACACCGGTCGAGATCGCGTTCCTACAGGCCAGCGTGGCCGCCCATGAGCAGGAAGAAGCAGCGGTGCTGGCGCAGCAGCAGCGCGAGAAACATCTGGAGGAGCGCGCACGAAATGTCTTACGCGGACTCGCCGGTGTATTTCTCATCGCCACGCTGGTCGCGTCGGGTCTGGCTGCGTTCGCGTTTAGCCAGCGGCGTACGGCGCAGAAGAACGAGGCAGAAGCCAACCGTAACGCGGAACTATCGCAGAGCTTGGCGCTGGCCTCTGCCGCACGTACCGCGCTGGGTGAGGGTAAGACGGACCAGGCCCTGGCACTCGCCATCGCCGCCAACCACATTGATACTCCGCCGACTTTTTCTCAGCGCACGCTTTATGATGCCGCGATGGCGCCCGGCACGGTGCGCCGCCTTCAGTGCGCCCCCGCCTGGTGCTGGGGCATGGATGTCAGCGCCGATGGCCAAATGGTCGTGGCAGCGGGCGACGGCCTCGAGTTCTCGGTATGGGATATCGCTACCGGGCAGGAAATCCAGCGCTTCACCAATGGCCACACGGATTTTCCACAGGCAGTGTCGTTTTTACCCGACGGGCAGACCCTCCTTTCCGGCGGGATAGATGACACCATGCTGCTGTGGAATGTCGCCGATGGCAGCATTATCCGGCGCTATGAAAACCCGACCGGCGACATAAACGGGATTGACGTTAGCCCTGATGGCCGCCTGGCTGTTACCGGCACAGAAGGGGGCGAGGCGCTGGTTTGGGACGTGGCGTCAGGCGAGATCGTGCATCGACTTGTCCACAACCCGGATTTTCAAATACTCCCGGTTGCGTTCAGCCTAGATGGCGCGTGGATGGCTTCAGGCTCAGAAGATGGCACGGTTGTGTTGTGGGATGTCCAAACCGGCGGGCTGGCGCACCGCCTGGAAGGACACACTAACATCCTGTTCGGCCTTGTTTTCAGCCCCGATAGCAGCGCCCTACTCTCCTCGTCCGCGGATAATACGATGATCTTGTGGGATGTCGAGTCCGGGGAACAGCTGCGCCAGTTCACCGGGCACACCAACTGGGTGTTCGGGGCCAGTTTCAATGACGATGCGACGCAGATCATTTCAGGATCACGCGATCAAAGCCTGGCGCTTTGGGATGTGGCTTCCGGTGACTTGCTGCATACCTACGCCGGTGAGGCAGGCGGAGCATTACAGGTCGCATTTGTGCCCAGCAGCCAACAGGTCATCTCCGCCCACAGCACCGGGTATCTGCGTGTTTGGGACATAGGTGATCGGCGCATTGTCTGGCGCGCACTAGACACGGTGCAGCGTGACAACCCTGCGGGAATGGACAGCTCACTACTGTCTGACGGGGAACTACTGGCGCTGAATACGGATGGACAACTGGTACTTACGACGAGCGCAGACGACAACACGGTTGTACTGTGGGATGTCGCGGTAGGTGAGGTGGTCCGGCGTTTTAGCGGGCTTGACGCGCGCGTATCAGCGGTCGCATTCAGCCCAGATGGACGATTCGTGTTGGGGGGCGCATGGGATGGCTCGCTTGTGTTGTGGGATCGCGAAACGGGCGAAATCGCGCGGCACTTCGAGGGCCACACGGCGGGTGTATTGGATGTAGCGTTTAGCCCGGACGGCACCCGGATTGTGTCTGGGTCAGAGGATACCAGCCTGATCGTATGGGACGTTCATTCAGGGAAAGCCCTCCAGCACATTGAAGGGTTCAGCGATTCGGTCAATACGGTCGCGTTCAGTCCGGATGGGCGCTCGTTCCTGGCTGGTTTTGGCTGGTTCCGCTACGGCGTGGGCAGTTACGATGACACGAGCTTGCGGCTATTTGACGCTGTATCGGGCCAGGAAATCCGCCGGTTCGAGGGACACACGGCCCCCGTAACTGCATCAGCCTTCAGCCCGGATGGACGCACTGTGTTATCTGGCTCAACGGACGCAACCGTGCGGATGTGGGATGTGGCCACGGGACGTGAGCTTCGGCAATACTCAGGCCATGCAGCGACCATTTGGGATGTGAACTACCGTCCTGACGGCCGTTTCATCGTCTCCGGTTCACAGGATACTACGGTCATCGTTTGGGAGATGATTACTGGGGACCAGCTCCGGGTTTTTGATGGTAATGAAACGATGATTCAGGGAGTTGCTTTTTCGCCTGACGGCCAGCGCCTGTTGTTTTCTACGGCAGATGGTACGCTGCGCGTCTGGCAACCCATGCTAAATCTGGATGACCTTATGGTGTGGACGGGTGACAACCGGTACGTTCGAGAACTGACATGTTCGGAACAGGAGTTGTATCGCCTGACTTCCGCCTGCGAGCCAGAGGAGTAGCGGGCAGCACGCATAAAGCCACGCCGTCCGGAAGTGCGCAGGGGGCATGATGTACTGGGCTGTGTCCAGGGAGTAAAAGCGAATGGCGGCTCGTCTGAACCACAGGTGGAATATGTGAATGCGACGCCCGTCGCTTCCGTCCTGGCTGCGCGTCATTGAAAATGATAGCGCAGCCGTTTTGTTTTAGAACACTTGCTAACTCTTCCGGCATATCATCCTCTCCTGAATCGAGCACCACACTGAAGTTGCCATGTAAGACCACCACAATCACCTGGTCGTTGTACACAAACACCTGATCCACGATCTTCTGCAACAACCGCTGGCGCGCTTCCGCCGGGTTGTCCATCTCCTCGCAGCTATCCCAGTAATCGCCAAAATACTGGATCAAATCCGCCGCTTCGTTCATCTCGTCGTAATCAATCGGACGCAGCGCTTCGACCTCACGCTGCAACTGCCCGCTGTGCTGGCCGAATTGCACATCCGTTCGGAAATCAGCGCCATTGTGACCGATTTTGGCCAGTTTGCTTCCACGGCAACCTTCCGCCATAATGCGCTTCATCGTGATACGGAAAGGACCCACACATGCGGATAGTCAAACGTGCGGCGATTACGGTGACGCCCAAACGGCCCTACATCGACTGGGCCAATAACCTCGATGAGGATGGCGTAAAAATCGACGAGGACTTCCAGCCCGAGCGACACATCTACTTGATTGGCGATGTTGCTGATGTTTTCCCGTTTGATCGAGATGTGATCGTCCGGCCCTACTTCAAGGTGATATTTGAAGAAGAACTGAACGGCTGGCACAGGCGGGAGCGTGATTGGCCCGCGCCGCGCACCTACGAGATGTTTCTGGCATGGTTCGAGGTTGAGGTGCACTCGATGGTGGTGGATCTCGAGGGCAGCCGGCTGATCCGTACCGAACGCTACGATTGATCCGTGTGGCTCAAGCGGCTTTCCGCCGGTAGTCGTGATGCAACCCACCCAGCACCGGCTCCCCGACAATCTTCCCGCCGAGATCGTCGGGGAGCGGCGGGTCACAGGGGATGCGCTGGTTGATGCCTTGGTGCAGTCGGGCGCGGTTGAAGTAGGTGACGTATTCGGTCACAACACGTCGTAGATGGCGTTCACTCAAAATGAGTATGTAGTCCTGGCATTCGCGGCGCAGACTGCCCAGAAACCTCTCGCAAAATGCGTTAGCCCGCGGCGCTTACACTGGGGTTAGCAGAATCTCAATATCCGCGCCATCGCCCACATGTTGAAACTACCCGCCGAACTTCTGGTCGTTGTCCCGGATGAAAAAACGCGGTCCGTCCCCAAACGGCGTCGCTTCGCGCAGTTGTTGGGCGACCCAGGCATCGGTTGGCTGCCGGGTCACGTTGACATGCATCACGCGTCGTGACTCCAGTTCGATGATCACAAACGCGCAGATGCTGCGGAACAGTGCATCATACGTTTGCAGGAAATCACACGCCCAGATCTCGGAAGCATGATTGCGTAGAAACGTCCCCCAGGTTTGGCCTGATGGGCCTACTCGCTGCAGGTCTTGCGTGTACTTCTGAATGCTGCTCTTGGCAACGCCCATATTCAGCTTGAGCAGTTCGCCGCGCATGCGTTCGGCTCCCCACAGCGGGTTCTCGCGTGCCATGCGTCGGATGCGCTGCACCACCCGCCCGGGCAGCGGCGGTCGTCCACCTTGCTGCTTGGGCTGTGATTTGCGCCGCCAGGCCAGCCGGAATAGATCGCGATGCCAGCGTAGCACGGTATCCGGCTGCACAATGACCAACGCTTGTTTCCAGCCGCGCAGTTTGCTGGCCAGCAAGACGATGATGCTGCGTTCCCGCCAACTCAACTGCGGGCGTTTCACCTGTCGGTCCAACACGATCAACTGCTGGCGCAGCAGCGCATTCTCCAGCATCAATTCCGATTTGCTGCGTGTGGCATCCGCCACTGTCCCACTCACCAAGCCATGATTATCAGGTTTGGTCCACTCACGTAATCCGTCGATGACTCTTGCCTAAACCGCTTTCAGCCCACGCTTGACGAAACCTGGCAAGTACCGCCGCATGACACATCTTTCACCTGATTAGCTGGAACAAAGGGTCTATTGTACTCGATCGTGTTTCAGGCGGAAATTCCGAACGGATGTGCAATTCGGCCATCACAGCGGTGCGTTCCGCTTCGGAGCACACTGAGGCGTGTTTCTTCGAAGGCCATGACGTATTGTCGCCCGAGCCGAACAGCAGCTCGCTCGTGGACGGGGCGAAGCACGCGAAACACGGCGACATGCATACGACAGACTTCAACTCATTCGAGCTCGTTCTCGTCATCTAGATCAAACTCGTCCGGCAGCGTGTAAGCCTGAATATAGCCGTGTTCTTTGATCAGCGCGTCAAGCTCTTCCATATTCGCGCCAGGAATGTACGGGATCAGCCCTTTTTGATATGCTTCGAGCTGTATTGGGAACGGAGCATTGCGTGCGTCCAGCATGAACCCGTTAACTGAGATCATCCATACCAAGGGATTCTCCTCAATCATGCTGCTGAGCATCCATTCAGGGTCAAAGCGGGACATTTTGGCCGCCTCGCGCACAGTTTTAGCTTTGTTGCCACCGGTGCTAGTTGCGACATCGAACAACTCACATAATTCAGCTGCCGGAATATGCGGATCTTGAGAGCTGTCAAACAAGAAGTTGACCTGGCCCAGTGCGTAGACAATCCCGCATGCCCAACTTTTGGCACGTCCGCGCTCCAACGGCGATGGCCGTTTCCGGGCGAGCTTTGCAGTGAGTCTGCGCGCTAGCTCGGCATATTCCTCGGTAAGGTGTGTTTTGCAGACCTGATCCGTCAGTGCGGTGATCGCGTCATATTTTGCCTGCATCTTCTTGGGGACGTTTTCGCTCATGGTGATATAGCTCCTGTGATCTTGATCTAGCTTCTGATTTCCAGGTGGAACGGACTGCGCTGGAGGCGTTATTTCTAATAAGGTGCGTGGGCAAGGTTGCCGAGCAACGGTGTGAAATGCTTCAAGTTGCGGGTACACAGCGGCACACTTAAGCGATGACTCGCGGCGGCAATCAAGCAGTCCATTGCATCCAGACCGTGACTGAAGTGGAATCGCAACAATTGACGGATGGCCCAGTCCATGTCCTCCGCTGTGGTCGCAACGCGCTCAAATCGTCGCAAAAGGCTAAGTGCGGCTTGCTCTGCCTGCCGGTTGGGTGCGCTTTCAATGATCTCTAGCCAGACCACCGTAGTTACGCCCAAGTGCCCCTGATGACCGAGCCAATCCACAGCGGGCGGAAAGCCGCGCAGCACGTCAACCACAACCGCTGTGTCGAGCAGCGCGGCTACCATGTGCGCCGTTCTTTCCGTTGGCGACGTTGTTCTTCAGTCCAGGCTTGACCATCTGGAATGTTCAGATCGCGCCAGCCGCCTGTCAATCCAGCCGCTACAATCGCTGAGCCAGAAAGAGGGTCGGTTTCCATCAGGCGCTGAATCTTTTCATCGTGCAACGATGTGCTTTCTGGACGTTCGATCCGCACGCGTACTTCGCCGGGCGGCAGTCCCTCCGGCAGTTCAACTTCGAGTTTGCCCTCTTGATTGATTCGTCCGGGTAGTTCGATCACATTCATCGTGAGGCTCTCCTGTTGCACTTATACCTTGATTTTACGCCATTTTCCCGTTTGTTCGAACCGTTGCTCTGGACAATAGGGCTTGAGCAAGGTGTTAGAAAATAGCTGTGGCCAAGAGTATCCTCGAAGGACGAGTTAAAACTGAACACACCGTTCGGCTCCAGTTTCTCTCCGCACGACTTCAACGCAACTCTAACCCACGGGCGGCCTGACTTACGATAGAATTAGGCTAGTTGTCCTCTGCTCGTTAATTCCCCAGGAGCAATTATATGGCTGACCCTCGATTGCCCGTTGGCTTTTCCCCTGAACCGTCAACCGCCAATCGCCTGCAGTACCGCATTATGCGGAAAGGAAGCCGCTACAACATTCTTGGCCCCACAGGCCGCATCTTCAGCAAGTACAAGAGCGCCAGTGTTGCCGGTCCGCGCTGGGAAGAACTGACGCACAGTCCCTGGCCATATGACAGCACCGCTTACGAGCGCGGACACCGGTTGTGGGAGCTGGGGCTGATTGATCACGCGCAGATCGGCAAACGGACGATTAGGCTCATCAAAGCGCAAGAACAGGGCAACAAGCCCCAGCCGGAAGCGGGCGCTTCCAAGCGAGAAACGGTTACCCGGAAGCCGGCTAAGCCGAAAATTCAGATCGTAATACCATCGCCGGCGCTCGCATTGCCTGCGCCGAGCTTTGATCTCGCCGAACAGCAGTGCTTGATGCAGGCGCTCAGACGTAATCCGGTGCTGTTATTCAACGCAGACGTCCAACAGGCGTTGCGCCGCGAGGTTGAATACAGCCGGCCACACGCGCGCTGGGTGGCGCATTTGCTCAAGTTGCTGGCACGGTACGAGCGCCGCCAACGCAGTCGCCGGAGCAAACCAGCGAACTCCGCTGCTATTCTGGAAAAACACACTGCTTGGCAGGCACAGCGGATGAAAGTCGTAGCCGCAACAGGCTGATGACGTCGAAACATCGCCTCTTTAACTGCGGTAAGCGGTGTGCGGAATTCAGGTGGCTGCGTGTCGCGAGACCAGCAACGCAGATGCACTTGTATCATGCCAGGTTTGTTTTGGAGCGCAGCGCCTTTAGCCTCGAAAAAGAAATCATCCGTGTTGAGGGGGTGAAACCATGACCGATCCCGTTATAATCATTCGCCCGGCGACGTCTTCGGATGCCGAATTGCTTGCGGATCTTGGCATGCGCACGTTTGTTGCGACCTACGCCCCGTATCTGCCAGTAGACTCTCTAGCTGCGACTGCGGCACTGTGGTTCCATCCGAACAAGCAGGCCGCTGAAATTGCAGACCCTAGCGTGTGGTCGTTCATTGTCAGCGTGAACGAATTGCCAGTCGGTTATGCGACGTTGCGCACCGGTGTTGTGCCTGAATCCGTGCCAGGATCGCGGCCGGTTGAGTTGGCGCGGCTGTACCTGTTGTCGGAGTGGATCGGGCGGAAAATCGGCGCGATGCTCATGAGCACCTGTCTGGATGATGCCCGGCAACGCGACCACGATACGATCTGGCTCGGCGTGTGGGAGCGCAATGCGCGCGCGATTACATTTTACGAGAAGTGGGGATTTGTGCGCGTTGGCGTTCACGCGTTCCCATTTGAGGGCGAGCAGCAGACCGATATCGTGATGCAACGTACTGTGTAGATGGATCTATCCCCAACTTGGCATAAAGTTGCTTTCGGCTGTCGTGTTAAGCACATGACCGACGAGCTTTTCCCGCATGTGATGGATAGCAAAAGCGTTTATCGCCTCTCGAACAGACTTTCTTGAGCTATACAGCCGAGGACAAGACAGGAAATACTGAGTCGTCGACTATTGGTGTTCCAAGAGGAATGAACCTGAAGTCGGCTACAGTTTGTGTATGCGCTTACGGCCCCTGTCCGCCGGTTTTCCCTGCGGCTTTGCACATTAGGCATCGACTGCATCCCCTAAGTGCAACAATCAGTCACGATTTTGCAGTATTATAGATGACAACACATGACTCAACTAAACCCAGCCGTTGCCTAACCAATTCTGGCAATCTTAGTAGATTGGGGATCTCCATGACCTACACTCAAGCCCATCCCATTTACTCGCGTGCCGCAACAGTTCATATTGTCCGGGGAGAAAGTAAGCTGGACACTTTTAGGCGCACAGTTGATCAAGCGGGGTTCGTGCAGCATGTACGGGACCGGTGGCAAGTTAGTGGTAAACCACAAGCAGAGTTCCGCATCGCGATAAAACCGAACATAATGACTGCGTCGAAGTTCGAAGAAGACTCGCCCGTATACACCGATCCCGCATTAGTTGAAACGCTGATCGACAAGCTGCGCCAAGCAGGCTTTACACAAATTAGTGTGGTGGAGTCACAGAATGTCTACAACTATGCCTACCGAGGGCGCAGTGTTCCTGCTGTAGCAGCGATGTGCGGTTATTCAGCGAACGGCTATGAGATTGTGGATCTCACCGAAGACGTCGTCGATTTTGATTATGGTGGAGCTTTGGGGCGGCACAAGGCAGGGCGTGCTTGGGTTGAAAGCGATTACCGCATTTCATTTGCTAAGAACAAAACGCACTGGCAGTGTTATTTCACTGCTTGCCTGAAAAACGTCTATGGCTGCTTACCACAGTGGGACAAGATGCGCCATTACCACGGTAAGACGAAACGCGGAAAAGAGATTGAGTTCTATCAAGCAACCATTCTAATCAATAATGTGCTGCCCGTACATTTTGCTTTCCTGGATGCCTGGACCAGCGGTGATGGTTTGACCGGACATGTACGGGATCCGCATCCCAATCACACCCTTGCTTTTCTCGCGTCGGAAAATGCGTTTGCGCTTGACTGGGTAGCTGGCGAACTGATGCGTCTCGCACCAATACAAAATTTTGTGCTCCGGGAGGCTGTGCGAGTGTGGGACAAGCCAGCGATTACCCGCGTGGGCGATGCGACCCCCTGGAAGAACTGGCATAATGTGCGTCCGATTGTGGTGTGGGCGTTTGACTGGTTCGAAGAACGGTACTGGTTGGGTCGGTTCATGTCTCGCGCAGCCGCGACCGAAATGGACCCCCGTTTTCCAGCTTTCGGTCACTTCGACTGGTTCTTTCGCATCTGTCAGGCAACTGTGAGGCAGGGCGAGCGGATGCTAGTGCGCATCACAGAGTGAGTCCGTTCCAGGAGTGAACCCATGCGCGTGCTTAAATTGTCTCGCCCCAGCTTGCCGAATTTCACGAACGATCTGCCCGAGGAGGAACTACGAGACCCCACGTTCCTGACGGTAGTGCGCGTGATCTGGCATTCGATCCGTAGCCTTTTTAGTGACCGACCGGGTCAGATTATTGTCTCCACGTTCATCCTCATTATGCTGTGGGGCACGCACGGTCAGCTCGAATTGTTGGGATATCTGTGGCCCGACTGGCGCGGCCCTGGCAAAGATCTGATAACACGTCCTAGCTTGATTGCTGGCATTCCATGGGATAACGAGATGATCTCGTTTTTCGTCGGAGCCGTGCTACTGGTATTCGTGCCAGTGCTACTGATCAAATTCGTCTATCGCCAGCCACTAGCGCTGTATGGATTGGGCTTGCCTCGACGTAGCCGCTGGAAACTGGCTTTCCAGTCATTCCTATTTGTGACCGCTGTGAGTCTACCGTTTTTCTGGTTTGGTTCACGGCTGAGCGAAATGCGTGCGCTCTATCCTCTTTATCGTCCCTTTGACAGTGTGACATCGTTTCTCTTGTATGAGCTAAGTTATTTGCTCTTCTTCGTCGCGCTAGAGTTTATCTTCAGGGGCTATCTGCTATTCGGGTTGGCAGGGGTTCAAGATCACGAGGTCGATCAGGACACCGTCGATTCCGGCGCGCCAGGGGCATTCTATTTCGGCAAATATGCGCTGTTGATCCAGATGCTGTCGTACACAGCATGGCATCTTGGTAAGCCTACGCTGGAATTGTGGGGAACGCTGGTCTGGGGCCTGACAGCAGGCGCGACAGCTTACACGGTCCGTTCCATTTGGCCGGTTGTGCTATCGCATTGGCTTCTGAATGTCTTCATCGACGCGTTGGTTTGGCAGTCGCTATGACCGGATATGCAGTTGACCCAGGACATTCATTCTCTACAGATTTTGAGCAAATTCCGATAGCGGTAGGCCATTTCTCCCTTTCGTGCACGATGTGTTTCGTGTTCGGATCACCGATGTAGGTTAGCGTAGTTTCTAGGCTGGCATGCGTTCGACTCGTAGTACATGCTTAGCCCGGCAATCAAGCGCTGTGGAGTGACTAGCAACTGTTGGGGCAGGGGCCAGCGGCGATAAGCACTTATCGCTACGGTTGGAGCCCCAATCTCCGTCATGCAATGCGACGGGCATGCATGACTTCGGCAGCGTCTACGGGGCGTACCTGGCTGGCTTCAACGGTGATCACATCCAGTGTACGACCGTCCACGGCGAAGATCTCGAGCTCGTAGCATTCACCGTCACCGTGCACCATCACCACAACACCGACGTCTCCAGCCTTTAGTCCATGCGCGGGGATATCCGCTGTCAGCACAACGCGTTCATGTTCCTTAATCATCGCTTTCCTCCAACGGTTAAGCCGTCACCAAACGCGGTGCGGTTTCATCGTTGCGTATAAACCACACCACACGCACAAGCGGTTTTCGCTCGATCGGTGTGGTCAGTGGACCTTCAATCACAAAACGCGTTCCGAACTTCGTCTGCTCTAGTTTTACCATGTTCCTTGACACATTCCGGTTCCGGGAATACAGGCCCTTGCAACACTTGGGCATTCTCCCGGCCATCACGCCATACTCATCGAGTCGAATGGTCAACAATTGCTCCTGCCCTTCGATGTTCTCGGTCATCCCATACTACATTTAAGTCATCCGGAGTGGGCTATGAGGGCGGATCAGATACCGGATGTCGCTGTCGCAACGCGACAACAATTACTGGCCCGTGCGGCAGACGAGAAAATACCGGTACTTGTCCATCACTTCCCCTTCCCGGGCCTGGGTCGTATCACACGGGATGGCGACGCATACCGCTACACACCGACCAGTTAATGGCGGCAGAGCCTTACCGACAGCTACTGGACTGGACTTTTGCCTTTTCATATCCGTGTCGAAATTGGCGAAAGTCCAGAGAGTCACTATCTTCCCTGGGGAACTGACTGGTGATGACGTTATCGTCCGATATGGTGAGAACGAAGAGGTTGTTGGTCTCACGATTCTGCGTGCCAGCCAGCGCTAACTTTTCGTCATGTTAGCCATGGTAAGTACGCCAACAAGAATAGAAGATTTAGAGACGCCAGGCAGGTTCACCTGGCGTCCGTCTTGCGTAGTCAAACTATGCGCGATCCGCTTGGGCCGAGGGTGTCTGTCTATCGGCCTGGGGTGGCGGAACGACGCCCAGTTGCTGCATCATGCTCAACATATCAAACAGGCTTCGATGTTCGACGATTTTGCCATCCACGATGCGATCAATCAACACGGCGTTGATCGCTACCTGCTTGCCAGTAGGAGGCAGTCCCTGGAAGTCTCCGCTATGGATGCCACCCCACACCCCTCGCGTCACAACCATCTCGCCCTCCGCGACCTGCTCTTCTACATTGAAATAACTATCCCTGAAAGCGGTCAGGAAATAGTTGAGATGTTGCAAGAACACCTCTTGGTTGTTCTGCGTCCCATCGGCCTGATGCAAAACGAAATCATGGGCCAATAGCGGCTCCAGGTTGGACCGGTAGTTGTCGTCACTCGAAGCGACGACGAAACGGCGCATAATGGCTTTGTTTTGTTCTAATGACATCGTGATTTCTCCTTTGGTCTGTCTGGTGTTTCCAGCATGGCAGAAATCACTTGAAGCGTCATACGTGTACACACGCATTCGTACACGTATTTGCATTCGGACGTCATCTGTCTCCTGGTAGCAGCTCATTATCCAGTGCCCAACGCACAATCTGGGCACGCTGCGTGAACCCCAGCTTGGAGCGGATATTTGATATGTGCTTCTCGACGGTGCGCTTGCTGAGTACCAGCTCTTCGGCGATCTCCGAGTTCGAGCGCGCTTGCGCGACCAGCGCCACGACTTCGCGCTCTCGGGCGGTCAATGCGTCCGGCTTATCCCTGGGCTGCAATGCTGCTGCCTGGCGTGCCACATCGTGCGCGTATGCGATGGCCTGATCAAGAGAGAATGCACGGCCTGCTCCATGCTCTGCCTCATATTCGTCTTCGGTGAGACGCGCCTTCGCTTGTGCGAGATAATGGTCATACTCCATTTGTGTGGCGGCCCATGCAGTCGCGATCTGTTGCCCCTCGATCGCAACGGCAGCCGCGAGCAAGCGTATACCAGCGCCCGGCAAGCCACACACGACGGCCAATGCCGCGAAGCCTATCAAGCATTCCGCTACGCCGGGCTGGTTTTGTTGTTCCTGATGGATGGCCAGGCTTTCGCTGAAAAGGGCCTGCGCGCGAGCAACTTCACCCAGATGCAGGTAAGTATGCCCTAGATTGTGCAACACAGAAGCCAGATCGCGCACAGCCCCCAGATCGCGCAGTAAGTCGCTGCTCTCCTCATATGCCGTTTGTGCACGGAGGTAGTCCTGCTCACAACGGGCCAAGTCGCCCGAGAAGTTGAGCGCCATGGCGATCCGGTACGGATTTCCCAACTGGCGAATGAGCGGCAGCCCTTCGTCCAATTGTGCGCGGGCAACATCATATTTACCCAGTGACATCGCCGTGAAGCTATAGATTGTCAAAGCCAAGCTCAGCATGTATGGGTCGCCTAATTCACGGCGCAGCTGGATGACCTGCTGGGCGAGTGCGAATTCGGTTTGATAATCACCAGCTGCCCGCGCGCCATAGGCCTGACCAGACAACGCCCATACCAGGGCTTCTTTGTCTTCGTCACCCACCTTCTCGGCCAATGCAGCCGCCTTATCACCATAAGCCATCTGCGCGGTCTTGTTCCCTCGAAACCCCGCCGTCGTGGCTGCATAGACGAGCGCTTTTGCATGAACTGACGACGAAACCGCCTCGTTCTCTCGTGCGAGTAGCTGTTCCAACCATGCCAGGCCCTCCGCCACGTAGTCGCGAATGGTCCAGAACTGGTAGATCGCGATGGCAATGCGCAGCCCGGCTTCGATATGGTTGCCCTCGAGCGACCAGGACAATGCAGCCCGGATGTTGTCGTACTCACCCTCTAACCAGTCCAACCACAGTGGTTGGTGTGATCCCCTGAGCTTGGGCTCGACCTCGCCGGCCAACTCTAAAAAGCAATGCAGATGGCGATCTCGCTGCACCACGGCTTCACCGGCTGCAACCAGCTTCGCTTCAGCGTACTGGCGAATGGTTTCAAGCAAGGAATAGCGCGTTTCATTGCGTTGCAGTGTATCCGCTGTCACAAGCGACTTGTGGACCAACGCGGATAGCAAGTCAAGCACCTGCTTGTGCTCGATACCATCTCCAGCGCAGACGGACTCCACGGTTGTGAGCGAACATCCGCCCCGGAATACGGACAGCCGCCGCAGCAGGACTTGCTCCGGAGTGGAGAGTAAGTCGTAGCTCCAATCAAGCGCGGCGTGCAGCGTGTGATGGTGACTGTGCGTGACGTGCGGTGCTTCTGCAAGCAACACGAAGTGATCGTCAAGCCGGGCAGCGATCTGCTCTACGGTCAACACGTTGACACGCGCGCTTGCGAGCTCAATTGCCAGGGGAATGCCGTCTAGATGCCGGCAAATGCGGGCGATCAGGGGGGCATTGTCAGACGTCAGCTCAAACGCGGGCACTAAGGCGCGTGCACGTTCCACAAAGAGTTGGGCCGCATCATAATGGCCCATCTCATCTGGTGGACAGGCTATTGGGGGCAGCGGCAACGGCGATACTGGATACAGATGCTCGCCTGTGACGCGCAATGGCTCACGACTCGTGGCCAGGATATGTACATCTGTTTTCAGTAGTAGGGATTCTACCAGGGACATGCATGTGCTCATAACATGCTCACAGTTATCCAGCACCAACAGGAGTTGCTTATCGCGAAGGACCTCGGGGAGCCGTTCTGACAATGAATGACCAACTTCCTCTGCAACATGCAGCGCTTTGGCAACGGCCTGGGGCACTAGTTCCGGATCTGCCAGACGCGCTAACTCAATCCAGTGGACGCCGTCAGGGTAGCCAACGGTAACGTCAGCAGCAACACGTAGCGCAAGCCGGGTCTTGCCACAGCCAGCTGCCCCTGTGAGGGTAACCAGCCGTGAAGTGGTCAGTAACTGCTTGGTGTCGGCGAGCTGCTGTTGGCGCCCGATAAAGCTGGTCAGCACAACCGGTAATTTTGTATGTGGAACGCCCATTTTTCATTCAACACAGTACAATGCTAAGGACTGACTAGAACGAAAATTGTTAGTGCAGGCCTGTTGTCCGCTATCTGGTTACCATCTTATGCCGTCCATGCTTCACCTGAAGGTGGGTACGGGGCGCAGATGAAGCGAGCGAGACACCCTGCAAGGTCCCAGGCCCCACGAGCTATGAGCATCGAATGAAGCCCGATAAGCGCTTATCGTTTGCCACAACCTGCCCTTGAGACCCCTCCGCCTCTCTACACGTTCATAGCTCGTGGTCGTTTGCATCGTGATATCCTGTCGGACGTATGTAGCGCGTCTGGATGTGGTCACTCAACGCATCCCTGATCGCATCCTTCATGATATTGCCGGAGACGTGCATCAGCGTATCGCTGTACTCGGCATCAATCCCCATACTGGCCTGGCAGGGGTAATGATGGTGGTGCAGGCCGCTGGCTTCCACTGCCTCATTCACAGGCGTGCCAACGAGTCTTTCCGCTACATACCGCGCGCAGCCACAACAGGCGTCGCGTGTGACTTCCATCGCGGTGATGATACGTGTGGCTTCATCAACGGTCGCGCGGAAGGCCGGTGCACCGTAATGTTGTGTGAATTCGCGAAACAGCGGATGGGGATCGTAAGCTTCAGTCTTGCGCAGCGCATTGACGTGCGTTGCCGTCAGGGAGCAAAACGGCTTGGGAGTTATACACGCAACGCTCTGGCGCTTGAGCCAGCTGCGTAGCTGGCGCGCCAATCCAACTGGCAGCCACGCCACATTATCAATCGGCGCGATGACGGCCTGCGCGTCCGTCATCTTCGCAATCTCGGGAATCATCTCTGCCACACCTTTGACCTCCGCCAGTGACAGGATGAGGTCACATGCAGGCAGCGAATCAGGTAGATAGTCTTCCGGATAGTCGATCACGGGTGGAAGGACTTTCGGTGTTTCCCACGTGTGGATCTGCCAGCTGGCAGGGCTGTGCAGCCGCATATTGTTGACGTGCCGCCAGCCGTATTCCCCGGTTATAAGTACAAGAAGCTGCATGGTGATGTCTCTCCCGATTAGTAGTTGGCGCGCCCCAGAACAGGCATACCATGTTTCCGGTCCAAGTAGATAAGGGATGTGTAGGCTTAGTATAACGCAACACTCCACTCTGTCGGTCTCACCAAACGTGCAGGTAGTGCTGTAGAATATGGGGGATAAGTCGGCAAGAGGAGTTGTGGAGTCAATGTGAGCGGCAAATTGCGGTGAGTGCCTGGTGTGATGGGGTGTCACGCACAGAGTCATTGTCGGACCTGTCCCAACCTCAAACGACCGGAAACGGGGCGAAGACACCGTTTTCCGGCACGGGCATCATCAACACTTCAGCTACCGTCCAGCGTTTGCGAGTCAACCCTGCCGCCATGGCAGGGGTACGATAGCGTAGTTGGCCGGAACCACGGATGCGCACTTCAAGTGACTGATGAGGGCGTGCAAAATGGTAGCTAGCCGTCCACAGCCACACGCGTTCGTGATCACGTTTCACCCGGGTGACTAACTCGTCCAATCGCACATGTCCCGTGTCAATGGCACGCAGCATCGCGCAGGCGGTCCAGTTCCCTGGTGCGCGTGATGTGGTGATCGGGCAGGGGCGGCAGTGAGCTTTACCCCGTAGAGTGGAGGGAGAACAGCGGGAGAGTTACACTGAATCGGGGAGATGACAAATGACCAAGACATATACCGAAGAATTCAAGCAGGATGCGGTGCAACTGGTGGGAACCAGCGGCAAGGCCAAAACGCAAGTGGCACGTGACCTGGAGATCAGCGAAAGCGCGCTGTACCGTTGGCTGAAGGAATATGGGCATGCTCGGGAACAGTCGATTGCCAGTAGTGGACAGTCGGCCAAAGACTTGGAAGCAGAACTCAAACGGCTGCGGCGTGAGAATGAGGTATTGCGCCAGGAGCGTGACATCTTAAAAAAGGCTATCAGCATCTGCAGCCAGAAACGACAAGGCTCATCGAATTGGGCCATCTCGACGGCAGCATCGTTTGCCCTCCTCCTTGCAGGCCATCACGATATCTACGCGCATATCACAGCCCAGAGAGGAATTTCCATGCAGGATTTGCTTCAATTACTCATCGCGCTTGCTATTCCCGGCAGCCTGTTTGTATTCATCTGGATCGCCTGGCGCGCGTTTACCCTGGACAGCCGTGACTACAAGTATGGCCGTCAGTACCGGCAGGGTGATGACGACGAGTTCTGGGAAGCGATCATCTACCACGAGTTCATTGAGGATGAGGAAGACTGGTAGCCTGCAGGCCAATATGTTCTGCCCCGAGTATGGTGCCGCACCTATCGAAGGCTGGAACATCGACGAGCACGGCCCCAACCCGGCCAAGTGCCACGTCGTGATCGGGCACACGCATCTCCAGCAAGAAGGCTGGTCAGAGGACGGGATGTATCGTTGTGTGGCGCTCGGCTGCATGCGCGACCCGGTGAAGACGGCCTACATCCGGCGCGGCGTCAGCAAGCACCCGAAGTGGAACCAGGGCTTCGGCATGTGGAAGCACGGGTACTACTACTCGTTCTCGCGCCTGGGCACGGACTAGGAGCGCGTGCTCGACCCGGAGCTGTGTACGATACTGAGGAACTGGTCGTAGGAATCGGAACTGCCCCCTTCATCCAAGACAAGCGATGAGCGCTGATCAGCCGTCCGTGCGAGCTTGTTCCATTCCCGATACCAAGAGACGCTGTAGCGCCAGAACGCCCATATCGTGGAGTCATATCGTGCGGGTGGTTTTTTGTGTCGTATCACGCTCTAAACGGCACTCTGGCGGTCTCAGAGAACGTCTGAGCACATGCTATGCAATTGGACTGGGTTGGGAATAACCTGCCCACTTTGACTGCTGTACTATTTCGCACAATGCCGGATCAATAAGCGCTTGTCGATTTCAGTCTGACTTCAAACGTTCGAACTTCTAGTGAGTGCGTGTCAAAACGTGTCTGTTGTCACGTGGACGTTGTCCTACAACTGCAGTTGCCAGTTACCCCCTATTGTGGACCGGCAGGCACACAATGATCATCTTAGCAGGATTTGCGTTCAATCAACATGACCGGCAGCACGATATGTCGAGCAACAGGATCTGATTGCTGCAGCAGTTCAACCAGGGTCTGCACGGCCATACGACCTTTCTCCACAGTCGGTTGCTGCACCGTGGTAAGTGGCGGGCATACGAGACCGCTTGCCGGAATATCATCATACCCGACAAGAGCCAGTTCCTCAGGGACGCTAACACCTAGTTCGTGTGCAGCTCGCAATGCCCCGAGCGCGATTACATCCGCCATTGCCACAATAGCCGTCGGTCGGCGTTTGAGCGACCAGAGATGATGCAGCACTTCATAACCGCCGTCGCTGTCGCATTCGCACTCAATTAAACGAACTGCTCGATTCTTCAACGACAGGCCCGCTTCATTCAACGCGCGCTGATAACCGTCGATGCGCCGTCGCAGCGTACCAACGTATTCATCATAATGCCCAAAGACGCCGGATCGAATGCCGAGGATCGCGATGTTCTCGTGCCCGCGCTCCAGCACATGTCGCATTGCTTGATACGCACCATCCTTATCGTCCGTATTGACACAGGCGATCCCTTCGACCGGTTCGCTATCCACCATGACGAATGGGATGTCGCGATGCTGCAGCACCTGCATGGTCTCACGAAAAGTCTCCAAACCAACCGTCAAGAAACCATCCACGGCGGCCTGGATAATGGCGCGGCGCAGGCTACCCTTCAGCGGCGGCACGAGCATGAACGACATGTCGGACTCCTCACACGCGAGACTGACACCTTCCAGGAAGGCCAGAAAATGCGGATTCCGCGTGATGAGCGAGAGCGGTTGCGGAACCAGGATGCCGATATAGCCCGTCTGTCGTTTACGGAGGTTACGTGCTACTGGATCAGGACTATAACCAAGTTCATCCGCGACTGCCAGGATGCGCGTCAACGTTTCCTCTGACAACTGTTCGGGCCGGTTAAAGGCATACGAGGCGGCGGTCTTGGAGACACCGGCTTTATCTGCGATTTCCTGGAGGGTGACTTTGGGCATGGTTACCTCACGTGATTGTATGTGAAGACAAACGCGGACTGGGCAGGCAGATGATCAAACTGCAAGGTATTGTCGCATATACTGAACGTTTGCCCCGTCAGATGCTCATACCATTGTCCGGCGGGGCTACCTGTCTCGGCAGGCAGCGAAATCCGGTAGCCTGAGCGTGCGTCACGTGGGTTGAGCACCACGATCACAACGTCATCCTTGTAAGTACGTTGATATGCGTAAACACCGTTGAAGATATGCAGGCTCTGAAATGCGCCGTGCGTCAGCGCCGGATGCGATTTTCGCAGCTGTATCAGCGTACGATGGATATCAAGAAGTTGCTGGTTCTGGCGTGTAGCGTCCCAGATCATTCCACCCCGACATAAGGGATCATTGTCGCCCGCCATACCGACTTCATCGCCGTAATATACCATCGGTGTGCCAATGTAGGTCATTTGGAAGACGACAGCCAGGATCATCCGGTTGATATCATCATTGCATAGCGTCAGAATGCGCGGGGTATCATGGCTGCTCAGCAACGTTAGGTGGTATGGGGCTGCAGCTCCATGTTCCTCGCGCAAGCATTCCAACTCGTAGTCGAAATCTTCCGCGTCCATGTGATCCCAGGCGCAATAATCCAGGATCGCATTCCTGAGACGGTAGTTCATCACACCGTGCACCGTGTCGCCTCTCTGCCAGGGCCACGCACTGCGCCATTCTTCAGCCACAAGGTACGCAGCCGGATTCGTCTTCAAGGCAACTTGCCGGAATGTACGCCAAAAATCCTGTGATACCTTCCAGGGCACATCGAGCCGCCAGCCGTCCGCCCCTTGCTCAAGCCAATAACGCGTGACTTGCAGCAGGTAGTCCCGCACTTCAGGGTTGTCAGTGTTCAGTTTGGGCAAAAAAGCGGCCCCGCCGCAGGTCTGGTAGTTCGGGGGATCGGTTTCGAGCGGGTAGTCTTCCACAAGGAACCAGTCCCAGTAGCGAGAGTCTGGCCCATGCTGGCATACATCCTGAAACGGCTGAAAGCCATCACCACAGTGATTGAACACCGCGTCGAGGATCAAGCGCATGTCACGCTGTTTCATGTCGCGCAGCAGCATCTGGAACTCATCCATTGTGCCGGCAGCGGGATCGATGGCGAGATAGTCTGCCGTATCGTAGCGATGATTTGTGCGCGCCTTGAAGAACGGCGTGGAGTAAATGGCGGTGACACCCAGCTTCTGCAGGTAGTCGAGCTGTGCCCGGATTCCAGCTAGATCGCCGCCGAAGAAGTTCTCGCGTGTGGGTTCGCTGTCCCAGGGTACAGTTCCTGCCGGATCATTGGATGGATCGCCGTTGAAGAAGCGCTCGGGGAATATTTCGTAAAAAACCGCCTTGCGAGCCCATTCAGGCGCATCCCATGTTTCTGGCGTCATAGAGTCTCTATCCTTTCAATCCGGTGTGGGCGATGCTTTCGATGAACCAACGCTGTCCAATGACAAACACCGCAATTGTGGGAATCGTCGCGGTGACCGTTCCGGCCATCAGCAGCGTCCACTGCGTGCCATACCTGCCCTGAAACATCGCCAGACCAAGCTGTACTGTACGCATGTCTGGATCGTTCACGACAACCAGCGGCCAGAGAAATTCGTTCCAGGCAAATAGGAACGCAAAAATACCCAACGTGGTCACCCCCGGCCCTGAAAGCGGAAGCAAAATACGCCACCACACACCCAGACGGCTGCAACCGTCGATCAAGGCCGCGTCATCCAACTCGGTTGAGATGTTCTCGTAGTATTGCCGCATCAAGAAGATTCCAAAGGCACTGAACAGGCGCGGTATTATCATCGCCTGGTACGTATCCACCCATCCGAAGCGCTGGATCAGCAGGTACGAGGGGATCAAGATCGCGTGAAAAGGAACCATCATTGTGCCCAGGAATAATAGGAAGATGAGTTCTTTCCCAGGAAAACGCAACCGCGCGAATGCGTACGCTGCCAGCGAACAGATCAACACCTGTCCGATCGTGATCCCCGCAGTGACGATCACCGAATTCAAGTAATAGCGATCAAAGGACGCTGTCTGCCAGGCCTGCTCGTAGTTGCTCAGTTCCAGCGTGGTAGGGATCAAGTACGGCTCAGAATAGGTCAGTTCCACAGGTTTGAGCGACAGCGTGATCATCCACATATAGGGCACGATCATGATCAACGCACCGGCGATCAAGGCAGCATGCACGAAGACCTTGTTGAGGAACTGGCGCTGCTTCATGCTCTATCCCCCCGAATGCCAAACACTCGCCATTGGAGCAGCGTGATCGTGAATACGATCGCGAAAATGACCCAGGCGATCGCCGATGCCTGGCCCATGTTGAAGTAACGGAATGCCTGGTTGTAGAGCAGCAGCCCAATCACCTCGGTGCTGTTGAGCGGGCCGCCTTCGGTCATGACGTACACCACGTCAAAGATCAGGAACGAATCGATAATCGACATGATGACCAGCAGCAACGTGATGGGAGCAATTAGCGGTATGGTGATGCTCCAGAAACAGCGTACCGGACCGGCACCGTCAACACGCGCGGCCTCATAGTATTCATGCGGTATGCCCTGCAACCCGGCCAGGTAAATGACAATGTTGAAGCCCAGCCGCTTCCAGACGCCCACCAGCATGATCACGCGCAAAGCCCAGTCCGTATTGCGTAACCAGGTTGGTTGGGGCGGCATGATACCGACATCACGCAGAAAGATATCGATGTAGCCGCGATGTGGGGTCAGCAGGTATCGCCAGACGATCGCAACGGCAATGGTTGATGTGACGACAGGCAGAAAATACAGCACCCGGTAAATGGTCTGCCCGCGAATGCCGCTGTTAAGCAGCACGGCCAGGACCAGCCCTAACGCGATGCTCAGCGCGGTGACACCCACCGTATAGACCGCTGTGACTTCCAACGAGTTAGTGAACTCCGGCGAGTCCAGGAACGTCTGGTAGTTCTGCAATCCGACAAACTTTTTATCCGAGCCGAAGCCATCCCACTCCAGGAAGCTCAGATAACCTGAATAGAGCAGAGGATACAGGTTAAACACCAGGAATAAAATGGCCGCCGGGGCAAGTGCAAGCGTTGCGGTGCTGATGTCCCCACGTTGATTCGCGCGCTGCCACGATACTCTGAGGTTGCTTATCACGATGATGCCTCTGTGTGAAACGTTCATACGCTACAGAGCGGTCGGTGGCAGATCTGTCTTCTGACATGATCCCCACCGACCGTTTTTTTGTTGGGCTAACGACTTCAGCGCAACAGGGAGTTGACTGAAACCTCAGCGGCTTGCAGGGCTTCTTCGGGACTCATTTGCCCATACAGAGCCTGTTCGAGCATACCAGAGAAGACATCCGACAATTCAGGATAGACCTCCACCGGTGGACGGTTGTGGGCGTACTGCTGCATTTCGACGAATGGCATCAGACGCGGTTCGGTCTCTTCAATCCAGGTCTGGTATTCTGGGTCAGTTGCGACGGCATCACGTATTGGCATGAAGCCTGTCATCATATCCCATTCCTTCTGGATCTCCGGGCTGGTAAACCAATTGATGAAGTCCCAGGCAGCTTGCTGCTTTGCTTCGTCTTCGGTCATGATGAAGATATGCTCGCCGCCCATGTTCGTGGCCGGTTCGCCATCGGCGGGATAGGGCATTTTTGCCGTACTGAACTCGAACGGTGCGCTTTCGGCCCAAATACTGACCATCCAGGTCCCATCCATGACCATGCACGATTGTCCTTGGCCGAACAATCCCCAATCAGAAAGCATGTAAGCTTCTGATTCGATCAAGTCGAGCCAGAGGTTCAATGCCTGAAGCCCTGCTTCTGAGTTGAAGGCCGCTGCCGACAGGTCTTCGGTCAGGAAGTCACCGCCAGCCTGCCAGAGATATACCTGGAACTGCCAGGTTAGGCCTTCGCCGGGCAACGTGTAGAGCTCCATCCCAACCACGCCGTTTTCAGGTTGCGCGCAGGCAGTCGCCATGTCCATCAATTCGGCCCACGTTGTTGGCGGGTTGGCCGGATCCAGACCCGCTTCTGCAAACAGATCGTTGTTGATGAACAGCTCGAGATTGTTGGTACTGACCGGCAAACCGTACAACTGTCCATCATACGTGTCGACATCCAGTAACGCCGAATAGAAGTCGGAGAGTTCAACACCAGAAGCCTGGATGTAACTGTCGAGGGGAATCAGAGCACCCGAGTTCGCCAAAAACGGCATCCACGCCATATCGGCAGCCGCGATCTCAGGCGCGTCGCCACCGGCGATCGCGATCTGCAGCTTCGGCAGCAGTTCGCCCCACCCAATGAAGACGTTCTCGATCTCAACGTCTGGATGTTCCGCATTGTAACGATCGACAAGTTGCTGGATGGCCTCACCGTTATTGCCATCCCAGTAGTTCCAAAACGTGATCTTGACCGGCTCCTGCGCGAAGGTTGAGGCAGGGGCAGCTACAAGCACAAGTAACGTCCCGCTAATCAGTAGAACAACTGCAACAGAGAGATATTTCTTCATGTTGATCCTCCTTGAAGAAATAAACGGCTTATTGACAAACGGATTTTAGTGAACCGGTTCACTGAACCGATTAAACCACGAAAAGAACGTAATTGTCAAGCTCATTAACCATGAACTCAATGCAGTTGACCGCTTAAACCGATTGCAATACGACTCAATCTGTGCCGCGCTGTGATAATGAGCACCAGATCGAAAAGCGCCTTTCGATCACACTCGCACTTTCGAACAACCGCGCCCGCAGCCGCTCGACCACATTCTGGACAATGGCCTCAGGCGCTTCCCGATCCGGGAAGTTACAGTGCGCAAAGTCACCGAACAGCAGGCGTGCCGCTGCATCATACGCCAGCGCTGCTTGTTCAGCGTGTTCGAAGTAACCCTGATGGTAGCGGACGCCCTGGAGCTGGATGCGCGCGTGGTTGTGCTGGCTACACCACACATCCGTTCGGATTTGAGGGGAGATTCCTCACTCAGGCAGCCTTACGAGAATAGGCATGATGAAGCTGTGGGGGCTAAAAAGTCGATCCGTGGCCGATTTTTCGGTTAAGCGACCCGGCGATAGTCGTGATGGAGTCCCCCGAGCACGGGGTGTCCAATGACACGCGCCACCCCCTCCTGCTCTTCACAACCAGTTTCGTTTGGTGGGTCTGGGATGCGCTGACCAATGCCTTGGTGCGGTCGTGAGTGGTTAAAATACGCGACGTATTCCCCAACTACGCGGTGCAGATGTCGTTCACTTAAAATCACCATGTGATCCAGGCACTCGCGTCTCACGCTGCCAATGAATCGCTCGCATTTTGCATTGGCTTTCGGTGCTCGAACGGGCGTCCTGGGGACCTCAATCCGTCTGTCTTCCGCTACTCGGGTGAAGCACTGCCCATACTTGCGGTCATTATCGCGGATCAAGTAGCGCGGCTGCTGTCCAAAGGATATGGCTTCACGCAGTTGCTGGGCAACCCAGCGATCACTCGGTGAGCGTGTGACACCATAATGCACCACTCGGCGTGACCCCAACTCAACACTGAAGTACACAAATACCGCTCGAAAGCGCAGAGCATAGGTTTGCACAAAATCACAGGCCCACGTTTCACCCGCATGATTGGCCAGGAACGTCGCCCAAGTCTGCCCACGTTTGCGCGGTGCTAAGCCTGTGCGCGCGCGTCGCATGTACTTTTTAACGGTTTCCTTGCTTATCTTGATACCCAGCTTGAGCAACTCGCCCTGAATCCGCTTGGCTCGCCAAGTACGATTGTTGATCGTCATTTCCTCGATCAATGCAATCGTTTCCGCTGCTATCGGTGGCCTCCCCTGCTTAACCCGCGACTTCCATCGCCAGAACAGCTTGAAGCCTCGTCTGTGCCAACGAATCAAGGTATCTGGCTTCACGATGATGAGCGCATCTCGCCAGACTTGTATTCGACTTGCCAACAACACCAGAACTACCCGGTCGCGCGGTCTCAATTGCGGACGAACCACTTGCCGTTCCAACACGATCACTTGCTGGCGCAGGAACATGTTTTCCGCGATCAACTCACTCTTGCTGCGCGTCAGATCCGTTAGCGTCCCTGCTATCTGGTTTGCCCTGGTAGGTTGCGTCCATCGCTTGAATCGTGCTTCGAGCCAGGCCACACCTTGTTGTACGGCCTGACCGAGTTGGTTTCGTACATATTTGATGATCAATGATCGGTTAACTTTCGTGGAAAGGTACTGCCACCTTGCTGCCCGATACTGTATAGAATACTATCCTTTTTTCCTCACGGATTGGTTTTTTGACCCCCACAGGCCTTGAGCTTGTTTTTACTTCTTGTAACCGCTCTGCGCACCAAAACAGCCCTCGAATTCTTTTCAAGGACTGCTTCAAAGTGCCAAAGTCCAGATAGCGCCAGCCCTGACCCAGCTGGCGCTTCTTCTGCACTATGCTCGCTACGGAACTGTTCCGAAACCTTTGGAGTTGCGCGGTTTTCTGTCGTCAAACAGCCTTTGATTAATCAATCAAATCGGAGCTGTTACGGCTCATCCTCAAAAGCATCTATGGTTTCGTTTCTGCTGATCCAAGTGAACTTTGGGGCGCTGCAGGTCTATTTCCCCCCATCTACGCTCAGAATCTGTCCTGTGATCCAACTCGCATACTCCGAAGCGAAAAAAAGCACGCTGTACGCGATATCTTCGGGCGTTCCCAGGCGTTTGAGTGCGATCTGTTCGATCAGCGCGCGCTGTCCTTCCTGGCCGTATGATTGCCATTGGCGTTCAGTTGCAGGGTTGCTGCGCACGAAACCGGGGGCAACACTGTTCACCGTGATATTCCAGGGACCGAGTTCGTGCGCGAGCTGGCGTGTCAGATTGACAAGCGCGGCCTTAGCGGCAGCATAAGCCTGAATCCCCGTGAGGCTTACCCCAAGACCCGCGCCGCTGGAAATGTTAATGATACGTCCCGCGTGTGCAGACTTCATGCCAGGCACCACCGCCTGGCTGAACAAAAACGCCCCCGTCACGTTCACGTCAAAGATGCCGGTCCACTCGTCCAGCGTGACATCCTCCAGCGGTTTGCCTACCTGGCCGAGAACCCCGCCCGCGTTGTTGACCAGAATGTCAACGCTCGGATGGTGCTCAAGCACTTCGGTGGCGAAGGCGATAACCTGACCCTGACGCGTAATGTCAACGGTGCGTACTTCACACCTGCCGCCTACGTCATGACATGCGGTCCGCGTTTCTTCGAGCGTGCTGTTCAGGACATCGCACGCCCACACAGTTGCGCCGCGCCGTGCAAACTCAAGGCTGATCTGGCGACCGAGTCCGTGAGCCGCCCCGGTAACGATCACAGCTTTGCCGTGGAATTCGATATTCATGGCATCTTTCCCCGGTTATTCCAGACCGTAGATGTCGGTGAACTTCGTGTTCAGATAGTCCAGGTACGGCTGGACGTACAACTCTTTTCCGGTACAGCGCTTCAAAATCTCGTTGGCACTGAAGGCGCGACCGTAACGGTAGAAGTTCTCCGTCAGCCAGTTGCACAGTGGTTGATAATCACCCTCAGCAAGGGCGTGATCCAGATGATCCAGATCGCGATGAGCCGCATCCAGCAGTTGAGCCGACATTACGTTTCCGACCGTGTAGCCCGGGAAGGAACCAAACCCGCCGTCGGACCAGTGGATGTCTTGCAGCACGCCCTCGCTGTCAGTTTCCGGTACCACGCCCAAGTATTCATCCATCTTCGCGCGCCAGACTTCCGGCAAATCGGCAACCTGCAGTTTGCCCTCAAGCAGACCCATTTCGATTTCCACCCGCAGCATGATGTGCAAGTTGTAGGTGACTTCGTCTGCCTCGACACGGATCAGACTCGGTTCGACCCGATTTACAGCGCGGTGGAACAGATCAACGTCGACACCTTCCAATTGTTCGGGGAAGTAGCTGCGCAGGTCGTCAAAGTGGACGTTCCAGAAGGTCCGGCTGCGCCCGATCTGGTTTTCCCACAGGCGCGAGGATGCTTCATGCGCGCCGTAACTCGTGCCGCCGACCGCATACAGCCCCAGGAAGTCTGTCGTGAGCGCGGTGCGTGTCAGTTCGGGATCGATGTTCTGTTCGTACAGCGCATGGCCCGCTTCGTGCAGCGTGCCGAAGAACGCCATCGGGAAATAGTTCAGGTTGTAGCGCGTCGTGATTCGCACGTCCTGCCGCGTGAACGAAATCTCAAACGGGTGCGGCGCAATATCGAGCCTGCCACGCTCAAGGTCATAGCCGATCGCCTGCGCCATTTTGAGCGCGAACGCGTGCTGTTGCTCGATGGGATACATCGCTGCCCAGAGATCCTTTTCCAGCGGTCGGTCGTGCGCAGTGATGCGCTCCAACAGCGGCAGCAGCCCCGCTTTCAGGTCATCAAATAACACTCGCAGCCGGGCCGCCGTCATGCTCGGTTCGTACTCGAACACCAGCGCGTCAAACGGATGTTCCTCGTACCCGACTGCATCAGCGAGTTCCTTTGCCAGGTCGAGCATCTGCTGCAAGTAAGGCGCGAAACTGGCGAAGTCATTGTTCTGTTTAGCTTTGTGCCACACATGCTCCGATACGGGGGCCAACGTGGCTTTGCGACTCAGCAAATCGGCGGGGATTCGCCGCACGATCTCGTAATACTGTCGCGTCTGCCGCACTGCGCGAACACGGTATGAATCCGGATTTTCTCCGGCAATCTCAGCTTCGGCCACGTCCAGCAGCCGCGCGGTCTCATCGCTTGCGAAGTGTTCGCGGGCCATGCGGGAGAGTGTCGCCTGTTGGTGCCCGCGCGTTTGTGAGCCGCCGGCGGGCATTTGCGTTCGTGCGTCCCACTTCAGAATGTTGAGCGTGTTTAAAATATCATTGAGCTGGGCAATATGCGTATTCAGATCGTCATAACCCGACATGTGATCGCTCCTCGGCATTTCAAGATAGACAGGTTTTCAGTTCGCTAAGCGTTTCAAGACTCTGGGGTCGCTGCCCATTTTCGATATCGTGGATCAATTCGATCAGGCGCGCAGTTAGCGGCGTGGCGACACCACGCTCAGCGCCAAGCTGGACAATCGGTCCAAGCTGTGCGTCGACCTCAGTGCGTCGCTTTCGCACGGCCAGGTCGCGCCAGATGCCGCTGTGTGTCTTGGCCGATCCGCGATTGAACGTCACCATGTCATTCAGTGAGCGTTCCGCCGTTTCCCGATCGGCGTCAGGCATAAACGCGTGCGGATCAAACCCGTTGAACCCTTCCGGCGATATCCCGCGCGCCTGGGCAACAGCCATCACCTCGCGGGCCAGTTCGATGTATACGTCCCGGTAGTCAGGGCGCGCCAGCGCATCCGCGATGGAGTCGTCGGTCAGGGCAGTGGCGAACAACTGCGCGCCGTATGCCAGCTTGCCCCAGAGGTAGCCCGAGATATTGTCCGTGATGATTGCGCGATCATCGAAGTCCAGCATCGTCTTGTGCAGTTCCAAAAGGCGTTCGGTGGTGCGGCCGTCGAGTTCACCCAAAACCACCGCCGCGCGGTTGCCGCGATGGATATGCCCCGGCTCGATGTAGTCGGCGCCGAAGTTGACGAACGCGCCGATCGTCCGTTCCGGGCCAACGGCATCTGCGATGACAAGTTCGTTCAGGCCGTTCTGGATCGAAACGACATACCCGTCTGGCGCCACATGTGGTGCCAGGGCGGACAGCGCATCCCGCGTGTGGTGCGCCTTCACACACAGCAGAACCGTGTGAAAGATGCCGCTGACCTCGTCCAGCGTTAGGGCGGGCGCTGGCACGGTGAAGGTGTCCACCGGGCCGGAGATGCGCAGACCGGAGGTGTTTATCGCCGCTACGTGATCAGCGGCACGGTCCACAAAGGTCACGTCATGCCCGGCTCGAACCAGGTAGGCGCCGATCGTGCCGCCCATCGCGCCAGCGCCCCAGATCAACAGTTTCATGGCGCGCCCCAGTCGCCGGTGAGCAGTGCGCGCGTCTCATCTACCGCAATTTCCCAGATAGCCTGCATCTCGTCATCCAGCCGCTGATAGAACCCGCCGAAGTTCCCATCCCCAAGATATTCGCGCAGGGCCTGCGGAGCGAGGATGCGCATCCGGTTCAGGTCAATCATGGGTTTTTGTTCGTCGGGCATAACCACGTTGGCCAGACGTGTCCAGGGGAAATTTTCCGACCAGGACGCGTGCGAGGCGACCGAATCAGTTTCCAGCGTTTTGCCCCAGGTACCCGGCGCATTCCACCAGTTGTGGAACTTAACCGTCACATCAGAATGATCGGCCATCCATTCCTCGGCGAAGGCTTGAGCAGGACTGTTGCCACCGTGACCATTCACGATCAGGATGCGTCGAAAACCTTGTTCTGCAAGACCATCCAGAATGTCACCGACAACATTCAGATAGGTTGTGATACGCAGCGAGATCGTGCCCGGGTAGGCGCGGAAGTAAGGCGTCACCCCATACGCAAGCACAGGAAACACAGGGATACCCAGTGGTTCGGTTGCCTCAAGTGCCACACGTTCGGCCAGGATGCTGTCGACACTCAAGCTCAAGTAGGCATGCTGCTCTGTGCTGCCGAGTGGCAGCACACAGCGATCGTCGTGTTCAAGATACTCTTCGACCTGCATCCAGTTCATGTCACTGATGCGCATCGGTAAACCTCCTAAATTGAGCGCAGCTTGCCGCCGTCTACACGCAGCATCGCCCCGGTGATGTACGATGCGGCGGGTGAAAGCAAGAATGCCGCCGCCGTGCCATACTCGTCAATCGTACCTAACCGCCCCAGCGGGATCGTTGCGATGCTCTGCGCGCGTACTTCTTCCACGCTCAGCCCTTGTTTCTCGGCCTTGTTCTGGTCGAGCTGGGCGACGCGTGCGGTATCAATGCGGCCCGGAATCAGTGTGTTCAGCCGAATGCCGTCCGGGGCAAGCTCGTCGGCCAATGACTTGATCAGGCTCGCCACACCTGCCCGCATGACGTTCGAAAGGATCAGGCGTTGGATGGGTTCACGCACGCTCGATGACGTGCTCGCCACGATCGCGCTGCCGGCCGTCATGTGGGGCAGTACGGCCCGGATCATCCGTACGGCGCTCATCAGGGTCAATTCAAAGGCCGCCTGCCATTGATCGTCACTGAGGTCCTTGAAATTGCCGGCGGGTGGTCCCCCGGCGTTGATGAAAAGCGCGTCAATCGTGCCCCACTCACCCACTGTCTTCTCGACCCAGGCCGTAACCGCTGCCGGGTCGCGCACATCACACACGGTTGCGAGGACGGTGCCGCCGGTTTCCTCAACCAGGCTGCTGGCCGCACCCTCGATTTCGTCCGCCAGGTGGCTGCAAATCGATACCCGCGCGCCTTCGTTGGCCAACGCGCGCGCCGTGCCGTATCCCAACCCCTGGCCTGCTGCGGCCACGAGCGCAACTTTACCTTTTAGCCCTAAATCCATGTCACCCTCCTTATGCGTCAAAGCTCAGTTTCTGTGTCGGTTCGGTGATTCCGACGCGTTTGAACAACCAGTCGATTTCTTCATGCGTACCGCTGTCGATCGGGATGAACGGATCGCGCGGGGTCGGATGGGCTATCGCCCCACGACGATAGAGCAGTTCCTTGCGAATGGTCAGATTGATCTTCGGCTGATTCTCAAAGCGGATCAGCGGCAGGTAGCGATCGAAGATTTGCTCCGCGCGCGCCATATCCCCGGCCTTGAACGCGTTGAACACAGCGATCAGAATTTCTGTGAAGGCAAACCCGGTCATCGTGCCAGATGCGCCGCGCCGCAGTTCCTCCAGCAGGAACATACCCCCCAGCCCGCCAAAGATCGTGAGCTTGTCAGTGCGCTCAAGGATAGCACCGATTTTGTCCATCAGCGGTGGATCTTCCAGTTTGAGATGGCGCGCGTACGGGTTTTGCTCCGCCAGTGTCGCCAGCAAATCCGGCGACATGATCACGTTGTTTATCACAGGAAAATCCTGTACCACGATCGGATTGTTTACGGCACTGCCGATTTCGTCATAGAGCGCCAGCACCTTTTCGTCGGTTGGCGGCTCCAGGGGCGGCGGCGCGATCATGACGCCATTCGCGCCCGCTTCGAACGCCGCCTGGCTGAGCGCGATGCATGTGGCGCGTTCCGGATGGCTTGTTCCGACAATGATTGGCACCCGCCCATTGACGGTTTCCATCACGGTGTCCATGACCTGCTTTCGCTCGTCGACCGAAAGCTTGGCAGCCTCACCAAGCACCCCGAGAATGGTCAGGCCGTGCGCCCCTTTGTCGAGCTGGAATTCCACCAACCGGCGAAGGCTCTTCAAATCCAGTTGTTGCTGCGCATCGAACGAGGTTGCCAGAATATTGAAAATACCGGTGAGTTTTGCGTCCTTCATTTTTGGAGTTCCTTTCATAGCTAAGGTGATCTGGATTGATCTCAGACTTTGCGATGCGCCATTTCGGGTGCGGTGGATAGTTCGTAGGAGGCACGTTCTCTAAACAGCACCACAATCATCACGCCATTCAGCAGCACGCCGGCTGCCACGATGCGCATGATCACGCCAAAACCATACGTCTCTTGCCAGAACCCGCTGATCGCCGTCGCCGAAAACCAGCCGACATTCCACAGTACCATTCCAATGCTGCTTGCGACGTTATGCAGATCCGGCGGCAGCGAATCCATGATCAGCGGTTGGTAAAGCGGCTGCATCATGTTGCGGAACGATATCGCAATTACGTACATCAGTACGCTCAACGCAAGCGTGGGCGCAAAGCTGAGGCCCAGAAACGCGGTCGCAGCAATGCTCATGGCGATACCAAGCGCCCATGCGCGCCCAAACCGTCGATCCCACCAGGGATTTGCCAGCGGTACCAGTGCCATACCGACCCAGCCAATGCTCAAGATCGTGCCAACGGTTTTGTCGGCAATGCTAAACGTGTTGCGAAAAAACAGGTTGAAGAATGGAAACGTCAACCCTCCGGTAAAGCCAAAAACAAGCAGCGGCGTGGAGAGCAATACCAGCATTCGCCAGGGGATCCGTGACTTTTTCTCTCCGCTTGATGTGCTGATCGCGATAGCCTGAACATGTTTGTTCGGCACCCTCAGCATCGGCAACAGGCTGAGAAGTACCGTGAATCCGGCGACTGCAATGGCCCCGCGATAGGCAGCCGGTGTCTGTTCCGCGACGACACCCGCAACCCGTGTCGCGCCTGGAAACAGGCTGACAGCCATCAAGGGCAGCATTCCGCCGATGAAGCTGCCGAAAGCAGTGGCCCCCATGCTCATCAGGTTCAGATACGCGAAGGCATGGGTTTCATACTCCCGTGAAGACAGGCTGATCAACAATGGTGTTGACGCAATCTGCACTGCGCCCCAAAAGAACCCTAACAGGAACCGGCTCGTGCCTAGTACGGCCAGACTCGGCCAGATGATCAACATGCCGAATGTGACGCCGATCCCACCGGTTGACAAGATGATGATGCGCCGCGTGCCGATACGATTCGCCAGCAACCCTACGGGCACGCTGGTCAGGAAGCCGCCCAGACGGGGCAGCGATTGCAGCAACCCGATAGTCTCCGGCCCATGTCCCAGACTGACAAAATAGAAATTCAAGATCGCATCGCTGATGCCGAGCAACCCAATATGCAGCAGCGCCTGGAAGATCAGAAACCACGCGATGTGCTTATCGACCCCCGGTAGTGCAAGACGTGTTCTACGTGCAGAGATCGAAGGATGCGAGTGTTCAGCCACAGCGCGCTCTTCAGCTGCCCACGCCGATCATTTTCTTGCCGCCGATGAACGTCAGTTTGACCTGTTCGAGTGCGGCGAGATCATCCAGCGGATTGCCCTGGACTACGATCAGATCAGCTTCCTTTCCAGCTTCCAGTGTGCCGAGTCTATCGTCCAGTTTGCTCACCTGTGCGGCGACAATCGTTGCGCTGCGAATGGCATCGTAGTTATCGCGTTTGACACCCAACTTAACCATAAACGTCAATTCCGGCACGACGACATCATGCCCAACAACGGGGCTGCCCGCGTCGGTTCCAAAAGCGATCGGTACGCCTGCTTTTGCGGCATTAATGATTCCGGCATAGCGGGATGAATCCGCGACAGCTTTCTGGCGCTCTTCAATCTTCCAATCCGGGATGTTGTACTGCCGCGCGATCTCAGCCTGTGACTGCATCACCAGCGGCGCGAATGTCGTCACGATTGGAATACCTCGATCGAGCAGAAGTTGTATTGTTTCGTCGGTCATCGAGCCGCCGTGTTCGATGACGTCCACGCCAAAAGAAGCCATACGATAAATGCAGTCGTTATAGGTGGCGTGTGCCGTTATCGGCAGGCCGTTACGGTGCGCCTCATCGATCACGGCGGTCAGCTCATCGTCGGTGAACTCCAATGTATCATGACACCCCATGATCTTGATCAGATCAGCCCCGCCGCGCACCTGTTCGCGCACAGCCCGACGCATTTCATCCGCGCCGCTGGCCTCACGGCAGCACCAGTAGGTGTGACCGCCGGTCTGGATAATCGCTTCGCCGGTGATCAGCAGGCGCGGGCCGGGGAAGATACCCTGTTCGACGGCCTGCTTGGTATACATGTTGGCCTGGTTCATACCCAGATCACGTACAAGCGTAATGCCCGCACGCAGGCTCTTGAGCATATTGGCTGCGGACTTATAGGCGCTAATCTCGGGCGGATCGTCCATCGACTGCCGGGCAAGGTCGTGCACGCCATCCCACGCCAGGTGTGCGTGTGAGTTCATCAGCCCTGGCAGGATCGTCATTCCCTCACAATCAACGACCTCAATCCCAGCTTCAACGGAATCGCGATCGCTGAGCGCGCCGACAGCTTTGATCTTGCCGGCCTCGATTTCCACAAATCCGTTTTCGATCACCTCGTCGCCATTGCAGGTCAAGATCCGCCCGCCTTTCAGCAGGCGATGGGGCACGGGAATGTCGAAAATTGGTTTAATGACTTTTTGGTATCGCCATGCAGGTGGTTCTGGCATTGCTGCCCATCCTTTCCATCACAGGGGGAGTATACGCTGTTCAGCCGGGTGTGTCGCCAACAAACGGCTCACGCCCAGCGGCATCATGGCAGTGTGATTTGCTGGCGCTGAAGCCCGGCGCGTTCTGCTTGCGCAACGACATCGAGTGTCGTTCCCGACGGCGCCCGGACCAGCCACTCAACCTTGCGACGCGTCTGGTTCCACTGGCGCAGCCAGGGGGACCAGGTCGCTTTGCGCTCGTCGCGTCCAGCCAGATGGCCAATGTCCTGAGTCGGCATCCCCAGGAGTATCTCGATCGCGTCGCTGGACTCCAGCGACACCTGCACGCCGTCTGCCGTGCCATGTTGCAGCGCGCGCTGTGTCAGGTGCGTCGGAAGATAGCCAAGATTCGCGATCATGGCGGAAATCGTGAACAGATCGGCGCCGAGTTTCTCAATCTGGACCTCATCGACCGTTACGCGCGGCGCGCATGCCGCGTGCTTGAGCGTAAACAAGCAGTTCGTGTGGATGGTATCCCGCAAGAACTGTTTTGCTTTGTCGCTCGCTGCCATCGAAACCGGCGGCGGATTGCGGAAGGTGAACATGTGCGTCCATCCACCAATCTCCACCTTGCCAAGCTGCGGATGGTCAAATGGCGTCCATTCGACGAAGCCCTTACCGCCGAGATGTTCGTCGTTGTATTCGAGCAATTTCAATTCGTCTTCGGTAGAACGTGCGCGTATCTGGTACTTGGCCGGATCAGCGATCCCTGCGGCAAGCTCGGGGTTCCATAATTCGGTCGAAAAAGTCAGAATACCGAACTCATCATATGACCATTGCATCAACGAGCCAACACGCGGCTGATCGGGATCTGTCGTGAATTCTTCATATACCGAGATGACGGGATAGCCGGTTAGCTCGGTGCCCATCGCGCCGATTGTCTTATACAGATCCAGATCGAAGCGGGGCAGCGTGCTGTCCGGCTCCACCAGCGATGGACGCAAATGCAGCCCACCGTGTGTGTGGTAGCACTGCATGCCAGTGATGTTGGGATGATCAAGAATAAACTGCGCGGTTGCAAGCGCTTCAGGTTCCGAAAGCGGATAGTCGCCCGCGCCATACTGCCGAAACTCGGGTCGCCAGCCCGCCGGATAGTTGCGGTTCAGATTACCATCGCGTGGCTTTTCGATCTCAAACGAAACGCCATCCCACGCACCGCGAATCTGGCCTTCACGGTACATACGATAGTAGGGACCCGGCCCAACTTCCCCCGGCTCCCGCTGTACCATCAGGCGCGGATCATCCTCCGAGACTTTCCACTCACCTGCCGGGTCTTCAATGCGCATCTGTACGATCAGTCCATCGCCATTAATGTCATGCTGGCACAACCCGCGTGTTTGTTCTTCGCCGGGTAGATAGCGCCCGTTGCCGCACCAATGGTGGCCGGTCGTCAGGCTGATCTCTGCGCCGTCAGGGTTCACGCGCGGAATGATGTAAAACGTCAGGTGATCCAAAAGCCAGGTGACAAAGTCGTCCTGTCCGTACTGTGTCAGCAGGTACCAGATCGTGTAGAGCGCCGTATGGGATGTCGCGACCTCTTCGGCATGGATATTGGCGTCGATGTAGAACGCCGGCTTCTCACCATGCGGCCCGGCGGCCTGGTTGGTCAACGTCATACACCACACATCACGCCCCTGCCAACTCCTGGCGAGCGACTCCAGCATTGCAAGCTGTGGGTATGCTTCGACCAGCCCCTTCAGGTGCGCGGTCAGTTCATCGAAGACAAAGTATTCGCCAAAATCGATGTCATAAGCCATTGTGTTTAAAACTCCTGGCGAATGCGGGCGGAGTCGGGCCTCACGAACTGCCCCCAGCCCGGTTTGCCGGTGATCTCGCCGTCCACGAACACCGTGCGCCCGTTGACCATCGTCCGCCGAATCTGCCCCTGGAACGTCATGCCTTCGTACAGCTTGTCGCACTCGCGTGCCTGGCTGAACAGCATGTCTGGATGGATGGTCACGGTTGCTTGCGGATCATAGATGACGAGATCGGCGTCTGCGCCGACAGCGATCACGCCCTTGCGCGGGTAAATTCCGAACCGCTTGGCGCCATTGGTGCTGATCAGCCGCACAGCCTGCTCAATGCTTAGCCGTCCTTTGAGCGCAGCATCCATCATGCCCAGCACCAGTTCCTCAACGCCGGGAGCACCTGGTGGTGTGCGCCAGATATCCGTCCGCGCGCGTTCCTTTTCCTCGACGGTAAAGGGCGAGTGATCCGTCGTGACGGCCATCAGGCTGCCGTCCGCGAGCCCATCCCACAACGCAGCCTGGTCCGCCGGTTGGCGCAGCGGGGGGTTGACCTTGGCATACGGCCCGACGCGTTCCAGGTCGGCTTCGGTGAAGAAGAGATAATGCGGGCAGGTTTCTGCCGTGACGCTTACCCCTGACTGCTTGAAGCGGCGCACGGTCTCCAGTGCGTGCTGCGAGCTGACATGCGCGATATGCAAGTTAGCGCCAGCAGCTTCATTCAGGCTTATCAGGGTAGCAATCGCTGACGCCTCAACGTGAGGTGGGCGGGATTCGCCATGCGACGGGACGTCATTCCGGTTAGCAGCTTTGAGCTGAGCCGAATGCCATTCAATAAGCGACTCGGTTTCTGCATGCACCGAACACACTAACCCGGTCTCTGCAACGAGATGCAGGGCCTGATACAAGTCGGGTATTTCGGGCAGGCACAGGCCCTCAAACTCGTCAAAGCGGCCCGCCGGGGCGGTTGTCATGAAGATTTTGAAACCAATCGCGCCTTCGGCAACCATGTCCTCGATTTCATCGCGGCTGAGCAAACCCGGCGCGGCATACAGGCCGAAATTGACGTAGACGTTGGCTTCGCCCAGTGCTTTGCGCGCGCGAAAGATATCGCCTGTCGCACAGCAGGGTTTGGAGATCGGCATCTCGAAGACGGTTGTTACACCCCCGGCTGCGGCAGCGCGGGTTTCGGTCGCGAAGTCACCCCGCTGTGGATAGGCTGGCGCGCGGCAGTGCCAATGAATGTCAATCGCCCCGGGCAGCACATACTGGCCGGTGGCGTCAATAGTTTGCTCGGCGGCGGCATCCGTGCCTCGTTCGAGGAGTGCGCGAATACGCCCTTCGCTGATCGCAATATCCAGTGCCTGGATACCTGATTCAGTGACAACATCTGCATTTGAAATGATCGTGTTGAATTTCACCGTATGTTATCCATAGCCTTATTGAAACAATGTACGATTGACAAAGTCATTTAAAATAGTGGTCGTGATCTTCAGCTCCTCGACTGAAACATACTCATCGAATGCGTGCGCAACCTCATAACTGCCTGGACCGAAGATGATCATCTCACCGCGCACCAGGCTGGTCAGGTGCTTGGCATCGCTGCCGGGCAGGTAGCCCACCGGGCCGGGATCGTCGTTCAGGTTGTCCGCCACACAGCGCATGAATGTCTGCGCAAGCGGCGAATCTACTGTCGAATTGAACCAGTTTGAGGTGAGGAAATCGCCGATCCATACGGTGGCCGGGTTTACATCCACGCGCTCAACCACCTGTCGCAGTTCATCCTGAACGGCGGCAGGATCTTCACCCGGCACCATGCGCCGGTCCAGCTGCACCTCGCAGCTATCGGGGACCGCATTAGCCGTGCTTCCGCCCCGGATCACGCCCACATTGCACGTCGGGACGCCCACCATTGAATGTGCCCGTGCGGCCAGTTCCTGATGGTACGCTTCGAGCGCCAGCACAACGCGTGCCATTGCCGTGATAGCGTTGATCCCCCGGTCGGGATTCGTGGCGTGCACAGAGCATCCGGTTGTGCGAACAGTCGCTCGCATCACGCCTTTATGCGCTGTCGCCACCCGGTTGTGAGTCTGTTCGCCCACCACGATGAAATCACTGTATGGCAGGTGCTCGTTGTCGGCCAGCCAACGTGTGCCCAGTTGACCGCCGGTTTCTTCCTCTGCCGCAGCGACCAGCACCAATGTGCCGCGCAGTTGATCGCGATGCTCGGCGGCATAACTCAGGGCTGCCATCATGGCCGCCAGCGGTGCTTTATCGTCCACGCTGCCTTTGCCGTAAACACGTCCCTCTCTGATCACCGCTGCATATGGATCAACGCTCCACTTTGCCGCTTCGTCTTCTGCAATGGGCACGGTGTCGATGTGCGCGTGCAGCATGATCACCGGATCGCCCTGTCCGACGCTGGCGATAACGTTGACCGCTTCGGGCTTGGATTCGGGGGCGGGCATGCGAACGTCACAGCCGGCGGTACGCATCACATCGGCAATCCAGTCTGCGACAGCTTGCGTATCCCCTGGCGGGTTCGGCGACGGGATGCGAATCAGGTCTTGCAGCAGTGTGAGCGAGTCGAGTGCCATCGTTACAGCTCGCCTTCGATTTCCGCGTAGAAACAGCACCAGTCGCCCGTCTGCACATTCGGCAGGGCGCGCAGCCCGAAGATCATTCCATCCGCCGGGGCGCGCAGTTCGGCCAATTCGTCACCATAGACATCCATGATGCGCGCGATCAGGTCGCCTTTGCGCATGGGAGTCTGGAATTCAAGTGACGGCTCGGCGAGGAATAACCCGCTGACAGGTGCCAACAGGGCATGCTGGAATCCGGTGAGCCAACGCTCAGCATAGGCAGGTTCCCCGTCGATTACCCGGTAATGGCGCAGCAAATTCAGGATGCCATCCGCCAGCGTGCGTGCGCACCGGTGAAACTCACGCGGCGAGGTTGCCGGACGGCCACCCAACTCGACGGTCAACGCATGCTTGCCCGCCTCGTGCATCACCGCCGGCGGTGACCCGGACGGGCGGATATTCTTGAGGATCAGTGGCCAGTCGGGTCCCATTGCTTTAGCAAGCTCGATCGATTCCGGCTGCGTCGTGGTGAAGATCGTCTCCGACAGGTACGAATGTGCGCCGCCGGAGTGAATGGAGATTTCATAAGTCGCGGTGTCACGCAGCCACTCGCTGTGCACATGGGCCAGGCGCTCGGTCAGATAGCCGCCTTCGCGACCGGGGTAAATGCGGTTCAGGTCGTAGCTGAACGTGTCGAGTGGGTTGCCGCGTTCGGCAGCTTCATACGCCGGGACATTCAACACCGGCACCAGCACGACGCTGCCGCGCATGTTCGCCGGGTCAAGTTCCCTATCCAGCATATGGCAGGCCAGCGTGCCTTCCGGCTCGTCGCCATGAATCACGGCGTCAACCCACACGCACGGACCGTCCTCAGCACCGTTGAGAATGATCACCGGTATCGCGAGCTTGTTGCCGCCGGGCAGCGTTGTTACCTCAATCATGCCGCGTGCACGTGTTCCCGGCGCGGCAGTGGCTGTTCCTACAGTTAATTCAGGCATAGTTTCCTCGTCAATCTGTCACACGATAGCGCGCGATGACATCGCGCATACGTTCCAACGCCTCGCGGATCTTGTCGGTTGATTGCAGCAGGCTGATCCGCAGATAGCCGCCCCAGTTGACACCAAAACCCGTGCCCGGGAAGATCAGCACGCGACCTTCCTTCAGCAGCAGGTACGACAGCTCAGTGGCAGGAATGCCAGTTGACGAACTGTTCGTCCACAAGAAAAACGCGCCGCGCGGCTCACTGTAATCCAGCCCCATGTCGTCCAGCCCATGCATCATTGCTGCACGGCGCTCTTCGTAGATCTGCTTGATTTGCGCCAGCGGCTCGACTGGACCGGTCACTGCCGCGAGTGCCGCATGCTGCGAGACGGTCGCAGCCGGGCCAGTCGTGCACGCTTTAACACGCGCCATTGCCTCGATGACATTGCGTGGTGCTGCCACGTAACCGACGCGCAGCCCGGTCATGGAGTATGTTTTCGAGAATCCGCTGATGGTGATCGTGCGTTCTTGCATGCCCGGCACTGAGCCGATGCTGAAATGCTGCCAGCCGTCATAGACAAACTTCTCGTAGATTTCGTCGGAGATCACGATCAAATTGTGGCGAATGGCGACTTCGGCAATCGCACGCAGGCGATCTTCCGTTACGATGCCCCCCGTTGGATTACTTGGGGTTACGATCAATAACGTTTTGGTACGCGGTGTGATTGCCGCCTCAACCGCTTCGGCCCGCAGGTTGAAGGCGTCGTCGTGATCCGTCGGCACCATCACCATATTGCCGCCTGCGCTGAGGATCGCGTCGTCATACGAGGTATAGCGCGGGTCGGGCACGAGGATATCATCACCCGGGTCGAGCAGCGTCTGCATGACCAGGAACAGCCCTTCCTGCCCGCCGGTAGTGATGATGACGTGTTCGGCGGTCACATCCAGGTCGTTTTCGCGGCGCAATTTCGCGGCAACAGCCTCGCGCAGCGCAGGCATCCCTGCCACCGGAGTGGGGGCGGTCTGTTGATCGCGGATCGCCGCCTTCGCCGCTTCGATGATGTGCTGTGGCGTCGGAAGATCGGGATCGCCGCGTCCCAACGCGATGATGTCGGGAAGCGTGGCGGCCATCTCCATCAATGCGTAGCGCAGTTGGGTACCGTCAGCCGCTACAGCACGAATCTCTTCAGGAATATTCGGATTCGAGAGTGTCATTGTGATTCCACCCATCCCAACGCTGCCCACTGCGAGATGCTCGACGAGCAGATCGTCATGCTCTGTTTGAAGGCACGCAGTTGGAGCGCCTGTTCCGACCCCGCGAACCAGCCCATGCGCCAACCCGGCAGGTGATCCGAAAAACTCCCCAGAGTGACGACGCGCGGGGCGAGATCCGAGTCCTGGGCCGGGTGGAAGTCTGTCGTTTCGGCCCGGTCCATATCCCAGATCACCCACCAACCATGCGTCCGGGCCAGTTCAAGTGCACTGGTCAGCGTGGCTTCGGGAAGATCGGGTGTGAGATAAACGGAGCTGATCGCGGTCGGCGTGATGCTTTCGGAGACCAGCGTCGCACTAGCCAGTGCCGCAGGCCCGGCCACGCGCTGAGAGTCGCCGGAGTAGAAAAGCTTTGTTCCCTCCGGTACCAGTTTCTTGATCGCCACAAAGCGCGCTTCTGTGCCGCCACATGTGATCGTTACGGCATCGGGCGTGATGTCCAGGCCGAAACGATCCTTTAGCATACCAGCGACCCAGGTGCGCAGCGGCAGAATCCCGGGCCGGTCGGTGTACTTGGTCTTGCCCGCGTCGAGCGCGTCGACGGCGGCAGCGATCACAGCCTGCGGCAGGTCCGGGCCGGGTGGATACTCGCCTGGCTCCGGCAGTCCGGTTACGCGCGCCGCCAGCGGTCGGGATAACGATTGCGGCGCGGTCATGATTCAACAACCTCGCGCGCGAAGGGGAATTCAATCCCCAGGGTTGCGGCAAGGTCCCGCAGTTCATCAAAAACCACTGCGTCGAGTTTCGCGCCGTCTGCGCGATATTCCATTTCGCGGCGATAATCGATCTCACCGGGCACCAGGATTTCATCAAAGCCAGGGCGCAATTTCGCTGATTTCGCCATGCTGATGAAGTCATCCATGCGCACTTTGAATTCTTCGACCGGCATAAACCACGCAATGTCAATTGCGATCATGGTGTGCGCGACGTCCTGCTTTGCAGGGTTCGCATAGGGGGTCAAGCCATAGCCGCCGCCGCTGAGCACGCCCGTCAGGACGTCCGTGAGCATGGCAAGCCCGTAGCCCTTGTGCTGACCGATGCCGAGTAGTGCACCCGCCATGGCCGCCGATGGATCGTCTGTTTCGTATCCTTCGGGGGTCAGCGCCCAGTCAAGCGGCATCTTCTTGCCTTCGCGCTCGTACCAGCGCATCATGCCCTTGCCTGCGGTCGTCAGCGCGATGTCCAACACCATCGGAAACTCGCCGCCGGTCGGCGCTGCGATGCCCCAGGGATTGGTGCCGGTAACCCCGGTACGCCCACCCCAGGGAGCCATCTCTGGTCCCGCGTTGGTCATGGCAATGCCGATGCAGTCATGCTCCAGCGCAATGCGGGCTGGGACCGCCGACGAACCGAAATGCGTGCTGTTGCGCACGACGACTGTGCCCACGCCGCTGACCTTGGCCTTCTCGATCGCCAGCTCCATTGCTTTCTGCGCCATGACAGAGCCAAGCCCATTATGTCCGTCCACCAGGGCCAGCGCCGGCGATTCTTTCACGACCTCAAATTCGGCCCCGGGAATGATCCAGCCGTTCGAAATGCGTTCATGATAAACCGGCAGGCGGCGCACGCCCTGTCCCTGCCCCGGCAGGCAGCGCAGCTCGCTTTCGATCAAGCCGCGCGTGCAGCGGCGCGCTTCGTCTTCAGAAACGCCCATGGCTATAAAGGCGCGTCGTGTGAAATCTTCGAGATCGTCAACGGGAACCCGGATCAAGGTGATTGGCATCGTCTAGATACCCCCCACCGCGTATTTTTCCAGCTGCTCGGGCGTGTAGACTTGCATGAGTTCCAGCTCAATACCGCCTGCTTCCTGGTCCAGGAACGCGACCCAGCCTTCGGGATGTGGGTGGCTGCCCTTGACCTTGCACGCGGCGCATTCTTTGAGCGTCGCGCCGTTGGCCTGAGCCTCTTCAAGCGCCTTGTCGATATCCGGGACGGCATAACAAATGTGGTGCAGCCCCTCGTAACCACGCGCTTTGATCCAGGCGTCAAAACGCCCACCCTCGTCCAACGACTGGCATAACTGGTATTCCACGTCACCGACGTTAAAGATGGCGACACGATTCCGTGACTTGGGGTAATCCTCGACTTTTGCGTCATGCCCGATGCCCAGCAAGTCCTGATACGTCTTTAGCGCGGCGTGTGCGTCACGAACAGCAAACGCCATATGTTTGATATAAGTGCCTTCCATGGTCATGTCTCCACGTTTGGATTGAAGGTTTCACGCTTGCAAATCAAATACACTCTTCAGGTTGACGCCAGGCGTGATGCTCGGCGCAATATCTGATTCGACGGATGTCATCAGCAGCGTAATGCCGGGGCCATAACCCGCGCGCGGGCTGTCGCCTTGCCCGATCACGCCGATCCCGACCGCGCCCCGCAGGTAACCGTGATTCCAGCTGCTGTCATAATCGGTCAGCGCGACCACGTCGCCCAGCCGCAGACCATCCAGGCCCGCTTCCTTAAGGGCGTCGTGATCTTTGGTCTGAATGTGCAGCGAGCCGCCTTCGCTGGTGAGTCCCGCGCCTGCACCCAGCAGGTGCGGTGGCACAACACCCACCACCGGCACGCTCAGTTGGCCCTCGGAATTTGTCGCCACTTCCAGGTTCGCCAGTAATTCGGGCGAGCAGCTTTTGAGCTTCACATCGGGATGGTCGAGCAATTCGAGGCCGACGCCTTTAGCGCGCACCACGATCTTGTCACCGATCGCCATACGTTCGCGGACTGCGGCGGAGAAATGGATGATAACGTGTTCGGAAAAGCGGCCCGACTTGCCGGTGACAACGCCGCGCTCACCTTGCGCGCCGCCGGTCATGACGACGGCAGTGTTGCCAACACAGGATAGGATATTCAGCCCGCGATTTCCGCGATCGTCCTTGAGCGCAATGCTTACACCCGGGTGGATGCAATCCGCCAGCCAGCCATACGCCGAGTCGCCAACGGACACGTTGTAGACAATGCCGCCGTATGTGGGCAGTAGGAACGGTTTACCATCCGCATCGAGCCGGTACGGTTCTGCCGGCAGACCGGGGAAGCCCGGCGATGCAATCTGGCCCATCACCGATACTGAAACCAGCCGATCAGCATTCGTTCTGACGCTCATGACGCCTCCCGTAAGTTGAGGTAGTGCGCAATATTGGCTTGCGGATCAATGGTCCATTCGATGTATGACTCTGGGCAGGTCATTAATGTCAGGAGGCCAGGGCCATGCCCGGTCATGATGGAATCGCCGTGAATGCACAGCGCAATACTCACAGCGCCTTCCCGGTAGCCGCGTCCATAGCGGTGGTCGGCGTTTGGGATGACAACGAGATCGCCCAGACGCATCTGGTCGATACCGAGTTCAGCCATCAATGCACGATCGCCTGACATCAAATCTTGGTCGACAAATTCCGAGTTCAACTCCGCGCCTGATCCCATGATGCGTGGCGGCAATTCCATCGTGACGGGCACGCGGATCGTCTGGTCATCGACGGCTTCGATCGGGATGCTGTCGATCAGGGTAGGGCTGCATTTCTTAAGCTCAATCTGAGGATAGTCAGTGAAGGCCAGGCCCCGTCCATGAGCAATGATCTGGATCGTGTCACCAACGCACAGCAAGTCATTTGCGTCCGATGGTAAATCCACCAGCAGCCGCGCATGCTCCCCCGTCACAATACCTTCGGCGCCCGCGGCGAGACCACTCGTGACAATCGCGCGGTTGCCAATGCAGGTCAGGTAATGCAATGCGAAATCGGCATCTTGCTCAGGGTTGGCAATCGATACGCCGGGCTCGACATGATCGCCGGCCCAGCCGAATGCCGGATCACCCACCCGGGCGTTGTACGCCACTCCAGCCATGCCGGGAAGTACGCGCGAAATACCACTGGCGTCGGGGATGTAACCAGGGTAGCGCAAGCCGGGCTGGCTGACTTGCCCCGCAACAGCGATCTGGACTAACTGATCAGCATTCGTTTTCAATGCCATTGGCTGATCTGCTCCGTTTGTACAAAATACACGAACTCTTTGAATTAAGAAGAATGGGCATGTTTCAATTAGTTGACACGCATTTTGCTGCCTCCTATAATTTAGTTTGCTTATGGTCGATTGTCGACAATCGACCGGCGACAATTATAGGGTTAGCGAAACACGATTGTCAAGAAAATGACTACTAACAGCTCATTGAACCAACTCAACAACAAACCGCTTCGCGAGCAGGTTGTCGATGCGTTGCGCGATGCGATTGTGCAAGGCGAATTCAAGCCCGGCCAGACGTTAGTTGAGACGGATCTGGCCAATCAGTTGGGAGTGAGTAGAGCCCCAGTCCGGGAAGCGCTGCAAATTCTGAACGGCGAAGGATTGCTGGAAACAGTGCCCTACCACGGCACAACCGTGCGACGGCTGACCAAGACCGATATTGAGGAACTCTACAGCCTGCGCAGCGTGCTGGAGGCCTTCGCGGTCCGTCGGATTATTGCCCGCAAACGTCCCGAGGATATCAAGGTATTGCGAGCGCATTTTCAGGATATGTTGAAAACAGCCGAAGAGGGCGACCTCCGGAAGATCAACGATATTGATCGCTCATTTCACACAACTTTGATTGAACTGAGTGGGCACAGCATGCTCATCTCGATCTGGAGCAGCGTCTCACTGCGTGTGCGGCAGGTGATGGCATTGTTGAACGAGCTGAACGCCGACATGAAGCAGATCGCCTATAACCATCTCCCGTTGATCGAAGCGATCGAGGCCGGCGATGAGGAAAAGGCAACTGAGCTAATCGCGCGGCACGTCGCCGCAACTGGCGAACTGATCGCTGCCGGCTGGGTCGAGCAGGAACCGGAAGAAGAAGCCCGATGATGCCACGACTCCGCGTGCTGGTCACGGGCGCTGGTGGATTTGTCGGGCGCAGCATCGTCCGGGCACTGCTCGACGCAGGACATGCTGTCGTCGCCCTGGATCGCGCGTTTGACGGTGACTTGCGCCGGAGATGGCAGGATCGTCGGGATGCTCAACTGGACGTACTCGAAGCTGAAACGTCCCAACTTCCGGTACTCACCGTTGATGGCATTATTCACGCGGCGGCACTCACAGCTGGCCCCGAAGAAACCCGGCAGACGCCCGAAGCGCATCTACACGCCAATCTTGATCCACTGTTGCATGTGCTGGAATGGGCCGAAAACCATAATGTCAGGCGCACGATCATCCTGAGTTCCGACGCCGTGTTCAGGTCCAGCCAGCCGGGACCAATCAGGGAAGCAGATCCGGTATCGCCGCTGGGATTGTACGCGGTGGCTAAGTCGACCGCAGAGATGTTGTGCGAGACGCTGCGCGAACATCACCAGCGTGATGTGATAGCGGTCCGGTTGGGCAATATCTATGGGCCGGAAGAGCGCACCCGGCCAACCCGTCCGCGTGTGAGCCTGGTCAGGCGGATGGTCGACCAGGCGCTGCGACAAGGTATGCTGAACGTATACCGGCAGTCGATCGCGCAGGACTGGACTTATGCCCCCGATGTGGGGCGGGCGCTGCTCGCGCTGCTTGAGGCTCCTACATTGCAGCATCATCTGTATAACGTGGCGTCTGAACAGCGGTTCACTGAACTGGATATCGCGCACACCATACAGGCGATTGTGCCAGAAGTTGAGCTGCGAATGCACGAAGGAACTGCTCCTCAAGCTAATGCCGAAGCCCGGCATGGATACCTAAGCAGCGAGCGAATCCGGCGCGAACTAGGTTTCGATCAATGGACTCCATTTTCTGAAGGATTGCGGTCCGTCATACATTGGCAAAAAGCGGAGTTGGCACAGTGACAACTGATCTACGGATCATACTGGCAGGCGTAGGCGTGCGCGGGCGTTACTGGGCTGAGGTGATCAATCGATCGCCGCGCTGTGAAATCGCCGCGTATGCCGACCCTAACCCCGATGCATGCGAGCACGCGGTTGTGGCATTTGGAGACCATCCCGTATTCGCGTCGGCCGAGGAAGCACTGGCGGTTCTGCCCGATGCCAACGCGCTTATTCTTGCCAATCCGCCGATTGGCCGCGAAAGCCAGATTCGCGCCGCAATCGAGCGCAGCGTACCGATGCTGATCGAGAAGCCACTAGCGCTCAGCCTGTCAGAAGCTGCCCACCTGGTTTCATTGGCTGAAGCGGCAGGCGTCCCGTTGATGGTGGGCCTCAACTTTCGCTATCTCGCCGTTACCCAGGCAACAAAAGCGCTGCTTGAGCGCGAAACCGTTGGACAGCCTGAATTCGCGCGTTTCACCTATGAACGCTACCGGGACGGCCACCGCCCCGACCTGAACAAATATCCGCTGACGATGGCGCACCCGATGCTGTGGGAGCAGTCGATCCACCACTTTGATCTGCTGCGATTTGTCTATGGTCAGGAGCCGGTCTTCGTGCAGTGCCAGACGTGGAATCCATCATGGAGCATGTACGCAGATGATACGAATGTTGCGGCGATTATCAAGTTTGACGGCGGTATGATCGTCAATTACCAGGGCACGTGGCAGGGCAACTGGAATACGCCACATTTTGAGTGGCGCACCGAATGTACTGATGGAATTATCAGCCAGCGCGAGCAGTTTGGCGCGCTGCATTACGCCCAGCGCGATGATGCGCAGTTAACGCCAGTGGACCTGCCGCCGCACGAAACCTGGATTACGGAAACGGCACGGTTACTCGATGCGTTCGTGCGGTCGGTTGTGGATGGTGCACCATTGGAATGTAGTGGGCGAGATCACCTTATATCGCTGGCGATGTTGGAGGCTTGTATTCAGTCGAGCACCCAGCAGCGCAGTGTCCCGATTTCTGATGTGCTCCCTATGAAGACCTGAGTTGACCCATTACGCTCAATTTGAACAAGGAGGTGCTATACGTCCCACAGTCATGATATGTTGAGTCGCTGTCCCGCTCCTGTCTACCTTTTTTGATGAGTTTGGAGAGAAACATGGTCAAGTTTCGCACCTTAGGCACGATGTTCATCTTACTGGCACTGCTGGTAGGCGTTTTGCCTTTTTCAGTGAGTGCACAAGCACCGGGCCCGGATGAGAATACACTGGTTATCGCCCAGACGACTGACGTTCAGAGCCTCGATCCGCCTCAGGTTGGGTCGCGCCCGGACGACAACGTAGCGCGACATATGTTTGCCACCCTGTACGAGATCGATGACTTTGGCAACATTGAGCCTCTGCTGGCCAACGACTACCGGGTGTCCGAAGACGGCACCGAGTGGACCTTCACGCTGAATGAAGGTCTGACCTGTCACGATGGCGAGCCCCTGACCGCTGAAGATGTTGCCTACACCTTCCAGCGCGCAGCGGACCCGGCCAACGAATTCACGGGTAACACCCCTGGTTTCATTTTCGCTTCTATGGCCTATGTGGATGCACGTGCCGACAGCGAGCTGGAAGCAACGATCGTCCTGGAACGCTACCAGTCGATCGCTCTGGGTCTGATCGCTGAAGTACACATCCACTGCAAGGACTCCTACGAGGCGATGTCGCTTGAAGAAGCCGCCAGCAACCCGGTTGGCTCCGGCCCGTATCAGTTCGTTGAATGGGTCAAAGACGACTATCTGGTGATGGAAAAATGGGATGGCTGGCAGTTCGAGGAACCATACTTCGAACGTATTGTCTGGCGTGTCATCCCCGAGGACTCAACTCGTACCGCTGAACTGATCGCCGGCAACGTTGATATTATCACCAACGTGCATCCCGACCAGCATGACGCGGTCAACGCCTCCGATAACGCTTCCGTGATCCCGGTTGAAGGTCTGCGCCGTATCTACGTAGGCTTCAATTTCACGGACAACTTCCAATCCGAATGTGCCCAGGCGATCCAGAACACAGATGTGCGTGTCGCGCTGCAATACGCCGTCGATGTGCCGACAATCTGTGAGGCGCTGCTCGGTGTGCCCTGCGATCGCGCGACAGGTCCTGTGAACTCGCCGAACGATCACCCCGACCTGGAGCCGTATCCCTACGATCCGGACATGGCCGAACAGCTGTTGGATGAGGCCGGTTATCCGCGTGGTGACGATGGCTGGCGCCTGGAATGCACGCTGCAAGCGGGTCGTGATCGCTATCTGAACGATGTCAACGTCGTGCTGTCGATCTGCCAGTACCTCGAAGATGTGGGCGTCAAGACCGAATGTGACCTGATGGACTTCCGTGCCGGGTTCATCCCGGCGCTCGTGTCACAGCAGGCTGGCGAGATGTTCTTCGTCGGTTCCGGTGGCGGTAACTGGAACGCGCTGTATGAGATGGCCGACTTCGCCAGCGAGACATCCAACCCGAACTACGGCTTCTGGGATAACCAGGAATGGTTCGAGCGTTGGCGCAGCCTCGGAGATATCCGCGATCCTGAACAGGAACGCGAAGTCGTGGTAGAGATGTTGGACGTCTTCTACAACGATCCGCCCTGGATCCTGCTCTACATGCAGCCGGACTTCTACGGTGTGAGCGACCGCCTGGACTGGCAGCCGCGCCGTGACGAGTGGGTGGTGACCACCAACGCAACACTCACGGAGTAACACTCGTTTCGCAATAGTGTCAGGGGCACGCACGCAGCAGCACCGTGTGCGTGCCCCCTTCCCTACCAATAGTTGGAAAATCGCAGTCGCCATGGGCAAATAAAGATGACTCAATTCCTGATACGGCGCGTTCTACAATCCATCATCGTGGTCTTTGGCGTGACAGTGCTGTCGTTTTTTTCGCTCCACCTGGCGGGTGATCCCACGCTGCTGTACGTCAGCGACCGCGCCAGTGACGCGGAAATCGAGGAGACACGTCACAGGCTCGGCTTTGATCGGCCGGTGCACGAGCAGTATTTGAACTTCTTGGAAGGTATGGTTCAAGGCGACTTTGGAAAATCGCTTGTCACAAAGACTCCGGCTCTGGATCTGATCCGGGACCGGTTGCCAGCAACAATTGAACTGACGGCATTCGCAATGTTCATCGCGATCGTGTTCTCGATCCCGATTGGCCTGTTCGCGGCGACCAAGCGCGGAACATCCTTCGACGGCGGCATTATGCTCTTCGCGATCTTTGGCCAGTCGATACCCAGCTTCTGGTTAGGGATCATGCTCATGTTATATGTCGGTTTGAACTGGGGACTGCTGCCGATTTCGGGACATGTGCCGCTGCTCGATCCGCTGCTCGATGGGGATTTCGAAAAATTCGCGACTAATGTGCCAGGTGCGTTGGAACATCTGATCCTGCCGGGCTTCACGATTGCAATGTTCTCGCTGTCGCGAAATGCACGCCTGATCCGTTCCTCAATGCTGGAAGTGCTGGCGCTCGATTATGTCCGAACCGCGCGCTCGAAAGGATTACGCGAACGCACAGTCATTATTCGGCACGCTTTCCGCAACGCCCTTATCCCCTTCGTGACAATTCTTGGCCTGGAGTTTGGGTTTCTTCTTAGTGGAGTTGTCGTTGTCGAAACCGTCTTCTCTTGGCCGGGTGTAGGGCGGCTGGTGTTCAATTCAATCAATCAGCGCGATATCCCCGTCGTGCAGGCCACGGTGGTCATCTTCTCGCTGATGTTTGTGGGCTTGAATCTGCTCGTCGATCTGATCTATGCCCGTCTTGACCCGCGCATTCGTCTAAGCTAGTCAGTGGAAAACCTATGGCTGATCAATCTTCTTTGAGCATACCGGTTACCGGGGCTGAGCCAGAAATTCTCTCGCTGAATTTGCCGACCGTAAAAGTTTCAGTCTGGCGACGTGCACGCATCAGTTTGCTGCGCGCGCGCTGGCCAGTCCTGGCGCTGTTGATCCTTGCGGCTGTGACATTCCTGGCGATCTTTGGCCCCCGTATCGCTCCCAAAGACCCCAACCGTCTGACCCTGGCGGCTCGCCTCCTGCCCCCCATGCAAGAAAACCGGCAGGGCGAAGTCGAATATTACCTGGGCACCGATGATCTGGGGCGGGACGTGCTCTCACGCTTGATCTATGGTGCGCGCATTTCGCTTGCCGTAGGCTTTGTCGCAGTCTTCATTGGCGGTACGATAGGCACACTGTTGGGGCTGCTGGCGGGATTTTTCGGTGGTCGAATAGACGACATTATTATGCGTGTGGCCGACATTCAGCTCGCGTTCCCATTCATCCTGCTCGCGATCATGGTGTTGGTGGTGTTGGGGTCAGGTGTGCTCAACCTGGTCCTGGTGCTTGGGCTTGGGCAGTGGGTGACATACGCTCGTATTGCGCGTGGCGAAACAATCTCCCAGCGTGAAAAGGAATATATCGAAGCCGCGCGCAGCATCGGGGCGAACAATTTTCGCATCATATTTCTAGGGATTCTGCCGAACATCCTTGCGCCATTGATCGTGATCGCCTCTTTCAATGTTGCAAGCGTGATCCTGGCTGAGGCGGCACTCTCTTTTCTGGGGCTGGGCGTGCCGCCGACCGTGCCGACCTGGGGCGGTATGCTGGCCGAGAGCCGCGATCAACTGCTGGCAAATCGTTGGTGGTTGGCCGTGTTCCCCGGCGTGGCGATCATGCTGACGGTGTTGTCACTGAACATTCTGGGCGACTGGCTACGCGACTTTCTGGATCCGCGTCTGCGTGGCACGGTCTAGCGTGTACCGACATTGCGCAGCATACGGGGTATCACCTGAATATGCTGGAACGCGCTCGCGCGATGGACTCATTTGCATTCCACGAACACGATCATGAGAAAAGGTCATTATGTCTGACACATTTGTAGGCATCCAAATCGGTGCGATCAGTTTTGTCGATGAAGGCGTTGAGCCAGTTCTCGACTTGTTGCAGGAAAAAGCAGGTGTCAATGCGCTGCTGATCTCCGCGCTTTCGTGGAGTATCGGTAATGCGGGACGCGCCGCTTTCGGCTTCCCCGATCACGGCGTCCAGGAACCAGATAATCTGCAAGGCGGCGCGTTCTTTGAGCCCGACCCCGATTATTATCAGGCGACATTCCACAAGAAGTTCGCGGCGCCCGACCCACTATATAAGGGATTCGACACACTCGCTGATGTGATTCCCGCCGCACGCGCACGGGGCATGAAGGTCTATCCCTATTACTGCGAAACATCAAGTTCAGCGATTCGGTCACTGTGGCAGCCCGGGTTTCCGCATTTCCTCGATCGGGATCATTGGGGCAAGATCGCCACGCGCCCCTCACTGCTGAATCCCGACTATCGGACATGGTGGCGGTCGGTGATCGAGGACTGGTTTAAGAATCATGACCTGCAGGGGCTGCTGTGGGGCGTTGAACGCCAGAGTCCCCTGATGGACATCTTCCGCGCCGACAGCAGCACCGGTTTCGATGAATACTTCAAAGCGGAAGCACGGGCACGTAATATTGACGTGCAGCGCGCGATCGAAGGGTACCGGAAGATTGACGTTTTCTTGCGCTCGGTGCGCAGCGGCGAACGCCCGCGTGATGGCGTTTTCATCACATTGCTGCGGCACTTGCTGCATCACCCGGAAGTGTTGATGTGGGAGAAAATGTGGCTGGATGTGCACCAGGACTTCTACCACGAAATCGCCGGCCTAGTGAAGTTCTTTGACCCCAGCTATGAGGTTGGCCTGGGTGTGTGGCAGGTCATCAATACCTACAATCCTTACTTGCGCGCGCAGTATGATGCGTCCGATTTCGCAGAATATGCCGACTGGCTCAAGCCCGTCCTGTATCACACGCCGGCTGGTGCACGCTTCGCCGGGTTTGCCGAATCGTGGCACAAGGGAGTCCTGGCGGACGCGACACCCGATGGGGCCTACAATGCATTGGCCACCATTCTCGGCATTGAGGACTTCATCGCGCCGCGCCAGGATGGGCCTATGGCCGGGTTCAAGCCGGACTATGTCCAGCAGTGGACCGAAGACCTGATCGCTGCAACCGGCGGGCGCTGCAAGGTGTATCCGGGGATCGGCGTCGGCGTCGGTCACGCAGGCGAGAGTAAAGCCATCACGCCGGATGAAGTCAAAGATGCGATCCACGCCGGATTCGAGGGCGGCGCGAGCGGCGTGCTGATCTCACGGAACTACTCTGAAGCCGAGCTGCGCAACGTGGAAGCCGTTGGTGCTGCGTTGCGCGAACGCGGCCTGATATGAGGAGCAACACGATGACCATACGAGCGGCGCTTATTGGTGCCAGTTTTGCGAAGGAAGCCTATCTGCCGGCACTGGCAACTGTCGATAATGCTGAGGTCGTGGCGATTGCCAGCGCGCGGATGGAAAGTGCGCGCGCTACTGCCGACGCATTCAACGTGCCGAATGCCTACGACGACTGGCGCGAAATGCTCGACAAACATCCGGTCGATCTGGTGGGGATCGCAACGCCCGTCGTCTACCACGCGCCGATGACACTAGCCGCGTTGGAAGCTGGCGCGCATGTGATCTGCGAAAAGCCGATGGCGATGAACAGCAACGAATCGCGCCAGATGCTTGACAAAGCGGAGGCGCTGGGACGTGTCCATATGATCGGCCACGAGCTGCGCTTTAACCCCAATCGCCGCAAAATCAAGCAGTTGATCGCGGATGGATACATCGGGGACGTACGGCATGTCAACATCGTGAACATCAGCGCGTCCTGGGGCGACCCTGCCTCGCGTCCCGTGAATGATTGGTGGTCGATGGCGGAGATGGGCGGCGGACGGTTAGGCGCGAACGGATCGCACCAGATCGACCTGCTGCGCTTCTGGCTGGGTGACATCGGCGCAATCAGCGGACAGGTCGCCACAATGGTTCCCGATCGTATTGGTAAGCACAGCGGCGAACCCTGGACTGCGACGGCTGACGATCAGGTAAGCTTCACCGCCGAAATGGAGACGGGAGCGATCGCTTCGGTTTTCCTGAGTGGCGCAGCCCGGCATGGCATTGGCAACCACGTTCAGATCTTTGGCAGTGAAGGCACGATCCTGCTGGCGGATTCCGACGAAAAACTACTTGTTGCGCGCGCAGGTGAAGATTTTCAGGATATGAGCGAGTCCGATCCCAACGCCGAGCTTCCAGGCGTCGGCAAAGGAATCTGGAATGTTTCCTTTGTTGGGCTGATCCACGAAGCGACTGCCGCGATCCGCGAAGGGCGGGGTCCGAGCAGCGGCGCGACTTTCCTGGATGGCCACAAGTGCCAGCAAGCAATAGATGCAGTTCGCCAGTCATGGGCTGAGCGTCGTTGGATCAATTTGGATTGATGCTGGATTGCAGACTGACCGCGCCTGATCTACAGGATAAGAAGACAATTCTATGAATATCGACCATTATCTCTCTCAACGCGCGCACCGCGTGCGCGGCTCACTGGGCAAACAAACGTCCGTACCGATACCCGGGCTGATCAATCTGGGCAGCGGCACGCCTGATTTTCTGCCGCCGCCGCCGGTTTTTGACGCCATGAAACTCGCCGTGGACGAGGGGCGTGCGCAGTACACGGCTTGGACCGGCATCCCGGAACTGCGTGCGGCGATTGCGGCGAAGTTGAAGTCGGAAAACGGGCTGACTGTCGATCCCGGTTCGGAGATCATCGTGACCAGCGGTGCCCAGGAAGCGCTGATGGTTACGCTGATGACGCTGCTCGATCCCGGTGACAACGCGCTGACTCCGTCCCCACACTATGACGAATATTCACGCGATGCCAATATTCTCGGTGGTGCGCTGGTGCCGGTAGCAACCACGCCGGAATCTAACTTCACAATTGATGTAAACGATCTGGAGGCAGCGATCACGCCGCGCACAAAGGCGCTGGTGATCGTCACGCCCAATAACCCAACCGGCACCGTTTTGCCGGAATCCACCCTGCGCGACATCGCGGCGCTGGCACAGCAGCGCGATCTGATCGTCGTGTCCGACGAGATCTACGAGTATTACGTATTTGACGAGCACAAGCACGTGAGTATTGGTTCGTTGCCCGGAATGCGCGACCGCACAATCACGATCAACAGCTTCTCCAAGAGCTTTGGCATGACCGGGCTGCGGCTTGGCTATATCGCGGCGCCAGCTCCGTTTATCGAGGCGATGTTGCCATTCCACCATGCCATGATGATCTGCGCCAACGTCGTAACCCAGTATGGGGGACTGGCCGCACTCACACAGCTCCGCGACTGGTTCGACGATATTCTTGCTGAATACGATCGCAGGCGCGGCCTATGGATGGATGTGCTGGACGAGGTCAGCCTCCCTTACAGCAAACCCCAGGGGGCATACTATGTCTTCATCGACATTCGCCCCACCGGGCTGAGTAGTGCAGACTTCGTCAATCGGGCGCGCGAAGAGGCCCGTCTTGTATTCCAACCCGGGACCATCGGTGGCGGGGCCGGTGAGGGGTTCATACGCGGCGCGCTCACGAAGGGATCTCCAGAGTTCGAAGAAGGATTGGAACGCTTCAAGGCATTTGTGAAAGGGCTGCTGTGATATGGACACTCTAGAAGGTGCATTTGGCGTCATCACTGGCGCAGCGCAGGGCCTGGGATATGCCATCGCAAAAGCATATTCGTCGCAAGGGATGCGCCTCGCGTTGATGGATGTCAACGCCGATGTGTTGGGCGAAGTTGTTGATGAACTCAACGAAGCCGGGGGAAACTGTCTGCCGATTACAGTTGATTTGTCCAGTGCTGCCGGCACAAACCGGGCCATTGATATCGCGCTCGCGCATTACGGAACGCCACGTGTTCTGGTGCACAACGCGGCAATCCTGGTCAACCGTCCTTTGCTCGACATCACGTTGGACGCGTGGCAGCGCGAAGTCAACGTCGGTATTCAGGCGGCCTTTCTCCTGACGCAAGCAGTTTGGAAACCGATGACGGAAGCGGGGGCAGGCAGCATCATCTATGTGTCGTCAATGTCGGGCATTAAGGGTTTTATGGAAGAAAGCCCCTATTGCACCGCAAAACATGGCCTGGAAGGATTCATGAAGTGTATGGCGTTGGAAGGTGCGTCACGCAACATTGCCGTCAACACGATCACGCCGGGCATGTACATGAAAACGCCGATGTCTGAGCGAAACTATACGGATGAACTGAAACAAAAGTGGGTTGATCCGATCCTGCTTACGCCTGCTTTTGTATTCTTGGCACAACAGGATGCTTCCGGCGTGACAGGCCAGCGCCTGAATGCCTGGGAGTTGTCTGAACAAGAACGCCGCACTGCTGAGCGTGGGCAACCATGAAATCGGGAAGTTCCGCATAGTCCCAATTATCAATCTGCGAGAGAGATCGATTCGCATGCACTGAATTGGTGTGAGCTGAAATAACCCCGTACCCCCAAAAAACTGCATAGATAAGTGATTGAACCGCGATCATATCCTGTTCGGTGTCAGAATTATCTGGTGGACTTGCCGCCTCACCGCATGGTCGAAGTCCGTCGGCATCTCCTGTCCATCCGGCGGACGAAAACATCGAATCTGCTCACCGCATAACCCACCACTGGCCCTAGTGTGCTGCAAGCCCTGAACTGGACGCTCAGGAAAGGCCACGTTGCGGTGCTGGGCACTCCCCGCTTGCAGTAGTATCATCGAGGATCTGCTCTACAATAGCGACGATCGGTGGAAGGCAATCTGGGCTTGTTCGGGTCTCCGATACCGCTTCGTCGGCCTGTTCGATTATCCCAGCCAGCCAGCGCGAAGTTAGATCGAGATACAAGGCGGGCATTTGGGGATGCTGCTGGACGAGCGAGAGGAGTTTCATCGCACGAGCCTTCGCGCCTTGTCTGGCCGCCACACAGGCGAGGCCAGCCAGTGCATAGAGGGTCAAGGGAACTATCTGGCTATCCCAGGCGAGCTGCAGCGCGTCGCAGCAACAGCGCTCCGCCTCTGCAAGGTCGCCGAGACCGACTGCCGCAAATCCCAGCCGGCACCACGATACGCATATGCCCCAGCGATGGGACAGTTCCAGAAAGATGGCAGACGCCGCCTGAGCGAGATCCGCAGCCTCCCTGTAGTTCGCCAGCCCGTAAGCATCAACGCTCATCCGGCTCAGAGTGTACGCCTGCCCTACCTTGTGCTCACTTCTCTCGAACATGGCCAACGCCTGGCGGTGGAACTGCATCGCAAGGGAATAATCACCCAGTCCGTCGGCGGCAAGCCCCATTTTGCTCAAAGCAAACGCCTGCCCCCACTGGCTTCCCAGGTCTGCAAAGATCTGGCGACTTTCCTCAAGGGCTGCCAGTGCACGGTGATACTCGCCCCGCAGGAAATACGTGTATCCCATCCATAGCGCGTAGGTTGGCCAGGCGAATTCCCCACTCTCACGGCCAATGGGTATGGCCTGTTTCAGGTATTCTTCAGCGAGATAGCACTCACCCCGGAGAGCGGCGTTGAGGCCAAAGTTGTGCAGGCATAGCCCGAGTTCGGGTTGCAGCCCCAGATTACGCAGCCGGTCATGACATTCCTGTGAGATCGCTTCGCTCTCAGTCGTCAACCCCAGGTGGCTGCAGAAGAAAGCCTCACGCACTCGCGCGGAGAGGTACACCGGATCGTCTTTGGTCTCGGTCGGTTTGCACGCAGCCGAGCGTGATCGCAGGTCCGCCATGTGTCCAAACGCGATTCGTCCTTCATGCCAGTCCGCTACACCATAAAAGGCGAGCAGACCGGCTAGGCCTCTCATCGCCTGGCTATCATCCCCATGCACGACCGCCCATTCCACGGCGGCCTGGACGTTGGCCAACTCTGCCCGGATCTCTTCGCGGACATCCACCATGCGCTTACCCATGAGGCAGTCTTCGCGCTGGGACAGGAACTCGGTAAAGAAGCGACTGTGTCTTTTGAGCAAGCTATCCTGACCGCCGGCAACTTCCGCCAACCTTTGTCTAGCATATCGCCTTAGCAGCGGGTGTATGTCGAAGCGGCCTGATGCGTTGTGCGTGAGAAGTGACCTTTTGACCAGCGTTGCGAGGATGGCGAGGTCCGCGCCAGCGACCCGGGCGGCTGCCCGGCGGTCGAATCCGCCCCGAAACACGGACAGACGGGCCAGAGCATCGCGCTGTTCAGGCATAAGCAGGTGCCAGGTATAATCAAAGACTGCCTGCAGACTGCGGTGTCTCTCAGGCATATCGCGGGCGTGCGCGGTCAACACGCCCATGTTCTTCTCGATCTCGTCAGCGATCTCCGCACACGAGAGTACTGAAGTCCAGGCAGCAGCCAACTCGATTGCCAATGGCATACCCCCAACGAGACGGCAGATGCGCGCCGCGTCTGTCTGCTGATCGCGCACGGAGGCTTTGCTGCCAGCCCGCTTGGCCCGATCCAGGAACAGCGCTAAGGCGTCATGCCGATGGCCATGTGAGCCGCCATCATCGAATGACACAGGTAGGCCTTCAAGGGGAACAACCCATTCTCCCTGGAGGTCGAGCCGCTCGCGGGACGTGATGAGCAGCTTCATTCTTGGTGCGTAGGCTATCAGGTCATACAGCAGCGGAGCCTCGCCAACCAGGTGCTCAAACGAGTCGAGCACGAGCAGCAACGACCGATCAGCCAGGTAATCGGTCAACTGCTGGCGGGGGTTGAGGTCACTGGCGAGGCCGTCAAAGTCAAAGCCCAGCGCGCTTCCGATAGCGGGCAGAAGATATTCGGGGGCAACCACCGGGGTCAGCGGTGCGAAGTAGATACCATCTATGAAGTCGTCAGCTACAGTCCGCGCGACCTCGAGAGCGAGCCGCGTCTTGCCAATCCCGCCGAGGCCCACCAGCGTGATGATCCGGCAGACGTCCTGGCGGAGCAGCGAGCAGAGGTCGGCCATCTCTTGCTCCCTCCCGATGAAGGTTGTGCCCTGGAGTGGAAAAGGAGGTCGCGGTGGGAGTGTCTCTGCAGTTAAGAGTTGCTGTCCTGCGGCTATCTGCTCATAGAGTCTGCGACTTTCTTCAGAGGGTTCTACGTCCAGTTCAGAGCGCAGAAGAGTGCGCAGTATCCCATACTGCAGAAGGGCCGCATTCCGCTGCCCGTCGAGCACCAGAAGCTTCATCTGCTGGCGGTGGCCCACCTCATCCAGTGGATCGAGTTCTAGCAACTTGTGCGCCAGTTCTCTGCCGTATTGATAGTTACATTCTGCAGCAGCGCGAGTGATCTCCTTATGAAGCCCATCCACCAGCAACCGGTGATATCTCTCCTGCTGCCAGACGCACCAATCCTCAAACGGGAGACTGCCGCGCACGTGGAAACCTTCCAGGAAATTACCGCGATAAAGCGCGAGGGCCTCAGCGACACGACCCTCTTCCAGGTAGCGTTCGAATTCATCGGCATCGAGCCAGATTGCCGACTCCGGATTCAATCCTATTGTCTCGCGGTCGATGAGCACGTATTCTTGCAGGTATTTTCGCAGCAGAGACAGGGTAACGCGGAGCACTGTCTGGGAATTGCTCGTGGTGCTGTCCGGCCACAGTTTGGCCGCAATGACGCTGCGCGGGTGTCGACCGCCCTCTACGGCGAGGTAGACAGCCAGCGCCTCTGCCTTGTGGGAGCCTAAGGGGGAAATGCGCTTGCCATCTAGCTCAAGCGACAGGCTGCCAAAGGTCTTGATCTCGAGCATTGCATGTGACTCCGCCCCTAGCACCAGGGCTGTAGCGTGCTGCTCGGATGTTAGCAGTGGCCGCATAACAAGTTGTCGCCGAGCCTCGATTTTTAACGATTATTTAGCGATCTCGTAGCGGCGTACCCTCATTATATCATGTAGATATTTGCGTTATGCCGGTTCTCGAACGGCAAGACCTTTCGAAAAGGAGGCGTTGCGATGACATTTAAGACCCTGTTGACGATTAAGGCGGTTGTGTGTCTGGGATTTGGGGTTCTCTTGGTGCTTGTGCCAGGTGAACTGTTCGATATTCTGGGAGCTTCACTCGACGACGTTGGTCGCATCCCGGCCCGAGAATACGGGGCGGCTATGCTCGGAACGCTGTTTTTGACCTGGCTTGGACGCAGCCTGGCTGATCTCAAGGTCCAGCGAATCATCCTGATCGATCTATTCGTTTATGACGCCGTTGGTCTTGTCGTGACCGCGCTCCCCACCATCTCTGGCACCCTCAACGCGCTCGGCTGGGGCATCGTGGCCGTGTATCTGTTCTTTACCGTCGGTTCAGGGTACCTGCTTGTGACGGCCCGGGCAGAGGGTGTCGCGGTGCGAGTGACCAGCCCCTGACGTTCCGCCCCTCGCCCGGCGGCCCAAGCGACTTACTCTCTCGTTCGCAAACAACGACCCGTTAGCAGACCTTACAGGAGGAATGCCATGATACAGGAGTATGGGCGGCTTATTATTACGTTTTCGCTTCTCGTTGTAGCGGCGCTCGCTGGGGCCGTTGGATCGCCTGCTGCGGGCCAGCAGGACCCCCTGGCAGCCAATGAGACTCTCGCTATGTCCTGGCTTATTGCCCGCATCCAGGGGGATGAGCAAGCTCTGGAACCCCTTCTGGCACCGGACATCATCATGCACGGTCCAATGTTGCCACAGTCCCTTCAAGGAGTGGAAGAGGTCAAAGCGTGGATGGCCGCTGCGAGCAATGCCTTCTCGGACCTGGCCTTTGACGTTGAGCATCTGGTTACTGAGGGAGATTACGTTGGCCTTCACTGCTGGATTGATGGTCAATTCACCAGTGACTACTTTGGAATGGAAGCGACCGGAGACTCTGTCGGGTGGGCGGAGATCGACATTCTGCGAATTGAAGCCGGGCAGATTGTGGAGCTGTGGATGGGCTACGATACGATGCTGCTGGCCCAGCAGTTAGGCATGGTGCCCAGTGAGGATGCGGTAGCCGGTGAACAGGCAGACCTGGCAATTGATGTCGCCAGCGAAGCAGCCTCATCCAGTGATCCCGAAGCGAATAAGGCGCTCATTCGGTCCTTCAAGCTCGATCTGATCAATGAGCAGAACTTCGATCTCGTACCTGACCTCGTCACTCTCGACTTCGTTTTTCATGACCATGGCGACACACGCGATGTATCCTATCGCGGATACGACGGCGTAGGGGAATGGCTTGGGCCGCTGCTGGCGCTGGTTCCCGACACGCACTTCCTGCCGGAAGAGTTGTTGCTGGTAGCCGGAGAGGATTTCGTTTTCGTCCATTGGCTGGCTCACGGGACGAACAGCGGCAATGTACCAGGAATTACCGCCACCGGCGATGAAATGGCGGTTTCCGGCAACTCAATTTACCGGGTGGCAGATGGCAAGGTCGCCGAGACATGGTTTGTGATGGACGTTCTCGGCTTCATGCAGCAGTTGGGCGTCATCCCGCCGCAGGAATAAAGCGCGGCGGGCACCTCGTACTTACGTCCCATTGCTGTTCGTGTGGGAGAATGACACGTTTCATGATAACCGTTTGGTTGGGGTGAAGAATAGCCCTGGCCAAACCGGTTCTTGGCGCGGCAGCGGAGTAGCATGCTGGGGCCGGATCAGCCGTGAGCGCGTTGGTAACGGTCTCTGATGGGGAACGTTGCGTCACCCAGGAACTTGGCCGGAGAGTTTACGGACTCTCCGATCTCTTGTCTCTTGAGCGGACTGGTTTCTGCACTACGTCGATTCGTGCCCCTGTAGGCGTTGCCACCTTGCACTGTTCGCGTGCTGACACACGACGACGGAGCGCCGAGAGCCGGAGATCAGAACGGTTCTGGCCCAGCCGGAACAGACCTACGGACGTCGCATTCTCTTATGCCAACTGGACGTATGGATCATACTGATGGCGTATTCGATCTCGTCACGAACTGCTGTGTTTCAGTTCTATCGCACGCCGGGCTGCAAAATGAGTACTTCGTACGGCAGGAGCGACATACGCCCTGTCTTGAGCGTGTTATTCAGGAGATCCTCGTAGTGTCCTGCGAGATTGAATTCTTGCGCTTCCGGCGTGTGGTTCAAGATGAACAGCAATTCCGTTCCGTTCCGCGTTCGCCGGGTGACTTCGACGCCTGCCGGAGTTTCAGCCAGCGGGTTGATGTGGGCCTTCTCGACGGCATGCATGACGACCTTTTCGACAAGCGCCAAATCGCCGACGGTTCCAACATAGGTGACCCGGCCCTCACCGGCTGAATTCACCGTGATAGCCGGCTTTTCCGCGTAATAGTCTTCGGCGTAACGAGCGATCGCTTCTGCACCGTTGAGGGTCAGAATCTCGCAAAGAGCGGTGGCGTTGCCATGGCCTGCGGAAGCAGACGCCCCAAACTGGATTTTCCGGTGTTGGCCGGCGGGCAACACGTCCAAATCCTCTATTTCGACACCGCACAGATCGGCCAGCAGTCCAGGCAGGGGGAGATCGACCACCGCATTGTTGTGATCCTTGACGCCGGAGCGGGTCGTCACGATCAGCTCGCCGCCGCGCTCGACGTAGGCGCGCAGGCGGGCCGCGATTCCCTTATCGGTGACATACAGCGCCGGGACAACCACCAGCTTGAAGGGCGCCAGATCGACGTCGGGCGAGACGATAGCGGCGGGAATATTGCGCCTGTGGAGCGCAGCATACCAATCGCGGAAATGCTGTGAATAGCTGAAGGCTGGGCTGTTGGGCTGAATTTGAAACGCGAATCGCGAATCGTAGGACAGCATGAGGGCAGCGTCGGCACGCACCTCGGTTCCGGCGATCCGATTCCCCATCTGCTGCAATTCCTCGCCCATCTGACGGATTTCGTGATAACGACGGCGCGGCTTCCCATCGTGATCGAGCACTCCCTGCCAGAACTGTTCCGCTCCAAACCGGCAGCTCCGCCAGCGGAAGAAAACAATGCCATCGGCGCCATGCGCAATGGCCTGATAGGCCCACAGACGAATTTCGCCCGGTCGCGGTGCGGACCCCATGACGTGCCAGCCCGACTTGCCGCTCTGGGCCTCCATCACCCAGAAATTTCGGTTCTTCAGGCCGCGCATGGTCGCGTGCCCGAGTGCGATATCCTCAGGGGACATCTTCCCGTCCTGGTGCCAAAAACCGCGCGGGTAGTTGTCCCAGGATACGAGGTCGAGCGGCGCGGCGAGATCGAAGTAATTGAGCTTGTCGTAGCCGAAGCCCATGAAGTTGTGGGTCACGAAATGATTCGGACACTCGGCGCGCAGGATCGCCAGCTGCTGTGCCTGAAAATCGACGTACGTATCTGACACAAAACGCGCAAAGTCCAGCGCCTGACTGGGATTGGCGACCACGCTTACATCACTTCCAAGCGCGGTCCGCGTGGTGAGCCTGGGCAGCGGGATCTGCGTCCAGTCGGTATACTCGTGGCTCCAGAAGACCGTTCCCCAGGCTGCATTGAGCGCGTCCAGCGAGCCATACTTCGCCCGGAGCCAGTCCTGGAACGACGCCTGACACTGCGCGCAGTAGCATGCATCGCCGAACTCGTTGTCGATCTGCCATCCGATAACGCGGGGGTGATCTTTGTAGTGGCTGGCCATGGCCTGTGTGATCCCCGCCGCATGGGCGCGGTATGTCGGGTGAGTGGGGCAGTACGTGCGGCGGCTACCATAGGTCGCCCGCACGCCATCCGGCCACACGATGAAAATGTCGGGATGGGCGACCATCAACCAGGGAGGTGCTGAGGCGGTGGGTGTGCCCAGCACAATGTCGAGATTGTGCCGCGCCAGTATATCGATGGCGCGGTCCAGCCAGGCGAAGTCATACTGCCCGGCGCGCGGTTCCATCCGGCTCCAGGCAAATTCCGCCAGCCGCACGGTATTGAACCCGGCTTCCTGCATGAAATGCGCGTCCTGAGTCCAGCGTTCTTCGGGCCAGTGTTCGGGATAATAGTCCACACCATAGCGAAACATAGCGTTTTCCTTGTCGATGGCAAATGAAGCGTGATAGCCCAATCAGGCTCTATCTCCAGTTGATCCCTCTCCCAGAGAAGGGACGCCAGAACAAGACGGTTGCGCTGGTCGGCCCCACGGGAAAGCTCAGCCTTTGAGCGCACCAGAGGTGATCCCCTCCACAAATCGCCGCTGGAACACCAGGAAAATGATCAGCAGGGGCACGATGCTTATCACCGCGACGCCCATTTGCTCTCGGTACAGCGAAAAGCCCAAAGGTCCCGTCATCTGGAGCATCATGAGCGGTAGGGTGTGCAGGTGAGGCGATTTCAGGTAGATCACCGGATACAGGTAGCTGTTCCAAGAGGACATAAAGAAGATCAGTCCCAGGCTGGTCAACCCCGGTACGATGATAGGCAGAATGATCCGCCAGAAAAGCCCAAACTCGCTGCACCCATCGATCCGGCCCGCGTCCAGAAGCTCGCGGGAAATCGTTGAGATATACTGCCGCATGAAGAAAATACCGAACGCATTGGCCAATCCAGGCACGACCAGGGGCCAGAAGGTATCGACCCATTTGAGTTTGACCATCATGGCATAGGTAGGGACCATCGTCACCGCCTGGGGCACGATCATCGTTGCCAGCAGGAAGGTGAACAAAATATTGCGACCGGGGAAGCGGTACATCGCGAATCCGAAACCGCCTAACGCGCAGAAGAACAGCGAGAGGAAGGTGAACGAGCCCGAGATGATGATGGTGTTCTTGAGCACATTCATCACGCCGCCGGTTTGCTCATAGCCGTGAATGTAGCGGTACCCGTCGAGGCTCATATTGGGCGAGATCAGGATGGGAGGCTGAGCGAAGATCTCGGTTTGCGGCTTGAACGAGGTGCTCACCATCCAGATGAACGGCAGGATCATAAACAACGACACCGAGATCAACACGGCGTGCATGAGGGTCAGGCCAGCCCACTCGAACAGCTTGGCGCGCAGCACGCTTGCGGAAGTGTCAACTTGGCCGGTTCGTCTGGTCAGTGTCGCCATGTCATTCTTCCTCGCGACCCATGTATTTGAGCTGGATCAGCGTGAGCACAAAAATGAGCGCGAAATAGATATACGCTGCGGCAGCGGCACGGCCGAGCCTGAAGCGCCCAAACGCCTGGTCGTAGATATACACGAGCGGCGTCAGGGTAGAGCGGAGCGGGCCCGCTCCTCTGGTGGCTCGGAAGAGTGCCTGGGTTTCGTTAAACAGGCCGAAGCTGCCAATAGTGGAGAGGATGACCGAAAAAACGATGACCGGGCGGAGCAGGGGGATCGTGATGTAGAAAAAGGCCTGCACCGCATTAGCCCCATCGATGCGGGCCGCCTCGGTCAGCTCATGCGGGATCGTCTGCAGTCCAGCCAGTATGATCACCATGTTGTAGCCCAGCCAGCCCCATACGATCAGCAGGCACAGAGAAAAACGCGCCAGCCACTTGGACTCGAGCCACGCCTGAGGCGAGCCGCCCAATGCTTCCAGCACAACATTGAACAGCCCGTTGTCCTGCTGTAACAGCAGTTGAAAGGTGATACCGGCAGCAATCATCGAGGTGATGTAGGGCATGAATAGGACGGTGCGATAGACCCTGAACCCGCGCACCCGTTTTGAGTTCAGGAGCACGGCCAGGACAATCGCCAGCAGCGTCATGATGGGCACATACATCACGAAGAGGATGACACCGTTTTGCAGCGATTGCTGGAACGCCTTTCCCCCAGGGCCGACCAGGTAATCGTAATTCTTGAGCCCGACGTAGGTCATGGGACCGATGCCGTTCCAGTCGAACAGACTGATATACACCGAATAGCCGATCGGAAACGCCTGGAAGATGGCGAATAGAATGAAAAAGGGCGAGATGAAGATATACGCCCAACGATTGCGCACGATCTCGTGCAGCGGGCCAGACTTGGCCGGGGTCACCGGAATTCTTTCCAGAGAGTGCTCTGCCATTCGGGGATCCTTGCTATCCAAAGGGAGGGAAGCGGTTGGCTCCCCTCCCACGTCAGGTGCAGTCGGACGCTACTCGAGACCGTAGCGGATTTCATCCGCTGCTTCAGCCAGCGCGTCCTGAGCAGACATGCCGGCAGCGTATTGCTGGATGGCGAAGGATACAGCCCCGTTTATCTCGCCGTAGTGAGGCCCATAGACAGTCGCCGCTGGAATCTCGGTCACGACTTCCGCATAGATAAGGCGCGTCGCCTGCCCGGCGAAGAAGGGATCCGGTTCCTGGAACAGGGGATCGTCGTACGTAGTTTCCAGAGCCGGGATGAACCCGCTGATCTCGAAGAGCTTGAGCTGGCTCTCGCGCCGCGCCAGAGCGAACTCGATGAACGCCCATGCCGCGTCGGGATTGTCGGACTTGCCGTTGATCACCAGAGTGGAGCCGCCGTCGTTCGCGGCCCGCGCGCCGCCATAGAGGCCGGCAGGCATTCGAGTTACGCCCCACAGCCCCTCGGTGCCCGGCGCAATCCAGGCCTTCAGGAAAATATCCATCCACGAGGCCTCGATCAGCGTGGCAACGGGCTCATCCAGTGAGGCGAATTCCGCGTACCAGGGATCAGTCCACTCCAGATTGTCCGACGCCAAGTCCTCGGCCCAGAACTGCCCCAACATCTCCAGAGTCTTGATGTTTTCCTCGCTGTCGATGGTGATATCGCCAGTCTCCGCGTCGTAATAACCCAGCCCTTGCTCCCACAGGGCCATCTCGTATAGACGACCGTAGTTGTTGGCCTTGTTATGGGCGAAACAGTACAGGCCGGTTTCTTCTTTGATCGTCCGGCACACATCGAGGTAGCCGTTCCAGGTAGCTACCAGCTCGCCAACCTCATCCGGCTCGGTTGGTAGTCCCGCTTTCTCGAAGACGTCACGGCGATAGTACAGCACGACTGGGCCAGAATCCCAAGGCATGGCATAAATCTTGCTGTCGAGCGTGGCGTCGGGCCAGCGGTAATCATTGACCTGATCGATGTACGGGGCTACTTTATCGGTGAGGTCCAGAAGACCACCCAACGCGACGATCTCTGACAGATGGCTGCTCTCAATCAGGACAACATCGGGATCGGCTTGACCAGCGGTGAGCGCCAGCGGAAAGTTGACATACACATCACCTGGTGCGTATTCCACGATTTCAACTTCGACATCGGGATATTCCGCTTTGAAGTCGTCAACCACGCCGCTGGCAACCATGGTATCGGTCATGGCCGCTTTCCAGCCCCAGACGACGATCTTGCCCGAGGGCGTGCTCTGAGCTTGGACTGGAAAGCTGGCCATCGACGGTAGAGCCAATGCTGCCACCAGCAACAGAGTCAAGCCTTGCAGTTTTTTGGACATCGCTTTGTCTTCCTTATAATCTAATAGTGGTGTGCGTGGTGGGTTGATTCGGCGGGCAGTCTCCAGGGGCAATGGAGTGATCGATGATACCTGCCACGCTCTTTTTCCTGTCCGTGGACTTGTGTGCCAGGCGTCTCCTTTCCAGATGTCTTCACTTATGCGCCGCCACACGAGTCGCGACGGACAAGTTCTGGCTTTAGCAGGACCTCTTTCTTTTCAACATTCGGATTGCGGATCGCTTCAACCAGCAGTTGTGTAGCGACTTTGCCGACTTTGTGCATCGGTTGCCGGATAGTTGTCAGCGGCGGGTAGCTATATGCCGCTGCTGGTATGTCGTCGTAACCCACGATTGCAACATCTTGCGGTATCTGTCGCCCGGCTTCGAGCAGGGCGCGAATAGCTCCAATGGCCATTTGATCGTTATGCGCGAAGACGGCTGTGAGCTGCGGCGCTTGTCCCAGGAGCCGCTGCATCGCCCAGTACCCGCTTTCGTAGGACCAGTCGCCAGCATCAGACAGCGAGTCTGTGAAGGGGATGTCTGCCTGCTGTAACGCCAGTTGGTAGCCGCGCATTCTGTCGCTCACCGACTTCCAGTCCGGCGGGCCTGTGATGGTCGCAATTTGCCGGTGGCCGCCATCGATCAGGCAGCGGGTAGCCTGATAACCTCCATCCACGTTATCGACATCGACGACGGTCAACTCGACGCCGGGAATATAGTAAGCCGTCGTGACCAGGGGCATACCCTGCTCCAGCAGAGTAAGGATGTGGCGGTTGTCCTTTTCGGTGCTGGGGCGCGCGAACAGGATCCCGTCGACGTTGCGCTCTGTTAGCAGGCGGAAGAATTCCGGCTCGTCGTCCGGGTTTCGCTCGGTGCTGCATAACATGAAGAAGTAATTGTGCTTCCGGGCCTCCGCTTCTGCGCCGACGATCACCTGCGTAAAGAAATAGTCGCTGAAATCAGAGGTGATCAAGCCCAGCGTGTATGTGTTGTTGGAGATTAGGCTCCGCGCGATTGTGCTGGGACGGTAGCCGAGTTCAACGATGACCTGGCGCACCCGCTGGCGCGTGTCCTCCGCCACGTCGGGCCGATCATTGAGCACGCGTGAGACGGTCTGGTAGGATACACCAGCGTGTGCAGCGACATCCCGGATCGTGACCTTCTTTGCCATCGACGCGCCTCTTTGGGTTCGTGACCGTTCCCGTGATAATTCCCGTGACCGATCACACTATACGATACATTTGCCTCGCATGTCAAGATGGCCGTACGCTCAAAATATTCATACAATCCAAAATTGAGGCAAGAAACAGCCTGATCCAGCTGGTGAAATAGAGCGTTTGATTTACCGCTGGAAAGGGAAAAGAGATGTTTTGGTTTTGTGTATGGCAGGTGGTCTCAACCCTGGTTGAGCTTATCAGACTAGGCCGCAGGTCGGAAAACGACAAGGACTTCGAAATGTTATTGTTGCGTCGCCAACTGGCGATCTACGAACGCAAGCAAGAGCGGGCTCCGCATTTGTCAAGGGGCGAGAAACTGACGCTGGTCTTGCTGGGCACCAAGCTGAAAAACAAACAGGCCGCACGATCAAAGCCATGGGCGACGTGATTCGGATTGTGAAACCAGCCACGCTGTTTGGGGGGCATCGCGAGTTAGTGCGTCGCAAATGGACCTATCGCCATCGGAACGCCGGGCGTCCACGGACAGGCAAGGAAATCGAGCAGCTCGTGTTGCGTCTGGCGCGCGAAAACGACTGGGGTTATGAACGCATTGAAGGTGAATTGCTCAAATTGGGGTACACCATCAGTCATGAGACGGTGGGCAACATTCTGAACCGCCATGGCATCCCCCCAGCACCGGAACGTGAGTCATCACCGAGCTGGCGGCACCTGGTGACACATTACAAGGACCAGCTGCTGGCGTACGATTTTTTTTACCGCCGAGACTTTGTTTCTTCAAACGCTGTACGTACTTGTCGTTATCGAAATTGGCACGCGTCGGGCCATTTTGCCGGTTGTACCGCCCATCCGGACAATGCGTGGGTCACTCAACAGGATCGCCAGGTAATGTGGGAGTTGGAAGACCGCGAACCTGGCATCCGATTTCTGATTCGGGATAATGACAAGAAGTTTACTGAGTCCTTTGACACCGTTTTTTGTGCTGAAGGCATTGATGTGATCCCTACTCCCTATCGCGCCCCGAATGCCAACGCTTTCGCGGAGCGATGGATACACTCAGCGCGGGAAGAGTGTCTGGACAAGCTGCTGATCATCAACCAGGGTCATTTACGTCGCGTGATGCGCGAATACATGGCATTCTTCAACACGGCGCGCCCACATCAAGGTCTCGAACAACAGATTTCCGTCCCAATAACAACCCACGACAACACAGGTCCAGTTCGTTGTCGCACGGTGTTGGGTGGTATCATCCACGACTACTACCGCGAGGCCGCGTGAGGGAAGAAATCGGCTATTGCACTAATTTTTTGAGACTACGGGGAACCTTTCCTGTGTTCACTTTCTCATTCTGACGAGTTGCCCCATTTTCCCTCCTGGTTCTTCCCTTACCAATTCTCATTTTCGAGTTCGCCAGCAATATCAAACCTGCGGGAGAACCCTTTTACTTTATCAAAAACACCACCCGATGTTTCATTCCGTAGTCCGAACTCGATGGTCATCACACAACTCCTTGCTGGCTAACTCAAATGCAGTTTGGTGATGATACCGACTTTCGGCTTCGAATAGGCTCAAAACCCGATTAGAACTGCTGTGTATTTGCAGGAAACAATAGAAACCCTTTCTATTTGCGCGAAATCAAGGTGAAACGCAACAGCTTGACAACGACAATCCATGTATGATACTGTATCGGTAAATTACCGGTGTTTTACCGGCACTTTACCAAGGTCATCCACGGATTGAGTTTTATGGTACCCACTGAACCTAAAAAACGTGACGAGCATGCTGATGTAAGTATCCACGACGTGGCTAAAGCGGCTGGCGTGTCCGTTTCAACCGTTTCCCGTGTACTCAATGACAAACCTGATGTAGCCAAGAAAACACGCGCGCGTGTTCAGCGTGTGATCGATGAACTGGGTTACACGCCTTTCGTTCAGACGTTCCAACCAACCGCAGTGAATACCAATACAATCGCTTTGCATTATCCATTGCAGCGGCAGTCACGCGTTGAAGTAACTGACATTGAACTGGATTTCATTTTGGGAGCTTCGAGCGCTGCTGGAGATGCGCGATTTGCCCTTAATCTACTGACGCGGGACATCACCGAAAACGAATTGTTAGACCTCTATCGCACCGGGCAGGTTCGGGGCGTCATTCTCATGGAAACAACATTTGACGATTGGCGTGTCAACTTATTGCGCCGACACGATCTGCCCTTTGTCATGATTGGCCGCTGCGCCAACAACGACAGCATTAGTTACATCGACATCGACCTGGAAGCGGCAGTCGTCAAGGCCTTTGAACATTTGGTCGACCTTGGACACCGGCAAATTGGTTTTCTCGCTTTTCCCGCTGCTCTGGATGACCACCAGCAAAACGCTTCTGAACTGATGCTAGCTGGCTACAAACGGGTCGTGTATGAGTATGGACTGCCCCCCCTTTATCGCCATGTTGATTTTGGTATTCAACATGCCTATGAAGCCACCCACGAAATGTTGCGTGAAAATCCTAATCTCACTGCGATGGTGATGGCCTATGGCGCAACCGTATCCGGGGTTACGCGCGCGTTGAACGAACACAATAAGTCAGTCCCCCATGATTTTTCCTTAATAGGTATAGCTGTTGGAAAGATTGCTGGATTGATTTCTCCAACCCCTAGTTCGGTCGATTTTCCACTGCAAAATGTGGGGTTTCAAGCCGCCAAAATGCTCATTGACAATTTGTCAGCTAGCGTGCCACGCGTTCAACAGTTGATCGTTCCGCCTCAGTTGAATGTGCGTGAGACGACGAGGTCTATTAAATAAGAAGGAGGGCATTAGACACACAAATAACCGTTCATCGACTGTAAGTCCCATTTTCGTGAAAGCGTTTAGAGTTTGTCCAACTCATTAGTTGGATATGGAGATAAAGATACAATGAAACAACTGACGTTTATTCTTGTGGCGCTGCTTTGTGTGTTGGGAGCTGGCAGCGCAGCTTTTCAGGATGCAGGAAGCGCCCAGGCCCGGCAAGATGTGACCATTACCCAGATGGCAAGCCAGGACTGGATTCAGGACGCTGAGATTGAACTGGCGAAGCAGTTTGAAGAAGAAACCGGCATCCGTGTCGATTTCCAAATCATACCGTCTGACCAGTATTTCAATGTGCTGCAAACCAAGCTGAACACAGGCGAAGCCCCAGACATTTTTGGCGGGCAGAGTGGCCAGACGGATTTGCGCATCAACTACGATGTCGAAACCAACGCCGTCCCGCTGACCGATCAGGAATGGGTATCGCGCATGGAACCTCTCGTTACCGAGCAAGTCAGTCTCGATGGTGAAGTATACGGCATGAGCCTGATGGATCCCTTTGGTCCCTGGGCAGTGGTATACAATACGAAAATCTTCGCTGAATTGGACCTGGCGATTCCGACAACCTATGCGGAATTTAAGGCTGTTTGCCAAACCATTCAAGATGCTGGTATCACGCCAATTTTCGAGCCCATCTCGGCGGGGTGGCATCACGTGTTATGGTTCCCCGAAATTGGTCCTCGTTACGAAGAAGTGACGCCCGGTTTGGCCGAGGCCCTGAACACCAACCAGCGCCTCTTTGCCGACGATCCCACGATGTTGACCGCCCTGGAACAGCTTAAGGAACTGTATGATCTGGGCTTTTTCGGCGAATTTGCGCTGTCGGACACCTACGAAGAAACCGCCGAATACATGGCTAATGGCGAATATGCTATGACCGTTGGTAATTTTGGCCTCATCGGTCAAATCGAAGCGGAATATGATGTTCCGGCGGACACCTTCGGTTACTTTGTCATACCGCTGGCTGACAATCAGATTTTGAATCTGAATCCGGCAGGGCCCAGCAAATTCGTCTACTCCGGTTCAGATCATATTGATGAGGCCCTGGCCTATCTGGATTTCCTGGCGCGCCCGGAGAATCTGCAATACATCATTGACAACACGCCGCGCTTCAAGGGCTTCAGTTTTACGGGGCTGGCATATGATTACTCCGCCGCAGAGCAGACGTTCTTGGACCGGTATCCTGAACGCGGTACCGTCTACCAGACCCAGGTGAACTATTTAAACCCGCAGTGGATGGAAATCGGGCAAGATATTTCAGCGATGTTTATCGGGGATGCTGAGCCGATGGACGTACTGGAAAACATTGATGCTCGTCGGTCTGATATGGCTGAGGCCGCTAATGATCCGGCCTGGAGTGGATAGTTCAGATGGGCGGGGCGACGTGAGCAAGACGTCGCCCCGGGTGTGCCAGGCGTGAGTTCGAGCCTAGACCAGCTAACTATACCACATCCCATCTGGTCCTCTCAACGGAACATTCGACAGTAATATAGGAGGGGCACGGCACCAACCCGTGCCCTTCAACAAAACAAGCTGCGGACTGTGGCCTGTCACATTATGTACGTCTCAATAATCGCGCAACAGGCCCGCCCAAAGAATACTGGTCAGAAGATTGAGGCGCAAGTATGTTCAAGAGCCGGATATACCCCTTCTATTTTTCGATAGGTGCGCTCGCGCTTTATCTGGTGTTCTTCGTAATACCGGCGGTGATGGGCTTGGGTTATGCCTTTACGGATTGGAATCGCTTTTCGTCAGATGTGCATTATGTCGGATTGGAAAACTTCGAAACACTACTATCCTCCAATCACCACTATGTAGACTATGCTTTCAATACACTCCGCTTCACAATTTTGACGATTGTGCTCAAAACGGTGTTTGGGTTGCTGCTGGCTCTGCTATTGCATAATGGTGTCCGGACGCTTCGAAATCTATATCGATTGATCATCTTTTTGCCTGCCGTGCTACCCATGGTGATTGTCGGCATTATCTTCAAGTCGATTATGCATCCCCGCAGCGGTCTGTTAAACGAGGCACTTCGAACCGTCGGATTAGATAGTTGGACTCAGCACTGGTTAACCGACCCGAATTTGGCCCTACACTCCGTTATCGGGGTCGATACGTGGAAAGGCGTCGGTTACATTATGGTTATTCTGCTAGCGGGACTTCAAACCATCCCCGATGAGTATTACGAGGCTGCTCAAATCGATGGGGCAGGTGCCTTTGCGCGTTTGAGACACGTCACGCTTCCCTTGTTGATGCCAGCGATCATCGTCTCAACGGTTTTGAATGTTTTGTATGGCTTGAAGGTTTTCGATGTAGTTTATGTATTGACCAATGGCGGGCCCGGTTATTCAACCGAAGTCCTGTATACGGCCATTTTCAAAGAGTTTGCCAAGGGGCGTTATGGGGTTGGCACCGCGCTTTCTTCCGTCTTATTTTTCGTGATGGTGGTCGCTGGTTATTCGGTGATTCGACTGATGGAGCAAGAACGCGCTAACGATTAACCCGCACTCAGCGCGTATGAAAGGCAAAGTTTGAAATATGAATGCCACAAATATGGTTTGGAAAATTCGATATCGTGACCCCATCATCAAGGCAAAGAACGTACAGGGGATTGGCAATAACCTGATCGCCATTGCCGTCTGTTTCATCATGTTTGTCCCGGTCTATCTGGTAATGGTTAATGCCCTGAAAGACCGGACCGAAGCGCGGCGTATGGCCATTCAGGCGCCGACGACCCTGCACTGGGACAATTTCTCGACGGTGATTGACCAGGGGAATCTGGAAACGGCGTTCTTCAATAGCATGTTGTATTCAGGCAGTTCCACCCTGATTGCGACTACGTTTTCAGCCATGGCAGCTTACGTCATGTCACGCAACAAGACCCGGCTGAACCGGTTTCTATACTTCTTCATCATCATGGGTATCGCGATGCCGATCAACTTCTTTACGTTGAGCAAAGTGATGCAGGTTACGCACCTCATTAACACGCAGCTGGGCATTATTATTCTCTATGCGGCGACTCAAATTCCGTTCAATACATTTCTGGTTTACGGCTTTGTAGAGTCGCTGCCCAGAGAACTTGATGAGGCTGCCGTGATTGACGGCGCAGGACCGCTCAAGCTGTTCTTTTCTGTCATTTTCCCCTTGTTGACCCCAGTCCTGGCAACGACTGCGCTGTTAAGTTTTCTGAATACCTGGAATGATTTCATCTTCCCCCTGTATTACTTGAATGACAGTGCCAAGTGGCCCATGCCCCTGGCCGTCTACAACTTTTTCGGGCGTTATGAGGCGTACTGGAACTTGGTCAGTGCGGACATCGTATTGACTATCTTACCCGTGATCGTGGTCTATCTGCTGGGGCAGCGTTTCATTGTCTCCGGTATGACGGCTGGCTCAGTTAAAGGATAGAAGGAATCTCCAGTGAGAGTATTGAAATTTGAGGTAGACAGTAATTCACTTTTGCTCACCACTGATGATGGGCAGTTGAAACTTGAAGTGATTAGCGAGCGTATCATTCGCGTAGTTTATACTCGGCGTGAGACATTTAGCGCGACCCCCAGCCTGATGGTGCTGCCACGCCAGAATACGCAGCGTGATTGGTCGGTTGAAGATGGCGGAAGTACGCTCACGCTGAAAACGTCTCAACTTCAGTTGGTCATCCAGAAAAACACAGGGGCGTTTACCTGGTTAGAACTCAGCGGTGATCTACTGGTACGTGAACCTGATACGGGTGGAAAAACGCTGGAACAAGTGCCTATAGAACTGGTAGAAAATTTCGCTTTGCAGACCCAAGAAACGGTTGATGGCACCTATACACAGATCATCGGTGGCGAGAAAAGAATTGCTCGCCACGCCTATGCCACTCGATTAGATTTTATTTTCTCTGACGATGAAGCGATTTATGGATTGGGGCAGCATGAAGAAGGTATTCTCAACTACCGCGGACACCACCAGTATCTATACCAACACAATATGAAAGTGGCAGTCCCTCAGATCGTATCTTCACGAGGTTATGCGATCCTGTGGGATACCTATGCCTTGAGCGTGTTCCATGATGATCAATATGGGTCGTATTTTTGGAGCGAGTTCAATGAGGAAATGGACTTCTACTTCATTTACGGACCAGAATTCGACCAGATTGTGGCGGGTTTTCGGGCACTGACCGGGCAGGTGCCACTTTTGCCAAGATGGGCTTTGGGATACGTGCAATCCAAAGAACGGTATACCAATCAGGCCGAACTTATTGCAGTGGTTGAAGAATATCGCCAACGCGGTATCCCATTGGATTGTATAGTGCAGGATTGGAAGTCATGGCCTGGTGACTTGTGGGGGCAAAAAACCTTTAGCCCTGAGCGTTATCCAGACCCGGCGGCCATGCTGGATAGAATTCACGATCTCAATGCCAAGTTGATGATTTCCATCTGGCCGCGTTTTAACGCTGATGGACCCAATCAGGTAGAAATGCGTGAGCATGGCTTTTTACTCGGTGATGATACCACCTATAACGCTTTTGATCCGGCGGCGCGGTCGATGTATTGGCGGCAAACTAACGAGGGTTTATTCAAGTACGGGGTTGATGCCTGGTGGTGTGATTGCACAGAACCCTATGAGGCGGACTGGACGGGACCTGTCAAAAAGGAACCCTGGCAGCGGTTAGACATTAATACGAGGCAAGCGAAGATCTTTCTTGACCCGGCTTATATCAACGCTTATTCGTTATTGCACAGCCAGGGTATCTATGAAGGTCAGCGTGATATCACATCGGACAAACGGGTGGTTAACCTGACGCGATCCTATTCACCCGGCCAACAACGGTATGGATGCATTACTTGGTCAGGCGACATTGTCGCTACCTGGGATGTGTTGCGTAAACAGATTGCCGAAGGGCTAAACTTTAGTGTTACCGGGGGCGGCTATTGGACCCTCGACATCGGAGGATTTTTTGTCGATACCAAGGACCCCTGGTTCTGGCGCGGTGACTATCCTGGGGGATATCTTGATGAAGGGTATCGTGAATTGTATGTTCGCTGGTTTCAATACGGTGCATTCTTGCCGATGTTCCGCTCTCACGGCACTGACACCCCGCGTGAAGTCTGGCGTTTTGGCGAGCCAGGCGACATTATCTACGAAACATTAGTGAAGTTCGCGTTCCTGCGGTATCGCTTGTTGCCCTACATCTACTCGCTGGCGGGGGCTGAAACGCATCGAGCAAGTACCATGTTGCGGATGCTGGCGTTTGACTTTCGCCACGATCCGAATGTGCATGATATTGCCGACCAATTCATGTTCGGGCCGGCGCTGATGGTATGTCCAGTAACCAACCCAATGTACTTTGATCGAGATTCTGTTGCCTTAGAAAATATCCCTAAAACACGATCCGTTTACTTGCCCGCCGGTGCCGACTGGTACGATTTTTGGACCGGTCAGCCTTATAGCGGTGGGCAGGTGATTGAGGCCGCTGCTCCGCTAGATATCCTGCCTTTATACGTCAAAGCCGGATCAATTCTCCCCTTGGGACCGAAAGTACAGCATACCGGTGAACAGCTTGACGCCCCATGGGAGATACGTATTTATCCTGGCGCTGATGGTTCGTTTGACGTCTATGAAGACGAGGGCGACAGCTATCACTATGAGCAAGGCATGTATAGCTGGTTGACCTTAAGCTGGGAAGATGCGCCTGGTCGCTTTACTGCCAGTCCGTGCAGCGGGCAACCCAGCCATCGGGAGCTTCGACTGGTGCGGGTGCGCCGTAATCATGGGACCGGCCTGGAGCCAACGCTCCACCCAGACCACGTCGTTAATTACTGTGGCCGAACAGTTTGCGCCGATTTGCAGCTAACGTCTGCTCGCTAATTGTCTTAATTCGAAACTGTAGTTGAATGGGGGTTTTATGTCTGAGCAACCTTTTACAATCGCATCCGATAGTATCGACCCGGCTCTGGTTCCTCAACGCACACTGCACACCGGTGCGCAAATCCCCGCCGTGGGATTGGGCACGTTTGGTTCGGATCGATTTTCGGGCCAAGATATTGCCAATGCTGTCAAAGAAGCCATCTCGGTGGGCTATCGCCATATCGACTGCGCCGCCGTGTATGGTAATGAACATCTGATTGGCGAATCATTTCGTAGCGTGCTGGACAGCGGTCTTATCAAGCGCGAAGAATTATGGGTCACGTCGAAACTATGGAATGATAAGCATGGTGAAGAGGATGTCATTCCGGCGTGCGAGCAAACGCTAAGGGACTTGCAGCTTGACTACCTTGACCTCTACCTGATCCACTGGCCGTTTCCCAATTACCACGCGCCGGGCGTTGATGTCGATTCGCGCGATCCCCACGCCAAACCATATATCCACGAAAACTATATGAAGACATGGCGGCAAATGGAAAAACTGGTCGAGATGGGACTGGTGAAACACATCGGCACCTCGAACATGACGATCCCCAAGCTCGAGCCGTTGCTGCGTGACGCCACCATCCAACCTGCCGCGAATGAAATGGAACTGCACCCTCACTTCCAACAGCCGGAGCTTTTCCAGTATTGCCTGGATCATGACATCGTGCCGATTGGTTTTTCCCCGATTGGTTCACCCACCCGCCCGGATCGCGATACGACACCGGACGATACCGTTGATATTGAAGACCCCGTCATTATCAGCATTGCGGAACGGCTGAGTGTGCATCCGGCAGTAGTGTGCGTCAAGTGGGCGGTGCAGCGCGGACAGGTGCCGATTCCGTTTTCGATTCGCCGCAACGAATTTCGCAGCAATCTGGAATGTGCGGTCACCCCGCCGCTCACAAACGAGGACATGCTAGCCATCGCTGGCATCGATAAGAACTGCCGCCTGATCAAAGGACAGGTGTTTTTGTGGAATGGCGCGAACGATTGGCAGGACCTCTGGGACCTGGACGGCACCATCGCCTCCTGATGCAAATCACTGATTGGGGCAAACGTATGAGCTATCTCGTTACTATCGATGTGGGAACGTCAAGCACAAAAACAGCGTTATGGGATGACAACGGCAGCATCCTGGCCGAAGCGACCCAATCCTACTCGCTTCACCGCCCGGATCCGCTCTGGGCGGAGATTGACGGGATGGTGTGGTGGCAGGCGATATGTGCAACGGTGCGGCAGGTAACAGCCGACAGCGCGCTTGATGTGACCGAGATCGCCGGGATCGGCGTTGATGCAGTGGGGTGGACGCTAGTCCCGGTAGATAGACAGGTCAACCCGCTGCATCCCGCCATGATCTGGCTGGATCGTCGCGCGGGAAAAGAAACAGGATGGCTCAACGCTTTGCCGGAAGCGGATCGACTCGTGAATCTGGTTGGGAATCCCATTGATCCAGCGTATATCACCCCTAAGCTTCTCTGGCTCAAGAAACACCATCCGCAGATCTTCGACTCAACCTACCGATTTCTGGATGCAACCGGCTACCTTACTGCCAGGCTGACCGGCGAATTCGTGTGTGACCACACGCAAGCCTACGGGTATCACTTCTTTGATATAACGCGCACGCGCTGGGATGCTGGCGCGGCTGATGTGATCGGAATTCCGCTCGACAAAATGCCGAGGCTGTGTGCCTGTACCGATGTCGTCGGGACGCTGACTGCTCGCGCGGCGGATGATCTGGGGCTGCGCGCCGGGATTCCGGTGATCGCGGGCTGTCTCGATGCGGCGTCCGGCGCATTGGGCGCAGGCGTGACGCGCCCTGGTCATACCAATGAGCAAGGTGGACAGGCGGGCGGCATGGCGGTTAGCCTGGACCATGTAGTCATCGAACCACGCTTGATCTTCTCGCATCATGCCATACCGGGCCAGTACATTTTGCAGGCAGGCACGGTGGGCGGCGGTTCCTTGGGTTGGTTCCGCGATCAGTTGGGACAGGTCGAAACCAATGCGGGCGCGCTGCTCAGTCAGAGTCCGTTCGAGTTATTCAGCCAGCAAGCCGGGTCGGCTCCTCCCGGCGCGAATGGCCTGATCTTTTTGCCCTACATGGCCGGTGAGCGTACGCCCCTGTGGAGCAGTGTCGCGCGCGGTGTATTTTTCGGACTCAGTTACAATACAACACGCGCCGATATGCTGCGCGCCATCATGGAAGGCTGCGCATTTGCGGTCTATGACAACCTGCAGATCGCGGAAGAACACGGCGTCACGGTGACGGAATATCTCGGCTCCGGCGGCGCAACGCAGAGCGCGGTGTGGTGCCAAATCAAAGCCGACATTTACGGCAAGCCCTTTATTGTCGCGCGCCAGGCTGATGGCGGCGAAGGGGGCCACAGTCTCGGCCTCTACGCACTAACAGCATATGGGGTTGGTTTGGTGGATGACATTGGCGCATGTGTCGAGTGTTTGCTTCCCAACCGGCAAGTATTCGAACCTTCGCCGGACAAGCATTCATTCTATCAAGAAATATTCCAGGTGTATCGCAGTATCTCACGGAAACTAATGAGCGATTTCGAACACCTCGCCTCGATCACAACAGGAAGAGTTTCATCATGATGAAAGCAGCCATTCTCGAAAATCAAGGCGTCATGAGCTACACGACAGTCGCGCCCGTGCCTGCACCTCGGCCCGGCCATGTGTTGATGAAAGTCAAAGCTGTGTCGATTTGTGGTTCAGACATCAAACGGTATGTGTCCGGCCACCGCATGTACCCACTCATTCTGGGCCACGAGTGCGCAGGCGTGATCGAAAGTGTGGGCGAAGAAGTGAGGCAAGACTTGGTCGGCAAACATGCCGCCGTGATCCCGCTTGTTCCCTGCTTCGAATGCGAGCAATGCAGATCCGGGCGCTATTCAGCTTGTCACAGCTACTCGTTTATCGGATCGCGGCAGGCGGGCGGGTTTGCCGAATATGTCGAACTGCCCGAACGCTGCGTATTTGTGGTCCCGGATGATTTATCGCTTGAACACGTCGCGCTGATCGAACCTTCTACTGTCGGGCGGCACATGCTCGCATTGGGCGATTTCAACGAGGGACAAACCGCTGTTGTGTTGGGCGCAGGATCTATCGGCTTGATGATCGTGCAGTGGCTACGTATTCTCAATGCGTCACAGATCATCGTCACCGATATTTCAGACGCGAATCTGGCAACTGCCAGGAAACTGGGCGCGCATGTCACGTTGAATGCGCGCGAGGTCGATGTTGTGAAAGAAGTTCGCAATCTAGCTGGCGATGGCGTTGATATCACGTTGGAAGCAACCGGCGTTCCATCTGTTTTGGAGCAGGCGGTTCCAATCACGCGCCCGCGCGGGAAAATTGTGTTGGGCGGCAACCAGCCGCTCGATCAGAGTCTGCCGTTGACGTTTATCGAACAGATGATGCGCCGTGAGTTGAGTATTATTGGCTGCTTCATGTCCTATTCCGCGCCGTTCCCAGGTCACGAATGGGACGACACGATTCAGGCGCTGCTGGATGGCAGCCTGGATATGGAGACGATGATCTCCCACCGTTTCGGCCTGTCGCAGACACCGGATATTTTCGCGAGAATAGGCGCGCATGAGATGGCTCACCTGAAAATCATGCTGAATCCTGAGGCGTAGCGTACATGACTTTGCATAACCCCAAACCCTGGATCGAATGCGCGCAGCAGGACGGATTCGCGGTTGGCGCGTTCAACGCGAATACAATGGAACAAATTCAGGCTATCGTGCAGGCGGCGCAAGCTGAATCCGCCCCCGTCATCATTCAGGTCAGCCACAACGCGCTGCTCTATGCGGGCAGCGGCAATGCGACGCTTGGCCTTAGATACATGGCAGCGGTGGGACAAGTTGCCGCGCAAAGCGTAGCGGTCCCGGTGGCGCTGCACCTGGATCACGCCACCGAAACCGAAGTCCTGCAAGCCATCGCGCTCGGCTTCACATCCGTGATGTTTGATGGTAATGGTCTGTCATTTGAGGACAATATCGCCATCACCCGAAGGCTTCGCGAGATCGCGCACGCGAACGGAGTATGCATGGAGGCAGAGATCGGGGAAGTCCCTAAACCGGGGGATGAAGAATTCGATGAATCCGCGATTGCGCTCACGGAGCCTGACGAGGCGCTGGAGTTCGTCGCCGCTACCGGGATCGATACACTAGCGATTGCGTTGGGATCGGTGCATGGCATCAAAGACAAACACATTGGTTTGGATTTAGCACGTCTCGCCAGCATCCGCGCGAAAGTTGATATCCCCCTGGTGCTGCACGGATCATCCGGTGTAACAGACGACAACATCGCGCAGGGTATAGCGCTCGGCCTGTGTAAGGTCAATGTCGCGACTCAGTTGAACAAGGCGTTCACGGGGGCGGTGCGCGGCGTCCTGGAGAACGACAGTGAGTTGGTGGATCCCCGCAAGTATCTGGGGCCGGGCCGGGCTGCGCACATCGACGCCGTGCGCGAGCGCATCCGGTTTGTGGGTGCGTCCGGCAAAGCCAATCGCGTCAGGGGCTAACCATGATCCTGTGTATGAATCCCAACGCCGCCATCGACAAAACCGTGATTGTCAGCCCGTTCCAGCTCGGTAAAATCCATCGTCCTGAAGCGGTCAAGGCGCTGCCTGGCGGTAAGGGCTGCAATGTGGCTCGCGCGCTCAAAACGCTCGGTGACTCTCCAGTGGTTTCAGGATGGGTGGGCGGGACCGCCGGGCAATTCATCGAGCAGGGCTTGCACGCGGAAGGCATTCAAACCGATTTCGTCTGGACCGATTTCGAGTCGCGGACTTGCCTATCGATTCTGGATAACACCAATCAGGTCGTCACTGAAATCTACGAAAAGGGGGATCCGATTCCGCCGACACAGGTGGATGCGATGCGTGATCACTTCCGCGCGATCATCGGTCAGTACGAAGCCGTGACTTTCTCCGGTAGCCTGCCTCCTGGTGTGCCGCTCGACTTTTATGCTGATCTTATCCGTATCGCGCAGGGAGCCGACGTGCTCACGTTCTTGGACAGCAGCGACCAAACCGCGCTAAGACACGGGCTTGAAGCCAGACCCTTTTTGATCAAACCGAACGAGGATGAAATCGCGGTACTGACGGAGAAATCCCTCACGAGTACAAGCGATTATGCCCAGGCAGCTGTAGCGCTTTCCCAGCGCTATGGTTCGATAGTGGTGATCTCTTTGGGCGCGCAGGGCGCTGTCGTGGCGCGCGGCACCCAAACGCTGCACGTTCAAAATCCGCCCATGAATGCCAAAAGCGCAGTAGGATCGGGAGACTGTATGCTGGCAGGACTGGCATATGGTTTTACCCATGGTTTTCCCTTTGAGGATGCGCTCAAATACGGGGTTGCCGCCGGAACTGCCAATACGCTGACCATCGGCGCTGGTACATTCACGCCAGATGACTTTGAGCGAATTCGCGCCGAAATTACCCTGTTCTATATTTAGGGTGGAGAGCCAATGACATCACAAAGTCAGCCACATACTATCTTTGAACCAACGTGGGAATCGCTCCGGCAATATCAGGTCCCCGACTGGTATCAGAACGGCAAATTCGGAATTTTCATTCACTGGGGAGTCTACTCTGTCCCGGCCTTTGGCAATGAATGGTATCCCCGCAATATGTATCTTGAAGGAAGTCCGGAATTTGAACACCACGTCACAACCTATGGTCCCCAATCAAGGTTTGGTTACAAAGATTTTGTTCCACATTTGACCGGGGAAAAATTCGATGCCGAGCAGTGGGCGCAGTTGTTCAAAGAGGCGGGGGCGCGCTTTGTCGTGCCGGTGGCCGAACACCATGACGGGTTTGCCATGTACGACTGTTCCTTTTCCGACTGGACAGCCGTCAAAATGGGGCCAAAGCGTGACATTATTGGCGAGCTGGCGGCAGCCGTTCGCAAACACGACCTGACCTTTGGAGTCTCCAGCCATCGCGCGGAACACTGGTGGTTCTTTGACGGGGGGCGCCGCTTTGAGTCCGACGTTCAGGACCCGGCGTATGAAAGTCTTTATGGTCCGGCTCAACCTGCCGCATCGGTATCCTTCACGGACCCGGCATGGGAAAGCCGTGATTGGCAGCCTCGTCCACATGCCAAATTCCTGGAAGACTGGTTAGCGCGCACCTGTGAGCTGGTCGATAAATACCAGCCCCAGATCGTGTGGTTTGACTGGTGGATTGTGCAGCATATTTTTGAACCTTACTTGCAGCGTTTCGCCGCCCATTTTTATAACCGCGCGGCGAATTGGGGGGGCGGAGTAATCAACTATAAGCACAATGCATTTCCCGATGGAACCGCTGTTTACGATATCGAGCGCGGGCAGCTTAAGGACATTCATCCGGCCTTCTGGCAGAATGACACAGCGGTTGCCAAAACGTCTTGGGGTTATATTCATGATCAGGTTTACAAAGACCCTGGCGACATCATCGGTGATCTCGTGGATGTAGTGAGCAAAAATGGAGCGCTGCTGCTGAATATTGGCCCAAAACCGGACGGCACTATTCCCGAACAGGATGCGCAAATTCTTCAGGCAATCGGACACTGGCTGGCGATCAATGGTGAAGCAATCTATAACACGCGCCCCTGGAGGACATATGGTGAAGGCCCAACCGAGGTCAGTGAAGGATCGTACACTGACACCGATCGGCCTGCTTTCACAGGTGAGGATTTTCGCTTTACCGCGAATGGGAACATTCTGTACGCGATAGCGCTGGGCTGGCCGGGTAGCGAGGCGGTGATCAAAAGCTTGCGCACGGGTACATACGGGATTGCCGAAATCAACTTGCTGGGTGCTGGACGGGTGGAATGGCACCAGGATCAGGCTGGCCTGCATATTAAATTGCCTTCCCAGAAGCCGTGCGAACATGCTTTCTGCTTCAAAATTCGGTTTTCGTAAGGCTTCCCTACCACTAACGCAAATACTCATGCCCCAAAATCAGAAACACGCTCGACGTCCACGAGTAAGCACGGTCCCGCAGACCGTTTCCCGTCAGCGCGTCGAAATTCTCAGCCATACCGCTGCGCGACACCATCGCGCAGAAGCGTGCACTGAGGTCACGTGCAAAGGTGACTTCGCCGGCAGCGTGCAAACCGTCCACAAGCAACATCGTTGACGGGGCCCAGATTGGCCCACGCCAGTATCCATCGGGTTCGTAGTAGGAACTGTCCACGCGTTCCGTCGCCAACCCGTGCTCAGTCAAGAAGCGTCCGTTCTGCTTCAGATTGTCGACCAGGTGGCGAATGACGTCATCTGGCAGGCGTGAACCCAGTAGAATCGGCAAATACAGCAGCAAACTCTCAGACTCGATCGGCTCGTGCGAAAAAGCATGCCGGGCGACAAAATGATCATCGCGCCAGAACGCCGTCAGCATACGCCCCAAGAGTTCATCCGCCTGATGCCGCCAACGGTCAGCATCAGCATCTTGACCGAGGCGTCGCGTTACATCCGCAAGAACGTCCATCTGATACACCAGGAAAGCGGTCACATCGGGGGCTTCGACCGGAACACCGCGAGCAAACACGGTCGCATTGTCCCACCCCGAATCATTGCCGTGGTTGTACTCGGGCAGCCCGTCACCATCGCTGTCGCGGTACGTGAGCCACCAGTTCGTCCAGTGGCAAAGTGGCTCATAGATCCGGGTAAGATGATCGTCAGTGATGAAATCCGTGCGCTCCATCAACCGCCGGAGAGTCCAGCCGTGAATCGGCGGCTTGCAGAAATTCCAGACGATTCCTACGTCATTGATATAGTCAGGCAGTGCGCCGTGCTCATCCTGGGCGTCGAACAGCGCCATGAACTGATCCCATGCCAGCTCAGGATTGCGGTACGCGAGCGACAACGCATTGAAACAGTGATCCCAACTCCACACATTGTCCATCCAGTTCTTGGACATGTACATCGTCGGGCGCTGCAGCCGGCCTTCAGGCGCAACTACGCATGACCAATTCACATACGACGCCATGCGACGCGCCTCGGACAGATCGTCCGGCAAATCAGGCTGTTGGTCTTCCCATGTCTGATACTCTGTTTCGACGAGTCCAACACACGCGTTGAAGCTTTCGTCATAGGCACGTGGCTGCCAGCTTGAGGCATACTCTTCGATCGCACACTCAAACACACCATCGTCGCCCGGAACGAAGTCAGCCTGAATATACTCGTCATACAGGCCGCTCCAGGGCGCTTCGATGATCAGTTCCCCTTTGAGCGCCGTTAACATATATTGCATCAGGGTTGCACGTGCATTGATCGACCAGCGACCTTGACCGACCCGAAAAGCAGTGTCATACACCCATCCCTCACGGCTCGGTGTGGCCTGTCGAGTGAGACGCAGTCCTACCCCCTGCCCACGAACGCGAATCAACTTTGGCTCGGCGATGCAGATCTCGACATGGCCTGTTTCTGCCTCGAGACGCAGCAATGCCGGCGAGGTCACCTCAGTAAACGATACCGGCGTGTCGCCCTTCATGGGTTGCATATGGAAGATGATCCGGTTCGCCACCTCGCCATGCACCGTGCGCAGAAATAGCCCTGTTCCGTATGTAGGTGTGTCTTCCAAGCGCGAGAACGCCATATATGAGCCAAAACGACTGAACGGAACGTGTTTGAGATCGAGCTTCATGTGGCCCTCTTCATCCAACCACGTTGCAAAAACGTGGGACGTCTTTTCAGTTTTCTGTTAACATTGGGAGATGGTAATGGTGGGCGACGGTTGCTCCTCGGCATAGCGCGAGCAGCAACCGTGCCCCTGTTGTCCAAGGGGACAGGCAGGTCATGTGGCGTCCAAACCGTTGGCCTTCGCTGTCCCCGTCCTGCTTACTGGTTATATTCAGGCAGCATCGGGCCGATCTGGGCCGCAGCGTTCGAGATCGCTGCGTCCACAGGCACCTGTCCTGTCAGCGCTTCCTGTATCATCAGCTGGATGACTTCTGAGACTTCCGGCCAGTTCGGCAGTGGGCCGCGCGGCATCGCGGTTTCCTGCTGTTCGACAAATACCGACAAGTACGGGTCGCTGGTCCAGTAGTCAGAGCTTTCGGCCACATCTGAGCGCGAGGGCAAGAAGCCCAATCCCTTGTACCAGTCAACGATACTGTCAGGGTCCTGCGTGAACGTGATGAAGTCCCAGGCGCAATCCTGCACGTCGCTGGAGGCGAAGATGGTGAAGCTCTCGCCGCCAAGGGCAGAACCCGGTTGGCCGTCTTCCGGATACGGCAACGTAGCAACCGTGAATTCCAGGTCCGGCGTTTCAGCCGCGAGGCTGTTGAGGACCCACGGTCCGTTGAGCATCATCGCAGCATTGCCGGCCATGAATTGCCCCGGAACGTCACCAAAACCGTAGTTTACGATCTCTGGCGAAGCATATCCGTTTTCCACGAAGTCGGTCCAGAGCTGCAACGCAGCACGCCCGCCCTCGCTGTCGAGCGTTTCGAGACTCTCGCCCGTCTGCAGCAAGAACGGCAACCACATGAAGGTCGCAGTCTCATTACGTTCCGCCACGAGCGTAATGCCATACTGATTCGCGTCTGGATTTGTCAGTGCTGCAGCCCAATCCATGAGTTCGGCCCAGGTCTGCGGCGGGTTACCGACATCCAACCCCGCTTCTTCAGCCAGTGCGTTGTTGATGAACAGCGCCAGTGTGTTGCTGCCCACAGGCACGCCATAGTTGTGACCATCCCACATCGTGGTCGACCAGTGGCCCGGGAAGTAGTACTCCGCCTGCCCCCATTCTTCGATGCGGTCATCGAGCTGGGCAAGCACACCCTGGGCAGAAAACATTGCGTGGTCAGGGTTGTCGATAATCGCGATATCCGGCTCATTTCCAGCCAGAATAGCGGTCGACAGCTCGCGCTTGAACTCCGCCGTGGGGATCGAGCGGATGCTCAGCGAGCATTCGTCCTGACTGGCTTCCCAGGCGTCTTTGAACTGTGCCACTGTCTCAGCATTCGTGCCGGTATCGCCCCAGTAATGCCACAGTTTGACCTCAGCACGGTCCTGGGCCCCTGCGGTCGAAAAGCCGCCCACGACCGTCAGCAGCATTGCGACGATGATGAACAGTGTTGTAGGCTTGAACCTCATTGCTTTTTTGCTCCTTTGTCTAAACCATCAAAACCAATTGCTTACTGTCCAAAAGCGATCTGATCGCTGGCTTGAAGTGAGGTGTCGTGCCATCACGCTCCTTTCTAATTCGTGTTACTTCACTGAACCGGCAGTTAGACCGGTAACGAATTGCCGTTGTAGCGCCAGAATAATGACGACGACTGGCACGGCGATGATGGTCGAGAAGGCCATCACACCTTCCCAGCGGATGCGGTAGTAACCAATGAAGTTATAGACACCTAGCGCCAGGGGGTGCAGCGCCACGTCTTGTAAGAACGATAGCGAGAACACGAAGTCACCCCATCCAAACAGGAACGCGAACAGCGTCACGGCGACAAGGCCAGGGCGCACCAGGGGCACGATGACCGAACGCAGCGCCCTCAAGCGGGTTGCGCCGTCAATCAAGGCTGCTTCTTCCAGATCGCGCGGCACCTGCAGAAAGCTGGTACGCAAGATCAGGATGCTGAAGGGCAACGCCATCGCCGCATCCGCCACGACCACCGAGGCGTAGCTGTTCGTGAACTCGAACTGCCGGAAGAACACGAACAGCGGAATCACGAGCAGCACTTCAGGTAACATTTGCGAGGTTAGCAACATCAGGATGAACAGCTTCGAACCACGCAGCCTGAAGCGCGCCAGTCCATACGCGGCGGGCACCGCAAAGATCATTGTCAGCACCATTGTGCCCAGGCCCAGGATTAGCGAATTCTTCATATACCGCAGACCGTCGATCGGCACCTGCGTGCCTTCCGGGGGATGGCCGAAGATCTCCAGGTAAATGTTGGTGTTGATTTCGCGTGGGAAGATCAACGGCGGGTCGCGCATGATGTCAGCGGGGGCCTTAAGCGACGTCGAAACCATCCAAAATAGCGGAAACAGGTACACCAACGTCGCGGCCAACGCGATCAAGAACAGCACAGCCCTGACAATTTGTTTGCGGGTGCTGTAGTTGCCGAAATCCAGAACCGTACCAATATTGACGGCCACTACATCACCTCCTCAGACGTCGTCCGAATGTACAGCAGCGCCACGACCAAGAGCATCGCCAGCATGATCACGCTGATGGCGGCCCCTTCACCGAAATTGAACCGGTTGAAGGACTCGCGATAGGCGAGTGTGGGCAGCACTTCGGTCGCATTGACCGGGCCACCGCCCGTCATGACCCAGATGACATCAAACACTCGCAGCGTGTAAATGAGTCCCAGCATCAGCGTCGCCAGAATCGTGGGTTTCATCATAGGGATCGTCAGATGAATGAGTTTTTGGCGCTGGGTTGCGCCGTCAACGGTCGCCGCTTCATAGACATCTTCCGGCAGCCCCGTCAGGCCGCTGGCGAGCAAGATCAAGTTAAAGGGAATGCCCAACCAGATGTTAGTGATAATGACGCTAGCGAGCGCGTAGTCCTGATTCAGCAGCCAGCGGACCGGTTCTCTGATCAGACCGATTTCCTGCAAAAAGAAATTGACAAACCCGAAGTCGTAGTTGAACAACCACAAGAAGATCGTGCCGCTGACAATGGGCGGGATACGCCAACCCGAGATCAACAGTCCGCGAAAGAGGTGACGCAACGGAAACGCTTCATTGAGCAGAATCGCCAGCGCCAACCCGATGATGAACTGGAAGAAAACGGATGAGAACGTAAAGACCAACGAGTTTGTGAGCGCCTTCGAGAAAGCCGGGTCATCGATGACGTTCCGAAAATTATCCAGACCGGTGAAGGGGCGCTCCCCGGCGACCAACGTCCTAAGGGTGACCTCTTGGAAGGCCATGCGGACCGTATCGAAAAGTGGATACCCGATGACAACCAGCAGAAAAAGACCGGCGGGCAGCAGAAACAAATACCCTATCTGTTCGCCCTGAAAAAGCTGCTTCCACAAACTGCGATCAGTTCTGGCTGTCGAAAGTCGTTCACTTAACTGCATCGTTCAGACTCCGAATAAGGTCAACGGGGTGGCGGGCCGCTGGTTTCGCGAACGATCAGCTCAAACGGCAGATAAACGTGCTCCGTAGCGGGAGTCTCAGCTTGTAAGTTCTTCAGGAGCAGCCTGGCGGCACGATAGCCACGCTCAAAATTCATGGAGTCGAAACCTGTCAGCGAGGGGATCATAAGTCCGGCGCTGGCTTCGCCCACAATGCCAACGATCGAGAAATCGTCGGGGATACGCAGACCCCGGTCGGCCAGGGCGCGGTATACCCCGGCTAGCGTCGCCGAATAGGCAGTGACTAGCCCGGTCATGTTGGGTAGCTCTTCTAGCAGCTCGTTCATCGCCTGGTACATATCATCGACCGACAGCGCGACTTCGCGGAAGGCTGACGTGATACCAAATTCACGTAGCGCTGCCTCAAAGCCCTGCATACACTGCACCGGACCGGTGTTGCCATCAAGCCGCCAGGCTTCTGGGAATGTGAGAAAGCCGATTTCGCGGTGTCCGAGTTCGACAAGATGCTCAAACGATTGAAAAACACCCTTGTCGTACTCAATGTCGACAAAACTAACGCCCGTGTTGTCCGCACAACTCCCGATGATGACAAACGGAAACTCGTTCTCGCGCAACAGGTCCACGCGCCAGTCATGCAAGCGTATCTGCATCAGGATAACGCCATCCGTCTGGCGACCCCGATACAGGTTAAGCAGTTTCTCTGCCGACACAGGGACTGTGATCAAGTTGAAGAAATATTCTTCCTCCGTCGCAGCCCGTGCCGCACCGGTTAGGAACTCAAGCTCGATCTGAGTGCAGTTCTCATCCCAGGGAAACAGCATGGTAATCGTGTTGGTCTTTCCAGAGCGCAACCGCTGCGCCTGGCTGTGTGGCGTATAACCGAGCGCTTCTGCAGCATCGCGTACTCGTCGCTGTGTTTCCTCCGGGATCGACACGCTGGCATTATTGTTGAGGACATATGAAACCGTCGTGCGAGAGACCCCTGCCAGCTTGGCGACGTCTGCCTGAGTGGGAAGTGATTTAGGTCGATTGCTGCTCGTAATCTCTTGGTTTGTCATCAGGTCACCTTTACTGACACGTGTCACTGACACGTGTCACTGACACGTGTCATTAGCGTATCACAGCATTGAGATTGGAGTCAACCAATGTTCCTTGAAAAGAATTTGACAGCGAAGATGTGGTTGCGTTTTTCAAATGTCACGTGGCGGTATTGGACCGTGTTCTCCGCTTAACATGATTGAGCATCTGTATGCTCATCATGCAGTAGTTGCGAATAGCCTGCCGGCATCAAGTTATCCTGTCACCGCCGATCTCGCTCGCTCCCAGAGCACCGACCTGACATCGCCATACTGGACCAAGCGCCACTGAGCTTTACCCCGTAGAGTGGAGAAAAAAGCTGTCCTGAAAACTGCCGCTCATGGAAGAGGTTCAGCATCAGCTCCAGCACGCTGACGGACGCTCCGCGAAAGACGCTTTCAACCATACAGTGTGTCCTTTGTTCTCGCGCATATGTCACTCACAGTATGATGGCACCTTGATGCTTGCGGCCAAACAGGGTAGCCCACACCGTCCCATCAAAGACCGACCCGATGCCCATGAAAAAGCCAAACGCCATCGCATACACCAGCAACAGCGCCGCCGGGGTCATGCTGGTCGCCAGCATGTTGGCCGCCATCAGGCCACCGAGTTGCAGCGCCATGACACTGTTTGGGCGCAGCCGGTCGATCAGCCAACCGGTGAACAGGGTCGAAGCGGCGGTCATCAACGCTGCATAACCGAATGTTTCGGCAGCTTTGAGGGGCATGTGCCCCAGGTCCTCAAACAGGGAAATCTGGTGAAATATGAGACCGGTGCCCCACGCTGAACTCAGCGCGCGTCCTGCAATAAATGTCCAGAAAATTGGCGTATGCATGGCTTGGGTAAGTGTCCAATCGCCGTTGGGATCGATGGTTTGACTTGCTGCGTCTTCCTTTCGACCATCGGGTCGCAAACCGAAATCCTCTGGCCGATCGCGCATCAACAGCCAGGTTAACGGCAGTACAACCAACCCGACTGCACCACCCAGCAAGAGCCAGGTCTGACGCCAGCCGTGCGCATCGATGTAACTCTGTAACCAGGGCAGGTACAGGCGCTGGAACAGTGCAAAACAGACCAGCGATATGCCCATCACGAACCCACGCCGCGCATTGAACCATTCGGCAATGGCGGTCGAGCTGGTCAAGCCTAATGATCCCTGCCCCAATCCACGAATAGCGATAAAGCTGATGAGGATCGTCACCGGTCCCATGATGAGCGAACACGCCAGCAGTGCCAGGGCAAACAGACCGGCAATGATCGTGCCAGCCAGCCGGTTTCCGCGCCGGTCGATCTGGCGGCCAATCCAGGTCAGACTAAGTGCCGCAAGGAATGTTCCCAGTCCATATAACCCCGACACGGTGGTACGGCTGAGGTCAAAGTCGGCAATGTAGTGATCGATGAACAGCGATACCGAGAAACTCTGTCCGGGCGCTGTCGCGGACAGTCCAAGTGTCGCTATCCCCCATACGACCCACCCGTAGAAGATAGGAGAGCGTTGAACGAACGTTCTTGAATCGATTGTGTTTGTGCCATGAGCTCCGGTGATCTTTAGACTGCAAGCCTGACCGGGTATTCCGGTCATACCTGGTCCATTTTAACAGATTGCATATAGGAGCTAACAAGTATCAGCTTGGCAACGTTAAAAAGCAGCCCATCACTGAGCCGCTTCCGATCGATGCTAGAGTGACCAGCACTGGCTCGCTCTCAGGACCGATCGCCGGGCAAATACACTACGCCCCGATCAGCATCGATTATGGTGCTTTTACTAACCCCGTTGCGATAGGAAAAGAGATGCTTCAGGTGTGCGTGGTACAGGAATCGCGTGCAATGCCTAATGACCGTGGTGCGTGTCATGAGTTTCCGGCGCAGTTGTGTACCCCCGCAACGTGTTGTACAGTTGGACCTGGTGCGGGGTCAGGATTTCGAGAGTCACCAGGTGCGTGCGCAGATGAACGAAGCGCAGTTCGGCTTTGAGACTCTCGATGCTGACGAGCCTGTCACGGAGCGATTCCTCATCAATCGTCCCATCGCGAAAGGCCAGCTCAAGACCGGCTTCCTGTTCGAGAATCTGCTCACCCAGCGCGATGGCCTGCAGCAGCATGTCGTCAAACAACGCCTGAAATTGGGCCTGTTGGTCGGAAGTCAATTCCAAATCGTCCGCCAGGTCGAGCACATGGCGCGGGCCGGGATAGCCGTTCAACTCAGCAGGCAGTGCCATTCCTAACCCGGCCCCGGTGCGATAGCCTTCGATGGTAGCGGGATCGATGCCCCGAATTTCGGTGTCCAGCAGCGCCCCATAAGCTGACGGAGTCGGTGTCGGTTCGCCCTGCGCGCTTGCGCCACTTCCAATACTTATGACCAGTGCCAGTAACACAACGCCACTGATTGCCATCATCAACCCAAAAACCCGCTTAGGCTGCATTGTAATCCTCCATATGTCGGTGATGAGATCACTCATTGTCTGGTCTGTTTTCGGCATGGAATATTGTAGGGATGCTCACGCAAAGTTGCCCAATCAGGCAATACAATGTTTGGGTTTTGCTTCTTCATCCATTTCGGCACATCAGCAGTGTACGTCGCACGGTGATTACCACAGCCAATGCAGGGGCAAGCCTGAAAACATACACCGCAGGTGGATCGTCTGACCTGTTCTGCGTGCGTAGGGTGGCGGATTCTAGCCCGTTCCACTGCGCAGCATGGCGGCGAATTCGTCCGGCATATCGGTGGCTTCAATCGCCTGCGCGGTCTTTTCCACGTCATAGGCTACGCGAACGAACTCGACGTCCAGTGCTCGCCCATTGGTCCGTAAGACCACATATCCCGCACGAGGATCGTTGTCTTTGGGTTTGCCGACACTGCCGGCATTGATCACATGCCGCCCACTAGGCAGCACCTTGTGATAGGGTAAATGCGTATGCCCGCACACCAGCACATCCGCCTCGACCAGGTCCAGCAGCCGCTCGAAGCTACTGTCCGGGCGATCCTCATAGAGATACTCGTTGATCTTGCGCGGGCTGCCATGGACCAGCATGACCCGTAAGTCACCAAGTGCTACCGGGATCTGCATCGGCAATTCACGCAGAAACGCCTTGTTTGCGTCCGTCGTGTGTGTGTTGGACCACGCAATCGAGCGTTCGCCGAGCGCTTTGGCTTCGGCGGTTCTGTAGGCACAGCCGCAGTCGTCGCTGCTGTGGCCCACACCCTGGTCGTAATTGCCCATCAGCGTGGGGATATCGCGTTCGCGGATGGCGGTCACAACCTCGTTGGGGAATGTGCCATAGCCGACGAGGTCACCCAAGCAATAGAGGTTGTTCAGCCCGCGCGTTTCGATGTCCTGGAACACCGCCTCAAGCGCGGGTAGGTTGGCGTGGATATCACCAAAGATCGTCACATAGTCCATCTATCATCCACCTTCTGATATCGAATTTGGAGAGTAGCTATCTGAGGTGAAGGATTATAGCGGTAAAGGGCAAAAAGGGGTTAAGAAAGAACGAATTCTTTTTAATCTGCTCGATCAGGCTCCGACGCCCAACATCGCTTCGAGTGTCACCCGCCAGTCGGCAAATGCTGCATCTTCGGCCAGCGGTTTGCATTCGTCTACGCCGCGCTGCTGCTGCAACAAGGCAAATGCGAAGGCCATGCAGGTCACTTCGCCGCACTGCTTACAGTTGGACTGCGGCAGCAGCGTCCAGACATCCAGCGGGCGAGGCGCGCGCCGAGGCTGGGTCAGTGGTTTCAGCTCGTGACGGTATGTCCATGTCGCATTGATCGCGTCCACCAGGGCGCTCAGCAGCCCCAATCCTTGCTCGGTATCATCCACCTGGGTGAAGATCACCTTGTCGCGGTAAAGCGTCAGAAACCCGCGCTCGCGGCGGAACGTGAGCGTAAAGGCATCCGGATTGTACGTGATGATGTTCGGCAGCGTGGCGAGAAACGGTAAAACATCGCCCAGATCGCGCGAGGGGCTGCCGACCACGATGATTTTCCCCGGCTCAGCCAGGCACGGCAGCGTGCGCACTAAGGCGATAGACTCCAGGTACGTGCCATCCGTTCCCAAGATCACACCTTCCTCATGGCTTGAAGAGGTTGCCCTGCACAGTGGTGATGCCTGCCCCAGGCACCTGAATCATAACCTTTCAACCACCCTCAAGGGCTTCACGCACTTTGCCTTTAAGGTGCTGTTTGAGAAACGCCAGCGCCGCCTCAGCATCTTCATCTATCAGGATGCGCATAAGCTCGATGATGTCCGCGTCATCAAGCGTCAGTGTGATCGCTTTTTTCATGGTCATCTCCTGTGTCTGAGGTAGACGGCATTCTACTTATCCTGTTCTGTGATGCTCGCCTTCTGGCCCGGAGTGGCGCACCACCAGCACCGGATGGCGACTCAGGCGCAGCACGTTCTCAAACGCACTGCCGGTTAGAATCTCTCGTAACGCGCTGCGCCCGCGAGAACCTAACACGATTAACGAAGGATTATCTTCCTCGGCCACACGCAGGGTCTCGCGCACCGGGTGTCCGTGACGCAGCAGCGGTCGCGCTTGCAGCCCAAACATCCGCAGCGCACAGCACAGTTGCTCCAGCCGCTCGGTATCTTCTTGATCAGAAGCAGTGATTTGTTCTGGAGTCCGGTGCTGCATGGTGCGCTCATCCTGCACGTGCAAGACGGTCACCTCCTGAGTCCCAGCGCTTTTCCCTGTGCTCCGATGACAATCAGGTTGACTTGCTCCTCTCCGGCCACCTGTAGAATCTGCTCAGCAGGCGAACCATAGCGCACATGAGTAAAGGGGATGCAAAGACCCCCACGTCGTAATCTTCAATCAGCATTAGCAACCCCTTTCCTGTCCTTGCCGCACGATACACACTTCAGGCAAGCGTCCTCAGCGACGACCGCGCCTTCTTCTAGCACGTGCGGGCTGCAAGGCGGGCGTTGTGTTTACGAGCATCAGGAGCGTGATGATCACCGCTTTCGACGTACGCCGTGTAGAGCGCCACGCCCACCCCTACAACTGTCAGCCAGGGGATAGTGCGTTCTAGCCACGCCGGCGCAGCGATAATTGATTGCTTGCGAGCATAACGCGCCGTGTTCACGCCTACGTAGGCCAACGCGATCCCCTGCCCACCATGATGGCGACCGCCAGATCGTGCCCTTCCGCTTTGCTCGGATTTGCTGTCATTGACGCTATCTCCCAGAGCGAATGCGCCTTCACCGTTCAGACAAGAACGGCATATTCAACATTCAATATATAGAATATAATCTTTAAAAATTCCTGACAGTGTGTTTTGTTATGCCGGCGCGTGAAGATTGTCACGAAAACGGCCTCGAACAACTGAACGGCTATGGATACGAAATAAGTCACATCAATCAGGTGACTATTCGCTCTTGTTTTCAAGATACCAATCAAGTAAACTGCATTCGTCTTTGTGAATATAAAGGGTGGAACGATGACCACACACGATGAACTCGCGGCTCGCTTCAAGGCATTGGCACACCCGGTGCGTCTGCAAATCCTGGATATGCTGCGCAGCGGTGAAGCGTGTGTGTGCCACATGGAAACCGCGCTCGGCAAGCGCCAGGCATACATCTCGCAGCAGTTGATGGTCCTGCGCGACGCCGGATTGGTGGATACGCGCAAAGACGGGCTGCAGGTCTTCTATTGCCTGGCTGACGACATCACAGCAACGCTGCTGGATACGATCTTTGGGCCGGTCGACGAGGAACAACCGGCGCGATTGGAAGGTTGTTCGTGTCCACGCTGCACCGTACCTATCATTGAATCTGTTTCCTGAGTGAAAATCGAGGAGAAACTCTATGCTTACCATCAAAGTTCTTGGTCCTGGCTGCCCTAACTGCCAGAAGGTCGAAGCCCATGCGCGCGAAGCGTTAGCGACACTTGACCCCCAACCCGAACATGAAATCGTCAAAGTGACCGATCCACTTGAGATCAGCTCTTATATCCTCAGCACGCCGGGGCTGGTCATCAATGAAAAGGTCGTCGCCGCTGCGCGCATTCCCAGCGCGGAAGAAATCAAGGGCTACCTGGCAGAAGCCATGCAGGCTTCCTGACGACGCGCAAGTGATACCTCACCGCTCGGTGAGGTATCTTTTGGGAAAAACCTCATTCATGCTTGTGAATATAGTAGGGGATAGACATGGACGTAATCCTCAATCTGCTCAACGCGGGCTGGACCGGCCTGCTCGATTATCTGGCCGCGCACGTGCTGTTGTGCCTGGTTCCGGCGTTTTTCATTGCCGGGTATCTGGGCGGCCTGATGCCCAAAGAGGTCGTTACGCGTTATCTCGGTCCCAAGACGCCCAAATACATCAGTTATCCGGCGTCGGCCATCGGCGGTTTCATCCTGGCGGTGTGTTCGTGTACGATCCTGCCACTGTTCGCGGGCATCTGGAAGCGCGGCGCGGGACTCGGCCCGGCGATCACGTTCCTGTTCGTCGGCCCGGCGGTCAACATACTCGCCATCAGCTACACCGGTGCCGCGATCGGTATGGACATCGCCCTGGCACGCATCGTGCTGGCGATCACGTTCGGTATCACGATCGGTATGATCATGGCGGCGCTGTTCAGGCAGCCCGCTGCCGATCCGGCCCAGGCGGCCATGTTCGAGCAAAAGGCAACCATGCGCCCGGCGCTGTGGGCACTGTTCGGGCTGCTGCTGGCAGTGCTCATCGCCGGGACGCTGCAGATTGGCTTGCTGACGGGCACAGCGTTCAGCGTCACGCTGCCGGTTGAATTTCCGGATGGCGTCGATGAGACGCTGGACGGCTTGAGTCTGACCTATCAAGGCGCGGCGCTGATCATCATGCTGCTGCTGATCGCGCCGGTGGCCTGGAAGGGCTTCAACAACATCCTGACCGGGTTCAACCGCTGGACCTGGGCGGCGCTGGGCATGGCCGCCTTTACGCTGCTGCTGGCCGCGCCGACCACCGAATCCGGCAGCCTCGTGATCAACTTCACCGGGCGCTTCTTCGCCGAAGTGCTGCTGCTGGGCGCGATCGCTTACGTGGCGGTCAAAAAACTGCAGCGTGACGAACTGGCACATTGGCTGTGGGAAACCTGGCGCTTCATCAAGCAGATTTTCCCGCTGCTGATCGTTGGCGTGTTCCTGGCAGGCATGTTCCGCGAAATCACGCCGGAAGCATGGGTCGAGCAACTCGCCGGACGCAACACCATCTGGGCCAACCTGATCGGCGTGTTATTCGGCGTGTTCATGTACTTCCCGACGCTGGTCGAAGTGCCGATTGCCGCCGCGTTCCTGGACCTGGGCATGCATCGCGGGCCGCTGCTGGCTTACCTGCTGGCCGACCCGGAACTGAGCCTGCAAAGCATCCTGGTGACGGGCAAGATCATGGGCCGCCAGAAGACTGCCGTCTATGTCGTGCTTGTGACCATATTCAGCACGCTGGCGGGATATTTGTTCGGCTTAGCACTGGCGATGTTTTAACTGTGCTGGTGCTTCAATCGCGCCTGCACCAATACCTGTAACTCAGCTTCAGCATTCAGACTTCGAGGAGCTTATGACCACACAATCCCACTCTACGACTGCTGCCCAGGCGGGCCGAGTCTTTCAGCAGCTCTCGCTGCTGGACCGCTTCCTGCCGCTGTGGATCTTCATCGCGATGGCTATCGGCGTGATCGCGGGCAAGATATTCCCTGGTATTCAAGACGCGTTCGACTCGCTGCGCATCGACACCGTGTCGTTCCCAATTGCGATTGGCCTGCTGTGGATGATGTACCCGGTGCTGGCGAAGGTGAAATACGAGGAACTCGGCAAGCTGCGTGGGCAAGGGCGCTTGTTCGCCGTCTCGATCCTGCAAAACTGGATCATCGGCCCGGCGCTGATGTTTGTGCTGGCGTGGATCTTCCTGGCGGATTACCCCGAATATCGCACCGGGCTGATCATCGTCGGGCTGGCGCGTTGCATCGCGATGGTGCTGATCTGGAACATGCTGGCCGGGGGCAATAACGAAGACTGCGCCGTGCTGGTCGCGCTGAACTCGGTGTTTCAGATCATCATGTACAGCCCGCTGGCGTACTTCTACCTCAAGTTCCTGCCCGATCTGTTCGGCGCGGATACGGCTGATGTCGGCGTGACGATGTGGGAGATCGCCAAGAGCGTGCTGATCTTCCTGGGCATTCCCCTGGCGGCAGGCGTCATCACGCGTTTCGCGTTGATCCGCCAGCGTGGACGCGAATGGTACGATGGCGAGTTTGCGCCGCGCCTGGGCCGCACGGCGCTGATCGGGCTGCTGTTCACGGTGGTGGTGATGTTCAGCATGCAGGGCGAAAAGATCGTCGACCAGCCGGTCGACGTGCTGCGCATCTCGATCCCGCTGCTGGCATATTTTGCCCTGATGTTCGCGATCAGCTTCTACATCTCGTACCGCCTGGGCTTCCGTTATGACGAATCGGCGACGCTGTCCTTCACCGCTGCGAGCAATAACTTCGAGCTGGCGATCGCGGTGGCGGTGGGCGCGTTCGGGATCGCGTCCGGCGAGGCACTGGCAACCGTCGTCGGCCCGCTGATCGAAGTGCCGGTGCTGATCGGGCTGGTGTACGTGGCGCTGTGGGTGGGGCGCAAATACTATCGCAGTGACGCTACTGTGCCACAGGCTGCCGGAGACTGACATCGCGGTTCGTTATCGTCCCAGATGATTGATGGTCATCTGGGACTCTGTTCCAGCGATCCGTACCCTAATGGCGCGTGTGATGTTACCCTTGTGGGAGACGTGCACTCCCGCCTGTGCCCCGCGTCTACGACCCAGGCATATCGTACCGTAAGGTCCGATTTTTGCCCCGCACAGCACAATGTTTCCACGCACCTTGACGCGAAGGAATTCGAACACTATACTATATGCATAGATCAGATATATGAGATAAGACTATGTGTTGCTCAGCGCACCAAGGACGTATGCGCGGATTCATCCGGCCCCGCCTGTTGCTCCAGCTATTGCAGCAGCCTGCACACGGCTACGAACTACTGGAACGGCTTACCCAGGATGACAAGGACCTCCCGGTTGACACCGGCTTGCTCTATCGAACACTCCGCCAACTTGAAGACGAGAAGCTGGTCCGATCAACGTGGGATACGGGCGAGGCCGGTCCCGCACGACGGCTGTACGAAGTGACATCAGATGGTGAGGCTTGCCTGCACGAATGGGCCACGCACATCCGCCAGGCCCGTCGACGGCTTGAGCGGTTTCTTAAGGAATATGAAGACTTCTTTGTGGACGAAGCCGTACGGGATCGTGATGACAAATAGACGCGCACGTTTGTGAGCGATTCTGAGAAACCTGGCGTCCTCGTGCGTGGTAGTGCATGAGACGCACGCCTTTACTTGGACTGGAGACGGTATGACCTGCGCAATCGAAGTACACAACCTGACCAAATATTACAAAGCACGATCCGGAGAAGATGTCCTAGCCGTAGATCACATCAGCTTTGAGGTGAATCAGGGCGAAGTGTTCGGCTTTCTCGGCCCAAATGGCGCGGGCAAGTCAACCACCCAGCGCATGTTAACCACCCTGCTTGAGCCGACAGATGGTCACATTGTCATCAATGGTCACGATCTCAAGCATAGCGCTTATGCCATCAAACGCCAGATGGGGCTGGTTCCTGAGGAATCGAACGTGTATACCGAGCTGACGGCCTGGCAGAACCTGGTGTTCACGGCCCGGATTTACCGCGTGCCTCGCGCTGAGCAAGCGGCGCGAGCACAGGAATTGCTGGAGATGTTCGGTTTGTGGGAAAAACGGGATGTCAAGGCTGAGGACTTCTCCAAGGGAATGCGCCGCCGCTTGAGTATTGCTATGGCGATTATTCACAAACCGGCGCTGCTGTTTCTCGACGAGCCTACACCGGGCCTGGATGCACAAAGTGCGCGCGCTATCCTCGACCTGGTGCGGCAGTTGAACGCCGATGGGACGACTGTCTTCCTGACCACGCACCAGATCGAGGAAGCCAACCAGTTGTGCGACCGGGTAGCGATCATCAACTACGGCAAGATCGCCGCTATCGATACCCCGGAGCGGCTCAAAGCGACGTTTCGGCGAATGCAATCGGTGGAGGTAGCCCTGGAACCCGATGGGCAGCGCCATGGCGGGGCGCTGGCGGAACTGCCAGGAGTGACCCAGGCGGTCAAGAGCGGGGACAAGTGGCGGCTGTATACTGCAGATCCATCCACGTTAGTGCCGCAGGTCGTGCATTATACGGAAAACCATGCGCTGCGAGTCATCAGCTTGAACACGCTCGGGCCGAGTCTGGAAGACGCTTTCCTGGAAATCACGGGACAGCAGGTCGGAACGGTACGGCATGAGACGGGAAAAAAGGGCGACCAGGACCAGAGAATGAGCGGTTATGGGGGAGGTGAACGGTGAAGAATAGCACGCTGCAACGACTTGGAGACGAGTTTGCTCAGGCATGGACGGTGGCCGCCAAGGATGTCCGGATCTACTTCCTCAACCCTGGGATGATCATGTTCGGCTTCCTGATGCCCTTCTTCTTGTTTTTCTCCTTTTCGGTCCAGCGCGAGATGGCCGCAGAACAGGGTACTGCCCGCTTGCTGGCCATGACCCTGATCTTCACGGCGTCAGCCGCTGGCCCTATGATCGTCCCCCTGGAACGGCGAATTGGCACCTATGACCGGCTGCTGGCTGCCCCAATGGCGCTCGCGTCGTTGTTGCTGAGCAAAACTGCGGTGGGAGCTGTTTTTGCTATCGCTACGGCCACCGTGTCATTGATCATCGGGATAGTGGTATTCGGAGTCACGATTGCGAATTGGGGACTCCTCGTCGCCGGTCTCGTCCTGGGAGCATTTTCCTTCTCTGCACTGGGTATGATATTCGGCTCGATCCCGACGCGCAATCCGGGGAGTGTGCAGATGCCCAGCACGCTGCTGCGCTGGGGCTTGCTGTTCGTCAGTGGCATATTCGTCCCCTTGGACGAAATGGCAACACTGGCGAAAGCCGTGGCTTACCTCTCACCTCTGACTTATGCTCAGGACCTCCTGAATCACGCGGTGCTAGGCCGGGGACTGATCAACTCGTGGGTGGACGTGTTTGCCCTGGTATTGACCGGCGTGCTGTTTCTGCTGCCCTCGGCCAGGATGCATCAGCGCAGCCGACGTTTGGGATATTAGCGTTCAACAGGTAGTCTATCGTATGGATACCCACCCGATCGCTATCTGGTCGCGTGCACCGCGCTCAGCTTTGGCGGTGATTTCCTTCTGAGTTCACCGATTCAGGGCAAGACCGATAGACATCGCTAGAATAACGATGATCGCTGACCTGACCCATGCCGACCGCTAATATCACCGGCTGCCCGCCGAGGCTGAGCCGTTGTTAGTGGCAACCCGGTTTCACTGGGCGGTTGAAAACAGCCTGCACTGGGTTTTGGAGGTAACCTTTCGAGAGGATGACGCGCGGGTACGTGCCGGTCACGCTGCCCACAACATGGCGATCCTACAGCAAATGGCGCTCAACATCATCGAGAAAGATACGTCCAAGGGCAGTATTCGTACCAAACGTTTCAAAGCAGGTCCCAACACCGCTTTCTTAGAAAAACTGCTAGACCAAATTTGATCCAACCGCCCTGGACATGCACGGTTTGCCCTGTCAGGCGTTCCAAGATTATACTTGTCGACGTACCTTAAGAAACGAAGCCTTGGCGCTGCTATCGGACAGCCCAAGGCATGACCAAGTCGCGTGCAACGACTTGACGGCACGTGGTGTAGCGCATATAAGCCTGTCGGACAATGCGCCGACAGGCTTTTGTTTTGGGCGCGCGGAAAGTTGACACCGCACCGCTTAGGTGCCGACACCTCTGACAGCGCGACCGGCAGCCTAACGCAAAAACGCCCCGTAACGAGGCGTTTTATGGCGTGCCTGGAGGGATTCGAACCCCCGGCCCCTTGTTCCGTAGACAAGTGCTCTAATCCGCTGAGCTACAGGCACACATCTTAACGTGCGCGTTATGATAGCATAAGCTCCGGTGCTTGACAAGGGTTTTTTGCGCAGGTCAGGGAAAAATCCGGTTCAGAGTACACTTGTTAAGCGGTCCTTAATTATCACGGAAACGGATTGCAGCAGATGAGCACCGACTTAAACCTCTTACCCCATCCGCAGCGCGTGACGCTGCACGACGGAGCGTATCCACTGCCCGGAAACGGCGCGATCGCGCTGGCCGTCGAACGCCCCGCCGACTTGCTGTTCACCGCACAGCGTGCCCAGGCTGCCATACGCGCGGTCACCGGTCAGGCGTGGTCGATCGCCGGGGGACCGGTTCCTGCTACACTAACGCTCGCGGTGGATTGGGCGCTCGGCCATGCTGAAGGCTATCGCCTGACCGTGACAGACGACGGGATCCGGATTACCGGCGCGGACAACGCGGGCGTGTTCTACGGCGTGATGACGCTGACGCAGTTGCTCCAGACACATAATGCGACGCTGCCGCTGCTTGAAATCGAAGACTGGCCGGATTTCCCCGCCCGCGGTGTGATGCTCGACATCAGCCGCGACAAGGTGCCGCGCATGCCAACACTCTACGCGCTGGTCGATCTGCTGGCGAGCTGGAAGATCAACCAGTTCCAGCTTTACACCGAGCACACGTTTGCCTATCACGATCACCGCGAGGTGTGGGAACACGCCTCGCCGATGACCGCCGAACAAATCCTCGATCTGGACGCGTACTGCCGCGCGCGCTTCATTGACCTGGTACCAAACCAGAACAGCTTCGGGCACATGCACCGCTGGTTTGCACACGAACGTTACCTGCCACTGGCGGAAACCGAAACCGCGTTCGAATCGCCTTGGGGCGATATGTACCCGCCCTACAGCCTGTCACCCGCCGTGCCTGCCAGCCTGGACTTGATCGATGGCCTTTACGCGGAACTGCTGCCCAACTTCACCAGCACGCTGTTCAATGTTGGCTGCGATGAGACGTTCGACCTGGGGCTGGGCAAGAGCAAGTCGCTGGTCGAACAACACGGCAAAGGCCGCGTGTATCTCGACTTCCTGCTGCAGATACACGACCGCGTGGCCGCGCATGGCCGGACCATGCAATTTTGGGGCGACATCATCAACCAGTACCCGGAGTTGGTACCGGAAATCCCACGCGACACGATCGCGCTTGAATGGGGCTACGAAGCCGATCACGACTTCCCTGGCAAATCAAAGCTGTTCGCGGACTCCGGCGTGCCGTTTTATGTGTGTCCCGGTACATCAAGCTGGCGCAGCATCGCCGGGCGGACTGATAACTGCATCGGCAACATACAGAATGCGGTCGAAAACGGGCTGGCACACGGCGCGATCGGCGTGCTCAACACTGACTGGGGCGACGAAGGCCACTGGCAGCCATTACCGATCAGCTATCTCGGTTTCGCCTACGGCGCGGCGCTCAGTTGGGCGCATGAAGCGAATCGCGAGCGCGATCTGCCTGCCGCACTGGACGCGTTCGCGTTCCGCGATCGCGCGGGAGTCATGGGCCGGTTGGCTTACGACCTGGGTAACGTATATCGCCAGACGGGCATCCCGCTGCATAATAGCAGCGTCCTGTTCGTGGCCTATCACAGGGACCTGAACGCCATCCGCCGGTACGCGCAGCGACAGAACGTGCCGGACGCCGTGCGCGCGCTGCTGGCGGACGATGACGCGCTGCGCGCAAAGCTGAACACCGCGCTCGAAACGATCGACCGGGTAATCGCACCCCTCGATCAGGCGGATATGACATGCGATGACGCCGATCTGATCAGACGCGAATTTGCCCTGGCCGCGCGTATGCTCCGGCACGGCGCAAAACGCCTGCTGCTGCAACTTCCCGGCAGCGCGATCGCGCCGCGTGAGCTGGCCGCCGATCTGGCCGCGATCGAGACGGAATATCGCACGCTCTGGCTGGCGCGGAACCGCCCCGGCGGGCTGGATGACAGCGTGGCGCGGCTGGTCAAAGCCGCCCAACGCTACACAGCGAGTTAATCGCCGCAAAACGGCACGGCGAATCAGTTGACGCCATAAGACAACCATGCTACGCTCATGCACATGATGACATAATCCAGCAGGCTACCTGATGCACGCCATACGCACCCACACCACGACTGCGACTATGATGACCATCGGCATGATGACCGGGCGGGCGCTGCGGGCTGCTTCAGGTTTGGGCGACGGGTAAGGCATAACAGGACCCAGAAATCCCTAAGCGTGGAGCAGACCGGCTCCGCGCTTTTTGTTTTGCGTTTGATACCGGCTCACGGCCCAGGGAGACGTTGCACCATGAAAACGCTTACCATGAAATTTGGCGGGACTTCGGTCGGCAGTGCCGAAGCGATATCGCAGGCAGCGGATATCGTCCGGCAAGCATATGACGAACACGAACGGGTCGTCGTTGTCTGCTCGGCGATGGGCGGTGTCACCGATATGCTGATCGAAGGGGCGCACACCGCCGCAGAAGGTAACACCGTGCGTTACCGCGTGCTGGCGCACGAGTTGCGCCTCAAGCATCGCAGCACGATCCGCAACCTGCTGACCGCCGACGTGGAGCGCATCGCGATTCATGACGAGGTCGAGGCGCTGATCGACGAGTTCGAAACGCTGTGCTACGGCATTTCCGTGCTGCACGAAGCCTCACCGAAGGCGATGGACAAGGTGATGTCGCTGGGTGAGCGCATGAGCGTGCCGATCGTATCGGCATTGCTGCGGCAGCGCGGCGTCCCCAGCAGTACGATCACTGCCAGCCGCCTGATCGTAACCGACGAGCAGTTCGGCAACGCGGGCGTGTTGTTCGCGGAAACGGAAGCAAACGTCCGGCGCGAGGTGCTGCCACTGTTGGAGCAACGTATCGTCCCGGTCGTGACGGGGTTCATCGCCGCCACGCGCAACGGCGTAACCACCACCCTGGGCCGCAGCGGGAGCGATTACACCGCCGCGCTGCTAGGTGCCTACGTGCATAGTGACGAGGTCTGGATCTGGACCGACGTGGACGGCGTGATGACCGCCGACCCGCGCATCGTGCCGGATGCGCGTGTAATACCGGTGCTGTCCTACGGCGAAGTGGGCGAGATGGCGTACTTCGGCGCGAAGGTGCTACACTCCAAAACCGTGCAACCTTTGATCGAGCGCGACATCCCGGTACGCGTGAAAAACACGTTCAACCCCACCCACAACGGCACGCTGATCGTCAACCGCGAAGAAACCGCCCCTGGCACGGTGAAAGCCGTCACGACCGTGCGCGATGTGAGCCTGGTCACGGTCGCCGGGCGCGGCATGATCGGCGTGCCCGGCATCGCCGCGCGCACGTTTGCCACCGTCGCGCGCCACCGGGCCAACGTCCTGATGATCTCGCAGTCCTCCAGCGAGCAGAGCATCTGTTTCGTCGTGCCCCAGCACACCAGTAGCACGGTCGTGCGCGGCATCGAAGAGGAATTCGAGATCGAGATCGCGCGGCAGGATATTGAGCGCGTCTTTGCCGATGACGGGATCGAAATTCTGACGGTTGTCGGCGCGGGCATGTTGACTCAATCCGGTGTCGCGGCGCGTGTGTTCGGGGCGCTGGGCGAGGCTGATGTCAACATCCTGGCGATCGCACAGGGAGCGAGCAACTACAGCGTGTCGATGGTGGTCCATGCGGACAGCACGGAAACCGCTGTGCGCGCCATTCACAAGCTGGTCGTGCTCAACGGGCAAACCACTGCAGGATAACCAGCACAAAAAATCCGGGGTGTGCGTTGAGCGGCGTGCACACCCCATCCTATTCTTCTCCTCGCAAAACGTGTAGTCTGGTTTTATCAACTAACCTTGCTTTTGCCAACCGCGCGTGAGATAACCACCAACGATATCCTGCATCCGATCCACTTCGACCAGGAACGAATCGTGGCCGAACGGAGCCTGGATGTGGCGGTACTCGACCGGACGCCCCGCTGTCTCCAGTGCGCGCACCAGTTCTTGGCCCTGCCACGCGGGATAGAGCCAATCGCTGGAGAACGTCACGACCAGGAATTTCGCCTGCGTCCGCGCGACGGCAGCTTCCAGGGAACCGTAATCCGCGCCGATGTCGAAATAATCAATCGCTTTGGTAATGTACAGGTAGCTATTTGCATCAAACCGCTGCACGAACTTGCGGCCCTGGTGCGTCAGGTAACTTTCGACCGCAAACTCCGGCTGCTGGAACGTATACGGCAGCGCGTCCGCCGCCTGGAGATCGCGCCCGAACTTACGATCCATCGACGTTTCGCTCATATAGGTGATGTGCGCCAGCATCCGCGCGACCGATAGGCCACCTTCCGGCGCGGGGCCACCGTAGTAATCGCCGTTGTTCCAGTTCGGATCGGCGTAGATCGCCTGCCGTCCGGTCTCGTTGAACGCGATCTGCTGCGCGGTTGAACGCGGCGTGCTCGCAAGAAACAGCACGTGTTCCACCCGCGCCGGGCAGTCAACCGCCCACTGCAGCGCCTGCATCCCGCCCATGCTGCCCCCTGCCACGGCAAACAAGCGGTCGATGCCCAGGTGATCGAGCAGATACCGCTGCGCATGCACCATATCGGGGACCGTAACCATCGGGAAGCGCAGCGCGTAGGGCTTGCCATCCGGGGCCAACGATGCGGGACCGGTGCTGCCCTGGCACCCACCGATCACGTTTGAGCAGATCACGAAATAGCGTTCGGTGTCGAACAGCTTGCCAGGCCCCACCGCGTCGTCCCACCAACCGGGCTTTTCGTCCGGATCGTCGCTATGGTACCCCGCAACGTGCGCATCGCCTGAGAGCGCGTGGCAGATCATGATCGCATTCGTGCGGTCCGCGTTCAGCGTGCCGTACGTTTCGTACGCCAGCGTGAAGCGAGGAAGGGTCGCCCCGCTGCGCAGGTGCAGCGGGGTCTCGAAGTGCGCGTACTGGCGTTCGACAAGGCCCACCGATCCGGGGGCTACCGTACGCGCGGGGCGCAACGGTTGCCGGATGGTTAACGTCGGGCGCGGTGTCTGCACCTGGATCATAGCGCCTCCTAACGTTTGCTGGCAGCGTGCTCGGTCACACCCTGTGCGACGGTAAGCGCCTGGTCCAGGTCCCACAGAATATCGTCGATATCCTCAATGCCGACCGCCAGCCGCACGTAATCATCGGTCACGCCGGACGCGACCTGCTCTTCAGGGCTGAGCTGCTGGTGCGTTGTCGAAGCGGGATGGATCGCCAGCGAGCGCGCGTCACCCACATTCGCCAGGTGAGAGAACAGCTTGAGGTTGTCGATAAACGCGCGGCCCGCTTCTTTGCCGCCCTTGATCCCAAAGCCGAGCACCGCGCCGGCCCCTTTGGGCAGATAACGCTGCGCGCGTTCGTAGCTTTCGTGGTCCGGCAGGCCGGGATAATTCACCCATTCGACGGCTGGATGCTCCAGCAGATACTTCGCCACTGCCAGCGCGTTGTCCGCGTGTCGCTGCACGCGCAGCGACAGAGTCTCGATGCCGACGATGTTCAGGAAGCTGTTGAACGGCGATTGTGCCGGACCAAAATCGCGCAGCCCGATCACACGCGCGCGCCCGATGAAGGCCGCTTCGCCAAGTACATCGGCGAACACCGCGCCATGGTATGCCGGTTCCGGCTCGATCAGTCCAGGGTGCCGCCCGCTGGCTTTCCAGTCAAAGCGCCCGCTGTCGACGATCACGCCGCCGATGCTCAAGCCATGCCCGCCGATCCACTTGGTCGTGGAGTGGACCACGATGTCGACGCCATGCTCGAAAGGCCGGCACAGGTACGGCGTGGCAAACGTGTTATCGCACACAACCGGCACGCCGTGCGCGTGGGCGACTTTCGTTATGCCTTCAAAGTCCGGCACTTCCAGCTTGGGGTTGCCGATCGTCTCCAGGTAGATCAGCTTGGTACGGTCGTTGATCAGGCTTTCGTACGTTGCCGGATCGTTGTCGTCGACAAAGTGCACTGTGATGCCCAACCGCTTGAGGCTCTGCGAAAACAGCGTATACGTGCCCCCGTACAGCGCGCTGGCCGAGATGATCTCGTCGCCGGTGTTGCACAGGGTCAGGATCGTGAGCGTCTCCGCTGCCTGCCCTGACGCGGTCACCAGCGCGCCAATCCCGCCTTCCAGCGCGGCGAGGCGCTGCTCCGCGACATCATTGGTCGGGTTCATGATGCGCGTGTAGATGTTGCCGGGTTCCTGCAGCGCAAACAGCGCGGCGGCGTGATCGGTGTCGCGGAAAACGTACGACGTGGTCTGGTACAGCGGCACGGCCCGCGCGCCGGTCGTCGCTTCTGGTTCGTATCCGGCGTGCAGTGCGAGGGTGTTGAAAGCGAAGTTGTGTCCGAGTTTACCGTTGGTGTTAGTCATGCTGATTCGTTCTCCTACGCAATATAGAGTGATGAAAGGCCGATGTGCGTAGCAGGCTGACCCCTCTAGCCACGAGAACAAAAAATCCTTCTCGCGCGAGAAGGATTTGCATGACAGTGCAAAGTCCCTCTCATCTTCCAGAATCGATCTCTGCCGGAATTGGCACCTATACCGCGCGTGGCGCGCAGTGGTTGCCGAGGTTTCGTCGGGCCGGTCCCTCCACCTCTCTGGATAAGGGGGTGTTGCTGCTATTCGCTTGGTAATTGTGTAAGAGCGTAGCATGGCGTGCTAAATTTGTCAACCACCATTGTAAAAATTCAGCGACCGTCTGGTCAGACTGACCAATTGCCGCGCTCCATCGCGTATGGTAGCATCGGCGCGACAATGTGCAGTGCGTGGTAACGCAGCAATCATCGGAAACGGACGGTGAGCATATGACGATCGACAAACCGATTGATGTCGCCATTCTGGGCGCAACCGGCGCGGTTGGGCAACGGTTTGTGCAGTTGCTGGAAGGGCATCCCTGGTTCCGTGTGGCGGAACTGGTCGCCAGCGAACGCAGTGCGGGGCAGACGTATGGCACTGTGACGCGCTGGGTGCTATCCGGCAACCCACCGCCCGACGTGGCAGGAAAAGCGGTGCTGCCGCTGGGGACGGACGTACAGTCACGGCTGGTGTTCTCGGCACTGCCCGGCGACGTCGCGAAAACAATCGAGTGGGAACTGGCGCAATCCGGCCATGTCGTCTGCTCCAACGCCAGCGCTTACCGCATGCACGAGCACGTCCCGATCCTGCTACCAGAAGCCAACGCCGACCACGCAGCGCTTGTCGGCGTGCAGCGCGCGCGTTACGATTGGGGCACCGGGGGCCTGGTCACGAACTCCAACTGCACCAGCGCCCCGGTGGTAATGGCGCTCGCCCCCCTGCGCCGGTTTGGGATCGAGGCGGTACACATGGTCAGCATGCAGGCGATCAGCGGCGCGGGATATCCGGGCGTGCCCGCGCTGGACATCACGGACAACGTGATCCCGTTCATCAACGGCGAAGAACCCAAGCTCGAAACCGAGCCGCGCAAGATGCTTGGCGAGCTGGACGGCGAGCAGGTCGCTATGCTTGACTGCACCACGAGCGCGACCTGCACGCGCGTCCCGGTGCTGGATGCGCATCTCGTCAGCGTCGCGGTACGCTTTGCCGAGTCCGTCACCGCTGATGCACTGATCGCCGCCTGGGATGCGTTCGTCGGGCCGGATCCGGTGCCGGACCTGCCGAGCGCCCCGTCACGGCCCGTCATCTACCGGCATGCTCCCGACCGGCCCCAACCGCGCCGCGATCGCGATGCGGGCGGCGGGATGGCGACAGTCGTGGGCCGGCTGCGTCCCGATCCGGTGCTGGGCGGTTGGAAGTTCCTGGCGATGGCGCACAACACGGTGCGTGGGGCCGCCGGGTGTTCGATATTGAACGCGGAGCTGCTGGTCGAGCGCGGATACCTGAGCTAGCGCCGGCAAGCACGGCGGCGGCACTCACGCCACGCTGAGCACGCGTGCCCCGTCAGAACACACGCGGGTGTGGCGCGTAGTGTTATCGATCCCGACCGCGTCGTACACCGCGCCCAGCGCGGCAGCGACTCGCTGGGCCACTTGCGGCGCATCACACACTGCGCACAGCGTCGGCCCGGCCCCACTGATCACCAGGCCCAGCGCCCCGGCGCGTTTGGCCGCTGCGCGCGCATCTGAAAGCATCGGGATCAGGTGCGCGCGCGCCGGTTCGATGATGCGGTCGCTCTCCATCGCGGCGGCAAGCGCTTCGAGATCGCCATGATGCAACGCGTCAACCAACCGCGCGACTGCCCCGGTCTGCGCGACCAGCTCGCGCAGCGGGACGTGTGAGGGCAGCACGGCCCGCGCCTTGGCCGTTGGGACCGCGACATCCGGCGTCACCAATGCGAAGTGCAGGTTCTCCGGCACCGGTAGGCGAAAGATATTGTCAAATTCGATGCCTGTGATCAGCGTAATCCCACCGATCAAGCTCGGGCCGACGTTATCAACGTGGTAGCCGCTGACTGCTGCCTCACCGTCGAGACATGCGGGCAGCAACTCCGCCCGGCTGAGTGGCGCACCACACAGCGCGTTGACCGCGACCGCCGCTGCCACCGCACTCGCTGCGCTGCTGCCAAGCCCGCTTGCCAGGGGCAAATTCTTGCGCAACGTCAAACGCACGCCGCGCGCCACGCCAAGCTGCTTCAACACGCTAGCAGCGGCAACCGAGGCGGAGTTCTTTTGCGGATCGCGCGGCAAGCAGCCATCATCACCTTCAATCGCCGCGATCACGACGCCGGGGGCATCGTCCCACTCAACACAAACGATGTCGCCCGGTTCCCGGAACGCCAGCCCCATGATATCGAACGCCACGCCGACATTCCCCATGCTGGCCGGTGCGAAGGCTTCTGCTCTGGCAATTGGCATGATCGGTGTTATCCTTGGTTCCGGTTGTTTTTGCAGTCTTAAGCGCAACGAGGACTACAATGTCAAGCCTACTCAAGTGTATCGAATGCGGTCGAGAATACCCCATAACCGCCGTGATGTACACCTGTTCAGCCTGCGGTGGGTTGCTGGATGTCCAGCACGACCTGGATGCCATCCGCGCCACGATCACGCGCGACACCTTCGACGCGCGCCTCGGCACGTTGGAGACCCCTTACAGCAGTGGCGTGTGGCGCTACAAAGAGTTGATCTATCCCGGCGTGGATACAGCATCGATCATCAGCCGCAATGAAGGCAACACCAACCTGTACCCCGCCCCGGCACTCGCGCAGTGGGCCGGTGTGGGCACACTCTACCTCAAGCACGAGGGCGAAAACCCGACCGGGTCGTTTAAGGATCGCGGCATGACGACGGGGGTCACACAGGCGCGCGTGCTGGACATGCAGCGCGTGGCGTGCGCCTCGACCGGCAACACGTCGGCGTCGATGGCTGCTTATGCCGCGTTTGCAGGGATCGAAGGGATCGTCTTCTTTCAAAACAAGCAAATCGCGCTGGGCAAACTCTCGCAGGCCATCGCCTACAACGCGACATGCGTGCAGGTCAGTGCCGACTTTGACCGCAACATGGAACTCGTGCGCGAGGTCGCAGAAGCACTCGATATCTACGTGCTGAATTCCGTGAACCCGTTCCGGCTGGAAGGCCAGAAAGCGATCATCTTTGAAGCGTTGCAACAGTTGCGCTGGCAGGTCCCGGACTGGATCGTGTGCCCTGGCGGGAACCTGGGCAATAGCTCCGCGTTCGGCAAGGCACTGCACGAATTGCACGCGCTCGGCCTGATCGACCGGCTGCCGCGCCTGGCGATCATCCAGGCAGACGGCGCGAATCCGCTGTACAAGGCATTCAAGCGGGATTTCGCGCAGTACGACCCGGTGAAGGCGCAGACCATCGCCACCGCGATCAAGATCGGCAATCCCGTCAACTACGCCAAAGCCGTCCGCTCGCTGCGCTGGACTGACGGCGTGGTCGAGCAGGTCACGGACCAGGAGATCATGGACGCCAAAGCCCTGATTGACGCGCAAGGCATCGGCTGCGAGCCGGCATCAGCCTGTTCACTGGCAGGCACACGCAAACTCGCGGCACAGGGCGTGATCCGTCCGAACGAAACTGTTGTCGGCATCCTGACGGGGCACATCCTCAAGGACCCGGACGCCACGATCGGCTATCACAGCCGGACGCTGGAACACCTTCACGCACGTTATCCCAACGCCCTCCACCAGGCGGAACCGTCGGTCGCCGCGATCACCCGGATCATTCTGGGGGCACAGGAAGCGCGATCTGCGGCCAGGTCATGACGCGCCACACACCGGATGCGCCATTGTCGCGCCCCCAACAGAAAGGGCCGGGAACGGCGCTCCCGGCCCGGCTAATTCCGTGCTCGTGGCAGGTCAGTGCTTTACTGCTTCAACGGTTTCAGCCACTGCGGAATTCTCGAACTCCGGCTCGATCAGCGCGATCAACGTCTGCCCGTTGCGTGGCTTCAACGGAACGTCAGTCGAAAAGACCATGAATCCATTCGACGGATCGATCAGAAACAGCGGGATCGCGGTCGGTCCGTAGCGCTCACGAAACGCCGCAAAATCGAATGTCTCTTCCAGCTTGACCGATATCACCTCCGCACCGGCGTTAAAACGCTGGTCGAGATAGGTGTACGTCGTGATCGGCGTGAACAGACAACGCCCGTGCTGTTCGAGCGATATCCCTGTGCGGCTGCGATGGCTGCGGTGCAAGGCAAGTTGAAACACGTTGTCACGCCCAAAGATCTCCGCAAAACGCAGCGCCGCCAACGAATTAACCTCGTCATTCCGCGTCAGCGCCAGCAACCGGCCCATGCGGCTGAGGTCGACCTCGTCCAGGATATGTTCGGAGAGGATACTGGCGTAAACGGCGAACAGCCCGCTGGCTTTGGCCTGCTCGACATGTTCACGGTTGGTATCAACCAGCAACACCTCACGTCCGGCCTCTTGCAACGCTTGCGCGATCTTCCGCGCCCAACCGTGCGCGCCGACGATCAGCAACCCTTGCGGGTCGGGCTGCGCGAGATCAAGCCACCCCGCGACGCGAGACACAGTCAACCCATAGATCGTCACCGTCCCCACGACAATGAAAAATGTCAGCGGAACCATCTGCTCGACATTAGCACGCCCCGCCTCAGTCAGTTCGAGCGCAAACAGGGACGCAACCGATACCGCGACGATCCCGCGTGGTGCCAACCATGACAGGAACACACGCTCGCGCCAATTCAACCGCGATCCGGTCGTGGAGAAAAATACCGCCAGCGGACGCGCGATGAAAATCAGCAACCCCAGGTACAACAACGCGCGGAGGCTCAGGCTCGAAAGCGACTCCAGTTCCAGCCGTGCCGCCAGAACCACAAACAACCCGGACAGCAACAACACACCGACATCTTCTTTGAATTGTGACAGGTGCTTGACCGGGATAGCGCGCTGGTTGGCCAGGATAAACCCCATCAGCGTCGTTGTCAGCAGGCCCGACTCGGGTTGCAGCTCATTCGAAACCGTGAACGCCGCGACGATCATCATCACCGAGAACGGGTTCTGGAGATGTTCGGGGACATAGTGACGTCGGAACGCCTGGATCATGATGAACGCCGTCAACGAGCCGAGCAAACCGCCGATCCCGATCGTGCGTATAAGCCCCATCGCGATCAGAGCCGCGGACGTTCCCTCGAGCGCCTCGGTGCGGATGATCTCAAACACCAGCACCGCGATCGTCGCGCCAATCGGGTCGATCAGGATACCTTCCCATTTTAAGATCGGGCCCACCTGCCCGCGCGGGCGCACGAAGTTCAACAGCGGAATGACAACCGTCGGTCCCGACACGACAAAGATCGCGCCGATCAACAACGCAAGCTCGAAGTCCAGCCCAATGATATAATACGCACCGACTGTGCCGAACGCCCACGTGATCAACGTGCCAATGCTGATCAGGCGGAAGATGACCCGCCGCACGCCGGTGATCTCGCCCAGCCGTAACGTCAAGCCGCCTTCAAACAAGATGATGCCAACCGAGACCGACACGATCGGAAATAACGTCTCTCCCAGCAAGTGGTCCGGGTCTAACAAGCCCGTGACCGGTCCCGCAACGAAACCGGCCAGCAGAAGCAACAGAATCGACGGAAGATGCAGCCGCCATGCTACCCACTGTGCTCCAATGCCAAGCACAACAATGCTCGCCAGGCCAAACAGTGCGTCTTCACTCAAAGTGTAATCCCCTCCAATTAGTCATTGAACTGGTAGCTGCACAAGTAAGCTCAGTCGGCCAGAGTTGTCCATTCGTGCATGGCGGCATTAAGCTCAGCTTCCGTTGCCGCATAACTCTGACCTAAGGCACGCACGCGGTCGACTGCGCCTTCCGTGCTGGCATCGTCCAGCGCATCGGTAAGCGCTGCCATGCGGGCCTCCAGTTCGTGGATACGCCGTTCGAGTACCGCCAGCCGCTGCCGGCGCTGGTAGTCGGTTAGCCCGCCGGGCTTGCCGTTGGACGCGTCCTGTCCTGCGGACTTTGCAGCGGACTGTGACGTAACCGCCCGGGCCGTCTCGTCCGCCTCACGCGCCCTCTGCCGCGCGATCTCGCGTGATTGCAAGTACGCCCGGTACGTTCCCTCAAAGACGGTCATTTCCCCCGGCTGAACGTCCCAGACCTGAGTCGCCAGCGCGTCGATCAGGTAGCGATCGTGGCTCACAAGCAGGATCGTGCCGTTGAAACGCGCCAGCACATCCTGCAAGATCTCCTGGCTGGGAATGTCCAGATGGTTCGTCGGTTCGTCCAGCAGCAAGAAATTCGCGCCGGCCAGCGCCAGCTTCGCTAATGCCAGCCGCCCGCGCTCGCCGCCGCTGAGCGTTGCCACCGGGCGGAACACGTCATCCCCGGTGAACAAAAACGCGGCGAGATAGTTCCGCGCTTCGCTCAGGTTCAGATGCCGCACGCGCAGCAACTCATCCAGCACGCTGTTTTCCGGATTCAAGCTCTCGTGTGCCTGGGCGAAATAACCCGGATCGACCGCTGCACCCAGACGCGACGAACCGCTCAACGGCGGGAGTTCGTTCAACAACGTCTTGAGCAACGTCGTTTTGCCGACCCCGTTTGGGCCGATCATTGCCGCGATCTCGCCCCGATATAGCGTGATGTCCGGCACGGTTACCAGCGGGTTATCCGGTTCATAGCCCACGACGAGATCATACGTCATCAGCACTTTGTCGCCACTGCGCAGATCAGTGTTCAGGTCCAGCCGGATGTTTTTCTCATCGCGCGGGCGCTCGATCAGGTTGTCGCGTTTGAGCCGTTCCAGCCGGCGCAAACGTCCTTTGGCCTGTGCCGTGTTCTGCCCGGCGATGTTGCGCTGGATGTAGTCTTCTTCTTTGGCGATGAACGCCTGCTGCGCCACGTATTCCTTGCGCAAACGCTCGTGACGCTCGGTCCGTTGCCGGATGTAATGGCTGTAATTGCCACGATACACTTCCACGCCGCCCCAGGCCATCTCCCAAATTGTCGTGATCACGCTATCCATGAAGTACCGGTCATGGCTGACCACGAGCAACGCCCCCTCCCAGGCGTTGAGGAAGCCTTCCAGCCACTCGATCGCATTGATATCAAGGTGATTGGTCGGCTCATCAAGCACGAGCAAGTCAGGCGCTTCCAGCAGCAGCCGGGCCAGCAGCGCACGGGTCTGCTGCCCACCGGAAAGATGTGCCAGCGGCATCTGGAACTCATACGGCGCGAACCCCAGCCCCTGCAGCACCTGGCGCGTGCGCGTGTCATACGTGTAGCCGCCATCCAGCTCAAACCGGTGTTCCAACGCACCATAACGCTCGATCAGCGCATCGAGTTCGTCGCCACCCGCGCGGCTCATTTCTTCGGTCAGTTGCGCAAGCCGCGCCTCACGACGGCGCAGATCGGCGAACGCGGTCATCATTTCGTCCCACAGGCTGCGTTCCCCGGCCAGTTTTGGGCGCTGGGGCAGATACCCGATCGTCAGACCCTTCATATGGTTAACGGCTCCCTCAGACGGCGCTTCGCGTTTCATCAACACCTCGAGTAGCGTCGTCTTGCCGATGCCGTTCGAACCGACCAACGCGATCTTCGCCCCGTGAGGGATGTCTACCGAGACGTTCTGGAAGATGTCATTCGCGCCAAACGCTTTGGCGATGTTCGTTGCACTCAAAATAGCCATGTAGTGCGATTCACCTGCTGCAAGCTGCCCGTACGATTTGCCCCGCGCATTATACCACGCGCTGCATGTTTTTTGTGCCCCATCCCAACCACGCCGCGCGTCTTTTCACCGCCCGGCCCACCACGCACAGATTGTAGACAAAATGCCAACCGACTGCCCGAAAATTCGCTTTTCTCCTGGTGCGCATCAGGGGAGATGGCTATAATGTGGTTTATGACTGACTATCGACATGATCCCGCTTCTGCCACACCGTCCGATCATACCGGTATCATGCTGGCTGCTGCATTGATGGCGGTATCCGGCTGGGTGGGGCTGTGGCTGCTGATCACGAGCACGCTGCCAACCGCATTCCCGCGCTGGCTGTTTTTTGTGTTCCTTTACCTCGCCGTCACGGGCACCGTGCTGCCGTTTGTGCGGTTTCTGAACGTACGGTTTTCCGGCGAAGATACAACGCCCTCAGCCAGTGTGATCCTGCGCCAAAGCGTGTGGGCCGGGTTGTTTGTGGTGGCATGTGCGTGGCTGCAAATCCCGCGCGTGCTGAATCCGGTGCTCGCGTTTTTCCTGGCACTGAGTCTGATCGTCGTCGAGTTTTTCCTGCACATGCACGCGCAGGACTGACCACATGACGTTAATTTGAACCCATAACGTCCCACTCAAGAGGAACGCCACCGTTATGAAATCCGACCTTGACCGCCTGATGGAAGAACGTCAGATCGACGTCGTGATGACCCTGCAAGGCGAGAATGAAGACCCAATCCGCACTTACCTGAGCAATGGCGTGGACTTCGCCGGGTTCGTGATCAAAAAACGCGGGGAAGACCCTGTGTTGATCACGAACCCGATGGAGCGCGATGAAGCGGCCAAAAGCGGCTTGCGCGTTTACACCTGGGACCAGCTTGGTTATGGCGAATTACTGCGCGAGATCGGTGAGGATGGCGCGCGGTTGTTGACGACGTGGTACCAGCGGATATTCGACCATTTCGAGATCGAGGGCCGCGTAAATATCTACGGCATCGGGGATATCAACGCCGCTTACCGCGCGCTGACTTTGCTCGGCGCGCACATGGAAGGGCGTGTCACGTTCGGCTTTGAAGCGCCGCGCAAAACGATCTTCGACGAAGCCTACGAAACAAAAGACGCGCAAGAACTCGCGCGGCTGCGCGAGGTCGCGGCGCGGACCAGCGCGGTCGTGCGTGCCACGCGTGACTGGCTGGCCCGCCAGCGCGCCGGTGATGGCCTCGTACTGCGGCACGATCACACGCCACTGACGATCGGTGACGTCAAGCGCCACGTGCGGCGTCTGCTGCTGGATCACGACCTCGAAGACACCGAAGGCATGATCTTCGCGCAGGGCCGCGACGCGGGCGTGCCGCACAGTCACGGTGACGACCAGGCCCCGCTGCGGCTGGGCGAGAGCATCGTCTTTGACTTGTTCCCGCGCGAGCCGAAGGGCTATTACCACGACATGACGCGCACCTGGTGCGTCGGGCACGTGCCAGAGACGATCGCGGAAGCCTATGCCACCGTGATGGAAGCGTTCAAGCGATCAGTCGACATGTGCAGCATTGGCACGCCGACCAGCGCCGTGCAGCGGATGGTGTGCGAATTCTTCGAGGAACGCGGGCACCCAACGGTGCTCAACACGCCCGGCACGACCGACGGTTATGTGCATTCTTTGGCGCACGGCCTGGGCCTGAACGTGCACGAAGCGCCCTACTTCCCGACGTATTCTGAAAGCTACAAGCTGAAACCGGGCAACGTGTTCACGATCGAGCCGGGGTTGTACTATCCGGAGCGCGGTTACGGCGTCCGTGTGGAGGATACGGTCGTGCTGCACGCAGACAACAGCATTGAAACATTAACCGACGTGCCGTATGATCTGCTGATCGAACTGGAGTCTTGACTACCAAGGACGGGCGACGTGCGGAACGCACCGCCCGATGAAGCTCATGACATTGATACTCGGCATCGAAACCTCATGTGATGAAACCGGCGCGGCAGTCGTAGCCCATGGCACGCAGATGCTGTCGAACGTCGTCGCCTCGCAGATCGACTTGCACGCGCAGTACGGCGGCGTGTTCCCTGAAGTCGCATCGCGCGCGCATATCGAAGCGATCCACCCGGTGGTGGAGCAGGCGCTCGCCGATGCAGCGGTCACGCTGGACGATATCGACGCGGTCGCTGTGACGCGCGGCCCCGGCCTTGCCGGTTCGCTGCTCGTGGGCATGAATTACGCCAAAGGACTTGCGTTCGGGCGCGGGCTGCCGCTGGTCGGCGTGAATCACCTGGAAGGGCACGTTTATTCGTTGTGGCTCACGGAGCGCGAGACACCGGTCGCGTTCCCCGTGATCTGCCTGATCGTGTCCGGCGGGCACAGCGAGATCGTATTGATCACCGGGCACGGCGAATATACCCAGCTTGGCAGCACGATCGACGACGCGGCAGGCGAAGCGTTCGACAAGGTCGCGCGGCTGCTGGGCCTGCCATATCCCGGCGGGCCGGCCATCGAACGCACCGCCCGCAATGGTGACCCGACCGCTTACGACTTCCCGCGTGCGATGCGCGGCGAAGGTTACGATTTCAGCTTCTCAGGGCTAAAAACCGCCGTGTTGCGCGCGGTCCAGCCGCCGCACCAGGGCAGACGCCGGCCCAAGCGCGAGGGCATGACACCCGACCAACTGCGCGGGGATGTGTCCGTGCCCGACGTTGCGGCGAGCTTCCAGGTGGCAGTGGTTGATGTGCTGGTCGAGAAGACGATCCGTGCTGCGAGCGAACACCACGCAACCGAGATCTGGATCGCGGGGGGCGTGAGCGCTAACGGCGTGCTGCGCGACGCGATGCGCGATGCCAGCGACCGGCCCGTGCGGTACCCACCGCTGAAGCTCTGCGTGGACAACGGCGCGATGATCGCGGCGGCGGGCTATTTCCGCTTTGCGCAGGGCTTCCGCGACGATCTCGCGCTGGACATTCGCCCAATGTGGCCGCTGACGACGACCACCGGCGCAATGGCAAAACCCGCCCCTTGAGCGCGGATCACTGCGTTGCGAAGACTTCCGGGTGCGCATCCAGCCAGTCCGCCAGCACCTGCGCCAACACCGCGTTTCCGCGCGGGTTCAGGTGCATGTCGGTCGTGAAGTAAAGCTGCTCGCCTGCCTCAGCATATGCTCCAAACACGGGCAGCAGGTCGATGCAGGTGAGATTCTCCGCCGCACAAAACGCGCGCATCATCTCGTATGGCTGATCCAACAACGCCAGCTTGTCCGCGCCAAGCACAGGTTCGGTCATCGCGCGGTAAACTTGCTCTTTGGTCGGTAGGAGCACGATCACTAACGTCCCACCGTAGCTCTGGACCATTTCCCGCGCACTGCGGAGCGCGTCCTGGGTGCGTTGCCAGCCGTACTGGTTGTGCGGCTGCGACATATCGAACGCCTCAAGTAAATAATCCTGCCCAAATGCGAGTTCGACCGCGCCGTCTTCGACATAGTGCGGATTGTCGAACTGTAGCGATGCTGCAAATTCATCTTCCGGGCCCAGCAGGAGCTTCAGCAGCGTGTAGAACGCGGAGTTTTTGTCCAGCCAGTTGAGTTCAGGCACAGGTGGTGCGGGATTCGGCGATGCGATCGTCGTTTCGCCGCGCAACTCTGCCAGCCCAAAATCTTCGTTGGCGTCGTTGCCAAACCACTGCCAGATCACCAGCGGTGGCTCCAACGGCATGCCGAAATCACGCAGCACCCGCAAATGACTCACCGATCCCGTGCTGGTAATGCCCAGGTTGATCACGTTGCGATCGGTGAGCGCGCCCAGCCGATTAACCCAGCAATCATCCGCATCGGTAAAACAGAACGTGAACGAATCGCCGACCGCGACCGCGTCTACGTGCCGGTCGACCGCCGCCTGCTGCGTGCGAAATGCGACGCGCGATCCCCATAGCGTTTCCGTGCTCACCGTAAAGCGAACTTCCGCACTGCCGAACTGCACCTGATCGGTGACCGGGCGCGTGATCATCAGGTACTCCGTGTCCGGCTGCCAGATCGGATCGGGCAGCAGTTTTTCATCCGTGAAGGGCGTCTTGTGCACGCGGCTGAGCACCAACTGCATTCGCGGCGGCAGCGAGAAGAACAACAGCCGCAGCAGCACCTCGGCCAGCAACCACGCTAACAACACGCCAAACACGATCCCGGCTAACCGTCCGGCCCAGGTCGTAAGCGCGTTGTGGCGCGTCACGTCAGGTGATGTCAGATGAGCGGATGGCGATTCGGGCATATGTTTCGCTCTCGCGTGTTCAGCGTTATCCCCCCATGTTTTCCGAAACATCTGCAGGCTGCAAGCGGTATTCGGCGATCACTTCTTCGCGCGCGGTTCGCAGCACATCACTTCGCAACGGGACGGCATCCCGCGCATAGATCGTAAACTTCACGCGTTCGACCCGCAGCGGTACCGCGTCAATCTCGCGGTAACGGCGCAACGCGTTAACGAGCGGCCCTACTGGCTGGTGGCCCCAATAGCCCAGCGTGACATGCGGAAGGTACGCACGCCCGATGTAGAGCAACGACGCGCGCCACGGCAGCGCCGCCTTGATCGCGTCGCGCATCCGGTCAAGCTGGTGGTCGTCGCCATGCACCTCGGCGAACAGTCCGCCAGGAAACGCATTCAACGGCCCGATCAGCACCTCGAACGGCGCAACATCCGCCAGCGCCGCGCCCGCGCGCTCGGCCAGCTTGCGCAGCGACGCCCGTCCCCACGTCGTCAAGCGCCACTGCCAGAAATGCCGGCGCAGGTCGCCCACGTAATGCAGGGTGATGTGCAAGCGCTCCGGCGGCTGTGGCTCGTATTCGAACCATTGGTGCAGTGCCTGCTGCCATTCGATGCACTGCGCGACCGCCGCTTCATCCACGACCGGAATCACGAATGCAATATCCGGCAGCAGCCAACGCCAGCGCCGGTCACCAATGCGCTCGCTTGCCAGTATATCAGAGGTTTCATCAAGCCGGGTGAAACGCTGCCAGTTCGCTTGAAATGCTTCGTTGCGTTGCGACACCACACGCTTCCTTTGAAATGGCTGTTTGTATGTCCCACGCAACCGGACACAAGATCAGGAGCACTGGCGACTTGTCCCGGCGCTAGATGAAAACGCCGGCCCCTTCCGCAGGTTCTACGGGAAACAGGCTGCCCTCACGCCCCGATAGCTCCTCATAACGTGCCGAAGTCGTGACAATGAAATCCTCCAGCTTGCGCGCGTCAATCAGCGCGACCACCGCGCCCGCCTCGCCCCCGCCGCTGTACCGCGCACCGTAGCAGGCAGGATGCTCAGTCGCCGCCTGCCACATGGCATCCAGCGCCGGAGAGCTGCTGCCGTAATCGTCACGCGCGCTCTGGTAGGACTCGTTCATCAACCTGCCGAACGTGACCAGATCACCGCTGGCGAGCGCATGCGCTCCCTGTTCCACGCGCGCGATCTCGGTCACGACGTGTCGCGCACGGCGGAACTGCGCCTCGTCCAGCGCCGATTCGAACGTCTGCAGGCATTCGAGCGACACATCGCGCAACGTCTTCACGTCCTGATGGACCAAACCAATCGTGTACGCTGCGGCGTGTGCGTCCTCCGCCCGGCTGTTGTAGCCGGAACCGGCGATTTCGCGGCGAGTCTTGGTATCGCAGATCACGATCGCGGCGCCGGAAGGCAGCGCGATATGGCGGAATTCCAGCGAGCGGCAATCCAGATAAAGCGCGTGCTCGTTGCGCGCGTGCAGGCACGTGAACTGGTCCTGTATCCCCGTGCCCAATCCCATATAATCACGCTCGACCTGCAAGCCAATCTGTGCCAGTTCGCTACGCTCCTCGCGCCAACCTTCCAGCGCCTGCCACATGATCGTGAAAGCGTTCTCGACGGCAGCCGACGAGCTGAGCCCGGCGCGCATCGCGACATTTCCCAAAAAGACCGCGTTGATGCCGTTGACCTGTAGACCCCGGCGCTGCAGGGCCCACGCGACCCCAGCCGGGTACATCGCCCAGCGCGGCAAAGGGGTGCCGATGACATCAGCTTTTTCATCCAGGCGCTTCAGCGAGAACGTCACCGTTTCATCCAAGTCCACCGCTTTTAGCTGGACCAGATCAGGGGTCGTCCCATACGCGGCAGCCAGCCAGATCTCACGATTGATCGCAATGTTGATCACCGTGCCGCCGTGCATATCCACATGCCCGCCCAGCAAATTCACGCGTCCGGGCGACCGCACAAAGACATCCGGTGAATAACCAGGATACGCGCGTTCGAACGCAGTTAAAAGAGGCCGGGGCAGTGTCGTCAGGTGTTGCATGGATGTCGGGCGTATTCTGCTAGTCATCGAATTCCACATTAATCCCGTGTTGCTGGAGTGCAGCGGCCAGATCGTGTTCCTGCCCTGCACGAACGAGTACCGCGGTAGGGCCAAGCTGTGCCCCCAAGAATCGACGTAGCTCAGGCGTTTCAAGAATCGTGCGCAGCGCGTCCGGGTCGTTGGTACGCAGCACAACGGCGCGTGACATCCACACGTCCGCGCGACCGGTCTGCTCCCACCGCTCGAAAAGCTCCTGCACCGGGCGGGGGAGTGTATCGCGTCCGGTGGTCCGGCGCAAGAAGGCCCGGATCGCATCGAGCGGAAGGCCCTGTTCCGCCGCGCGCTGCAAACCGGCTGCCGTGACGCGATAGACATACGGATCACCGGGCGTTTCCCACTCGCTGATGCGCGCGATCTGGAACCGCTCATACCGGCTGAGCATGCGCGGCGCGAGCAGCGTGCCATCATCTTGCAGTTCGGCAGGCAGCCGTTCTTCTTCCGGGTCCGGCCACTCTGTCATACCAATCAGCGCCCGTCCGTAGATCGTCAGCCGGCACAACGCGCCGCCATCGCCCAGATCGGTCAAGCCCAGCCAGTGCATCGGGCCGGCCAGGATGAACCGCAGCATCGCGCCTTCCACACGGTCCCAGTTTTCAAACCCGTGCAGATAGTCCCCGGTCCCCGCGTCGCGAATGTACCAGCTATCGTAATCACCGCCCGGACGCTGGAAGTCCGGCTCTTCAGCATGCACCAGTTCGACCAGTTCCTCGACCGGCCACCATGTATCCGGCGGGGCCATTTCAAGAAACGTGAGCACGGTCTGCCGCGCCAGCAGTGGATCGTTGCGCCAGCCGGTCGGTTCCGGTCGCAGTTCTGGCATATGCCAGAGCTCGTTGTACAACGTGCTGGACTGCCACGCCTCGACCAGGGCGCGTACCTGCCGGGGACGCGTATCGTCCAACCAGCTTTTCGCGCGCGCAGGGACCGGCTTGAACAGGCCATCCTCGTTAGCCGCCAGCCCCATGCTGCCCGCCAGGCTGATCATCAACGCGATTGAAGAAGGTGTCTGCGCGCCTAACCAGTGCGGCGCGAGCGCGTCGATGACCTGCTGGAGCCGCGCTTCCGGTTCCGCCGGGACAGATGCGATCTGAAGGTACGCCAGCAGTGTAGTCAGATCGTCCACCAACGCTGTTGTTGCCGGGGTCGTGTGTTGCGGTTGGTATGCTTCCGGCTCCTTTAGTGCAGGCGCTGTATCCCCGTCCGCAGCGAGATCAAAGCCGGTCTCGTGCACCGGCATCACGGCGGCCAGGTCGGACGGCACGTAAACAAACGCCTGCATCCCGGCTGTGCCCTGCGAGAACGCCAGCGCCAGCAGGCCGCGATAGTAAAGTGTCTCGGCCACACTGACCGGGTTTAGGTGTGGTTTTTCGCGCTCGCGCCGCCCCGGACCCATCTGCCGAATCTCGCCGAACAGACGGCTATAGTGGGCTTCCGGCATCTTATGGTCCGGCGCGCTGAGCAGTGTTTGCAGCGCGCCGCGTTCGGCATCGGTCAGGCGATTCCACTCGGCAGCGGCGCGCTCAGAATCGAGCATGGCCTCCGCGAGCACCTGCGCGACATCGCGCTTGTCCCCGGCGTCCAGGTCCACGTCCCAGCGGTGCGCGATGATCTCAAGCAGGCCCGGATCGTGATCCAACAAAGTGGGTAAGAGTGTATGCATGTCCTGTCGTATGTTCGCTAACGGATGATATGCTAGGATGTAGCTTAAACGGGGACACGCGTTGGCGCAAGTTTCGCGCTGTCGTTTCAGCGCAACAAAACGGGACAGGCTGTCAACTCCTGTCCCGTGTGTCCCCTGAATCGGCCCGCCTGAGCAACACGTCCTAACGCTGCGCCAGCAGTGGCAGCGAAAACGTCGCCAGCGCGTGTTTCCACTCCGGTGCTACATTGGCGTCGTCCAGCAAATCAAGCAGTTCTGGAAGTGTGGCGGACACCACATCCGGCGGCACACTCCGGTGCCGGTCCAGCATATCGCGTATCTGGTCAGGATACATCATAAAGCCTAACACCCAGTTTGCCAGCGTATAGCCACTCATCACCGTATCGCTCAAAGCATAGCGCGCTTTGATCTCCGGCAAGCCGCGATCGTAAGCGGCGCGAACCTGCGCTACGGTCGCCTCCAGCACATCTCCCCGAAGCCGATCCACAAATGCCTGATAGCCTGGGTCGTCATAAAGCGCTGTTGCATCTAACGTGAGAAGGCGCTCGATCTCGTCCGGTGTAGTCTCCAGTTCCTGGGCTAATCTATCTACGAGCATGGGGAATAAGCGCTCCGTCAGTCTAGGCTTCTGGTAGAATGGATTATACTATCCATTTTCCCCTTAGCACGAGATGATTAAGAGCTTGTCAAAGAATTTTGGCAAGATTTTATATGTGTCCCGATTCACTCGCCCAGTGGCACGCACCCGGTCTGCCAGAGTTCCGGCCACGTCGAGTGTGGCATGCCGTAGTAGTCCTCGATGATACGGCGCACCAGCGGCGCGGCGACTTCCGAGCCTTCGCACGAATTCTCGACTACGACTGCGACCGCGATCTCCGGATCGTCCTGCGGCGCAAACGCCACGAACCACGCGTGCGGGGGCGAATCACCAGACGCCTGGGCGGTGCCGGTCTTGCCGCAGACCGTCACGTTGAACCCGTTTCCGCGCTGGTAAGAATACCACTGTTCGAAGATGTAACGCGCGGTGCCATTGGGGTTCAGCGTCACATCGCACATCGACTGCTGGATTTGCGAGAACACGCTCGGAGCGTAATCCAGCGCATCAATCACTTCCGGCTGGGCCTGGTAGACCGGCTCTTCACCGATGATCTGCACACGATCGACAAACAGCGGCTTCATTAGCTGGCCACCGTTCGCGACCGATGCCACCATACGCACGATCTGCAGCGGCGTGATCTGCATCTGGCCCTGCCCGATCACCATGTTCAGCGTGTCGGAGATATTCCACCGCCGGGCCTCGGTGCGAAACACAAAGTCTTCGTCCGGGATCTGCCCCGTCTCCTCTGACAGATCCTCCAGGCCGGTCGCAACGCCAAGCCCCATCTGGTTCGCATACCGGGTCAACAGTTGGGGGTCTTCGTTGTACAGCGCAACGCCCAGCTCCCAATAGTAGACGTTACACGAATACGTGAGCGCCAGCGGAAAATCAACGAAACCGTGCCCGGTTCTCAGCCAGTCGGTACGGTACTCGCGTCCATCGCCGTACTGCCCGCCGTACCACGTGCCAGTGCACGTGATGCTGTGATTCGGAGAGAACACCCCGCTGTCCAGCCCGGCAGCGGTCGATATGATCTTGAACACCGAACCGGCAGGCAACTCAGCTTGCGTGACACGGTTCAGCAACGGCGTGCGCGAATCGTTATTCAACGCGGTGATTTCCTGCAAGCGCGCTTCGTTGTTCATCAGTGAATCGGGGTTAAACAGCCCTGGGTTGAACCAGGGATAGCTCACGGCTGCCAGAATCTCGCCGGTTTTGGGGTTCATCACGACAGCTGCCCCACCGCGCGACGTCTGCGCCCAGGTCGGCGTAGCGTAGTTATACGCCTCGATAAACGCGTTTTGCACAGCTTCCTGCAGGTTCCGGTCAATTGTCAAGTAGACGCTCTGACCCGGCTCAGGCTCGGTCGCCGCGAGTTCGCGCAGCCGCTCACCCGTCGGGGAAATGATCACCAGCCGCCCTCCCGGTTTTCCGGCCAGGTACTCCTGGTAGGACCTCTCGATCCCCAACTGCCCTACCAGCGCGTTACGCGGATACCCAAGCCGTTCGTATTGCTCCACTTGCTCCGGCTGAATCGGCCCCACATACCCGATGATGTGCGGCGCGAGGTCTCCGTAGTAACGGCGCGTGCTGCCGATCACAGTATCAAAATCGTCATCTCCCACCGCGCACAACTGCAACAGGTTCGCCTGCTCCCGGTCAAATGTTTCAGGATCGATCTCGCCGATCAGAAAACGCGTTTCAGGCAGAAAGCGGTTAAACTGCGTCTCGACCTCGACATATTCGCGCTTCAAGATACGCGACATGAGCTCGATACATGCCGCTTCGTCCTCGATATCCTGCCGCACGAGATAGACCCCCACCGAGCGCCCGTTTTGGTCGACCAGCACATTGCCGTTGCGATCATAGATATTGCCGCGCCCTGGCAACGTTTGCTGGCGTTCCAGGCGCGCCCCCTCGGCCAGATCGGAGAAGATGTCCATCCGTGACCACGCGACGCGCCAGCCATCAGGGGTTTCGATCAGGCGCAGGATACGATCGCCATCCACGATCTCGCCGAACATTTCAGTCTGAAACACGACATCGTACATGATCGCCGCCGTCGCGCCCTGCCGCAGCGAGTTATTTATCTGCGTGGTGAGCGTGTTCAGCGTTAGTCTCGTAGCGGTGCTTGTGTATTCATCGCTGAACTCACTTTCGCTGTATGCATCGCGGCTGTTGGGGCTGATAAGGCTGTACATCGTGACGTAATCGCCCTGCTCCCACGCCTGCAGAAACGTCTCCGCGACCTGGTCCGCTTGCTCCAAAGTAAGCTGCGAGCGCACGTTCAGATCACCTTGGCCCACCGATGCACTGGGAGCCACGCTCCCGCAAGCGGTGACCAACAGCGAACCCACCACGACAGCCAAAACAAGCCGGTACATCGTTGTTCGCATAGCGTATCCCTCGTGGCAAAAATCAAAAGAGGTAAAGCACAGTCTGCACGACGCAGGCTTTACCCCCCTGGCTATTTTTTTGACGCGCCTCTACCGCCATTATAGCGCCCGTGCCGCAACGCGTCGAACTACGGCTGCCCTGCGCCAGTATTCGCGGTAACTGACGGCTTGCCTGCACGAATGTCATCCGTCACATCGCAGGTGTAATCGTGGTGCTGCTGGCAGCGCAACGGCACATCCGCCGGCGGCGCGATATCGAACTGGCGCAGCACGCGCAGCAGGTGGCACAGCGGCAGCCCAACCACGTTTGCATAACAGCCATGCTGCAAACTGACCGGCTGGAACCCGCTATTCTGGATCGCGTATCCGCCCGCCTTGTCAAATGGGTCGCCGCTGGCGATATACGCGTCAATCTCGGCATCCGTGTACTGGCGCATGGGCACGTCCGTCACAGCGACATCTGTGATCTGCCGGCCCGTCACGCTGTCGATCGCGGTCAGCGCGGTATAAACCTGGTGCGCGCGCCCGCGCAGCCGCAACAACATCGCCCGGGCTTCGGCGGCGTCGGCGGGCTTGCCGAGAATGTCGTCACCATCCACAACGGTGGTATCCGCCGCCAGTACCAGTGCTGGACGCGTAACAGCCACGCGCACAGCCTGCGCTTTTGCGCGGCTCAGCCGGACCGTGTAGGCGCGCGCCGTTTCGCCCGGCAGCGGCGTCTCGTTAACATCAGCAGCTATGCAGTGGAATGACAGCCCCGTTAAACCTAACAACTCGCGCCGGCGGGGTGATTCCGACGCGAGAATGATGTCACGTTGTTGCTGGTCGGTCACGTTGTCTCCCCGTCCTATACTGGCGCGTTTGAACTGTCACGGCTTGCGATTCTGGAACATCAACCCAAAGCCGCGCCGGGTAATAATGTACTCATGACCAGGATCGGTTTCGGCCAGACGCTTACGGAGCCGGCTCACCAGGGCATCGATCGTCTGGTCGCTGACCTCTTCGCCCGGCCCCCAGACGTGCGCGACGATCGCGTCACGATCGACGATCCGCCCGGCATTATCATACAACACCGCCAGCAACGCGAACTGGTTCGGGCTGAGCGGGGGCTGTAACGGGGTTCCCCCAACGGTCACGCGGGCAGCGGCGTAGTCGATATGCAGCCCCGGCTTGACCTGCACTTTGTCAATCTGCGCGGTCGTGGCCGGATCGTCAAAAACCCAGGTGCAGACCTTCGCGAAACTGACCACGTCGCCCGCACGCAGCCGGTAGGTCTCGCCAGGTTCCAGGCGCCGCCCGTTGACAAAGGTGCCGTTGGTGCTGCCCATATCTTCGAGCAAGATGTTCAGGTGATCGCTGGTGCATTGGGCATGCAACCGTGATATCCCGGTATAATCCAACACAAAATCGCAATCCCGCGCGCGGCCAATCGTAAACGGAAAGTTGTCTAGTTCGATCGCTTTACCGGCCTGCTCACCGTCCTGAATCAAAAAGCGTTGTACGGTTGGCATGATGTCGCCTGCCCCTTCAATTCGGCGTTGTAATCAGTGTGCGCGACCACCACCGGATTGGCCCGTCGTCACCCTGACGCAATACCAACGCTCACAACATGATCGCCCCACGCCCGTACAGCAGCCGGGCTAACCGGACGCCTCACCGTTGCCTTCCAACCCGATCCGGCGCTCGAACTCCGCGAGCGCTTCCTGCAGCCGCTGCTGGCGCAGGCTGTTAGTCATATCGCCGCGCGTGCGCTCCAGCACCCCGCGCAGTTGATCCAGGCGGCGCCGCAGCCCGCCCGTGATCGCATCGTGAAAATCGAACGCAATCAGCACGCCGTAAATCGTATCCATCGCGTCGAGCAAGCGCTCGGCTTCATCAGAGTGTCCTTTGCGAATGATATCGAGAATCTGCCGGCGCAGCTCGCTTGCCGCTTCCGCCAACCCGTTCAGATAGGCCGCCGCTTCAACGTTCAACGACTCCGGCGTGGGCAACGCCTCATCGCGCACCAGCGCGTAGGTGCAAAACGCCTCGACGTACTCTTTCAGCGCGTCCTGCGTGTAACCGCTGTGGTAAAGATCGGGGAAATCCGTCACCTGCTCCCGCAGCCGGTCCGCTTCTTCGCGGGCTTGTTTCAGGCGCTCGCGAGCCGTATCCCACTCGTGGCGGTGAACCGCGCGAATCGCGTTGGCGCAGTGCTGGATCAAGATGCGCGACTGGTTGATCGCGGCGTCCCGCGCGCTCGTCTTGGCTTCGAATTCGGTGCGCACGGTTTCGGCAAGCGCATCAAGAGTCTCAAAATCAGTCATGCTGCGGGTCCTCGTCGGGCGCTTCAGCATTCGGGCTGCCATTTTCGTCAGTGCCGGAAGAATCGCCGTCCTCGTCGTCTCCGTCGTCCCCCTCGCCGGTATCGGACATGCCGCCGGACCGGATCGTGCTGAACAATTGATCGGCGAGCGATTGCGCGCGCTTGGGTAGTTCGATCTCACCGTGCTGGGCCTCGTAGCGCGTGATATTGTCCTGCAGCGCCCTGAGCAGCATCTTGGCGTTGGTAGGCGTCAGCACGATGCGGCTTTTGACGCGCGCTTTCGGCGTGTTGGGCAGAATCTGCGCGAAGTCAACAAAGACTTCCCAGGGCGAATGGGTGATGATCGCGAAATTGGCGTATGTCGCTGCCAGATCGGCAGGGATCTCCAGATTCAAGCGCCGGGGCACCGGCTTTTTTTTGTTCGATTCGGGCATCTAAACGTGTCTCCTATACCTTGCTCGTTCCGTTCATATCGACCGGCAACGCAAGACAGCCGCGAGAGTGTTCTCAGTCCGGCTGCCGGCTGATACTGTTACTATACCGCATCTGCCCCCGAAGCTCACACCGGACCCCGCGGCAGGCATACCTGTCACACCACGCGGCTAAAACGGCAGATCTTCCGCGCTCTCGGAATAGTCACTGTCGTAGTCGCCACTATCATCGGGGACATCCGCACGCTCGCCGGGCCGTCCCAGGAACTGGATATCGAGCGCCGTCAGTTCCAGGCTGGCGCGCGGTTCGCCGTCCTGCCCGATGAACGCGCTGGCATCCACGCGCCCCGCGACCATGATCTGCATGCCCTTGTGGACATACTGGCTCACGGTTTCGGCCAGGCCGCGCCACGCACTGACGCGGAACCACGTGGTTTCTTCGCGCTGTTGCCCCGACTGGCGATCGGTCCAACGGCGACTTACGGCCACGCTAAAATCGCACACGGCCACGCCACTCTGTGTGTAGCGCAATTCCGGCTCGCGCCCAACATTGCCAATGATCACTGTGTACTGATAGCCTGCCATTTCGCTTTGCTCCTTGCCTTGCTGCTCGGTTACGTGGTTGGCTGAGCAACGGAACTGTTGCTCAGTTTTTAATTGGGATACTTGATTATAACATGATCAGAACATATGTTCAAAATCATGTTACTTATTACGAATCGACTTACAGTAGCCGCTAATCATGCCGCTGCTCCAACTGCTCCGCGAGCAGCCGCTGCACGATTCTTGCATCCCCTTTGCCGCGTAGCTCGCGCATGACCATGCCCATCAGGAACTTGATCAGCTTATTCTCACCGGCCAGATAACGCGCGACCTCGTCGGGATGCGCGGCCAGCACCTGAGCGACGGTCTGCCCTAACACGGTCTCGTCAGAGACTTGCGCCAGCCCGCGTTCCTTGACGAGTTGCACCGGATCACCGCCTTCACTGTACAGCGTTTCCAGCAGTTGTTTCGCCACGCCGTGATTGATCGTACCCTGTTGCACCAGCGAAACCAGTTCCGCCAGCATCCCCGGCGTGAGCTTGATCGTGCCGATATCCTCGCGATTCACGCCAGAGTCGTTCATCTGGCGGAACACCTCGCCGATGATGTAATTCGCCACCTGTTTCGCGTCGCCGCCCGCTGCAACCGCCCGTTCGAAATAGTCCGCGACTGCCTGCTCAGCGACCAGCACGGCGGCGTCATCCTGCCCCAGGCCGAAATCATGCATAAAGCGTTCGCGCTTGGCATCAGGCAGTTCGGGCAGTTCAGCGCGCACCTGCTCGATCCACGCGCGGGAAAGCTCGAGTACCGGCAGGTCAGGCTCGGGGAAATAACGGTAATCATCGGCGCTTTCTTTGACCCGCTGCACAACCGTGACCTGCCGCACCTCGTCCCAGCCCATCGTCGCCTGCTGCACCGCGCCGCCGGACTCCCACACCTCGATCTGGCGCGCGATCTCGTATGCCGTCGCACGGGCCAGGCTGCGGATGCTGTTCAGGTTTTTGATCTCGGTGCGCGTGCGGAACTCATCCGATCCGGCGGGGCGCACGCTGATATTCGGCTCCATGCGCAGCACGCCTTTGCTCATATCGCCGCTGTTAACGCCCAGGTAGCGTAGGATCGCGCGCAACTTCCGCGCGTAGGCTTCGACCTCTTCCGCACTCCGCAGATCGGCCTCGGTCACGATCTCCAGCAGCGGCACCCCTGCGCGATTCAGGTCCACAAGGCTGTGGGCGTTGACGTGCGTCAGCTTGCCGGTGTCTTCTTCCAGATGCGCGCGCTTGATCCGCACCTGTTTAACCGATCCATCCGGCAGGTCGATTGACAGCCAGCCGTCAATCGCCAGCGGATAATCGTACTGGCTGATCTGGTAGCCTTTCGGCAGATCGGGGTAAAAGTAGCTCTTGCGGGCAAACCGGTTGAATTCTGGAATGTCGCAGTTGAGCGCCAGCCCGACGCGTAGTCCCATCTCGATCGCGCGGTGATTGACGACCGGCAGCACGCCCGGCATGCCCAGGCACACCGGGCAAATCACGGTATTCGGTTCGGCGGATGTGCTGTCCACCACCGCGCACCCGCAAAACATCTTGGACGCGGTCATCAATTCCGCGTGCACTTCCAACCCAATTACGGCTTCGTATTCGGCCATCGGTTTTGTCTCACCCGGTTGCATTGCCTGACAGCGCCCATGAGGATAGCGTACTTAGGGCGGCCCCGTCAACGCCGGTCCGGCAGACGCGATTCCCATTACCACCTTAAGCATATCAGAATTGGCTTAGAAGTGTGCGTGGTGCTTTACGGAGCCAGGGGAATTCGCTACAATCTCCAATAATTGAGGATACGATACAGAAAGTGGTTATTGCGATGGCTGTTCGGGAGATCATCACTCCAAAGAATCCCATCCTGCGCAAGAAAGCGCGCAAGGTGGCGCAGTTTGACGATCCCAAACTCCAGACCTTGATCGATGACATGATCGACACATTGCTGGACGCGCCTGGCGTGGGGCTGGCCGCACCTCAAGTCGCTGCGAGCCAGCGCGTGATCGTCGTCCGGCTGCCGGACGACGAGGAATCACGCGCCGAATACGGCGAGGATGCCGGCGTGCTGCACGTTGTGGTCAACCCGGAGATCGTGCGCGCCTCGCGCGAGATGGTCGACGGGATTGAAGCATGCCTTTCGATCCCCGGTTACTACGGCCCGGTGATGCGCCATGTGGCGGTGACGGTGCGCGGCCAGGATCGCGAAGGCAGAGACATCCGCATCAAGGCGCGGGATTGGTTGGCGCGCGTGTTCCAGCACGAGATCGATCACCTCGATGGCGTGCTGTTCATCGACAAAGCGACGGAGCTGTACCGCCAGTCACCGCCCGACGATGTGCCACCGCAAGAAGACCCGCTCGCAGGCATGATCGAGGACATGCGCGACAAAGCCGAATAACCTCGCACTGCGCGCGACGATCGATGCGCATCTGCCGCTCTGGTGCCCGGGCACCAGAGCGTTTTATCGCCTTGTCATCAGAACATAAGTTCGGTATACTGGTAGGTAGTCTAGACGCATGCCAGCAACCTGATGAGGGCCGCATGGACGGACACGACCTGCTGCACGCCTTACGCGGGACAGCCGAATTCGAGTCTGTTGGCGACGCGCCAACGCACGAAACCCAATCCCGACCGCGCCGGCTGCCACCGGACCTGAGCGACTGCGTGACACACGTCACGGCGGGCAACCGGAAAATGCCGGTGCTTAAAGCCATGACGACCACCGCCTGCGAGCGCGACTGTTTCTACTGCCCGTTTCGCGCGGGACGTTCGAGCATGCGCCGCGTCACGCTGGCACCCGACGATATGGCGCGCGGCTTCATGGCGCTCTACAATGCGGGCGCGGTTGAAGGGCTGTTCCTGTCATCCGGCGTGATTCGCGGCGGCGTAACGTCGCAGGATGCCATCATTGACGTGGGCACCATCCTGCGCGAGAAATATAACTTTCGCGGCTATATGCACCTCAAGATCATGCCGGGGGCGGAACGCGACCAGGTCCGGCGCACGATGGAACTCGCGGATCGCGTTTCGGCAAACCTGGAAGCGCCCAGCGCCACACGGCTGGCACAGATCGCGCCGGGCAAAGATTTCACCACCGAGCTACTCACGCGCCTGGCGTGGGTCGAAGAGCTGCGCCGCGACAGTGGCGGAACGCTCGCGCCGAGCAGCACAACGGAGTTCGTCGTCGGTCCGGCGGGAGAATCGGATGTCGAACTGCTCAGCATAACGGCGGACCTGCACCGGCAGTTAGGGCTGGCACGGGCGTACTTCTCCGCGTTTCGCCCGGTAGCTGACACGCCGCTGGACAACCACCCCGCGACACTGGATACACGCCGCATCCGGCTGTACCAGGCCAGTTTCCTGCTACGTGATTACGGGTTCGATGTCGAAGAACTGCCGTTTACTGCCGACGGCAACCTGCCGCAGGCGACCGATCCCAAGCGCGCCTGGGCTGACGCCAACCTGCTGCACGCGCCCGTTGAGATCAATTCTGCCAGCAGGCATGACCTGCTGCGTATTCCCGGGATTGGCGGCAAGAGCGCCACGCAGATCGTGCGAGCGCGGCGGGCAGGCCGGCTGCACAGTCTTGACGACCTGCGCGCTATCGGGGTGCGGAACGTGAAACGCGCGGAAGCCTATATCTTGCTGGACGGCAAACGCCCGACCCAGCAATTGCGCCTGTTCTGACCGGTTTGCACATCCTACTGCTGCAAGGTGATCTGCCGCAAAAATTCCAGGCTGCGCCGGATCGCGTCGGTATGTTCGATCTCCAATGCAACCGACGGGACCGGATTAACGCGCGCTAACTGCGGCACGATTGCGCGGTAATCAAGCACGCCTTCATCCAATCCCTGGTGGTAGTCCAGTTCACCATTGTTATTATTGGCATGCACGTGCACGATATACCCTTCCAGGCGCGCCAGCCAGTGATCAAGCGGCAGGTCGGAGAACAGGAACGTGTGCCCGATATCGAGGCACGCCCGCAAACCGGGCGCTCCGAGCTGGCGCAGCACATCCCCGATGATATCGGGATCAAACTCCCACATATTCTCCAGCGCGATCACCTGGTCATTAGCCTGTGCCTGTTCCGCCAGCGGCCCCCAGAAATCGACCTGGCGTTGCGTCCAGCCCTCACGATATTCGGCATTCTGGATCGTGGCGATGAAATTGGCGTGAAACACGACCGTGTGCGCCCCCAGCTCACCGGCGATATACAGCGCCTGTTCGACGCGCTGGCGCACCACGTCATTGATCAACGGGTCGAGGCTGCCGCCCGCGAGGTCCATGAACGGGCCATGCAGCGCGATCGCGCCCGGCACGTCACGCAGCCGGGCCTGATAGTCGCGCATCACAGCGCGCCATCCATCCGCGAACAGCGGGGGATAGGCAAACGTCTGCACCTCAATCCCGGTCTGATACTCCTGAGCCAGCCGGACACACGCATCAAAATTATGCCGCTTGGCGCATAACAACAGGCGCTCCATCTCGACGTTTCACTCCTTGCCGCAGTAGGTTTAACACAGTCTACACCGTTCGTTAACGCTTGCCTAGCACGTTCCGTTAGGATTTGCATACCACAGCTTTGAAAAAATAAACTTAGCTATCGCCTGGACGGTTTGCAGACTGCAAGGCGCACGATACAATCCGGCTCACGTGTTGCCGGCACAGCTTACCCGCAGCGGAGAAGGTGTCATCATGAACTTGGCAGATCACCAGGCGTTTGAGCGCACGCGGCCCTACACCCGGCTCGTGCTGTTACTGGTGATTCTGGGGTTGGGCTGGGCGCTACGCATCATTGACGTGGATTCACGCAGCCTGTGGGCTGACGAAGGCTGGACGATGGTGCTCAGCGCGGGGCCGGGCCTGGATGACGTCACGCGCACGCTGGCAGCGGACCAGCACCCACCGCTGTTTTTCATGCTGTTCCGGCTGTGGCGCAATGTGGCAGGCGATAGCGAACTCGCCACGCGTTATTTCAGCGTGCTGATCGCCATGCTCGCAATCGCCGGGACGTACCAGCTAGGCCGGACTCTGTACGGCACACGGGCGGGATTGTTCGCCGCACTGGTGCTCGCGATCGCCGATCTGCACATCGACCTGGCGCAAGAAGTACGGCACTACAGCCTGCTGGCGACACTCATCGTTTTCTCGAGCCTGTTCTACGCCCGTTGGTGGCACCAGCCAAGCCGCGCCAACCGGATCGGCTACGTGCTCAGTTCGATCCTGCTGCTATACACACACTACCTCGGCGGCTATGTGCTGCTGGCTCAGCTGATCCACATGCTGCTGACGATGCGTCCGCTGCGCCGGCTGGCCGATGCGTTGTTCCTGTTCGGATCAATCTGTGCGGCGTTTGCGCCCTGGTTCCTGGTCTTGCTGGATCAAAACCGCGTGCGTTGGGACAATCCCCTCTACTATCAAAACGCGCTGCCCAACAACCTTGAAACCTACCGCATGGTGCGCACTGCCCTGCTGGGCCAGCATTACGCGCTGTTTGGTCTGCTCGCGCTCATCGGGCTGGTCTATCTGAATTACCGGCGCAGCGGGACGACAGTCCACGCCCGGCTGCGCATCCGCCCACTATGGCCAACGTTGTTGCTGGTGGTGTGGATCGTCTTCATGGTCGGCTTGACGGTGATCATCAACGCCCGGCGCGAGTTTCTGACCGTGCGAAACTTTATTGTGATCGTCCCTGCACTGGCGGTGCTGGTAGGGCACGGACTGGCAAATCTGCCACCTACCGCGCGCTGGTTTACCGCCGGGCTGGTGCTGGTGATCGGGCTGACGACGGTCGACGCGCGCCGTAGCTATCCTGACTGGCGCGCCGTCACGCAGAACGTGACCGCCTATCACCTGGACGGCGAGCCGGTGCTGACGGATATCTGGGTGGGTGATTTCCCCGTGCGCTACTATATCGCGCGGCAAATGGGCACTGACACGCCACATGTCTCGCTCCGCGAATGGCGCGACACTTACGGGGTCCTGTTCCTGCCCACCCTGTTTGACTATCTGCAGCAGCAAGACTCGTTCTGGCTGATCTACTGGGGCGACGAACCGATGACCGAATACGGCGAGCTGATCGCGCGCGCAGGGTTCCAGCGCACCGCCGCGCTCAGTATCGACCACGCGGGCACGCCGCTATATAGCTACCGCTATGACCGGCTTGACACAACGCTGGCCGCCCGGTTCAGCGACCAACTCGTGCTGCAAAGAGTCCATGCCCCGGCGCAAGCCGCACCCGGCACAGCGCTGCGCGTTGCATTATGGTGGATCGCCCAGCAGCCGTTACCGCTGGACTACAGCGTTTCGGTGTTTCTACTGGATGAAGCCGGTGCGCTGGTCGCGCAACATGACGGCCCACCGCTGGATGGCGCGTCACCGACGAGCAAGTGGGAATCCGGCAATCTGGTTTTCGACCAGCACCACATCCGCCTACCGGACACGCTGCCCGCAGGGAGCTACCGGCTGGGCGTCAAGGTTTACTGGTATGGCGACAACCAACCGCTTCCCGTCACCACGCCGGAGCAATCCCAACCAGCGGATTACTTCATCGTGCAGCCCGTCACGATCTCGCCCACACAAGACTGACGCCCCACAAAAAAGAAAGGACCGCTAGGCGGTCCTTGCATTTGAGCTGGATGGGGTGGGGAAGAGATGCTCTAGGGTAAGCGGGATTTGGGCCGGGAGCATATCCAACTCAAATGTACTGATAGTATAAAAGACCAGTGTTACGATTAACATTAAACCGGCAAATCTGGTAAGGGATTTTACATTTTTCACTAATTCCAGCGCTCACGCGGCAGGCGGCATTTATGGCTCAGACGTGTTATTTCGGCTGTGTATTTGTCCTTCACCGGGCAAACGCGCGCGCTGTGGCTTCTGCGACTCACGGGGCATGCAAGATACCGCTGGCCCGGTCGCTACGCGCTCACCGTTCAATTAGTCACGAAGCTTTGCACGCGCTCAAGCAACATGCGTGGTGAAAACGGCTTGATGACGTAATCATCCGTCCCGGCCTCTAACCCGGCTTCGACGTCAACCTGTTGGCCGCGCGCCGAAATCAGAATGACCGGCGGCGCGTCGCTGCCAAATGCGGCCTTGACCTCGCGGCACACATCCAGACCGTCGCGCCCTGGTAACATAACATCCAGCAGCAGTAGATCGGGCCGGTCATCTAACGCGATCGCGAGCGCCGTATTTCCGTCGCCGGTCGTGATGACGGTAAAGCCCGCTGCCTCTAATTTGCGTTGGATCAGGAGCAAAATATGGAGTTCGTCTTCTGCAACCAGAATCCGGCTCATGGAAACTCCGTCCGCCTACCGCAAGACCGCCATCCGCCTACACGCGCTCACGGAACGGTTATCATCGTCTCTTTTTCCGGATCGACTGCCGGGGTCTTAAACAAATAGCCGATCCCGCGCACGGTATGAATGTAACGGGGCTGGCGGCGATCCGGCTCCAGCTTGCCACGTAAACGATGCATGTGTACCCGCAGGGTGTCCTCATACACCTCCTCAAACGGCCACACACGTGCCAGCAGCACATCCGACGACACGACACGGTCCCTGTTGCCGACCAGGATGTACAGCAAATTGGCTTCGGTCGGCGTCAGCGGCACAACCTGGCTTCCTGGCAACAACAGGCGTCCCTTTGCAAAATCAATCGACAACCAGTCGTCAACGTGGATGACCGGCGAGCGCGCGTAATCAAAATGTGGTACCCGGCTCAAGACGCGCACCACCCGCGCGACAAGAACGCCCATAGCAAACGGTTTCGTCACGTAATCGTCGGCATATTTCGTCAGCGCTTTGATGATCGTGTCAGCTTCTTTTTCGCTGGTGATGAAGACGATTGGCACATCGCCCAACGCTTTAAGCTCTTCGCTGAGCTGGAAGCCGTGTTGCGCGGGCAGTTTGAGATCGATCAATGCAAGATGTGGCAGACCGTACTCATGCACATGACGCATAAACGGTATCGCATCGTGAAAGGCCGTAACAAAAAAACCCTCTGCCTCAAAAGCCTCTTTTACCTGCCCGCGCAGAAATTCATCATCTTCCACAATTGCAATATGCGTCTCTTCCGGTAATGCCATTGCAAGCTGTCCTTTCCCCATCCTGACAGCACGAACTTCATACAGTCACGTTAGTCAGTTGTCTGCATGCGATAGAAATGGCGGTTGGATATGCTTTGCGCCCCGGCCAGTCTAGCAACCCTCTCAGGCAAGTGCAAATTTGTGAGCCTATCTAGCTCATGCTATGATACCGTTCAAATTCGGATCGCCAAGCTCAGCCACAAGTGTAGCACATGTTGGATTTTTACATGACGCGGCTCGCGCGCCAGCGTCGCAGACACCGTCAGGCTCGCCGGACCACCGCCCCGCGCGCGTTCCGCTGGATCGGCGCCCTTATCGCCTCCATGGTCGGCATCAGCGTGGTCGCTGTGCTACTCGCAACGCTCGCGTTCGTGGCAATTTACAATCACTACGCCAGCCAACTGCCCCCACCGGAAGACATCGTCGCCGCCGAAGAGGACGCGTTCTTAACTTCCGTGCTCTACGACCGGACCGGGCAAACCGTGCTCTACGAAGTGATCGATCCGACCGGCGGTGACCGGCGCTGGGTCAGCATCGACAATCTGCCCCAGTATTTCCTGGACGCGACCGTCGCCATTGAAGACACGAGCTTCTACAACAACCCCGGCTTCGACCTGCGCGGCATGCTGCGCGCACTGTGGAACAACCTCACGGGCGGGTACATCCAGGGCGGCAGCACGATCACCCAGCAATTGGTACGCAATGTGCTGCTCGATGTTGCCGATCGGCGCGAGATCAGCGTGGATCGCAAGGTCAAAGAGGTGATCCTCGCGACGGAGATCTCGCGCATTTACAGCAAAGCGCAAATCCTGGAATGGTACGTCAACACAAATCCCTACGGGGGCCTGGCCTACGGCATTGAGGCCGCCGCGCAGCAGTACTTCAACAAGCCCGCGCGCGACCTGAGCCTCGCGGAAGCGGCCATGCTCGCCGCGATCCCCCAGTTCCCCCTGCAAAACCCGATCGACAATCCCATCGCCGCCAAACAACGTCAGGAACTGGTCTTGCAGGCGATGGTCAAGGAAGGTTACATCACCCAGGCACAAGCCGACAGTGCATCGCGTGAAGTGCTGGTCGTGCAGCCGTTCGCCGAACGCTTCGACATCATCGCGCCGCACTTCGCCACGTATGCCCGCGCTGAAACAGAAGCGATCCTCAACGATCTGGGCCTGGACGGACAGCGCCTTGTCACGCGTGGCGGCCTGCGCATCTACACCACGCTGGACCTCGATCTCCAGTTGCAGGCGGAATGTGTCGCGCGTAGTCACGTCGCGCGGCTGGACGCTGCCGACCCGCAGATCACGTACAACACCAGCATGGGCACGCCCTGCCCCGCGGCCAGCTACTTGCCACCGCTGCCGGCTGACCTGCAGAACACCGCACGCACTGTCACAAACGCATCCGTGATCGTCCTGCGTGCCGAAACCGGTGAGATCATAAGCATGGTCGGCAGCGTCGACTACTGGAATGAGGGCATCCAGGGAAACTACAACGCAGTCTTGGCGCAGCGCCAGCCCGCATCCACCTTCAAACCGTTCGTATATATGGCGGCATTTCTTCAAGGGCCGGTGCCGGGATATCCGAACGGGATCACCGCCGCGACCATGACCTATGATGTGCCAATCACGTTCGACAACGGCGGGCAACCTTACACCCCGGTCAACATCGACCGCCAGTACCACGGCCCGATGAGCGTGCGCGACGCGTTGGCGAACTCGTACAACGTCCCCCCCGTCCAGATCGCGAACGTAATCGGGCTGGGACCGATTATTCGCACAGCGCACCGGTTGGGGATCAACTCGTTGACCCAGGCGAGCAACTATGGCCTGTCGCTGGCGCTGGGCAGTGGCGAGGCGTCACTGCTGGATTTGACTTACGCCTACAACGTCTTCAACACCGGCGGCTACATGATCGGCATGCCGGTATATAAAGACCAGGGCGCGCCCGGATTCCGCACGCTGAACCCGGTCGCCGTGCTGCGCATCGAGGACGCCGACGGGCGCGTGCTTTGGCAGTACGGCGAAGAAACAGCGACTTACCAGAAACGCCTCGTGCTGGAACCGGCGCTCGCCTACATCATGACCGACATCCTGGCGGATACCAGCGCACGCGAGCCCGCCTATGGCGAAGGCAACCCGTTGGAACTTTCACGTCCCGCCGCCGCCAAAACCGGCACCACCAACGACAACCGCGATAGCTGGACCATCGGTTACACGCCGCAGATCGCCACCGGCGTGTGGGTCGGCAACAACGACAACTCGTCAATGACCGACATCACCGGCATCACCGGCGCGGCTCCAATCTGGCACGCGGTGATGGAATACGTCCACACGCGCGACTCGCTGCCGCGCCAGGAATGGATCCAGCCGAGCACCGTGACCGAACGCGTCGTGTGCCAGACCTCCGGCTTGCTGCCGACACGTTATTGCCCCCAAACGCGCGAGCTATTCTACGTCGATCCCACGCTAGGGATCGACACACAGCCTGTGCAGGCCGATACGTATTGGGAAAATTACGCCGTGAACGTCTGTACGGGCCGTCTGGCAAACGCATCGTCGCCGCCCGCGTGTGTCGAACAGATGGTATTTTTCGATTACCCGCCGGAAGTCCGCGCCTGGGCGCGCGAGACCGGGCAACGCTTCCCACCATCTGAGTATGATGTCGCCGGGGCAACCTCACCATCCAGCCCGGTCGCGATCATCTCGCCGCCGTTCCTGGCACGTGTGCGAGGCGAAGTCGATATTCGCGGCAACGTCAGCGACGAGAATTTCGCATACTACCGGCTGGACTACGGCACGGGCACGCAACCCGATGTGTGGCTGCGAATCCAGACGCAAGGCAATGAAGCGGGGCGCGATATTTTGCTTGGATCGTGGGACACCAGCGAGCTGAGCGACGGCGCGGTTTACACGTTGCGGCTGACAATGGTCCGCACGGACAATACGCTCGAAACCGCGTATGTGTCAGTCACGGTCGACAACCGCCCGCCGGTCGTCACGCTGAGCGAACCGGCCCCCGATAGTGCGTACCGTTTAGGTGAAGATGTTTATATTCCACTACAAGCCGAACCTGAAGACAACGTGCAGATGGCTTACGTGGAGTTTTACCGGGACGGGGAACTGATCGCCACCGTCGAAGAATGGCCCTACACCGCGCGCGCGACCATCGAGGAAGCAGGCACGATCACGTTTTGGGCCACTGCATATGACGCCGCCGGGAACAGCGCCGAATCCGGACCGGTGACGGTGCGCGTCGAGCCGTAATTGACACCATGCCGGATTCATGATATTACGACGGCTACCTTTAGCTATGTTGCGATGTCAGTGAGTAGATGATCATGAACGACGACGCGTTCGAACGGAACAAGACCCGCAGTCCTAAAGGCAAACAACGCGCCCGTTGTCCAGCGTGCGGCGCCTGGGTCACCTTGCGTGATACAACCGAAATCTGGGACCTCGTCAACTGCCCGGAATGCAATACGATGCTGGAGATCGTTGAACTGCGTCCTCCGACGCTGGACTACGCCGACAATGCCGTAGACGACTGGGACGAAGATGAGTGGGAGGACGAGTACCACTAAAATCGCCGATTAAAGTTAAATTACGGGACACTAACCCCGCGTTGGCCTCGGGATCAGGGACGCTTAACCTGCGCGCACTATGCTTGTACTGCGCTCACGATCCCCATCCCCGACTACGTGAGCAGCCAGGGGCAGTCTTGCGATTGCCCCTTTGTTTTGTGCCAGCATGGCACTTGATCCTGTAGATCGAGATATTTCTGACAGGTTTCTGACTAATTCACGCCCCAACGACAGCCGATTAATGGCATAATCTACTGTATGCAAGGCTGCGCCTGGCCCATACGCCGCTGCACAAGTGACAGTGAGGTGAAGGAATGAAACGATTGCACCGGGTCTTAATGATAGCATTGATCGCCGTCCTCGTGAGCGTGTCCGGCGTGCCAGGCGCGCTGGCACAGGATGGCGACGACGAGGAGGCTTTCACGTACGCAGGAACCGTTAACGCACCGGACTTCCCAGCCGGCGCGGATTGGATCAACGCAAGCGCGCCGATCAGTGTCCAGGACTTGCGCGGCAAAATTGTGCTGCTGGACTTCTGGACTTACGGCTGCATCAACTGCATTCATGTGATCCCTGAACTCAAGCAGCTCGAACGCGAGTACGCGGACGAACTGGTCGTCATCGGCGTTCACTCGGCCAAGTTCGACAACGAAGGTGAGACCGAAAACATCCGCCGCATCGTGCGCCGCTACGAAGTCGAGCACCCGGTCCTGAATGACCACGATTTCACCGTGTGGAGCCAGTATGCAGTCCGCGCCTGGCCGACCTTCATGGTGATCGATCCGAACGGCAAGGTCGTCGGCCAGATGTCCGGTGAGCCACTCTACCCGCGCATGCAACCGATCATCGAGACGATGGTCGAGGAATACGGCGCGGCAGGGTTGCTGAACCGCGAGCCGCTGCCGCAGTGGCAGCCCGAACGCGTCGAACACACCGCCCCGCTGCGGTTCCCCGGCAAGGTGCTGGCAGATACCGCTGGCAACCGCCTGTTCATCGCGGACAGCAACAACAACCGGATCGTGATCGCGGCGCTGGACGGCTACGAAGTTCTGGATATCATCGGCTCCGGTGATGCTGGCCTGGTCAACGGAGATTTCCAGGACGCGCAGTTCTTCCGCCCGCAGGGGCTGGCGCTGGTGGAGAACACGCTCTATGTCGCGGATACCGAAAACCACGCGATCCGCGCGGTGGACCTGGAGACACGCACCGTGACGACCGTCGCAGGGACCGGCGAACTGGGCTACAATCGCGATCGCGGCGGCCCGGGACCGGACATGACGCTTAATTCCCCCTGGGACCTCGTCGCGCACGCGGGCAAGCTGTACATCGCGATGGCCGGTCCACACCAGTTGTGGGTCTACGATATCGCGACGGGCGAAGTCGGCCCTTACGCCGGGACCGGGCGCGAAGCGCTGGTCGACGGGAAGCTCGACGAGGCCGCGCTGAACCAACCCAGCGGCATCGACACGGATGGCGAGAAACTCTACTTCGCCGACGCGGAAGCAAGCGCGATCCGCAGCGCCAGCCTGGACCCTGACGGGGACGTGACCACCATCGTGGGCACCGGCCTGTTTGACTTTGGCGATCGTGACGGCGTGGGGGATGAGGTCTTGCTGCAACACCCGCTCGGCATCACCGTTGCCCCAGATGGTTATCTCTACATCGCCGACACGTACAACAACAAGATCAAACGCATCGATCCAGAAACCCGCGAAAGCGTCTCGTTCCTCGGCACGGGTGACGAAGGGTTCGCTGACGGTGAGACCGCGCAGTTCTATGAGCCGGGCGGGATTGATTACGCGGACGGCAAGCTTTACATTGCGGACACCAACAATCACGCGATCCGCGTCGTGGACCTGGCCGACAAAACCGTGACCACGGTCGCATTCCCGAACGCCGAGCGCCTGATCGCCATCAACGATCCCGCCGGCGCTGCAAATGACTTCGACAGCACGTTCGGGGCCAGCCCGTTGATGCAGGAAGACGCCATCGCCATGCCGCCGCAGACCGTGCGCGCGGGCGAAGGGACGATCCGGATTCATGCCAACATGCCGGAAGGTTACAAGCTGAACGGCCAGGCTCCCTTTACCGCGATCTGGCCCGAAAACAGCGTGGCGCAAGTGCCTGAGGAATACCGTGACTATCGCGAACTTCTGCCAGATTTGCCGGTCGAGATCCCTGTGACGCTTCGGGAAGGCCAGACCGAACTGGCGGTGAATCTGACGATCTACTGGTGCGAGGCGGTCAACGAGACGTTGTGCTTTGTCGATCGCTCGACACTGGTGGTCCCGCTAACCGTCACAGCGGGCGCTGGCGATTCGACGGTGATCTTCGAGCGCGAGCTCGTGCCGCCGACGATTGAAGACACACTGGGCTAAGCCGCCAGCCTGCCAATACACAATAAAGAAACGGGGCGACGCTTTAGCGGATCGCCCCGTTGTCGTTCAACATGTGAATGTTCCAAGCGGCGTGGCGTGTCAATTCCCTTGTCGTGAGACATGCGCGACGGGCTCCGCAACCACGATCAAGCGCCCTAAGTACGTCTCGTTGTCCCAATCCCAGTCGGTGCAGGTGATCAGCGTCACGCGGTCCTTGCCATCCTGTGTCACCCACGACATATCGTACGGATCGACACGCTCGATCTGCGTCACCTGATAGTGTTCTTCCCGTTCGCCTTCGCTCAAAATCACCCGATCGCCGGTTTTGGCCTCGAAGAGATGCGCGAACGGCCCTGGCGCGCCGGACCAGGTCTCAACATGCCCCGCCAACACAATGTTGCCTCCGGCATCGTCAAACCAGCTTGTCCCCACCAGATGGCCGACCGAATCCCCTAAATGGCGCGTTTCCCAGGTCCCGCGCACGCGCCCCGCCGGGACGATCGGCGCGCTCATCGACGCGCCCGGAAAAGCGATCAGGCGTGGGGGCCTGCTCGTGTCAGGGGTGAGAGTGGGCAGCGTGTCGCGAACCGGGGTCGGCGGTGGCGTGTTAAGCACCGTGACAGACACACCGCCGGAAACACCCACGCCAGGGAACAACGTCATGCTGAGCCGCCAGACAGCAAACCCCAACACGATAATCTCAACTGTGAGCATGAAACAACTGCGGCGTGTAAACGCCCAACGATGTCGTGAACGAATCACGGACACTCCCCCGGCACGTGTGTGTTCTCAGCCTTGATTATAACGTTTTCAAAGCGAATTTCATCCCGAAAAAGAAATGAATTTGCCGGACCAGCACATACGCAATGCGTCAACCCAGCGTCACGCGGATCGTATGCGTCCGGTCCGGCTCCAGCACGGGGACAACATCCCCCGCGATCGGCTCGCCGTTGACCTCAAGCCGGTAAACCCCCCGGTTGACGTGCTGCGGATTGGACACATGAATCTGGTATGTCGCACCGCGAAACTGTCGCGTCACGCTGAAGCTGTCCCAGCGTTGCGGGATGCATGGATCGATGCGCAGCCCGGTATAGGTGGGCCGGACGCCTAATATCCACTGCGTCGCCGCCTGGTACACCCATGACGCCGTGCCAGACAGCCAGCTATTGCGCCCCAGGCCGAATTGCGGATGTTCATCGCCCAGGATGTTCTGCGCGTACACATACGGCTCCAGCTCGTAGCGGTCGATCATGTTGTTCTTGGCTGCCGGGTTGATCTGCTCGTAATACTGGAACGCGCGATCGCCGTTGCCTAACATTGTCTCCGCGATGATCACCCAGGGGTTCGCGTGCAGGAAGATCCCCCCGTTCTCCTTCGCACCCGGCGGATACGTGCTCACACCGCCGATCGCCGGATCGTACCGGTCATAGCCCGGCGTGCTGAGCTTGATCCCGTGCGCGGTATTCAAGCGCTGCTTGACCGAATCCAGCGCCTGGCGCGCGCGGTCTTCAGGCGCAAAGCCCGCAAGTACCGGCCAGGACTGGGCGTTGACGAAAATCTGCCCCGCGTCGTTCGTGTGCGAGCCGATCGGTTTCCCGTGCGCGTCGAAGTACCGGATGTACCATGCGCCATCCCAGGCATACCGGTTGACACGTTCGCGCATCTCGTCGAAATACGCCGTGTACTCGGCTGCGCGCGCGTCATCTTCCATAAACGCGGCCAGTTCGATCATCTCGCGCAGTGCCCGCCCGTACAGGCTGGCCGTGAACAACGACTCGGCCCCTTCAGAAAGATTTACGGTGTCGTTCCAATCCGCAAAACCTGCCAGCGGCAGCCCGTGCGCACCGGTATGCTCCCGCGTGAATGCGATCCCGCGTTGGATGTGCTCCAGCACGGAGCCTGTCTCAAGCGGCTGCCCGTGTTTGTCCTTGTCGTAAAAGGGGATCGTGTGATCGAGAAACGCGACGTCGCCCGTCTCTTTGATGTACGCAGCGATCGCCAGGATCGCCCACAGGTGATCGTCACTGTAATATTGCGGGCGATCCGGCTCAAACCGCGCGTCGCCCATTGTCGCTTCCATGCTCAGCGGGTTGAACTGGTGCATCGTGCAGCCCGAACGCAGTTGCGTGTGCAGAAGCTGCGTGAGCAACGCTTTCGCTTCGTCGGGGATGTGCGCGATCACGCCCATCACGTCCTGGGCGCTGTCACGGAACCCCATCCCACGCGCGCCGAGTCCTAACTGGTACAGCGAGAGGTAACGCGACCAGTTCTTGGTGATGTAGCACTGGCGTGGATGGTGCGCGTTGAGCATACTGTCCATCCCGCCTGCGGGCGTTTCCACCTGCAGCGTCAACAGGTAACTGTGCCAGAACGCTTCGAGCGCGGTGAACGCAGCATCCACCACTGCCTCGTTCCAAAACCGCTCGATATCGTCCAGCGTCTCCGCGTCCAACTGCGCCACCTGCCCCAACTGCGTGATCAAGCGCCTGGATTCGCCGGGGGCCAGTTCGCCTAACGGGACCAGCAGCGCGCCGATGTTATCGCCGCGCAGCGCCTCGTAGTTGCTCAGCGACGGTTCGTGCAAAGCCAGCGGATCGGCCCAGGTGCCGTATTCGTTAGCGCCCAAGAAACGCCGGCGGTCGGTTTCGAACGAGTCAACCGGCAGGTTGCAGGTCAGGTAGTTGACCTGCCGGTCCTTATTCATAAACGGATACTGCGTCACGATCAACCGCTCGTTGTAGGTGCGCGCCGCGCTTTGCATCGTCTGGGGTATCCAGTCGGCGTTGGTAAGCTGTTTGAGCGCGTCGAAATGTGAATACTCCACAACCGGGACGGCGTCGATCGTCTGCGCCGTGCCGGAGATGTTCGTCACGCGGATGTCACGCACCAGGCGTGATTCGCCGAGTGGGACGAAGATCGTCGCCTCGGTACGGATGCCGTAAAACTCCGACACAATCCGCGTGTAGCCCATGCCGACGTGACATTCATAGCGATCGTATGCATCCAGGGTCGGCACGAAATACGGCGAGAAAACCGTGTAGCCATCGCCCGTGTGAACGCGCAGATACAACGTCGTGCCCTTGAACGCAGACGCGGGAAGCTGCGGGATGTACTTGGTGATGCGATTCAGTGCCGGGTCGCCCTTGCAGATCAGTGCCCCGCCGGTGTGGTCGAGGAGCCCACCGAAAGCCAGCGTCCCTACGTAGTTGATCCACTTGACCGGCGTCTTAGGGTTGGTGATCACGTATTCGCGCCGTGCATCGTCAAAATAACCGTACTGCATCAGGCCCTCCGCAAAAAGGCTAATTCGCTGTCCGCGATAAGTCTTATGTTCAGGCAGCCGTGCGACTGGCAGCACCTGACGTGCGTCATTCCTGCCGGATGTACAACAGCAGCACGGCCACCGCCAGCAGGTCCAACGCCACGACCACCGCGACGTTCATCCCCAGGCCGCCCGCGAACAGGCGCGGCCCCAGCAGCGCCCCGGTCATGCGCCCGCTGGCGAACGCCGCTGCGGTCCCCGCCATCAGAGTCGCGCGGGCGTGCGGCACGAGTTCGGTCATCAACGGCAACGAGCTGACCAGCGCGAACTCAAACGAGATGAAAAACAGGAACAACGCCACAAGTGCGCCTTCCACGCTGAACCCCAGCAGCGGAAGCAACGGCGCAGATAACGCGTTTAACCCGATCCCGAGCGCGACCGCGCGGCGCTTGCCGAGCCGGTCCACGAAGCCCGCGACCGCCCCCTCTCCGCCAAGCTCCGCCAACCCAATCACGATCGCCGACGCCCCCAACGCCGTGACCGCCAGCGCGAAGGCGTCCTCCATCCACGCGCCGTAAATGATCATCAACGCTTCGTTAGCTGCACTGATCAGGAAGCTGACCACCAGCCCGGCCCTTGCAGGGGCGTGGCGCAGCACCAGTCGCGCGCCTTGTGCCAGCGACGGGCGTGAACCGTCGCGCGCCGCATCGGACGGGATCATGCGCCAGATCAACGCGATCGCGAACACACCCAGCACGGCCAGCAGCGGAAATGCCGCTTGCCAGGCATCCGCCCGCGCGATCAACCAGCCAACCAGCGGCATCCCGAGCAAGAATGCGCCGGACCAGCTTAACTCGGTCAGCGCGATCGCCTGGCCACGCTGCGCGTACCGCACCCGGTCGCCGATGTACGCTTGCAGCGCCGGGTCAAACACCAGTTTCGCAATCCCCGCCAGCAACAGCCCCGCAAACAGCGCGGGATACGTGGGCCACAGCGCCACCAAAACCATGCCCCCCGTAAACGCGCCCATCCCGGCCAGCATGGCGACTTTCCGCCCGCGTACGTCGGCCAGCGAACCAAACACCGGGCTGACCAGACCCAGCCCGGACCGCGCGGTGACGATCAGCGCGACGGCTTCCAGGTCCACACCCAGCCCACGCGCGAAGGTCGGCAGAAACGGGTACACCATGCGGTGCCCCGTGTTAAGCACCGTCCGGGCGAGTGTGAAGACAACCAACTGCAAACGCAGCCGCAACGCGGGAGCTTGCACCGAATGTGCTACCTGAGTCGGGTCCAATGCTGTCTCTCGATGTATATGCTATGCAATAGGCAAGTCATTGCAGGAATCGCTCAAGCGAGTTTCAGTCGCCGCTCGGGTGCAACGTCACGCCCCCCGCCCGGAGTCGCGCCAGGATGTCCGCCACCAGCTCATCGCGGTTGTCGGGCCGGACCTCGATCACGGTGATGTCGGGGCGCGCCTTGACACGGTCACCAAACGCCGTGCTGCGCTGCACAACTGTTCCCAACAGAACGCACGCACTATCCAGCACTTTCAGCACGATCGCTCTGAACGCAGGAGAGTAAAGCTCCATTGGCCCGATCTCATCGATCACGACCAGCGCGCCCCGGTCCAGCGCCCGCCGGACGCTCGCCACCCCGATCGCGTCCAGCGCTGCGACATCAACGCCGTACTTGCTTACGCGGGGCGGGCCGTCGAACGTCTCGTGCGCCAGGACTCCGCGTTCTCCGTCCAACGTGACCATCTCGAAGCCCTGCCGCACCCCTTCCGGCGCGATCTCCCGCGTGAAGAACCCGCCCGCGTCGGCATCTACGCGCGCCAGCACGCGCTGAATCAACGTGGTCTTGCCGCTGCCGGGCCTGCCGGTGAGCAATAGCTTCACGCTCATAATGCCACCTACACCTTGCTCACGGGATCGGCCAGAGCGGCACCGTCGTTCCGCCGGGCGTCGGGTACGGGTTGCGCAGGCCGCGCATATCGCCAAACCCCTGCGCAACCATCCAATCACAGATCACCGGGCCGCCGTGCCGGTCAGTCAGCGGAACGCCGTCGATCTGCGGCAAACCGTTATAGCCGCGCAGATACCCAAAACGACCGTCGATCTGCGCCCGTGCCGCCTCAGAAAGCTCGCGGTCACCGATCGCGATCGCGTGAATGTGGATCGGCGAGCCAGGATAAAGCTCGTCCGTGTCGCGCACCCAGGCCGCGAAGCCGGCCACCCGCAGCGCGCGGATCAGCGGATCGAGTTCGTCGTACAGCACCTCCCAATTGGCCGGACTGCGCACGGAGATATCGACCGCGCCGCCGCCGTCATGCGTGCCGAAGCTCGCTGCCACGCCGCCCGCATTATAACTGCCCTGCGTCAGCGCGCGCCGCAGCTCGATCACGCCACCCTGGGCGCTGTAGAGCCGCTGCGCATGATCCAGCATCGCCACCGTGCGCGCATTTAACTGCACCCCGCCAACCCACAGCCGCGTGTAATTGTCCGGTGGCTCCCAACACCCCGCAGGCTCGACAAACGCGGTCGACGTGCCACCTGGTGCAGCGCCATATGACACGCCCAGCACGGTGAGCGCCCCCACGAGCCACAGGCACGCCATGCCTGCCACAAAGACCCATCTCATTCGCGTATGGTTAAGTGACACCGTCATCTTGCCTTCAAACGCCTGCTGCAGGTGTTCCCCGGTGTCGTGCTTAGCGCCAGGGGTCAGGGGACAGGATCACCGCCTGGCTGAAGCGGTCTCTGAAATCCGGGTGATCGGTCAGTTCAATGTAATGCAAGCGCCGCACCACGTCCACCGCGCGGTCGCGCTCGCCCGCGTTGATCAGCATCCGTTTGGCGCCGATCCCGGCGGCGTTACCCACCTGGTGGAACCGCTCGACGGGCAGCGGCGGGAACATGCCCAGCGCGATCGCACTCGCGATATCGATGTAACTGCCAAACGCGCCCGCGACGATCACGCGCTCGATCGACAGCTCATCGATCCCTGCGCGCTCTGTCAGCAGCTTGATCCCCGCCCGGATCGCGCTCTTCGCCAACTGGACTTCGCTCACATCGGCGCGGCTGAGCACAACCGGGCGACCGTGACCCGTTTGGTCCGCCGGCACAATCTCGAACCACGTATCGCGCCCTTCGCGGTGAACCTGGGGGTGGCCGGGCTCCATGCGCCCGGTCGCGCTGACGATACCTGCCGTGCGCAGCGCCGCGACAGCGTCCAGAATCCCCGACCCGCATAACCCGACCGGCGGCGCGTGGTTGATCGTGAGCCACGTCAGGGAATCGTCGCGCCAGATCAGGCGCTCGATCGCTCCATCTGCCGCGCGCATCCCGTCACGGATGTGCGCCCCTTCAAACGCCGGGCCGGACGCGGTCGAGCACGTCCAGAGCTTGCCGTCCGCGTTGAGTGTGACTTCCGTGTTCGTGCCGATATCGAGACTCAATGTGATCCCCGGCTGTTCCGTGACTCCGGTCGCCAGCAGCATCGCGGTGTGGTCGCCACCGACGAACCCGGCCAGGTTGGGCGGCAGGTAAACTTGCGCGCCGGGCGCGACATCCAGCCCCAACTCTCGCGCCGGAGTCGTGATGGCCGACGCCAGCGCCGGGACGTAGGGCGCGCTGCCCAACTGGTCAATCGGCAGGCCCAGCAACAGGTGATGCATCGCCGTGTTCCCTACCGCGACCACGTCGACCACGTCCTCAGCCGCCCGGCCCGCCTGTTTGCAGACCGTGTGCAGCAGCCCATTGATGCCCACCACAACAGCACGCTGTAAGCGCGCCGCGCCGTCCTGCTCGCGCATGATCAGCGTCAGGCGCGCCATCACGTCCTCACCGTACGCGATCTGCGGGTTGGTCGTCCCGGCGATAGCGAGCGTCTCGCCGCTGGTCAGATCGAGCAAATACGCCGCCAGGCCGGTCGTGCCGACATCTACCGCAAAACCTAACGGCGTGCGGTCCGGCGGCAGGACGTGCAGCACAGCGTGCCCGTGCGTCACCACGCGCACGCGCCAATCATGCGCCCGCAGCAAGCCCGGCACCCGCGCGATCACCTTTGCAGAGACGCGCCACGCCGGATCAACCCCGTCAATCCGCTCCCAATCGCCGCGCAGATCGTCAACCGACGGGGGCACGCCACACAGATCGTAGACCTGGATCACGGGGTTCAAATCCAGGGTGGCTTCTTCGCCCTCAACCTGGCTGCGCTGCATCACGCTTAACGATTCCGGCGGCACATCGACCACGATGAGATCGTCGCCCTCGATCAGCGTCTGGCAGGCCAGCCGGTACCCGGCAACGCGATCGCTGTCGCTGAGCATATCGTCTTCAAGGTCGTTGGGCGCGCTGACCGCGCCGCGCAGCACGCGCACCCGGCAGTCCCCGCAGACACCCATACCGCCGCATACCGCCGCCAGCGCCACCCCTGCCGACTGTGCCGCGTGCAACAACGTAGCACCGGGCGCAGCCTTCACGCGCCGCCCCAACGGTTGAAAAACGATCTCAGTCATCTGCCGTGCCATCTCTGGATGCGTCGATCAATTGGGTCCCTGCCCGCTGGCGGATCGTGTGATCCGGTGGCACTGTCAGGAACTCGTCATCAGGCCACTCACCGCGCAGCAGCATCGTGATCAGGCGATTGTCACCCCGTTTGCGCTCGAAAGCCCAGCCATGCTGCCGCGCCTGCTGCTGTGCCAGCGCTTCATATTGCTCGGCACCTGTCGTGCCGGTATCGATGAACGCCGCGCGGTCGTAATGGCTGCGCCACTCGCCCATCACACTGATCAGGTAGTCAGCGTTTTCTTCACCGTACTTCTCAACGTAGGTCTCACGCAGCGTGGCGAGATCCTCTACTCCCGCCGCGCCAAGCGCCGTGCTGGAACCCGGCTCCAGGCGTTCCAGGTAATCATGGCTATACCAGTACGTGCCGGGGTGCGCGTCGAACTCCTCTTGGTAACGGCAGCGCGAGCCGAGGTAAAGCGTGATGCAATCGTGTGCACGCGGGATCACCAGCGGTGTATGCCGGGCGCTCAGCCCGACCGTCGCCAGCCCGCACATGCCGTAAGCCAGGACGATCGCGTCGTAGCGCCCCGGTGGAACGGCGTCGATTTCGGCTTGCAGCGTCAGACGCAAGTGTTTCGGCGTATCGTGCAGCCCTTGGCGGAACAACTGCACCGTGATCGTATTCGTCGTCTCCGCTGCTGCTGCGTAAACCATGCGTGCCATCGCTTCACAGGTAAGTGCCATATAGTGCGCCATGAATCACCGATTCTCCTGTAGCTTGTTACAAGTTAAGCGGGCATATCGAAGTCACCAGCCTTGACGGGCGGATGCATCAAACACAACACTGATCGATGCGTGGGCACGAACACGTCGCAACCGATCGAAGCTGAACGCGATCAACCTGGACAGCCGGCATCCGGTTTCGCACCGGCGAAACGACGCGGCACATCGAAAGTCGCTGCGGCCCAACAAGCCTTATCATACCATCGAACACGGGAAAAAACACCGATCCCGGCAGCAGACGCGAGCACATGCAAACGCTGGCCGCACCGTCGCCATGCTGCCCGGTGACCGCGAAAGCACACGTAACGGCCAACCTGGAAACCGCCCGGCAATTGCAGCGCGATCATGTCGTAATAGTACTATTGTCTATACGCTGTTTAGGGATGTTATGGATTTGTCAACATCCTTGTTCAGACCGTACTTCTTTCCTATAAATTAACGTATATTTACGCCAGCAATTGCGCTATACTGGTATTGTAAAATCGTAGGCGTTCTCCAAAACACAGCTTTCATAGCACTGGGCAGGAGTACCCATATATGCACAGGAACAAGACCGAGAAAAAACGCAGACTTGAAAGCGGTCAAAGTCTGGTTGAAATGGCTTTGGGCTTTATGCTGTTCTTGGTCGTCGTATTGGGCTTGCTCGATCTGGGGCGGTTGTTTTTCATCTACATCGCCCTGGAAGATAGCGCGAGTGAGGCTGCGCTTTACCTCGCACTCAACGCAGATTGCCCAGTAGCATGCAGCGAGCAGGCATCCCCTTCGCCCTTGTGTGTATCCGACGCGACCGCGTGTGACGCGCCAAACAACGCGTTTGATCGGGCGGAAAAGGCCTTCAGCAGCCTGCAGATTGACTGGGACAAGGTAGGCATCGAACACGAATTTATCGCCGCGACAGCCGACACCGAAGCCATGGTCAAAGTTTCGCTCGAATATCCTTTTGATCTTATCACACCAATAATCACGGATATTGTGGGCAATGACGTTTTCGTCCTGCGCGCTGAAGCCACCCATGTCCGCATCGCAGAATAACAACAGCACATCCAACATGTTAAAGATGCCCAGGGAGTTACCGAATGTTTTCCGCACTCATATACCGCAAGACCCGTCCCAGAGAGGAAGGGCAGGCCCTGGTTGAGTTCGCGCTGAGCCTGCCAATCTTAATGCTCTTCATTGCCGGACTGATCGACTTCGGCATGATCCTGTTTTCGTATTCCCAGGCCGCAAACTCGCTGCGTAACGCGCTGCGCTACGCCGAGGTGTTCGGCTACTACGGCCAGGATACGATCCCCTACCTGGACTGCCCGGCGATGATCGACGAGGCATCCAACAACTTCTTTACCGCCTCGCACGTCGTGAATATCACCTACGTCAAAGCGACCGACACCAGCACCACCTACGACTGCGCGACGGTCAGCAATGACGTGCTCGAGAACGGCGACATCCTGAATATCCAACTCACCGCAAACGTCGACCCGTTCTTTTTGCCCATCGGCAATTTGCAGCTTGATTTTGAGGGCCAGCGCAGCATCGTGAAAGCGATCCCCGTCACCGTCACGGGTGACCTCGGTGGCGGCGGCGGTGGCGGCAGCCCGCCCCCTGCGCCAACCAACTTCGTGGCGATTGAAAACTGCACGATCGACACCAACAATGTCTCGTTCCAGTGGACGTCGCTGTCCCCCGCGCCCGACACAATGGAAATCCGCGACGCCAACACCGACGTCGCCGTGTACATCATGAACCCTGCCGATACAGCGTATTGTGACGGGTGCGACACGATATCCTCAGTAGACGGCGCACGCTGCTATTATGCGGTGGCGTTTAACGAGGACGGCGCCAGCGGGCCATCCAACGTCGACTGCGCCGCCTGTACCGCCGATCCGCTCGCGCCGGTCAACTTCACCGCCAGCGCGAACTGCAACACCGGCGCGATCAGCTTCGACTGGGACTGGGGATCGACCAATCCGCTACCCACAAGGGCGATCTTCTATGACGCCGATACCGGCATCGAGGTCGCACAGTACGCCGAGGACCCCGACGTAACACAATGTGACGATTGCCTCACACTGACCCCGCCATTCGACCGAAGGTTCTACATGATCGCGGTGAACGGCGCGCCACCGAACGAGAAATACAGCCCTGCATCGGCCACAGCATCCGTCGAATGCACCGCCCCGCCACCCGCAGAAACGGGAACTGCCACACTCACCGTCGAATTGCGCAAGACGCAAAACAAGAATACCAACTGCGATCTTCACAGCAGTCAAAATCTGGGGGCCGGCCAGTCCGTCACAATAGAACGTGATGGCTTGGTTGTCGGCAGCGGTACGACCGGCGCCAACGGGACCATCACCTTCTATGACGTGCCGACAAACGCAGACGGTATGACCTTTGAGATCATCGTACCGGGAACCCCGGTATCAAGCTATGTGGTCGCCTGCGACGATGAAGCACCTTTCAACACCATCGAACTGGCAAACGGTGACTCCAAGACAATCAGCTTCGGCTACCATTAGGCATTTTCGATCGCCGTTGGTCGATACTGAGAAAACAACAGGGAGCGACATATGAGAATCACACAGACAGTCTCAAGCTGGCTGAAGCAACCGGGGAGGCAGCTTGAGCCGAGTCCAGGACAGGCTATTGTGTTGGTCGGCGTGGCAGCGCTGGCGCTGATCGCGATCATGGGCCTGGCGATTGATGGCGGGCGGCTGCTGTTCCTCAGCCGCGAGACACAGAACGCCGCCGATGCCGCCGCTATTGCCGCGGCACGCGCCTTATGTGCTGAACGCACGGACTATATCCAGGCGGGTTTCAACGCCGCCCGCGCGAACGGCTTCGACAATGACGAAAATCCCGGCACTGTCGAGATTAACGTCCCCCCGACACGAGCCAGCATTGATATCGGTGAGGACTGCGAAGGGTGTTACGTCGAAGTCATCGTCCACGGTGAAATCCCGGCATCCTTCATTGGCCTGGTCTACGACGGGCCGCTGGCGGCCACCAGCCACGCGATCGGCGCGTGCAACCCGAACCAGTTTAACGTCAGCGATGATTCCGGCGAGGTAGACATACGCGCCATGTGGAGCATCGGCGACAGTTGCCGCACCGAAATCACCGGCTCTGGAATCACGGTCGTTGGCGGTGCCCACGCAAACGGCGAGCTTGATTTTAACCCCAAGAACGGCGGCGGAATTATCGTCGGGCCTGCCAGCTACTACAGCAGTTGGCACAACCCGGCAGACAAAAGCAAATGGTGTCCGCCAGATGACTGTGGTTCGGAATTTACGGACCTGGTCGACGGCAGCGGTGGAGGCACAACCACGACACCAGCGGGCGCGTGCAACGCGACCTGCTTCGTAGAAAACGATGAGGACGACGAATCCGGTGGCACCGGCGGCACGTATCCCGACGCCAACCCTTACCAGGTCGCCGAATCGCAGCCTAACCCATTGGCGGATCGCTATCCAATCGAGGATTTCCGTCCCGGTGGCGCACAAGCGGTGTTGGCCGGGTCCAAGTACTACGCCTATACCGGAAGTTGTGGCGGCATCGGCAGTTGGTTCAATAGCCATACATCCGGCAACGTGATGGACGAAGGGCTGTACTACACCACCTGCGACATCGACATGAAACAGTGGGATGGTATCACAGGCAATGTTACGTTTGTGACCGAAGGGTCGATCAAGGTGGTCGATAACGACAACCAGACCCTGACGCCGTTCGTGGACGGCCTGTTGATGTTCGCCAACGGCGGCGGTGATACCTGCAGCTCAAAGACGATCCAGTATTCCGGCAGCAACAATCGCTGGACGGGCATCCTGTACGCGCCGCACGGTGAGGTCAAGTTCTCAGCGTCCTTCAACGGCTCCCAGATCTTCGGATGTGTTGTCGCCTACGACATTAAGTTCAGCGGCAGCAACAACGACATCCGCTGCGACGAAGCGTTCACAGAAGCTGACACCGGCGGCGAACCCGGCATCTGGGTAAGCGAGTAACACGCAAGGCCAAAAACGGTAACGCAAACTGCCTGCGATGGACTGCAGGCAGTTTTTGTGTCCCCCAGGCTCAGAACCGCAGCTCGAGAAAATTCTGCAGTATGCGCCTGCCAAACTGCGTCAGGATACTTTCCGGGTGAAACTGCACCCCGACAACAGGATGCTCTTTGTGTCGCAGCGCCATCACCTCACCTGATTCGGTGAACGCGGTCACGGCCAGCGCGTCAGGCAGCGGCTCCTCGACGATCAGGCTGTGGTAACGCGTTGCCTCAAAGGGACTCGGTACGCCGGTGAAGAGCGGCGTCTGCTTGTGGTAGACCATGCTGGTCTTGCCATGCATCAGGCGCGACGCACGTATCACGCGCCCGCCATAAGCCTGCCCAATGCACTGCTGCCCCAGGCACACGCCGAGGATCGGCGTACTCGGCCCCAGGGCGCGGATCACGTCGAGCGAAATGCCGCCATCGTCCGGCGTGCCCGGGCCCGGCGAGATCACGATATGCGACGGGCGCAGCGTCTTGATCTCGTCCACCGTCGCGCGGTCGTTGCGGATCACGCGCAATTCGGCCCCTAGCTCACCCATCAATTGCACCAGGTTATACGTGAAGCTGTCGTAGTTATCGATGACCAGGATCATGGTGGTTTTCCTCTCGTTGTGGCGTCTTAGATCAGCCCGGATTCAGCGTGATCAACCGCGACGGCGACCGCGCGTGCCTTGTTGACCGTCTCGTCGTATTCGCGCGCCGGGTCGCTGTCCGCGACGATCCCCGCGCCCGCCTGAAAGTACACCTGATCGCCGCGCATCATCATCGTGCGGATCGTGATGCAGGTATCCATCGAACCGTCAAAACTGAAGTAGCCCACCGCGCCGCCATATGGCCCGCGCCGCGCCCCTTCCAGCTCCTCGATGATCTCCATCGCGCGCACTTTGGGCGCACCGCTGAGCGTCCCGGCGGGGAACGTCGCGCGCAGCAGGTCAAACGCGTTCAGCCCTGCACGCAGGCGGCCCTGAACCTGGCTGACGATGTGCATCACGTGCGAATACCGCTCGACGTACATCATGTGCGGCACGTGCACCGTACCGTAGTCACACACGCGCCCCAGGTCATTACGTCCCAGGTCCACCAGCATCACGTGTTCGGCACGCTCTTTCTCGTCCGCCAGCAGGTCATCGGCAAGCGCCTGGTCTTCCGCTTCCGTAGCGCCGCGCCGCCGCGTGCCCGCGATCGGGCGCACGGACGCGATCCCGTCTTCCAGGCGCACCATCATCTCCGGCGACGCGCCGATCAGGTTCAGGTCGTCGCCAAAATGCAGGTAGAACATGTACGGCGACGGGTTGAGCGCCCGCAGTGCGCGGTAAATCGTGAATGGCGGGGCCTTTGTGCGGCGCTTGAAGCGCTGCGATAACACGATCTGAAACGCATCCCCCGCCGCGATGTACTCCTTCGCGCGGCGCACCATTTGCTCAAACTGCGGGCGCGTGACGTTCGATTGCAGATCGGGCGACGGCGTGCCGGGCGGTGGCACGGAATCGCGGTAGGGCAACGGGCGCGAGAGCGCAGACACGATCGCGTCAATGCGCTGCACCGCATCATCATAAGCCGCATCCGGATCGCCGGTGTTGTGCGCGTTCGCCAGCACGATCAGATGGTGCTTGGCGTGATCAAAGATCACCAGTGTGTCTGGCAGCATGAACGCGGCATCCGGCACGTCGAGATCGTCGGTGGCCGTGCCCGGCAGCCGTTCGAGGTAACGCGCGAAATCATAGCTGAGATAGCCGAGCGCTCCACCGATGAAACGCGGCAGCCCGTCCAGCCGCACCGGGCGCACACGCTCGAATTCGCGCTCGACGACGTGCAGCGGGTCTTCGCCAGGATCGAGCGCGCGTGTCGTGGTCATGCCGCCGCGTGTCAGGCGCACATTGCCATCCTGCACCGTGAGCATCCCCTTCGGCTTGATGCCCAGAAACGAGTAGCGCCCGACCTGTTCGCCGCCTTCGACACTCTCCAACAGAAACGACGCACCGCCCATGTCGGACAGCTTGAGGTACACCGATACCGGCGTTTCGAGGTCCGCCAGCAGCGTACGATAGACCGGCACGAGATCGCCCTGTTCGAACAGGCGGCGCACGGTCGCGCGGTCGGGGGTGGTCTGGGTACGGGTCAGCAAAGCTTCCGGTGATATGGCCATCGTATGCTGCTCTCCTGATAGCGTATTGGATCAACGGGCAACAAAAAGACTCTCCCGGTCCATCAAGGACGAGGGGAGAGTCTCGCGGTGCCACCTTGGTTAAGCCGCCTGCCTGCACACCATCACCGAAAACAAAAACCAGGGGTGATGCACCCTGGTTCGTCAGGCAAGCCAGCTTCACTCACTTCGGGTACGGAATGCCGCTATATGCGCGGCTTTCGATACCCTACGCCCTGGTAACGGTGGCGTCTCCGACACGGGCTACTCACATCCATGCGTGCCATGCACACACGTGACGCTTTCGACCGGCAACTCCCTGGGCCATTCCACACCGGCGCATGTATCACCTTCGCAGCATCCCGGCGACTCTCTGCACACCGCCGCGGTGTGTACTCTTCCAGATCAACGCTGTTCGTGATATGTGGTTGATGTTTCAAAACGTAGCAGGGATCGCGGCAATTGTCAAGCACTTGAACGGCACGAGATGCCGTCCGGCCCGCCGTGTACAACCGGGTGTCACTGCCGCTTGTGTAGATTGCACGAAATTTATCGCGCTTATTGACACGCGCTGTCATCCTGTGCTAGTCTTAGCCATCAGAAGGAGCGAAGCAGACGTCATGTCAGACCGTCATCAGACCCCCATGCAAAACGCAAACGAACCCCGCGGCAACGGCTGGGGCTGGTTTGGGTTTTATTTTTATTTTTTTGGGGGCACTAGACGTGTCTGAGCTTGACTGCTGCCGGTAGAAAGCCTACTCCGAACAAACTGACGGAACCAGGGCGCGAGCAGAAAAGCTCAGCGCCCTTTTTGTTTGTTTGTGATCTTTGATAGCGTGCCCGCCAGGGCAGGCACCACGCAACCGAAAGGGCTGAACAGTTATGAGTTCACTTCCCACGCGCTGCCGGGGCGTACGCGGCGCGATCACGGTCGAAGCAAACACCCGCGAGGCGATCCTGGACGCTGCGCGCGAGCTGCTGACCACGATCGTCGCTGCCAATGATATCGCCATCGACGACATCGGCAGCGTGATCTTCACGACCACACCGGACCTGAACGCTGAATACCCCGCGCTGGCCGCGCGCCAGCTCGGATGGGCCGATATTGCCATGCTGTGCAGCCACGAACTGGACGTGCCGGGCAGCCTGCGCATGGTCCTGCGCGTGCTGGTGATGTGGAACACCACGCGTCAACCGCACGAAATCCAACACGTTTACATGCGCGGGGCAGCCCAACTGCGCCCTGACCGTACCTACACCGTACCCGCGTAATGCGGCAGTCACACACAGGTCAGCCGACCGGGAGAACCTAGCATGATCGTCGTAATGTCACTCAACGCCAGCACATCCGATATCTCGCAGGTCATCGCTCGCATCCGTGCGATGGGCTACGAAGTCCACGTTTCCGAAGGCAAGGAGCGCACGATCATCGGCGTGATCGGGCGGGGCCGCCCGCTGGACCGCGATCAACTCGCGCTGCTGCCCGGCGTCCAAAAGGTGATGCCCGTCACGCACCCCTACAAGATCGCCAGCCGCGAATACCATCCTGACGATACGCTCGTGCCGTTGAACGGCATCCAGGTCGGCAGCGAAGACCTGGCGATCATCGCGGGGCCGTGCTCGGTAGAAGGGCGCGAGCACACGCTGGAGATCGCACATGCCGTGCGTGAAGCCGGCGCGACGGCGCTACGCGGCGGGGCCTTCAAACCGCGCACCTCGCCGTACAGCTTCCAGGGCCTCGGCGAGGAAGGGCTGCGTTACCTCGCCGAAGCGCGCGAAGCCACCGGCCTGCCGATCGTGACCGAGGTGATGGACCCGCAGCTCGTCCCGCTGGTCTGCGAATACGCCGACGTGCTGCAGATCGGTGCGCGCAATATGCAAAATTACGCGCTGCTGCACGCCGTTGGCGAGAGCCAGCACCCGGTACTGCTCAAGCGCGGCATGAGCAGCACGATCGAAGAGTTATTGATGGCAGCGGAATATATCTTGAGCCACGGCAACATGCGCGTCATGCTGTGCGAGCGCGGCATCCGCACGTTCGAAACGTACACCCGCAACACCTTCGACATCAACGCGATCCCGGTGCTGAAACACGCGTCTCACCTGCCGGTCATCGCCGACCCCAGCCACGCTGTCGGCAAATGGGAATATGTCGAGAGCATCGCGATGGCGGCGATCGCTGCCGGGGCTGACGGGCTGATCGTGGAAGTGCACCAGGAGCCGGAACAGGCGATGTCCGACGGGCGGCAGTCGCTCAAACCGGAACGTTTCGCCGCGCTGGTCGGCAAACTCAAACAACTCGCGCCGGTGGTCAACCGCCGGCTGGTGACGCAGGGCGCGACCGAACTGCCGGTTACCTGACCATGACCGACCAGGGCCACCACACGCTGCGCGTACGCGGCAGCACCATCTCCGGCGACGGGCGCGACATCAGCGTGCCGGGCGACAAGTCACTCACCCACCGCGCGTTGATCCTGGGCACGCTGGCGGATGGCACAAGCCACGTTCGCGGCTGGCTCGCCGCAGGCGACACGCGCGCGACTCTGGCTTGTGTGCAAGCGTTAGGCGTCGCCATCGAACACGAAACCGACACACTACACCTGCACGGTCGCGGGTTGTACGGCCTGGGCACCCCCACCACAGCGCTGAACTGTGCCAACGCCGGTACGGCGATGCGTTTGTTGGCGGGCGCGCTGGCGGGCCAGCCGTTCGAGAGTGTGCTCGATGGCAGCGCCCAACTCCGCCGCCGCCCGATGACGCGCATCACCGCACCGCTGCGCCAGATGGGCGCGAACATCACCGCCGTGGACGGGCACGCGCCACTACACATCACGCCTGCCACCCTGCACGGCATCACCTACGAAATGCCGGTCGCCAGCGCACAGGTCAAAAGCTGCATCCTGCTGGCAGGGCTGCACGCTGACACGCCCACCACCGTGATCGAACCCGGCCCCGCACGCGACCACACCGAACGTCTGCTGCGCGCAATGGGTGCGGATGTGCGGATCGAAGGGCCACGCATCACGCTGACACCGGGGCGAGCACTGCGCCCGCTGGACCTGACGATCCCCGGCGACCTGTCCTCGGCAGCATTCGTGATCGCGGCGGCGCTGCTGGCAGGTGCCGGAGCGATCACACTCGCGGGGGTCGGGGTCAACCCGACGCGCACCGGGATTCTCGACATCTTCGCGGCGATGGGCGCGGACATCAGCCCGCACAATCCCCGCGAGGAAGACGGCGAGCCGGTCGCTGATCTGCGCGTCACGCGGTCCGGGCTGCACGGTATTACGATCGATGGCACTCGCGTGGTGCGCGCGATCGACGAATTCCCGGTCTTGATGGTCGCCGCGACGCAGGCCGAAGGCGAAACACTCGTGCGCGACGCCGCCGAATTACGCGTCAAGGAAACCGACCGCATCGCAATCATGGCGGCGGAACTGCGAAAACTCGGCGCGGCGATCACCGAGCTACCGGACGGCTTCCGCATCACCGGGCCGCAGACGCTACGCGGTGCAACCGTGCAGGGTCACGATGACCACCGCGTCGCGATGGCACTGGCCGTCGCGGGACTGGTCGCCGACGGCGAGACGGTGATCGAGGATGCCACCTGCGTGCACGACTCGTTCCCCGGTTTTGTCGAAACCATGCAGGCGCTCAATGCGGATATCGCGTGGAGCAACCATGACTGAGCGCGTCGGTCTGCTCGGCCACCCCGTAGCACACAGCATCTCTCCCGTGATGCACAACGCGGCATTTGCCGCGCTGGGGCTGGATTGGCGATACGATCTGTTGCCCGTCCCGCCGGACAAGTTCACCGACGCGGTCACACGGTTGTTGGAGGCGGGATATCGCGGCTTTAACGTCACGATCCCGCACAAACAGGCCGCCTTTAACCTGCCGCAGATCACGACCGTCACCCCGGCGGCGCGGGCCATCGGTGCAGTGAACACGCTGATTGCCAACCCTGACGGCACGCTGATCGCCGACAACACCGACTGGCACGGATTCGCACGCGTGACGGCAACGACCGGCATCGTGCTGGAACAGACGCCGTGCCTCGTGCTGGGAACCGGCGGGAGCGCCAGGGCCGTGATTTACGCATTGAAGCAGGGAGGGGCCAGGTCGATCACCCAGGTAAGTCGCGATCCCGGCGGGCGTCCGGGCGTGATCGGCTACGCCGAACTTGCAAATCTGGCCCACGACGGGTATTACATCATCAACTGTACACCGGTCGGCATGCACCCTCACGTCGATGAATCGCCCTGGCCGGACGCGATCCCGATCCCGCCGCTGTCCATCGTCCACGATCTGGTGTATAACCCCAACCCGACGCGTTTTGTGCGTGATGCGCGCGCCAAGCGGATTGAGGCGCTCAACGGCCTGGACATGCTGATCCAGCAAGGCGCGCTGGCTTTCGAACGGTGGACCGGGCAGGAAGCGCCGCTGGACGTCATGGCGGGCGCAGCAAGAACGGCGCTGCACCACAACTAGGAGACACTAACCATGCTGCGATTCTTAACTGCTGGTGAAAGTCACGGCCCGATGCTGACGGGCATTCTCGAAGGCATGCCCGCCGGACTACCGCTTGCACCGGACGACCTGAATCACGACCTGGCACGCCGCCAGAAGGGTTACGGCAGCGGTGGCCGGATGCAGATCGAGCGCGACCGCGCGCGCATCACGGGCGGCGTGATGAACGGCCAGACCACCGGCGCGCCGATCAGCATACTGATCACAAACCGCGACTGGCACAACTGGGCCGAAAAAGACATCGCGCCGATGACCACGCCGCGCCCCGGCCACGCCGACCTGACCGGCGCGATCGCCTACGGCTACCGCGATCTGCGCCTGGCGCTGGAACGGGCCAGCGCGCGCGAAACGGCGATGCGCGTCGCGGTGGGCGCGATCAGCAAGCGGCTGTTGGACGAATTCGGGATCATGGTGGGCGGCTACGTGACCGAGATCGCGGGCGAAATGGCCCGTTTCACCGACGATCCACCGGATTACGCCGCACGCTTTGCCGCCGCCGAAGCGTCATCGGTGCGCTGCCCGGACCCGGACGCTTCGGCACGCATTGAGGCCGCGATCCGGCAGGCGAAGATCGACAAGGACACGCTCGGCGGCGTGATCGAAGTTGTGGCGCTCGGTGTACCGCCAGGACTCGGCTCGCACGTGCATTACGACCGGCGGCTTACTGGCCGCCTGGCCGCAGCGGTGTGCAGCGTGCAAAGTATCAAAGGCGTGGCGATCGGGTCGGCGTTCGAAAACACACGCAAACGCGGCACTCAGGTGCACGACGAGATTACGCGCGACGCCGACGGGACGCTGCGCCGCCGCACAAACCGCGCCGGCGGGCTGGAGGGTGGCATCACAACCGGCGAACCGCTGGTTGTGCGCGCCGCGATGAAGCCGATCAGCACCACGCTGACCCCGCTCGGCACGGTCGACCTGGCTACCGGCGACGCGAGCCACACGCGCTACGAGCGCAGCGATTTCTGCGCCACGCCGCGCGCAGTCGTCGTGATCGAGGCCATGGTGGCGCTGGTGCTGGCCGACGCGTTGTTGCGCAAGTTGGGCGGCGACAGCCTGGACGAGATGCGCCCGCGCTTCGCCGTGCTGCGGCGCGGGCATATCGACGATCTGCCGATGGATAACACACCCTGGCGCTTCGGCTTTCAGGAATGGGAATGACCGCCATGCAGCACTGTAACATCGCGCTGGCCGGGTTCATGGGCACCGGAAAAAGCACCGTCGGGCAACTCGTCGCGGAACGGTTGGGCTGGCGTTTCATCGACAGCGACGCGCTGATCGAGGCCCGCGCTGGACGCAGCATCGCGGACATCTTCGCCCAACACGGCGAAGCGTGGTTTCGACAGCTCGAAGCGCAAACCTGCGCCGAAGCCGTTGCAGGCTGCCACCGCGTGATCGCGCTCGGCGGGGGAGCGCTGTTGGACGACTCAACGCGCGCCCTGATCGAAGCGCGCAGCATGGTGATCTGCCTGGATGCCAACATGGACACGCTGATCGCGCGCGTAGGCGATGATCCGGCACGCCCCTTATTTAGCGCCGACCGCGATCGCCTCACTGCGCTCTTCGACGCGCGATCAGCCCACTACTCCAGCCTGCCGCATCATATCGATACATCCCACGCCACGCCGGAAGCTGTCGCGCAGGAGGTGCTCAAGCTATGGCAACAACACCGCTAACCCCAACGCTCACCGTGCAGGGCGCAGCCGGGGCGTACCCTGTGTTCATCAAACCGGGTGTACTTGAGGACGAGTTGCCGCGCTTTGCCCAGACGCTGGATGTGTCGCGCATCGCGGTGATCACCAACACCACGCTCGCGCCGCTGTACGGCGAAGCTCTGGCCGCGCGTTTGCCGGGCGCGTTTCTGAGCGTTGTTGACGACGGCGAGCAACACAAAACGCTCGCCACAGCACAAACGCTCTACGCCGACCTGCTGGCGCACGGAATGGATCGCGGATCGCTGGTTGTGGCGCTGGGCGGCGGCGTGATCGGCGATCTGGCGGGGTTCGTCGCGGCTACGTTCATGCGCGGGATCGCGCTTGCGCAGGCCCCGACAAGCCTGCTCGCAATGGTCGATGCCAGCATCGGAGGAAAAACCGGCGTGGACCTGCCGCAAGGGAAAAATCTCGTCGGCGCGTTCAAAGACCCGCTGGGGGTGTTCGCGGACACGGACACGCTGGCGACTCTGCCGCCGATCGAGTTTCGCTGCGGGCTGGCGGAGGTCATCAAAGCGGGGTTGGTCGGGGACCCGCCACTGGTCGAGCACATCCACGCACGCGGCTCGCAGCCGGTGGCAGAGATCGTCACGCACGCCGTGCGCGTCAAACAGCAGATCGTGGAACAGGATCGCCTGGAAGGCGGCATTCGCGCGTACCTCAACCTGGGGCACACGTTCGCCCATGCGCTGGAACAGGTCAGCAGTTACGCCTGGAAACACGGCGAAGCGGTCGCGGTGGGGCTTGTCGCGGCGGCGCGTCTCTCCGCGCAACGCGGCCTGTGTGCAGCCGACCTCCCCGCCGCAGTCGAGCAGGTGCTGGCACGCGTCGGGCTCCCGGTACGGTACCGGGAATTTGATCCGCGCGCGCTGTGGGATGCCATGCGTTATGATAAGAAGTGGCGTGGCGGGACGCCCCGATTTGTGTTGCTGCGCGCCCCCGGTGAGCCGGTGATCGATACGAATGTCTCCGGCGACGAGGTGATTGACGTGCTCGCTGCTCTGCGCGAAGGATAGCCACATGCGAATACTCTTGCTGCACGGCCCCAACCTGAACCTGCTCGGCACGCGCGAGCCGGACATCTACGGCGCGCTGACTCTGGACGCGATCGACACCCGGCTGCGCGACGAGGCAGCCCGGCATGGCGCGGAACTGCGCATCGTGCAGAGCAATCACGAGGGTGCACTGATCGACGCACTGCACGAGGCACGCGGATGGGCACACGGCGTGATCATCAATCCTGGCGGCTACACTCACACCAGCATCGCGCTGCGGGACGCGATCAGCGCGGTCGGCATCCCCACGATCGAGGTGCATCTTTCCAACATCCATGCCCGCGAGGCGTTCCGCCACACGTCCTTGATCGCGCCCGTGTGCTGGGGGCAGATCAGCGGGTTGGGCTGGCAGGGCTACCGACTGGCGCTGCTCGCACTGCTGGACCGTGATTCTGGCTGACGCAGACGAAAAGCTAAACCCCGTGACCAACGGTATAATGGGGTCGAATGCGTTACCGTTGTGCTTTGCGATTCCGCACGAAAGGAAAAAGTCCATGCCATTTAACGACGAAACCTTACTGGAAATCCGCGAATATGACGGATATGGCTACCAACCGCTGGTCGATTATGCAAGCTGGCGCGTGGCGATGCTGCGCTACGACCCGGAGCTGGAAGCCCACGCGATTGACATGATGCAGAAACACAACGAAACCGACGAAGTTTTCGTGCTGCTGGCGGGGCGCTGCATTTTGTTCATCGGCACGGGGGAAGACGAGGTCGATACGATCTACGCGCGCGACATGCAGCCCCTGAAACTGTACAACGTCAAGCGCGGGGTGTGGCACTCGCACACCCTCAGCCGCGATGCGTCAGTCCTGGTGATCGAAAATCGCGACACCACGCTTGACAACTCGCCACGCATCGAACTTACCAAGGAACAACGTAACACGCTTGTCGCGTTGGCCGAACAGGTGTGGCGCTGAACTTGACGCGCCGCGATCCGGTGGCAGGGCGGCTTTTTCGTGTTGAACGTGCCAGTTCCACGCGCATAAACGACCTCATGCTTCCGACGTGTTCTCGTGTGGCGACACCTGTTCAAGCGCGTGCTCCGTTGCGGAAAAAACAACGTCGTTTGCCAGGAAGATGTTCTCTTTGCCCAGGTACGCAAACAAACCTGCCCGTTCGAGTTGCTCCTTAACCGGGGAGCTGACCCCAGCCAGGATAAGCCTGCCGCCGTGCTCGCACAACTGGCGATGATATCGCTGGAGAAAGCGTATCGCGGTGCTGCCCACATACTGCACGTCACGCAGGCGCAGGATCACCGTCGTGTGTTCTGACTCTGCGGGGGAAGGCAACACCCCTTCCAGATATGGGACCGCCGCGAAATACAGATCACCGGCGATCGTGAAGATGACCGTATCGTGATCGGGCAAGTGCGACCCAACCGGCACTTCGCGGAAGCGGTGATCGGGGACGGCAACAAGGCGTGCTACCTTGATCGCGCTCGACGATGTCTGTACGTAGAACACAATCGAGAGTACCACACCGATGTAGATGCTGTATTCCAGCGGCAGGAACAGCGTAGCACAAAACGTCACGACCATCGCCACACGCGCGGTCCAATGCACACGCCACACGAGCCGAACCTGGCTCAGGTCGATCAGTCCCGACGCGGCCACGATAAGATGCCCCGCAAGCCCCGCAAGGGGAATGTACTCCACGCCGCGCCCTACCGTGACCAGCATCCCGGCAATCAGTAGCCCCGCCATGAGATTCGCGCCCCGGGTTCGCGCCCCGGCATGGATGTTCACCGCCGTGCGCGATAGAGAGCCACCGGAAGGCATGCCCTGGAAAAAGCCGCTGGCGACATTTGCATACCCCTGGGCGCGCAAGTCGGCTGAAACATTCGCCGACGACCCGTCAGGCTGAGATACCATGTTGGAGATCGCGGCGCTTTGCACTGACGCCAACACGGCGATCGCCAGCGCCGCCGAAACCAGATCAGGGGCATGCGCAAGATTGGGAACCGTAAACGAAGGCAGACCTGACGGCACGCTCGAAGTATCACTTACAAGCAGCACGTCATTCCATCCCAACACAGCAACCAGCACCGCTGTGAACACAAGCGCTACCAGCGTTGCAGCACCCCGAAACCGCGTGCGATGCAGTAAAGAGATGATCACGATCGCTATCACCCCGATCACCACCGTATGAAAATGCGTCGCAGGCACGTTCTCAGCCCAGTACAGCAGATCCAGCAACGGCATCTGCGCATCCTCGCTGCCCGAATAACCCGTGAGATGCGGCAATTGCCCGATAATGATGAGAATACCCGCCCCGGTGATGAAGCCCGTCATGACCGCGTTGGACACATAGCGCACCAGATATCCAAACCGCAACAGCCCAAATGCAAGCTGAAACACGCCCACCAGCAGCGTCAGCACAAACAGCCGTTCGATCAACCCTTCTCCGCTGTAGGGCGCCAGACGGCTGCCCACCACCAACGCCAAAGCGTTTGTCGGGCCGACGGTCATGTATACTGAACTGGTCGTCAGGGCACCGACCACCGTCGAGACTACCGCTGTATAGAGCCCGTAAAGCGGGCTTATACCGGCAATGATCGCAAAACCCATCGCCTGTGGTGCGCCCGCAATGGCCCCGGAAAGACCGGCCAGCAAGTCTTGCACAAATATCTGCGAATACTTCCGCACCCTCATACCTGGTTCACTCTCAACCCTCGCGCTGCTGCGGACGCCCGCAGCAGTGTTTGTACTTACGCCCGCTTCCACACGGGCACGGATCGTTGCGCCCAACCTTCGCGTACTGCTGTGTCCGTTGCAGCGTCTCGCGTGCGAGATGCAACATAATGTTGGCAGGCGCGCGGCGGTGGCGCAATTCGTTTGCCATGAAGCGCATCGGTTGGTCGATGTGCCTGAAGAACGCTTTGTACCCTGCGCAAAGATAGTTCAGCCCTGGCTCACCATCCGGCGTGGAAAGGATGCGATTCTTCGGGCACCCACCGTTGCACACGAAACGCACGTCACATTCGCGACAATAGCGCGGCAGATCGTCACGCTTGGCCGCCCCGAATGCACGTTGTTTGTCCGATGCCACCAGATCGATCAAACGCTCTTCCTGAATATTGCCCAGGTAGTAATTTGGTTCGACAAAGTGGTCGCAAGCGTACAGATCGCCGGTGTGTTCCATCGCCAGCGCCCTGCCGCACGTTTCCTCGAACACGCACAGTCCAGGGGGCAACCCCGCCCACGCCGCCAACGCAACGTCGAAAATCTGCACGAACACGCGCCCAACATCGCGCTGTACCCACTCGTCAAACACATCGATCAAGAAACGCCCGTACTGCGTCCCGGTCACGGACCGCGCGGTGACATCCGTGCCTTCCTGAAAACCGGTGGCGTTGTCGCGTTCCACGATCGGGATGAACTGCATGAACTGCGTCTCGACTTCGTCGCGCAGAAAACGGTAAACCACCTTCCCGTGCTCGGCGTTCGCAGCGTGAACACACGTCAAGACGTTGAAATCGACCGCGTGCCGTTTCAGGTGTTCCAGCCCGCGCATCACGCGGTCAAATGTTGCCTGTCCACCCTTATCCACGCGGTAGGCGTCATGCAGCGCACGCGGACCGTCGATGCTGATGCCGATCAGAAAATCATGCTGCTTGAAAAACGCGCACCAGGCATCATCCAGCAGCACGCCGTTAGTCTGAAACGCGTTGCGAATGCGCATCCCCGGTTTTTTGTACTGCTGCTGCAACGCTACGGCACGTTTGAAAAAATCCAGCCCCATCAGCGTCGGCTCCCCGCCCTGCCACGCAAACGTGACTTCCGGGGCCTGCTGCGCCTCGATATACTGGCGCGTGTAATTTTCCAGCGCCGCATCACTCATCCGGAAATCGCTATTCGGGTAAAGCGACTCTTTGGAGAGGAAAAAGCAGTACTCGCAATCCAGATTGCAGATCGCCCCGCGCGGCTTCAACATGACGTGAAACACGGGCGGCGCGTGGTCATTCCCTGTGACGTTCATATACAACTATCCCCATTATCCTAGTCTTGCGCGCCCCTGGAAACAGTCAACTTGCCGTTCCCCTGATTGTAAACCATTCTGTCAAACCCACTGCTGAACCAGCGCACCAGTTCGGGCGCCGATCATCACCCGTTTCGGTCCTACGCACGCGCATCACCGCCCGCCCGACCCGCCATCGGAAAAACCGCCCTACGGGCAACGATGCACGCGACCGCGTGCCGGCGTTGACTGACCCTTGCATGAGGGACCCCGCATGATATATAATCGCTCCGCGTGATACCGAGGAGACAGACGCGATTATGTCCATTCAAGACGCACTTCAATTCATTCAGATCCTGACCTCCATCGCCTTGATCACCATGATCGTCCTCCAGGCCCAGGGACAAGGTCTTGGTGGCTTGTTCGGCGGCGCGGACAGCATGGGGATTACCAAGACCCGCCGGGGCCTGGAGAAAACGCTATTCCAGATCACCGTCGGGCTGTCAGTCGCGTTCCTGGCGAACGCGATCATTCAACTGCTGATCCAGTAGTCAGGACCCGGCCACAACGGCAGAACGCTGTCGTTTTTCCAAAGCAACCGGATACAATATGGGGGGTGTTTTGTGACAGCACAGAACACCTCGTTCTGTTTTCCTGGGGAGGAGTGACATCTATGCACAGACGATTCCGCCGGTCCGTCCTGATGATACTGACGGCAGCAAGCTTACTGGGAATGCCGCTCGCCACCCAACCCGCCCGCAGTGCGCCCCGGACTGGCCCCATCGCCCAGGCACAAAACGTGCTTGTCGAAGGCGTCGTCGGTGAAATCCGCAAACTCAATCCCCTTCTGGCAACGTACAACACGGTCGATCGCGACATCACCGCATTGATCTTCGAGGGGTTGATGACGACCAACCACTACGGTGAAGTCGTGCCCGACCTGGCCGAATCGTGGACCATCACGCCGAACGGATTAGACTATCTCATCGTGTTACGGGATGATGTGCTGTGGCAGGACGGTATCCCGTTCACCGCCGAAGACGTGGTCTTCACCATGCGCCTGATGAGCGACCCCGATTTTCCCGGTGCAACGGCGCTGCATGAATTCTGGCGCACGGTGGAAGTTGACGCGCTCGACACCCGCACGATCCGCTTCCGCCTGACCCAGCCGTTAGGGGCGTTCCTGGATCACCTGCGGATTGGCATCCTGCCGGCCCACGTGCTGGAGGGAGTGCCGGTCGCGAAACTGGCAGAGCATCCTTTCAATCTATCCCCCATCGGCACTGGCCCGTACCAGCTTGAGGCGCTGACCGCTTCCGATGGGCAGATCGATGGCGCGCAGTTGCGTGTCGCGCCGGTATACCGCCAGCGCCCCGAAGGACAGGATGGCTACACGCTCGATCGCGTGATCTTTCGCACGTATCCCACCCCAGGAGCCGCACTCGAAGCGTTCCGGCAAGGCGAAGTGAACAGTGTGGGCACTATCCCCCCCGATCTGCAGGACGATGCACGCCGCATCCCCGGCTTGAGTCTGTATACGACTGTGCGCGCGCAGGTCGGCGTGTTGATCTACAACTGGGATCGCGAAGCCGTGCGGTTCGTGCGCAATCCCCGCGCGCGGCTGGCGCTGGCCCACGCCATCGACCGCGAAGCCCTGGTCGAAGCACACCTCGCAGGGACCGCAATCCCGGCTGACAGCCCGTTGGTCCCGACCTCTTGGGCGTATGTGCCAGACTCACCCTGGCCGGAATACGATCCTGCCCGCGCGCAGACGCTGCTCGATAGTGCGAATCTCGTCATCGACGCGCCGGTCAGCGAAGCGACTGCGGTCCCCCCGGAAGACGAGCAAGACACGCCACCACCCGAAGACGACACTGCCGAAAGCGACACGCCAGAGGCCACAGCTACACCAACCGCAACCCCTGAACCGGCCCCCGCACTCGCGCTCAGGATCCTGACCCGTGACGATCCGGCGCTGGTTGCCTTGTTGGAAGACATCGCCGCGGCATGGGAACAGCTCGATTTCACGGTTGATATCGAAGCCGTGGACGCACGCACTCTCCAGGCCCGGCTTGAAGCGGGCGAGTTCGACACGGCACTGCTCGAATACAGCTTCGAGCCAAACGCCGACCCCGATCCGTACGTGTTTTGGCACCAGGGGCAGTCCGTCGACGGGCAGAACTTCGGCGCGATGGATGACCGCCGCGTGAGCGAAGCGCTTGAGAAGGCGCGCCTCGACCCTTACGGCGTGAACCGGATCGTGCATTACCGTGAATTCCAGCGCCTGTTCGCGGAACGCGCCCCGGCACTTGTTCTGTACTACCCGTTATACATCTACGGCACGGATTCGCGCCTGGAAGGTGTGCAGCTAGGCTTCCTGAGTTCGCCCAGCGATCGTTTCAGGACGATCCAGGAGTGGACGTTCCAACCCTGACGCGCAGCAAGTTTGCGCCGGTTCGCAGATTCGTACTTGACATCAGGCGTAGAGGCGCTACAATGATGCTCACTGCACGCCGAAGTGGCGGAACTGGCAGACGCGCTGCGTTCAGGGCGCAGTCCTCATTGCGAGGGTGTGGGTTCGACTCCCACCTTCGGCACAGCAAGCCCGGGCTTTTATGCCTGGGTTTTTCGTTTTTCTGTACCCTGCGCCGCCGCCAAGAAACCGACAACCAATTCGTTGCCGCAAGCCCTCGGATGTGGTACGTTTGAAACGCACCACATCCGGACATGACGCTGAGCAGCTATGAGCGAGCCAAACACGCCAACACGCGATTCGCACCCTAAACCACCGCGCCGCCGCACGCGCACGCAACAGATCTCCAGCATGCAGATCGTGCTCGCTGCGATCTTGTCGATCGGGCTGCTGCTTGCGATCAACTTCGGCGGGCGCATTGCGCGCGGCCAGCAGATGGAAGCCGAACGCAAACGGCTGCAAGCGACGATCGACGTCCTGGAAACCGAAAGCATCAACCTGCTTAAAGCGCGCGATTACGCGGCGCACGACGCGAGTGTGATCCACTGGGCGCAGACCGAAGGCAAGATGGTCCGCGACGGCGAAATGCTGGTCATCCCGATCCCGGCAGGTATCACTGAAACAGCCCCGGCCCCGATCGAACCGGCGCTGGTCACCACGCCGGAACCCGAACCCGGCGCTCCAAACTGGCACCTGTGGTGGAACCTGTTCTTCGATGGCGATCCGCCATTTTAGCGCATCACAACCAGACAGTATCATCTTGTTCCAGGCGAGCGATACATGACATCTCATTCCCCGTTATGCACGTTTTCGATCGTGGCCCATGATCCGGCAGAAAGTGCCTGGGGTGTGGCCGTAGCGAGCAAGTTCCTGGCTGCCGGGGCGCTGGTAAGTTGGGCGCGTGCCGGGGCGGGCGCGGTTGCGACGCAGGCACTGGCCCGCGTCAGCTTTGGCCCGCGCGGGCTTGACCTGCTGGCGAACGGACTCGGCGCGCAGGAAACACTTGAACGCCTGCTGGCGGACGACGACGACCGCGATCACCGCCAGATCGGGCTGGTCGACGCCAGCGGAGTCGCCGCTGCCTATACCGGGCCGGACTGTTTCGATTGGGCCGGGTATCGCGTGGGCCAGGGGTACACCTGCCAGGGCAATATCCTGACCGGGCCGGAAACGCTCGACGCCATGGCCGCAGCGTTCGAAACGACGCAGGGCGAGCTGGCCGAACGCCTGCTCGCAGCACTGGCCGCGGGCGACCGTGCCGGCGGCGACCGGCGCGGCAAACAGTCGGCAGCGGTGCTGGTCGTAAAACCCAATGGCGGCTACGGTGGCGACAATGACCGTTACCTCGACCTGCGCGTGGACGATCACAGCGATCCCGTGACGCGGCTGTCCGAACTGCTCGCGCTGCACCGGCTTTACTTCGGCTCGACAGACTCCGCCGACCTGCTGCCGGTCACGCCGGAACTGGCTGCCGAACTCCAGGCGCTGCTCGCCCGGCAAGGGTACTATGCGGGGCCGATCAACGGTGACTGGGACGCGGCGTCCATTGAGGCATTCTGGGAATTCGTGGGCACCGAGAATCTCGAAGAACGCTGGACGCCAGACGACACGCACCGGCTCGATCCGGTGATCCTCGACTTCATCCGTACCCGCTTTCCCGGCTGACGATGTGGCACTCACCCCAGCGCATCGGTCTTATTGGCAGCGCGGACTGGCTCAGCGACGCCGGAGACAAACTGCACGCTGCCGGTTACGCGCCTGTGTATATCAACGATCCAGCGACGTTCATCGACGATCTGTTGGACGATTACCCTGTGCTGCTGGTCATTGACGGAGACGACACGCACGGGCGGCACTTCCTCAACGCCTGCAAGACCGAGCAAGCCACGCGCCGCCTGCCCGTAATCGTCGTGGCAGCCGATCCGGCGCACGAAGCCAGCCTGAAGAGTGAAGGCGCAGACGTATTCCTGACCCGGTCACAAGCCCAAACCAGACTGCTGGAAGCCGTCGAAAAGCATGCCCTGCGGCTTGACCCGGCAGTGCGCGAAACGCTGCGCTGCCAGTGTCAGGACGATCTGCCGCCCCTGGCGCGGGAAGGTATCGCAAAGTTCAACCGGGGCGCTTATTACGCGCAGCACGACGCGTTCGAAGCGCAGTGGATGCGCGAGTCCGGCCCGGTGCGCGACCTGTACCGCGTAGTGTTACAGGTCGGCGTGGCATATTACCACATAACGCGCGGCAACCATGCGGGCGGCCTAAAAATGCTGCGCCGGGTTGAACAGTGGTTCGCGCGGCTGCCGGATGCATGCCAGGGGATCGATCTCAAACAACTACGCGCCGACGCCGCGCAAGTCCGCGCAGTGCTGGCGGCGATGGACCCCGCCGATATCGCGGACTTTGACCGCTCGCTGCTCAAACCGGTCCCGCTGCGCGCTGACGGCTGATCCCCCTACCGTTCCCGCCCCTTACCCCGCGCTAATCCGACGCCCGGCACGCCATAAACAGGCGAATGTCGCACACCCCATAGATCGCCCCGCGTAATAGGCGTATAATGCAAACGTGGAAAACCAACCGCGAAAATCCAGGGGGGTAAGAATGCAGCGCCAGCCCATACGTCGAACTCACCCAAAGCAGCGCGCACCACGTCGCCGCACGGCACGCGGTAGATCGCCGCGTAACGTGCGCCGGCACCCACAGTCACCACCCGGCGCGCGTCCTGCACCGCAACGGGGGCGACCACAATCACGCAACGCTTCGTCCGCGCGCCATCCCAAAACACGCCGCAACACCAACACGCTGGTACTGGCCGGAGCCGGAACGCTGGTCGCGATCGTCGGGATGTGCGTGTGCCTGTTCATCACCGGAATCGGGCTGCTGCACACGTCCAGCACGATCCTGCCGGGGGTCAGCACGGTGGGGGTAAACGTCGGCGGCATGTCACGAGCGGAAGCTGCCGGCGCGCTCGCGCAAGCGTGGCAGTCCGGCGGGGTGGTGCTACGTGACGGTGAGCGGCAGTGGCGCGTCGCGCCCAGCGCCATCGGCATCCAACTCGATGCAGAAGCTACCGCCGCTGCGGCTGTGAACTGGGGACGCAGCAGCGGGGGCATCACCGGTGTGTTACGCGGGCTGGCCGGGAGTGTAGCGGTCAGACCGGTGCTCAACGTCGACCTTGGCGCTGCCTCACGCTACCTGAACGCGCAGCGCCCTACGGTCAACCTGGAGCCGATCAACGCCGGGGTGCGCCTGGTTAACGGTCGTGCCGTCGCCAGCCCTGCCGAATATGGCCGCGCGCTTGACGTCGCGGCGACGCTGGAACGGCTGCGCCGTAATGCTGCTGGCGAACTCGCCGACGGTGCGCTCGACCTGGTGATGGTCCCGATCGCGCCCGCGATCACGGACGCGACCCCGCTGGTCAGTGAGGCCAACGCGCTGCTCGCCAGCCCGTTCACGGTCAAGGGCTACGACCCGATTCGCGACGAATGGCACACCTGGACCGCGCCGCCGGAAGTCTGGGCGAACTGGCTGCAGGCCGCGTCCGCGCCCGAAAGCCCTTCCGGGCTGGCGCTCAGCCTGCATCTTGCCGGGCCGCGTGCCTTTCTGGAGGCGAACAGCACCTTCAGCGACGAACGCTACATCAAGCCGGACGATGCGATCGCCGCGATGCAGGACGCGCTCGCCCGGCACACCACCAGCGCGACCGTTCGCGTGTGGCACGACGAAACGATCTACACCGTGCGCGCGGGGCAGACACTGGCCGCGATCGCCGAAGAGGTCGGCATCCCGTACCCTTACATCCAGGCGGCCAACCCCGCTATTGATACTGACGCGCTGCTGATCAACCAGCCGTTAACGATTCCCTCAAAAGACATCCTGGTGCCGCTGGACCCGGTCCCGCACAAGCGGATCGTCATCAGCCGGTCACAGCAGCACTTGTGGGCGTATGAGAACGGGCAGGTTGTGTTTGACTGGGTGATCTCCACCGGCCTCCCCAGCAGCCCGACCGCGCTCGGCGTGTTCCAGGTTCAAACACACGACATCAACGCCTACGCCGACCAGTGGAACCTGTACATGCCACACTTCATGGGCTTCTATCGCCCGGGGCCAAATGTGGCACTCTGGAACGGCTTTCACGGCTTCCCCACGCGCGGTGGCGGTTACCTGCTCTGGACCAACGATCTTGGCCGCCCGGTGACCTACGGCTGCGTGCTGCTGAGCCTGGAAAATGCCGAAACGCTATACAACTGGGCTGAAGAAGGCGTCGTAGTCGAAGTGCGCGGATAACGCACGCAAAGACAATCAGGCTGGCGAGGAGCGAACACTAACGGGGTGCAGGTGTGCCATGCACCCCGGCCCTTTAGGATCACCCGCTGGTAATCAATAACTCGGCGCGGTGAGCACATCCAGCGCGTCAGGCGGCCAGTAGCGCACCCGCGCGACTCCTACGATCGCATCCCGCGCAACTGGGCCAAACGAATGGCTGTCCAGGCTATGGCTGCGGTTATCGCCCAACACGAAATAATCATCCGGGCCGAGCGTCCAGACGCCGTTGCACGCACGATAGGTACAAAACTCCGCGACATAAGTTTCTTCCAGCAGTTCGCCGTTGATATACACCCGCCCATCCTGGATGGTCACGGTTTCGCCAGGCAGCCCGATCACCCGTTTGAGCAACAACTCGTCCGCGCGCGGCGAATCGAGCACCACGACATCGCCACGCACCGGCGCGCCAAACACCAGCGAGACGCGGTCCACGATCAGGCGCTCGCTGGTGTGGAAATTCGGCTGCATGCTCGCACCATCCACCACGTAACGGGGCATGAACGTGTCCATTCCTACCCGGACCAGTACCACGATCAGGGCGACCTGGACGATCTCTCTAATCCACCGAAACGGGCGTGACTCACGCCGAGCGGCGGCAGGTTCTGATTCGCCTCCAAGCGGCTCAACTATCGGCGGCCATTTTTCCATCACAAGCGACTCATTTCCAGCAACTGACCTCGTGCGCGCAGATAACAACCCCTATATTGTACTGGGGTTTCGGCGCTGGCAGGATATTTTTAGAGAACTCTAATCTTCTGGCTGCACGTGGCTGTGCCTCCGGTACCAGGTTAGGGTACAATCCGCGAGCATACATGGCAACCGGTTTTCTGCACCGATGGAGAGACAAACATCATGCACGTTCTGGTCACGGGGGGCGCGGGTTATGTCGGTTCGGCTACAGCGGCGTACTTCCTCAAGGCCGGGCACCAGGTGACGGTTTTTGACAGCCTGGTGAAGGGGCACCGCGAAGCCATCCCCACGGCGGCAGTATTTGTGCAGGGCGATCTGGGCGACCCGGCGGCGCTGGAGACGTTGTTCCAGGCGCTCGCGATCGACGCGGTGGCACATTTCGCCGCGTTCATCGAAGCAGGCGAATCGATGGAGAAGCCCTGGAAGTATTTTGACAACAACGTCGCCAACACGCACAATCTGCTCAGCGCCATGACGCGCTACGGCGTCAGCAAGCTGATCTTCTCGTCAACAGCGGGGGTATACGCCAGCAAAGACGCGCCGCTAAACGAAGATGACCCCTTTGGCCCGGCAAGTGTCTACGGCGAAACCAAGCTGATGATCGAGCGTATGCTGGAATGGTACAACGAAACCTGCGGGTTGCAGTTCGCGGCTTTGCGTTATTTCAACGCCTGCGGCGCGATGCTGGACGAGAACGGCACCCCGATTCGCGGCGAAGATCACGACCCGGAAACGCACCTGATCCCGCTGACGCTGCAGGTCCCGCTCGGCCAGCGAGACGCGATCTACATTTTCGGCACAGACTACGCCACGCCGGACGGTACGTGCATCCGCGACTACGTGCACATTGAAGACCTCGCCAGCGCGCACGTGCTCGCGCTCGAAGCGCTGAGTGCGGACAACGACCGCATGACCTACAATCTCGGCAACGGACGCGGTTACAGTGTGCGCGAGGTGATCGATATCGCACGCGAGGTAACGGGGATTGACTTCAAGGCGGTGGAAAGCGCGCGCCGTCCCGGTGACGCGGCGCGGCTGGTCGCCTCGTCCGAGCGCATCATGCGCGACCTGGGCTGGGAACCACGCACCCCGGACCTGCGCGACATCATCGCGTCCGCGTGGGCATGGCACACCGCCCACCCGCACGGTTACGACGACGCACCGGCAAACAACGTCTGACACGGCAGACAGTCTATGCATATCGCGTTTAACGGCTGGTTCTGGGATCAACCGCATACCGGCAGCGGGCAGTACATCCGGCACCTGCTGGCGGCGCTGCGCGAACTCGCGCCCCAACACCGCTATTCGCTGGTCGTCCCGGCACACATGCGCACGCTGGATAACCTGCCGCCGGATGTGGACGTGCTGCACGCCCCGACACGCTTTGGCGGCGATCTCGGCAAGGTCTGGTTCGAGCAACGGTCCTTTCCGCGTGCACAGCGGCAACTGGGGACAGATATCGCGCACATTCCGTATTGGGGGCCGCCGCTGGCCTCGCCCGTACCGTTAGTCTGCACCGTGCTGGACGTGATCCCACTCGCGATCCCACAGTATAGCAGCGGGTTGGCCAGGCGTCTCTACACAAGCCTGGTACGCGCGGCGGCACGCGGCGCGACGCACATCCTGACGATCTCCGAAGCCAGCAAAACCGACATCGTGGAACGCATCGGTATGCCTGCTGAGCGGATCAGCGTGACATACCTCGCGGCGGACCGGACCTTTCGTCCCGATCCAGATCACGCGCGCGAGGCGTCCGTGCGCGCCCGCTACGGGCTGGACGATATCGAGACGTTCGTGCTTTACCTGGGGTCCTACACCCGGCACAAGAACGTCGACGCACTGCTTGCGGCGTACACGTATGTCGCGCAGGGCACCGGGGGTGAGGTGCCGCTGGTCCTGGCCGGTCACCCCCCGGCGGCATGGGATGCCCCGCAGTTCCCAGACCTGCCGGGATATATCGACGACCTGGGCCTCACGCCGTTTGTGCGTTGGATCGGGCCGGTCGATGAGGCCGACAAACCCGCCCTGTACCGCCTGGCGAGCGTGTTCGTGTTCCCCAGCCGCTACGAGGGCTTCGGCTTGGGGCCGCTGGAAGCAATGGCGAGCGGCACGCCGGTGGTCGCGTGTGACACATCGTCGATCCCCGAAGTGGCCGGTAACGCGGCCTTCCTGGTCGAACCCCGCGACGCGCGCGCGATGGGCGGTGCGATCCTCTCGCTGCTCACCCAGCCGGACCACGCCGCCGAAATGCGCGACCGGGGGCTTGCGCGGGCGCGCGATTTTAGCTGGCGTAGCACCGCCGAGGGCACGCTGGTAGCCTATACGCGCGTGCTCAACCGCTGATCATCCAATCCGGTTAAGGGACATCACTCGCGCGGGATATGCCGCCGCGCAAGTTCGGCATACACGTCATCAGGCGTCAGATCGCGAGAGGCCAGCAACACCATGCAGTGATACGCCAGGTCCGCCAGTTCAGCGACCAGGCGCGTGTTCCCCTGCCGCGCCGCTGCCAGGATCACTTCGGCGGCTTCCTCGCCCACCTTCTTGATGATCTCGTCGTCGCCCGCGTCAAACAGGCTGTTGGTGTACGAACCGGGCTTCGGGTTTGCTTTGCGGTCTTCGATGGTGGCGAACACCTGCGCCAGAATATCAGTCACCTAACGCCTCCAAATCCTGAAAGAAACAACTCACCGCTCCGGTGTGGCAGGCCGGGCCCGCCGGATCGACCTTGATCAGCAGCACGTCCGCGTCGCAGTCGGCCCAGATGCCGGTCACCGCCTGCGTGTTGCCGCTGGTCGCGCCCTTATGCCAGAGCACCTGGCGGCTGCGGCTCCAGAAATGCGTCTCGCCGGTTTGAGCCGTTAGACGCAACGCATCCGCGTTCATCCACGCGACCATCAGCACCATCAACGTCTGCGCGTCCTGCACGATAGCCGGGACCAACCCCTGATCGTTCCACTTCAGTTTGCGGATGACAGTCTCGACATCAATATTGATCACAGGGTCGCCCCCTCTAACCGGACCGGCACATGCTGCGCGTGCAGATACGCTTTCACCTGCCCCACACTGAGCCGGCGATAGTGAAACAGGCTCGCCGCGAGCACAGCATCCGCGCCGCCGTCGACCACCGCCGCGCGGAAATGATCCAGCGTTCCCGCCCCACCGGACGCGATCACGGGGATGCTCACCGCGTCGCTGACCGCACGTGTCAGGGCGATCTCGTAACCGTCCTGGGTGCCGTCGCGGTCCATGCTGGTCAGCAGGATTTCGCCTGCGCCACGCTGCTCGACCTCGCGCGCCCACTCGATCGCGTCAAGCCCGGTCGGCGTGCGCCCGCCGCTGACGTAAACTTCGTAGTTGGTGCCGTTCCACCGCGCATCGATTGCCACGACGATACACTGCGATCCAAACCGCGCCGCGCCTTCGCCGATCAGGTCTGGCGTGCGTACTGCCGCGCTGTTGATCGCGATCTTGTCCGCGCCCGCCAGCAGCGTCGCGCGCATGTCATCCACCGTACGCAGCCCGCCGCCGACGCAAAACGGGATGAAGATCGCATCCGCGACCCGCCGCACCACGTCGAGCATCGTCTCGCGGCCCTCGTGCGTGGCGGTGATATCGAGAAACACCAGCTCGTCCGCGCCCTCTCGGTCGTAGGCGATCGCCTGCTCGACCGGGTCGCCCGCGTCGCGCAGGTTCACGAAATTGATACCTTTCACGACGCGCCCTTCATGCACGTCCAGGCAAGGGATAATACGTTTCGCCAGCATCGTTTCAGCCCCCCTCTGCGGCAGCTAACGCTTCCTGTAACGTAAATACGCCACTGTAAAGCGCCTTGCCGATCACCACCCCTGCGATATCTTCCGCCTCGCGGCAGCGCACCACGTCATCCAGCGTCGCCACCCCGCCTGAGGCGATCACGTGCAGGCCGGTTTCGCGCGCAAGTGCCGCGGTCGATTCGACGTTCACTCCCGTCAGGTCGCCGTCGCGGGTTACATCGGTGTACAGCGCGTGAACCACGCCCATCTGTGCGAACACCTTGCCCAGTTCAACCGGCGTCCACGTGCTGACTTCCTGCCAGCCGTGCGTGGCGACGCGGTCACCACGTGCGTCCAACGCTACCGCGACGTGATCCGCGCCAAGCTGCTCCACCGCCAGCCGCGCATTATCCGGCTGCGTGACGGCCAGCGTCCCCAGGATCACGCGCGTCGCCCCGGCATCAAGCGCCCGGCGCGCATCGTCAAGCGCCCGCAGACCGCCGCCAAACTGCACCGGAAGGCCCACCGCTGCCACACGTTCAAGCGTGCTCAGCACGGTTTCGGCTTCGCCGAGCGCGCCGTCCAGGTTGATCACGTGCAGCCACTCGGCCCCGGCCTCACCCCAGCGCCGTGCCACGTCCGCCGGATCGTCGCCATATACGGTTTCCCGATCGGGATCGCCGTGCAGCAACCGCACCACGCGCCCGCGCCGGATGTCGATCGCCGGATAGATGATCATGCGCTGTTCCTGCTCAGTCATACGTTTAGCTCCACAAAGTTCTTCAAGATGCGCAGCCCGACCGCCTGGCTCTTTTCCGGGTGCGGCTGGATGCCGAAAATGTTGTCGCGCGCGACGATCGAAGCGTACGTAATGCCGTAATCCGTCTCCGCCAGCAGGTCGCCAGGATCGCCCACCTCGACGTAGTATGAATGCACAAAATAAGCATACGCGCCGGACTCCACGCCGACCAGCAGGGGATGATCGCGCCGGATGTGCAGTTGGTTCCAGCCGATGTGCGGCACCTTCGGTCCCTGCGCTGGAAAGCGCCGCACGCGGCCCGGCAGCAAGCCCAGTCCCCGGTGCGCGCCCATTTCGTCGCTCGCCTCGAACAGGTACTGCATCCCCAAACAGATGCCAAACAGCGGCACGCTCGACTCCGCCGCCTGCCGCAGCGGTTCCTCGAACCCCGCCGCCCGCAGCGCGTTGATCCCCGCGCCGAACGCACCAACCCCCGGCAGCACGATCTTCGCCGCGCCGTCAAGTTGCTCCGGCCTGTCGACCGTGATCACGTGCGCGCCGACGTGCTCCAGGGCGTTACGCACGCTGCGCAGGTTGCCCGCGCCGTAATCGATGATCGCGATGGTCTGTGCCGTCTCGTTCATCCGGTCAGCGTCCCTTTTGTGCTCGGCACGCCGCCGCGCCGGGGATCGCGCGTCACAGCCACACTCAGCGCGCGGCCCAACGCCTTGAACAGCGCTTCGGCCTTGTGATGGTCATCGCGCCCGTACAGCACCGCCGCGTGCAGGTTCATCTTCGCGTTAAAGGCGATGCTTTCGCACACGTGCGCCACCAGCGAGGCCGGCATCTGGCCCACCAACGGTGTGTCGAACGCCGCCTGCACCACCGCGTAAGGCCGCCCGCTGAGGTCCACGACCACGCGTGCCAGCGCCTCATCCATCGGCACGTAGGCCGCCCCCATGCGCGTGATGCCTTTACGATCACCGAGCGCCTGGTCCAGCGCGCGCCCCAGGCAGATCGCGACATCCTCGATCGTATGGTGCGCGTCAATGTGCAGGTCGCCGGTTGCCTCGACCGCGAGGTCAAACAGCCCGTGATGGGCAACATGGTGCAGCATGTGATCGAAGAAGCCGACCCCGGTGTTGATCGTTGCCGTCCCGCTGCCGTCGAGATTCAGCGACAGCGTGATCTGCGTCTCGTTTGTGTTACGGGTGATGCTCGCTTTACGCGCGTCCATTGGCCTGCTCTATCCGCTCTAACGCCGCGATCAAGGCGTCCGTCTGTTGGGGAGTCCCGGCGCTGATGCGCACGCGGTCGCGCATGCCGGGCATGTTGTAGTACCGGATCACGATGCCCTGCCGCGCCAGGATATCGCGCAACTCAGCCGCGGGCAACCCCACGACGCGGCACAATACGAAGTTGCTGCGGCTGGGGTATGGCTCCAGGAACGGGAACCGCGCCAGTTCGCGCTCCAGTCGTTCGCGCTCCGCGACCAGCCTGGCGACGTTCGCCTGCAACGCGGGCAGATCATCCAGCGACGCGCGCGCCGCCGCGTCCGCCGCCACATTGAGATTATACGGCTGCTTGATCTTCCACAGGTGCGGGATAATGGTCGCAGGGAACACGCCATACCCGACGCGCAAACCGGCCAGCCCGGCCCACTTGCTGAACGTGCGCAGCACGATCAGATTGTCGGACTCTGCCGCGCGCCGCGCCATGCTCGCCGCGCCGCTGAACTCGATATACGCCTCGTCCAGCACCACCACCAGCGGCAGGTTGAGCAGGCGCTCAACGGTCTCCGGCGCGATCAGGCTGCCGTCCGGATTGTTGGGCGAACATACGAACAGCAGCTTGGCGTCACGCTCGCGCGCCGCCGCCTCGATAGCGCCCACATCCAGCGAAAAATCCGGCCTGCGTTCAACATTCACCACGCGCGCAAACGCCAGAGGCGCATCGAACGCGTACATGCTGAAGGTCGGTGGGGTGTTGATGATCGCGTCGCCCGGCTCGATGAACAACTGCAGGATCAGCTCGATCAGCTCGTCCGCGCCGGCCCCCACCAGGATGTTATCCGCACTCACCCCAACATAGTCGCTCAGTTTGGCGCGCAGCTTGCCCGCCGCCGGATCGGGATAGATGTTGATGTGCTCCAATCCGGCAAGCGCCTCACGCACACGCGGCGAGGGACCATAGGGGTTCTCGTTGGCGTCCAGCTTGACCAGTTGCTCGACCGGAAAGCCCAACCGTTCCGCGAACACTTCCAGCGAGGCAGTCGGTGTGTACGCCTGCATTGCCGCGATATCCGCGCGGATGCGCACGCGGTCCTGTACCGTGCTCATGCGCCGCCCTCCCTAACCCGCGCTTCCGCCGCTGCTGCGTGCGCGGTGAGCGCCTCAGCCCGCGCCAGTACAGCCGCCGATTTGCTCAGGTCCGACGCAGCGCGCGCTTCAAGCCCGATCAGGCTGGTGATCTTGACGAAGTCCAGCACGTTCAGCGGCGAGGCGAATCGCGCCGTGCCGCCGGTCGGCATCACGTGTGACGGTCCCGCGACGTAATCGCCCAGCACCTCAAACGAGCTTTCGCCCAGGAAGATGCCGCCCGCGTTGCGCACCATCCCGACCCAGTCCCAGGGGTTCTCGACCAGCAGGCACAGGTGCTCTGCCGCGTATTCATTCGCCACCGCGAACGCCTCTTCCAGGTCGCGCACGATCACCGCGCCGCTGCGGTTCTCAAGCGCCTGGTTGATGATCTCGGCCCGGCTGAGCGATTTAACCCGTTCGGCCACCTCGACCGCGACTCGCTCTGCCAGCTCACGACTCGGCGTGACCAGGATCGCCGACGCCAGCACGTCATGCTCGGCCTGCGCCAGCAGATCCGCCGCTGCCAAACCCGGATCGGCGCTCGCGTCCGCAATGACCATCGTTTCGGTCGGCCCCGGCAGGCCGTCAATGCCGACATCGCCGTACACCAACTGCTTGGCGAGCGTCACAAACAGGTTCCCCGGCCCGACGATCTTCGCCACGCGCGGCACGGTCTCGGTGCCGTAAGCCATCGCCGCGACCGCCTGCGCCCCGCCAACGCGATAGACGTTGCGCACACCGCACACGGCTGCCGCTGCCAGAATCACGGGCGGCACGCGGCCATCACCGCGACCGGGCGGCGTGACGATCACGATCTCACCAACTCCGGCAACCTGCGCCGGGATCACGCTCATCAACAGTGACGATGGCAGGGGCGCGGTGCCGCCCGCCACGTACACGCCCACCGAGTCCACCGGGCGCACCAACTGCCCCAACGCCCCGCCGGGTTTCGCGTCCAGCCAGCCGGTGACCGGCTGCTTTTCGTGAAAGGCGCGGATGCGCGCCGCTGCCAGTCGCAACGCGCCCGCCACCTCAGCCGGGATCGCATCCAGCGCGGCGTCGATGTCGCGTTCCGGCACGGCGATCGCGTCCAGCTCCGCACCATCGATGCGCGCGTTCAGGTCGCGGAGCGCGGCGTCGCCTTCGGTCCGCACGCGCTTGATGATGCGCTCCACCGCTTCAGCAGGCGTGACCGGCGCGCCAAACAACTTTTCCAGGCTCGCCGACAACCACGCCGGGACGCTGTAATCGCGCAGCGAATAACGCTTCAGCACGGATGCACGCGCCTCGGCCAGATCATCGTAGATACGCAGTTCGGACATTATGCCTGAGCCTCACTTTCGAGTTCCACCAGCAAGCGCCGGTAACGCGTCGGCGCTTCCTCAAAGATATAAGTGATCGGGGTGACGACGACACCGCTGCCGCCAATGGCGCGGAGTTGGCCGATCGTGCTATACAGCTTGGCCGCGCTGGTCACGATGTTGATGGCCCACCAGTTGCCCGCGCCCTCACGCGTGATCATCGGGGCGATCGTCGGGCCTTGCAGCCCGCCCAGGTCCGGCTGGCTGAAGATCTGCGCCGCGACCGCTTCCGCGGACTCGCCGCGCATGTTGGCGAAAATCATATACTGGCCCTGCGCGCGCAGGTGCGCCTCGATGAACTCAAGCATCTGGCGCGTGATATCGAGCAGGTCAGGGCGCGAAGCCAGCGCCGCCCGGTTGCCGATCAAAACCGCCTGCGAGCGCACGATTTCGCCATCGTCCAATGCTCGCAGGCGGTTCTCGCGCAGTGTCGTGCCGCTGCTGGTGATGTCCGCGATGAAGTCCGCGTAGCCGACCACCGGCGCGGATTCCAACGCGCCATCAGCCTGCACCACCCGCACATCCGCGATATCGTTAGCTTCCAGGTAACGCGTGACGCTGTTCTGGAACTTGGTCGCCACGCGCAACCCCCCATCCCGCGCCGCACGCACCCGCAGATCGGCCACCGACCGCACGTCGTCCCATTCGTCCGGCACGGCCAACACCAGCGCGCACTCACCGTACCCCAACGCCTCATGGACCTGCACCACCGACTCCGTGTGATCGGGCAGCACCTCGACCAGCGCGTCAAACCCGGTGATGCCGAGATCGACATCACCCGCCGCAACGCTCATCGGGATATCGCGCGGGCGCTGGAACAACACCAACACGCCCGGCAGTGCGGGTATGGTGGCAACATACTGGCGTGGGTTGCGCTTGTTGACGCGCAAACCGCAGCCTTCCAGAAATTGTAACGTTTCATCGCCCAAATGCCCCTTGCTGGGCAGCGCGATTCGAATTTCCTCTTGCATGGTGTCTTCCTATCTCCCACGTATGCAGCCTTCTAATACAACACAGCAATAAACAAAAACGCCCCCCGGCGGACCGGAAGGCGTCTGGACGGCGAAACCCAATTGTGCTAAACACGCATCAGGCACACAACCCACTACCACCGGACCAACGGTCAGCGGCGTTGCTGTGGTGATGGTGATGCAGGTGAGTGAGTGTCTGTCTCGCGTTCATGCTGCAAAGTATAGCGCCGCCGACAAGCGCTGTCAATCACTTTGTTGCGTGGTTGCACCGGGAGGCGCGCGCATCTTCACCGCGCGCAAGGTGGCACGAAGCTCGAATCAGCCGTACAATTGCGACCTGACGCCATATAACACAGCTAGCACGCACAATGGGACGTCTTATGTCCGGCCAGACACACGATGAAATCTACGAACGACTCGCCAGCCGTTACCTGTGGCGCAGCCGCTGGTATAACGTGCGCCAGGACGATCTGCGCGCCCCGGACGGCAGCGAATTCACGTACACGCTGGTCGAAAAGCCCGACGCTGTGTGGATCGTGCCGGTGACTCCCGGCGGCGACATCGTGCTGATCAGGCAGTATCGCTACGCGATCAGCGCGTGGTGCCTTGAGGTCCCGGCGGGGAACATCGAGCCGGGGCACACCCCGGAAGAAATGGCGGCACGCGAGCTGCGCGAGGAAATCGGCGGCACAGCCGGGCAGCTCATCCCGGTTACGGAGTTTTATACCATGAACGGCATCGGCACCGAACGAGCGAAAATCTTCCTGGCGCGCGACGTCTCCCTGAGCGACCCGGCACACGAAACAACCGAACTGATCGAGTTGCGCCGTGTCCCGGTAGCGGAAGCCATGCGCCTGGCCCGCACCGGCGCGATCACCGACGGACCAAGCGCGTTGGCGATCTTGCTCAGCGAGCCGCTGCTGCGCGACTATCTCACGGAGCACATGCCATGACCCGCCGCACCGGACGCATGCTGTCAGGGGTGCTACTCGGGCTGGTGTTACTGCTGGCAGCATGCAGTGACGAAGCCCCGCCCCGCGACGATGACCCACCGATCCTCACCGGATTCGACGCGCTGCCCAAACAAATCATCACTATTGCGCTGACACCCACCCCCACGCCGGTAATCGCTGGGGCCGAACAGGTCGCCGTCGCACAGCCCACCGCCACCCCAGGCCCGCCGCGCCCGACCGCGACACTGACACCGTACGTCGGCGTGTTTCTCGGCCAGCCGACCTCGGAGAGTGGCGCGCCCGCTCCGACGCTCGCCCCGCTCGCGATCAATCCCGGCATCGGCAGTTCCGTGATCGCCAGCGGTGGCATCGCGCCATCAGAACACAGCGGCAACTGCAGCTACAGCGTCGCGGGGCAGTTCGCCAGCGCCTACACGGGCGTCCAGGCCCGGTTGGGCTGTCCGCTCAATCCCGGCGCGAGTGTCTCGCCGATGGTGACCCAGCCGTTTGAGCGCGGCGTGATGTTTTGGCGCGGCGACACGCGGCAGATTTACGCCCTGGCGTCGAACGGCCAGTTCTGGCAGGTACCGGATACGTGGAACGAAAGCATGCCCGCCGACGATCCGGCGTTCTCGCCACCGGGGGGATTGCTCCAACCTGTGCGGGGATTCGGGTACCTCTGGCGCAACAACGGCACCATCCGTGAGGCGCTGGGTTGGGCGCTGGCACAAGAAACGCAATACGACAGCTTCTGGCAAGACTTCGAACGCGGCGCGATGTTCCTGGACCGCAGCGGGCAGATTTACGCCCTGTTCACCGCCGAAGGTCAGCATTCGGGTCCGCTGGGCTGATCGCGCAAGCGCTACAGACGCCGGTCATCCAATACCGGTAGCTGGCGGCGCACCTGCTGCACCATGTCGAGATCGATCGTCACGGTGAGGTGGCACTCTGTTTCCCCGGCTTCGACTACAATCGCGCCCCAGGGGTCGACCACACACGAATGGCCGAAGAAATGCGCCCCGTCGTCATCCTGGCCTACGCGGTTCACCGCCACCATAAACATCTGGTTTTCGATCGCCCGTGCACGCAGCAGCGTGCGGTAGTGTTCCAGGCGCGGGTGCGGCCACTCAGCGGGCAAAATCACCAGCTCAACGCGATTATCTACATAACGCCGGAACAACTCAGGAAAACGCAGATCGTAACAAATCGCGAACCCGGTCCGGCCCCAGGACATATCGAGCGCCAGGGGCGATTCGCCTGGAGTAAGGTATTGGTCCTCGTTCATCAACGGGAACAGGTGCATCTTGCGATACGCCCCCATGATCCCGCTGCGCGGTTCTGTCACCGCGATCGTGTTATAGAACCGCTGCCCGCGCTTTTCAAACAGCGAGCCGACGATATGGATTTTGTGCTGCCGTGCCAGCGCCACGATCTGCGCGAACAGCCCGCCGTTAAGCGCGCTGGCGAACTCCTCACACCGTTCGTACACGGCACCGGCTTCCCACAGCTCCGGCAGCACCACCAACTGCGCGCCGCGCTGTGCCGCTTCGGCCACAAGCTGCTGCACGCGTGTCCAGTTGGTGCGCGGTTTGCCCTGCTGTATGTCGAATTGCAACAACGATATGGTCAATTCTCGCATGGTCACATCCACCATCGCCAATCGCCAATCACCAGTCATCAGTAGCAAGTGTACAGGTAATCATGCCGCGGCGCGAACGGCCTGGCGCGGTGGCAACACGCCATCCCGGGTTCTCCCAAGCGGGCCATGCCACTAAAGCCGCGCGTGACTCAACCAGAACTCGCGCACCGCTTCCGTCGCAGCATCTATCGACAAATCGGTCGTTTCAAGCTTCGGCAAATCCAACGTAGCGACACGCAGCTCGCGCTTGAGCCGGCTGAGCAATGTTCCGCGGTTGGCCGGATTATGAAACCACGCCCCACGAGCGACATACACCCGCCGGAGAATTTCGTCCAGCGCGCAGGTCAGGCACAACACAACCCCGGACTCCATCAGCCGCGCCCGGTTCAGGTCGTCCAGCATTGCAGGGCCGCTGATCGTGATCACGCTGTTGCGGCGCAACGTCAGGTCGCGAATCGCGTCGGCCTCCAGTGCCTTCAACCGCGCCTCGCCAAACGTCTCACGGATCGCGTTGGCAGACTGGCCTTCGCGTGCGAGGATTTCATTTTCCAGGTCAAAAAATCCCGTATTCAACTGGTGCGCAACGGCACGCCCGATCGTGGTCTTCCCCACGCCCATCGGCCCGGTGAGGATTAGATTCTGGTACGGTGCTGAATCAAAAATCGTGGTCATGATCGGGGCGATATCTCCTCACCCTTCGACACATGACCATTCCGCCAGCCAGGATACCACTCGTCCAGCAGCGGCAGCAGGTCATGCAAGGTAGTGATCGTCCCGTCGGGCACGATCTCACGCGCGGCGACTTCGTTCAACTCGTCGTTGCGCTCGCGCCAGACGCCATACATCCCCACGCCCTGCGCGCCGCGAATATCCGCTTCCAGGTTATCCCCAACGTACACCGCTTCGTGTGGCTGCAAGCCGAGCAAATGCAACGCGTGGTCGAAAATCGCGCGGTGCGGTTTGACATACCCCACATCCGCTGCCGACACGCGGCACTGTGGGAACCAGTCGAACAGGTCGAAGGCGCGTAACTCGCGGTCACGGTAAGTCATCGGTTGCGACGCATTAGTAATGATGCCGAGCGTCACACCGGTCGTGGCAAGCTGCGGCAGCACGTCCAGCGCGTCCGGATACGCGCGCTCGCCGGGGCGTGGCTGCCAATCATAGACCTCCATCACCGCCGCGATATCGATCCGGTGTTCCGGCACGCCGGATGAGACAAGCGCCTGGTGAACACAATCGATCAACTGCGGCGCGATGAACGTCTCGCGGCTGCTTTCCCATGCCGTTCCCAGTGCGGTGCTGAAGGCATCCAGCAACATCTCAGCCGTCGTCCCATTGAGCTTGTACCCCTGCACGCGCAAATACTCCAACACCGCAGCGAGGCGCTCGTAATGATAGTCCTCCCAGGGATCGGCATGATCCCAGTCGATCAGCGTGTGATCGAGATCGAACAGTACCGCTTTAAGCATGATCGCTGAAACTCCACAGGCTAGCCCAAACACAAAACCAGATTGTAGCACACCCTGGCAACCCGACGGCTGGAACAGGTTAACTGTTGCTTAACTCCCGGTAAACCGCGACGGTCTGCGCCGCGATCTGTGCCTGGGTGAAATGCGCCAACACGCGCTGCCGGCCCGCCTCCGCCAGCCGCTGGCGCAGCTCAGGCGTGTGCATCACCCTGCGCAGCGCCTGCGCCAGGGCCGCGCGGTCGCCTTCCGCGAACAGCAACCCCGCCTCGCCGATCACATCCGGGATCGCGCCGCTGTCCGAACCGATCACCGGCACGCCGCAGGCCATCGCCTCGACGATCACCCGTCCGAACTGCTCTTTCCAGTTTGGGCGCGTCAGCGAGGGCACAACCAGCACATCCAGTCCCTGGTAGTAACCCGGCATCCGCGTTGAGGGCAGCACGCCAAACGTGACGCGCTCAGCAATGCCCAAGCGCCGGGCCTGTTCCTGTAACGCTGGCCTGGCGGGACCCTCGCCGACGATATCCAACTGCCACAGTCCGTTGAGCGTCGCCAGCGCTGCCAGCAAATCCGCGCCGCCCTTCTCCTCGACCAGCCGCCCGACAAAGCCAACGGTGAACGTCCCGCCAGCGCGCGGGACGTCCGGCGGTGCGAAAACCTCCGGGTCGACGCCGAACTGCGGCACAACAGCCAGCGGGCCGGTATACCCCTTCGCGCGCCACACCTCAGCGGCGCTGTGCGTGCCCACCAGCGCGTAATCGACATGGCGCAGCACCCAGCGTTCGCCCCAGCGGAACGGGATCGGGTAAGTACGCCGGATATTCTGCCACGAGAAGAACAGCGTCCTGGCCCCGGCACGGCGCGCGTGCCACAACGCGTGCCACGTCGCGACGTTATACGGCTCCTCGTCAATATGCACGATATCTGGCCGGAACCGCTGCACCTCGCGCCCAAAGCGAGGATAATAATGCAGGTGGAAATTGCCGTTGAAGCGGACCGGCGTCACGCGCAGATCGTAGCCCGCGACATGCGCGCGTTCGAGCTGCAGTTCGCCACGCGCCGCGTCGCGCCAGCTTGGGGGGACCAGCACGCACAGTTCAATATCGTCAAAACGCGCGATCTCTTCGAGCTTGCGCTGGTACGCGCCGACAACACAGGCTTTCGAGAGCATCAGCACCCGCATCAGTAGACGAACTCCCGGATGTCGTAGCGGCTGATGTGTGGCGTGCCGCCCTCGCGCGAGAAGCGAAGCTGGCGCTCGATGGTCTCCTGCTGGGCGAGACGCTCCTCGTGTGTCAGCGGGTCCAGCCCGGCCTGGTAAGCATCCTGGGCGTAGGCCATGCCTTCACTGACCACCAGCTCCGAAAAATAGACCAGGTCGTCCATATCCAGCGCCATCGCGTTGAGCGCCGCGACGGTATCGCTGACGTGCGCCGCCGCGTACTGGTGCCCGCCCGCACCAAGCAGGACGATCACGCCCACCGCGATGCCCGCCGCCTTGATCGTCCGCACGGCGTCGAGCACAGCCTGCGGCCTGCCCGGTTTTTTGAGGAATTGCAGCAGCTCCGCGTTGCCGCTTTCCATGCCGATATATACCGTCTTCAAGCCGCGTTCGCGCAGCGCGATGTAGTCCTCAACCGTTTTCTTCTGCCCGCTGAACCCGTCCAGAAATGCATAGATGCCGCCCAATGCCTCGACATCGTAAACGTCGTGAACAACGTCAAACAACGGAACCAACATCTTCTGCGGGATTACAAGTGCGTTAGCATCCCCTAAAAAGATCGTACGGCGCAGACTCAGGCCATCGCCCAGGAAGTCCCGCACGGCTTCGGCATGCGCGCGGAATTCGTCCGGGGCTTTGATGCGAAACGGGCGATCTTTGTAGAACGTGCAGAACGTGCACGTATTGAACGAGCAACCCTCTGCCGCCTGCAAAACCACCGAAAAATACTGGTCGGGGGGCAGAATGCCCACCGGGCGATACACGCGGTAATACTGCGCGACATCTTCTTCCGAACGCTGGGCGTCGAACGCCAGCGCGCGCTCGAACCCCAACCGGCCCCGGCCATCCAGCGCGCCGCTGAGGTCGGCGTCGCCCGCCTGGATTGCACGGTACAGGGCCGCCATCATCTCCCGCGCCGGGGTTTCGACCGTCGCGCGCGCTTCCTCCGGCAGCAGCCAGCGCCGCCCGCGCGTGCGATTCGGCAGCATCCACTTGGCGACCATTTTGCCGTCAAGGCCGCGCCGGTACGTTTTCGTCCCGATCTGCGCGGTCCACAGCCGCCCGGCATAGTCGTAACTGAACACATGTGGCTCACCGGCTGCGTGTTCCACGCTGACGGTCACGCAGTTGTGTTTGACGCTGATTGTGATCGGGCGACCCTGCCATTTGCCCAGCAGCACGGCCAATTATGTCCTCCTTGAAATCATTCGCTTCCGTCACGCGCCGTTCAATAGCACCTTAAAAACGAGGATTCGCTGCGTGCATGCCGCCCGCGCCAGCAATAGGACCACAGACGTTTTGCACACGGTATGAATCCTAACCTATAATGACCAATATGCAACGCCAGTACGTGCCTGGAAACGTCCGGCTGTCGCGTTGTCAGCCGCTTGATCCGAGCCTATGGCAGTGCTGCGAAAACGGTCAAACGCGGCTATACTAAGAGCCCCGGCGCGCGCGTCTCAAACGTCGCGCTTGGAGCGCAGCATGCCGGTTAACGTGGGCGCAGCACATGCGTACTGTGTCCTGTTGTAGCCTGACGCAAAACACGAGAAGCAGAGGAGTGTATGGCCGCTAAGTGCTGGACGTGTGGCGAAGACGCCGAAGCAATGTGTCGCTTTTGTGGACGCTTTTTATGCAAGGACCACGCCTCCAAAAAACCGATCTTTCTGACCGTGTACGTCGGGGCCAACCAGACCCCCAAAGCGATCGTAGTGGCTGACGCGATCTGGTGTGGCATTTGCCGGCCTCACCCGGAGCCGATCGCAATACCCGAAATATACTGAGCGCTCGCGCAGGACGTCCGCCCCGTCACAGCACCGCAACCGCAAACCGGCGGGATGCCAACCGCCGTACCGGCAGACGACAGCGTTTCGAATCGACATCCGACACGACCGGACACCAAAACCACCAGTTAGGAGGGACACATGGCGAGCCTATACGACCGGCTACAGGATCACCTTGACGATGACGATGAACAGTCGCCGGCTGGTCTGTCCCCACTGGACCTCGCCGACCTGCCCGAATCCCAGCGCAAAGTGATGTTTTACCTGCTGCGCGGCGCGCGCGCCAAGGCCAGCGATGTCGCACGCGAGCAGATGGCGCAGGCTCTCGACGATGTGGACGATCTGGATGGCGCGCTCGATGCGCTGACCAAACGCGGCTGGCTGATCGCGTTCGGTGAGCCGCCTAACGTTCGTTACCGGATCAATTTCCGCCAGCGACGGGGCAGCCAGCTCTCGGTCAACCTGTGGTCGACGTTGTTCGAGCGCCTTGATGACGACCCCACAACCAGCACCTAGCTTATGCCCACCTCCGAGATCAACCATGACGCTTGAACCCGCTTTGCTAACCCGGCTCAGTCGCTATCTTCCACATGATATTCTGGCTAAACTGCCCGATCCACACGCGATGGCAGACGCGATCCGGCACTTGAACAGCCTGCACCAGGCTGTCTCATCCTTCCTGCCCCAGTACATCGCCGACAATGAAACCCTGTACAGTGCCGATTACGCCGATCTGCGACCGGGCACATTCCTGTTCGCGGACGTTTCGGGCTTCACAGCACTCTCGGAGCGCTTGCAGGCAGCAGGTGGCGATGCCGGAACCGAGATTCTGACCCGCATCATCAACGACTTCTTTGCCCGCATGCTTGAAATCCTGGCGAAATCCAACGGGCAGTTGCTCAAGTTCGCGGGGGATGCGCTCGAAGCGTTCTTCCCGGCCCCGCGACGTGGCAGCGAGGTCCCCCTGGCGATCCGTACCGGGCTGCGGATGCAGCGCGAGATGAAGCGGCACTTCCAACCGATCCGGCATCCGGAACTCGTGCGGTTGTTCGGTGAACATGACTTTGAACTCAGCATGTCGATCGGCATCTGCCAGGGGAAACTGTTCGAGGCAGTCGTCGGCAACGATATCCAGCGCGACCACATCATCCAGGGGGACCTGCCGGGGCAGGCGATGGCGGCGGAAGAAGCGGGCAGACGTGATGACGTGATCATCACCGCCGCGCTCAATGCCGCACACGGCGATGAATTCGACACCGTCGCGCTCGCTGAGGGATTCTTTCACGTCGTCGACAATCTAGGCGACGCGCTAGGCGATTACGAGTTCGTCGTGCCCCGCCGGCGGCGCGGCCAGTCCTCCGCGATCTTCGGCCTGGAAGAAAAGGACCTGCGCCAAGACCTGGAAGAAAACCTCGCCCGGCTCGAAGGTGTAGCACGTTTCGTGGCGCGCGAGGTCGTCGACCGGCTGGCGGCTGGCGGCGGTGAAATGGAGCCGGACAACCGCCCCGCCACCGTGATCTTCAACCATTTCACGGGCTTTGCCGACTTGCTGGATGCATGGGGCGAAGAACACCTCTCGTTGATCGTCTCGCTGCTGGACCGCTACTACAACCTCATGCAGCGCACCGCCGCGAACAACGGCGGCTCGGTCACGCGTACCGACCCGTACAAACGCGGCGTCAAGATGCTGATCACGTTCGGCGCGCCGGTCGCCCACCCCGACGATCCTGAGCGGGCCGTGACGACGGCGCTGGAAATGAACCGCCAGTTAGCCAACCTCAACACACGCTTGCAGGACGAACTGCCCGACAAGCTGCGCCGCAACACGTACATCACGCAGCGGATCGGCATCACGCAGGGCATGGTATACGCGGGCGAGGTGGGCTGGAAGTCACGCCGCGAATACACCGTCATGGGTGATGACGTCAATCTCGCCGCACGCCTGATGAGCAAGGGCGAACCGGGCCAGATTCTGATCAGCCAGCGTGTCTGGGAACGCGTGCACCCGCACTTCGCAACCGAAGCGCTCGACCCAATGCCGATGAAGGGCAAGAGCAAACCGGTACAGGCATACCTCGTAAAGGCGAGCACCGCGTCCGTGCTGAGTATGTCGTCCACGTCCGATACACCATTCGTAGGCCGCGACCTGCACTTGCTAAGCCTGACCTACGCGTTACAGCAGGCGAAGGGGCCTCGTCGCCGCCAGGCATTTGCTTTGATCGGAGAGGCCGGTACCGGGAAAACACGCATGGCAAAACAGGTCGTGCAGGCGGCGGAAGCCGCCGGTTTCCAGGTCGCGTGGGCCAACTGCCAGCTCAGCCACGTGCAAGCGCAGCATGTCTGGCCGGCGTTGTTGTTCCAGGTGTTACAGCTCGAGCAAGCCAAAAGCGAGCGCGGACAACGCCGCCTGCTGCACGCACGGCTCAACGAACTCGGCGTGCCGGACCTGGAAGCGACGCTGAGCATGATGTTATTCGACATTGACACGCCGTTTGCCGAGCCGGACGACACCACGTCGCCTGAAACCGCGCCCGACGACAGCACAAACTCCCCCGCAAGTGCAACGGGCAATGGCGAAACATCACCGGACATCTTCGCGCTGGTTGGTCAAAAGGCCGAGATCGAAGCATCAGGCATCTGGGGCCGCATCAGTGACAGAATCGATGCACAACTGGCGTCCGACACGCCCACCGGTGCGGCGCGCCCCTTCTGGCAGGCAGTGGAAAAACGTCTCAACCAAACGGACAGCATCGTGCAAGTCTTACAGGCACACGCGGATAGCGTCCCTACGCTGCTCGTCATCGACGACCTGCACCGCGCCGACGCCCTCACGCTGAACACACTCGCGCGGGTGCTGGATGAGATTCGCAAGGCCGAATTGATGTTGTTGGTCACCTACGAACCCTCAGCCGATATCGACCTGCGCGTGCGGCGCAAGATCACGGTATCCGACCTCGAAGAGCACGAAACCGCGCAAATGGCTGCCAGCATGTTAGGCGTGCAAGACCTCGACCCGAAGTTACACGAACTCGTCTGGCAGCGCACCAGTGGCCGCCCCCTGTTTGTCGAGTCGCTGCTGGGGCTGTTGGACAGCGAGGGCCACATCGTGCGCCACGATAGCCGGGCCGCGCTCAAAGACGAACGGGCGCTTGCCACGCTGCCCGATAACGTGCGCGAACTGATCCTCAGCCGTATCGATCATCTGTCGCCCGAATCGCGGCGCATGCTGCAGATCGCGTCTGTATTCGGTGACGGTTTCTCTGTCGAAGCGCTGCTCGCGCTCAGCGAAGACACTGTAGACGAAATTCGCATCGAAAACCTGTTTGGGGAGATGCTTCACGAGGAGATCATCGAGACACTGCCCGATAACACATTCCGTTTCCGGCACGGCGTCACGCAGACCACCGTGTACGAAAACCTGAACCGGCGGCAGCGGCAGCGGATTCACTGTGCCGTAGCGGAGTGGCTGCAGAGCACCACAAACGCCGAACGCAACGTGCTGCGGATCGTGCACCACTGGATTAAAGGCGGCCTGCCTGCACGCGGCATCGAGTTGGTCGCGCTCACGGCACAGCAAGCCGAACAGCGCCAGCAGTTCGACCGTGCGCTCGAACTGTACACGCACGCGGTGGAACTGTTCCCGCACGATGAAACGCTCCAGGCGGCGCTGCAGCGCTTGCAGAACGCGTAACTGGGCCGGTGAAGACCGCCAACATGCACACGCTACCCGTTAAATGACTCCCACAGCGCCTGGTTGGTCGGCTCCAGCCCTGGATCGACCGCATCCTGGAGCGCCCAACTGTCGCTCTGCTCCAACACCGCGCCGATCAGGATATCCGTATATCCTGCTCCCTGCACGCATGCCCAGGCACAGACACGATCCGGCGGACACTGTGCGCAACGTGTCGCGCTAGAACACGTCTTCAAACGGAATGGTTGTTCGTTCCGTCGCTGCATCGGCTGCAACCTTTCATTAGCCCTACGTCACCTGTGCTTATCATGTGGCACGCGCGCGCTGTTCACAAGTGCTATTCATCATCACTTCCGTGCCCGTATTCCAAACAAACAAGACGATCCGGCTGGACCGTCTTGTAGAAGCGTTACCTGGACGCGAGGCGGCGAAAGGTTACTTCTTCAGGCGCGGATCGAGCACATCCCGCAGGCCGTCCCCCAACAGGTTGAAGCCCAGCACGATCAGCACGATCGCCGCACCGGGGAACACCATCACCCACCACTTGCCGGATGCCAGCGAGCGCTGGCTTTCAGCCAGCATTTTGCCCAGTTCAGGGAAGGGCGGTTGCTGTCCCAGCCCCAGGAAGCCCAATGCCGCTGTCTCGATCACAGCGGTCCCCAGCCCCAGAGTGGACTGCACGATCAACGGCGCGAGGCTGTTGGGCAACACGTGCCGGATCAGAATCCCCCCAGGCCGCGTCCCGATGCTGCGCGCAGCCAGCACATAATCCTGGTTGCGAATCGATATCGACATCGAACGCGCCAGACGGGCGAAGACCGGAATCTGCGTGATGCCGACCGCGATCATGCCGTTTTCCAGGCTCGGCCCCGCGACCGTCACCAGCGCCACAGCCAGCAGCAACGACGGAAACGAGAGGATCACGTCCATGATACGCATGATCACGCTATCCAGCATCCCGCCAAAGAACCCGGAGATCATCCCCAGCGACGCACCGATCGATAATGAAAACACTACCGCGAACACCCCGGCCCGTAGCGATACCGACATACCATGCCCCACACGGCGCATGATGTCGCGGCCCAGCCTGTCCGCACCAAAGGGATGCTCGCAGGTCATTTCGCTGAACGTTATCTTGTTGTCGCTATTCCCCAGATAGGACTGCAGCACGCTGATAACGCAATCGGGCTCGGCATACCGTGCAGGCAAATCGCGATCGCGGGTGGCATCGTAATTGTCCAGCAACGGCACAAGCAACGCGACACTGATCGTGGCCACCACGATAAACCCGCCAATCCGCGCGCTAGGGCTGCGCCAGAGGCGTTTTAACAAGTCCACCAGGACGGCGACCGGACCTGCGAGAACGTCGCCTTCCCGTTCGTTACTAAGCTGAACAGTCTTGGATGTTTCCATAGCTTACCTAGTATCTGATGCGTGGATCAACAACGGCGTAGAATATGTCAACCGCCATGTTCACGACGATATAGATCATCGCAATAATCAGGGTCATGGCCTGGACGATCGGATAATCGCGCGCGATGATCGAGTCGAAGAGCCATTTCCCCACGCCGGGCCAGGAGAAAATGGTTTCGGTCAGCACCGCGCCGGAAAGCAGCGTCCCCAGTTGCAGCCCAATAATGGTGATGATCGGCAACAATGCGTTGCGAAATCCGTGCCGCATGATGACGCGCCAGGAGCGTAACCCTTTCGCATACGCCGTGCGGATGTAATCCTGGTTTAATACTTCCAGCATCGATGAGCGCGTGATACGTGCGATGATCGCCATCGGAATCGTCGCCAACGTAATTGACGGAAGAATAAGATGCTCTACTGCATCGCGCAATGCACCCCAGTCACGGGCGATGAGCGCATCGATCGTGTGCAGTCCGGTCACCGTGTTGATCTGGTGTGTGGAACCTAAGCGCCCAACAAACGGCAACCATCGGAACTCCACGCCGATCAAGAAGATCAGCAGCAGCCCCAACACAAAAATGGGGATCGAGACACCGAACAGCGCCAGGAACATACTCGCCGTATCGATCAGCGAGTTGCGTTTGATCGCGGAGACAATGCCGATCGGCACCCCTAACAACACCGCGATCGTGAGTGCAGCCAGCGATAGCTCAATCGTCGCCGGGAACCGGTCGGCGATCTCATTCTTGATCGGGATATTCCCACGCACCGTGTTCCCCAAATCGCCCTGCACCATGTTACCGATCCAGATGATGTACTGCTCGTACAGCGGTTCATTGAGCCCAAGCCGCTCGCGCATCGCCTGGATGTTTTCTTCTGTCGCGCGCTCGCCTAGAATCGCGATTGCCGGGTCGCCGGGGATGAAGTGAATCAACATAAAAACGAGCACCGACACGCCAAACACGACCGGTATGGCCTCAATGATTCGTCGTGCCATATATCTTGCCATAACGTGAATCCAATGCGTTAGATAATCACCATGCGGTCGATTTTACCCTGACTTGTCACTTGGGCCAACGCCACATGTTTTAACATCTGCCGGATGGAAAAGGATGGCTACCCAAAGGGCAGCCATCCCGTCAGAAACGCTACGAACGCGCGCCGGGCCTTACTCGACCGTGACGAACTTGTAGTGTTCGGTCGCGACCGGGTTGGTCACGTAACCGGATACGCGGGCGCGGAACGCCAGCGGCACGCCGGTGTGCGCGATGTAGATACGGCCAACTTCTTCGTACATGATCCGCTCTACTTCTTCGTAGATCGGCTCGCGCTCTTCCTGCGAGGTCAGCGTGCGCGCACGCAGCAGCAGCTCGTCAACCTCGGGGTTGTGGTAGTAACCTTCAGCCGCCTTGATCTGGTTGGCGAAGAAGTACCCCAGGAAGTTGTCGGGATCACCGTTGTCGCCGGTCCAGCCAAGCTGGTACAGGCCGAGCAGCTCGCCATTCGCGCGGGCGTCGAGATACGCCGACCAGTCACCCACCGAGCCCAGCTCGGCTTCCAGGCCAACGTCGGCCAGGTAGCTGGTCATTGCCTCACCGATGCCCTCACCGTCCGGGTTGTACGGACGCTGCACAGGCTGGTAGTAGAGCGTCAGCGGCATCGTATCGACCACCTCGTCGGTGACCATGTTGTTCTCGCCCACGCCCAGGATCGTCACTTCGCTGAAGCCATCCGGATAGCCGGCTTCCGCCAGCAATTCGCGTGCGCGGTCGGGGTTGTATTCGCGAACCGGAAGTTCGTCGTTGTGGCCCCACAGCGTCGGCGGCAGCATCGTGGCGGCGGGAATCGCACCGGGCGGGTAGAACGCCTCGGCAATCGCCTGGCGGTCGAGCGCGACGGCGATCGCTTCACGCACCAGCGGATCGCGGAATTCCTGGACGCGGTAGTTGAACGCCAGGTACAGCACGTTCAGCGGGCCGCGCATCAGGATGTACATATCATCAGAAGCTTCGATCGCTTCGAGGTCTTCCACGTTCGGCTGCTCGAATGCGTCGATCTGGCCCGATTGCAGCGCAGCGTAACGCGCGGCAGCATCCGGGATCACGCGGAAGATGATCTGGTCGACGTTGCCGGGGAACTCGCCCCAGTAGTCTTCGTTACGTTCCAGCGTGACATGATCGTCGCTGACCCACTCAACAAACTTGTACGGGCCGGTGCAGGAGTAGCCAACTTCCGGCGTGCCATACGCCGCGCCAGCCGCTTCAATCGCAGCCGGGCTGGCGATCGCGAACATCGGCATCGCCAGGGTGTTCAACATCGAACCATACGGCTCCTTGAGCGTGATCGTGACTTCGTACTCGCCGGTCGCTTCCACGCTGTTGATCAGTGAGTTCTCATCGAAACCGTTCCACATGTAGTCGAAGTACTCAAAGGTGAGCTCTTCGTTGTGCGTCGGGTGATCGGTCAGCCGCCAGCGGTCGAAGTTGTACTTCACGGCTTCGGCATTGAACGGCGTCCCATCATGGAACGTCACACCCTCTTCCAGGTAGAAGGTCCAGACCCTGCCGTCATCACTGACGTCCCAGTCCCGGGCCAGGCCAGGGACCGGGTTCGTGGTCGAGCCGTCATAGAACAACAGAGCTTCGCAGCCCTGCGTTGCAACGCGGAATGACACACCGTCGGTCACGACTGCGGGGTCAAGCTGAACGGGGTTAGTAAACGTGCCGAAAGTAAACGTATTGAGATCTTGGGCACCCGTCGAAATGGTCGGAACCATTGCGACCAGCAGCGCCACAACGATCAACAGGGAGAGCTTGCGCATTAATCTACCTCCTGAGAAATATGGTCTGAACAACTATATGGATTGAACGATCTTTACAGATCCCGTGAGGAACATCTTACTATCAGTTGCCTAAGAATGCAAAAATTTTGGGCAAAGCGCCTGAAAATTCTACGTTCATCCTTTCTAAACGAACGCGTCCTGCAGACTCGCCTCATGTTCATTATACGCAATTTATGTCCGATTCGTTCAACTTTTTTGGGCAGTATCTCCAAAGTGAGGAACACACGCCACGCGCTGCGACCGGAGCCAACGCAAAAATGGCGAAGCGCCATAGCGTAGCGGTTCGCCATTCTGTCTGAAAACGGTGCTTCCAGGCACCGCGCGTGGCAGCTATACCTTCAGCAGTTCCCGCGCCTTGCGCACGGCGGAGGATGCATCCGGTGCATAGCCATCCGCGCCGATATCATCAGCATACGCCTGCGTCACGGGCGCACCGCCGATCAACACGACCACGTCGTCGCGCAGCCCGGCCTCACTCACGGCCTCGATCGTCGTCTTCATGTTGGGCATCGTCGTGGTGAGCAGCGCCGACATCGCCATGATCTGCGCGCCGTCTCGCAGCGCCGCGATGAATTTCTCCGGCGGCACATCCGTGCCCAGGTCGACGATCTCGAACCCGGCCCCTTCCAGCATCATCGCGACAAGCGACTTACCGATATCGTGCAGGTCGCCCTTCACGGTCCCGATGACCACCCGGCCCAGCGGCTTGACGCCCTGCTCAACCAGGTGCGGCTTGAGAATCTCCAGCGCGCCCGACATGGCACGCGCCGCGATCAACATCTCCGGGACGAAAAACTCCCCTGCTTCAAAGAGATCACCGACCTCGCGCATCGCGTCGATCAGCCCGTCGTGCAAAATGGTCTCAGCCGCCTGCCCGTCGTCAAGCGCCTGCTGGACTAACTCCACCGCCGCACTGCGGTTACCTTCAATTACGGATTCTCGAATGTTTTCAATTGCCATACGTCTGCTCCATAATTTCTACAGAGCCATTATAATCGAGCACGACAGCTCCGTGATACTGACAGGCGGCAGTGTTTGCGTGCCGGTCGTCACATCTGGCACCTGCATTGACGATTCAGGCCACGCGGTGCAGCACAGCACCGCGATACCTCAGCGGCGCATGCTCAGCCCGATCCGCCCGCGATCGATATCCACGTTCACCACCGTGACCTGGATCACATCGCCCACGCTCACGATCTCATACGGATCGCTGACGCGAAAGTCCGCCATCTCGGAAATGTGGACCAGCCCGTCTTGCTTGACGCCGACATCAACAAACGCGCCGAAATCTACTACGTTGCGCACCGTCCCGGTGAGCGTCATGCCGCGTTCCAGGTCTTCCAGCTTCAACACGTCCGAACGCAAGATGGGTGGATCAAGTTCGCTGCGCGGATCGCGTCCGGGCCGTGCCAGATCGTCCAGCATGTCCGCCAGTGTCGGCTCGCCTACGCCAAGCTCTCGCGCCAACGCCCGCACGTCGATCGCGGGCCGCTGTTGCTGGATCCGGCGCGGCAAATCGGGATCGTCCGGCGACACGCCGAGCCGGTCCAGCAGTGCGTTCGCCGCGCTGTAAGACTCCGGGTGCACGCCCGTATTGTCAAGCAGGTTGTCGCTACCCGGCACGCGCAGAAAGCCCGCCGCCTGTTCGAACGTTTTGTCGCCCATCCCCTTGACCTGCTTCACCGCCAGCCGCGAGCGAAATGGTCCCTGCTCGTTGCGCTGCTCGACGATGCGCTCGGCCAGCTTCGGTCCCACCCCGGCCACGTGCTGCAACAGCGCGGGCGAGGCCGTGTTCACGTTCACACCCACATGATTCACCACCGACTCGATCACTTCATCAAGCCTGGTCCCAAGCGCTTTCTGATCGACGTCATGCTGGTACAGCCCCACGCCGATGCTGCGCGGGTCGATCTTGACCAGTTCCGCCAGCGGATCGAGCACGCGCCGTGCGATCGACACCGCACCGCGCATCGCCACGTCGAGGTCGGGCAGTTCCGCGCGTGCCAGCGGCGACGCCGAATACACGGATGCCCCGGCCTCGCTGACGATCATGTACTGCGCGCGCAGCTCGCCGTTTTCGCGCAGCAGCGCCGCGACGAGTTCTTCGGTCTCGCGCGATGCTGTGCCGTTGCCGATCGCGATCACAGCAACACGGTGCTGCCGCGCCAACGCCGCCAGCGTCTTGAGCGCCCGCGTGCGTTCGTTTTGCGGCGGATGCGGGTAGATCGTCGCTATCTCCAGCACTTTTCCGGTCTGGTCAACAACGGCGACCTTTGAGCCGGTGCGGAAGCCCGGATCAATGCCCAGCACGACGCGATCCCGCAACGGAGGCTGTAACAGCAACCCGCGCAGGTTGGTTGCAAACACGTCGATCGCGTGCGCGTCAGCTCTCTCGGTCAGTTCGCGGCGGACCTCGCGTTCGATCGCCGGCGCGATCAGGCGCTTGTAAGCATCCCGTACCGCTGCTTCCAGGTGCGCCGCGAAAGGCGAGCGCGGGTCCGGGCGGTACAGCCGGAGCAGATCGCCCATGATGCGCTCATCCGGCGCTGTTAGGCTCACCTTCAACACGTCTTCGCGCTCGCCCCGGTTCAACGCCAGCACCTGGTGCGGACGGACGCGGTTCAAGCCGCTCGTGAATTCATAATAGGTACGGAAAACGCCTTTAGCGTCCCTGGCTGCATCGCTCACCAATACGTCCAGCGTTCCCTGCTGCCACGTTGCGCGCCGCGCCACATCACGGGAACGCGCATCATCCGCCACCAGCTCGGCCACGATATCCCGCGCGCCCTGTAACGCGTCCCCGACCGTGGGCACATCGTCGCCCAGGTACGCCCGCGCGACCTGTTCGGGGGAGTCCGCTTCGCGGGGCTGCGCCAGGATCACGTCCGCCAGCGGTTCGAGTCCCCGTTCCCGTGCCACCTGGGCACGCGTGCGGCGTTTCGGCTTATAAGGCAGGTAGAGGTCCTCTACGGCCTGGAATGTCTCGGTTTCGAGGATCGCCGCTTCAAGCGTGGGGGTAAGCTTCCCCTGCTCCGTGATGCTGGCGATCACAGCGTCCTGGCGCTCCGCCAGTTTGCGCAAATAGGTGAGCCGGTCCAGCAGGCTACGGAGTTGTTCTTCGTCCAGGCTGCCCGTTACCTCTTTGCGGTATCGCGCTACAAAAGGAACCGTGTTGCCTTGGTCAAACAGGCCCACTGTGCGCGTCACATGGTCACGCGGCAGCGTCATCTCAGCAGCGAGCTTGCCAATGATATCTCGTTTCACGATCGCATTCCCCTTCATCCTGGCTGCAAAACCGGCTGAGCATTGTACCACGCGGTCCGCTCAAATCTGCACTATTACAAACGGTTGAATTCGGTATACTCTATCATATCTGCAAAGCAGTTGTGGGATGCGAAAAATGACTTTTTTGGACAAACTACGCGCCGCCCAGGGAAAGAACGACTCATGGTTATGTGTCGGCCTGGACCCTACCCCGGACTTGATGCCGCCGGGCGTGAGCGTGCTTGACTTCGGTCGCAACATCGTAGACGCCACCGCCGATTACGCATGCGCGTTCAAACCGAACCTCGCGTTCTACCTCGCGTATGGATCTGCGGGCCTGCGCGATCTGGAGCTGACGATTGCACACGTCCCCGATCACATCCCGGTTGTCTTAGACGCCAAATTCGGGGATATCAGTTACACAGCCGAACACTATGCGCGCGCGGCATTTGAGCAGATCGGCGCGGATGCCGTCACGATCAGCCCGTACGTGGGGATGGATGCCGTCACGCCACTGCTTGAATACAGCGAGCGGATGGTCTTTGTACTGGTGCGTTCGAGCAACACGACCGGCAACGATTTTCAACAGTGGCCCAGCGAGCGCGCGCCCCTGTATCGTTATGTCACCGCGCAGGTCAACACGCTCGCGGGGCAATACCCGGACCAGCTCGGCATCCTGGTCAGCGCGACACAAGCGCCCGACCTGATCAACGTCCGCAGTTGGGCACCGACGCTGCCGTTTTTGATCCCCGGCATCGGGGTGCAGGAAGGTGATCTCGATATCGCGATTGAGCACGGCATGTCGCATGCAAGCCTCGGTCCGATCATCGCGGTCACGCGCTCGATCATCTATGCCAGCCGCGACGGTGATTACGCTGCCGAAGCAGGCAAAGCCGCCCAGACCTGGATGCAGCGCATCCGCGAAACGCGCGCGCGTTACCACGGTTGAACACGCTGCCCGCGCCCAGAGTTACAGCGTGCACAAGCGGTAGAATGTCGCCTGCACGCCTGAAAAAGGGATCCGGTTAACCGGCGAGCACAGGGATTGTAGAGTTGGCCGCCGGGAAGATACCGATCCGTGCCCCTGGCGGCAGTTCGCTCAGCGCGCGGTCTATCGCCGCCTGCACGCCGTCCGCAGGCTCCAGCAGCAATCGCCGGACCCGTGCGGCATCCATTTCCGACACTAACTGCACGCGCAACCGGAGCGCATCCCGCGCGATCTGCACCGCCTTGTGCGGCCCCAGGCGGAACTGCTCGCGCCTGAAGCGTTCGAGCACGGCCTCGTGCGACGGCATACCGCTGACCCAGTCTTCATAGTGCGCGCTTCCCGGACCTTCGCCGCACGCCGCGACAAGGATCGCGTGCCCGCCCTCACGCGCCACGCGTGCCGCGTGCGCCAGCGCCTTCTGAGACTGGTACAGGTTGATGTCTTTGGGATGACCGCCGGGCGACGTGATCACAAGATCGAACGCCCGCGCGACCGGCACCTCGACCATGTCACGCACCAGGGGCACACCGGCCTGCATCACGGCTAGCGGCTCCCCGGCCAGCGCACGCACGACCTGCTTGTGGCGGTTGAGCACGGCATTGAGCGCGAACTGGACACCCATCATCTGCCCGATCTGCTCCAGGTCTTGCCGCACGGGATTATCGTCATAGTGCCCCAATTCGGCATACGGCTCGACCATCATCGCGTGGTTGGTGTTGATCGTCTCGCGCCCGGCCACGCCGACCGCTGCCGCCTTTACCCCGCCGGAGAACCCCACGAACTGGTGCGGTTCCAGGTTGCCCACGACGATCCGCAGGTCGGCCTCGACGAAATGCCGGTTGGCATAAACCGGCGTGCCGCGCGCGGTCGTGCCCAGATAAACCAACTGCTCCGCAGCATCACAATCATGCGAGGCCACGCGATAGCGCCGCACAATGTCATCGGGCAAGATCATCCCGAACTCGTCAGGCGGCATCGGCGCATGCGTGCCGGTCGCGATCAGTAACGTGATTGCACTGTCCGGGATGCCCAGCGCATCCAGCCGTTCCAGCAGCGATCGGATCACCACATGCGACAGTGGGCGCGTTTTGTCGCTGATTGTGATCGCGACCGACTGCACCCCCGCGAACGTATCCAGCGCCACCCCGCCCAGCGGGTGATCCAGTGCCTCGCGGACCAGGGCCGCTACATCGCCGGACGGCGCGACATCTCGCGGAGCGATCAGCTCACAGTGAACGCCGTCCGGCAAGGTGAACGTCACGCCGGATGTGCCGTAGGGTACGCGATACTCGGCCATGTCTCCCTCTCACAAAATGACAATCCTGCCGTAGGGGGCACACAGCGCGCTGCGCGCCCCCGGATTCCGTGCGCCTGGCTGAGGTTAAATACTGATGCCCATGCGATGGATCGCGAAGCTGTTGTCGTCCTTCAGTACCTCGGACTTGGTCAGCCGCCCGCTGGCGACCGCGACCACTTCGTCAAAGATGATCTGCCCGGCTTCTTCGATGCTCATCTCACCCCTTAGGATGCCGCTCACATCCAGGTCGACCGTGTCCTTCATCAGCTCGTACGAACCGGCGTTTCCCGTGACCTTGATCGTCGGCATGATCGGGTGCGAGGACGTATGCCCGCCACCCGTCGAGAAGACCAGCACCTGGCAGCCCGCTGCCGCCATACTGCTGATCGATTCCGCGCCATGCCCGGGACCGTACATCACATACAACCCAGGCGTGTCGCTGGACGGGCGCTCAGCCACATCCAGGTAGCCCACGACCGGCTTGCTGCCGCCCTTCTTGACCGCGCCCATTGATTTCTCCTCGATGGTGGTCAGGCCGCCTACCATATTATCGCCGGTTGGCTGTGAACCGCGAATATCTTCCCCGCTGGCAAGCGCGCGCTGTTCTATGTGTTGCACACCCTGCACGATCAGTTCGGCGATATCAGGTGACGCGGCGCGGCTGGTCAGCCACTCCTCGCAGCCCATCCACTCGGTGCATTCCGCAAGAATCGTGCGCCCGCCCTGGTCGATGATCATGTCGGAGCAAACGCCCGTCGCGGGGTTGCTCGCCAGGCCGGACGTGGTATCCGATGTGCCGCATTCCGTGCCGAACAACAGCTTGGACAGTGGCGCAGCCTCGCGCTTCATGTCGCTGAGCATGCGCGCGTAGTCCGCCGCGTAACGCATCGTGGTTTCCATCGCGTGGATCAGGCCGCCCTCGCCGCGAATATTCACCGTGGCGACCGGTTTACCCGTCGCATTCTGGATATCGTTGGCAATATCCTCGGCGGTCATGCCCTCTTCACGAAAGTGATCGACCACCACCACCGCGCCGATATTCGGGTTCATACCGGTGTTGGAGAGAAACCGGCGCGTCATGCGCAGATCGGGACGCACCTGGCAGCGGCCCAACGGATGCGTGATCGCCACCGCGCCGTGAATCATACTGGCGACCTTCTCGACCAGTTTGTTAGTGTACACTGTGCCGGACATGATCAACAGGTGGTTGCGCGCACCTACGGAACCGTCAGATCGAACGTATCCCAGAAACTCGGTCATCTCTTCTGCCCCCTCACGCTTGCTGCGCGGCCAGATCGCCGCGTCCGCGATTGCTCTCGACATTGTGAATGTGGACATGGTCGCCGGGTTTGATATCTTCGGTGGCCGTGCCAATGCTCAGGCCGTACTTGATCACCTGCTCGCCCTTCGCGATCGGGCGCAGCGCGATCTTATGCCCGTAGGGGACATCGGCATTGGCGGTAACGGTGATATCCTGCACACGGCCTGCCGTGCCAACAGTATCACCGGCCTTGATCGGCTCGCCGACTGCCGTCCCGACGTTGTCTTCTTTTTCTACGACAAAAACATGCTTCATGATCTTCGCTCCTCCGTTTGAAGGAAAACACCGTACTAGGCAAACTGCGGCAGGTAGTCCGCAAATTCAACCAAGAAATCGTTCAAAATTGCGCGCGCGGTGTCGATATCGGTCACCATGGGGTCGAGCAGCAGCGCCTGCAGCGCGAGCTGGCGATCCCCGGTCACGCCGGCATCGACCACCAACGAGCTAAGCTCCAGTTCACGGCGGCACAGCGCGGCGATGCCTTCCGGCAATGGCGGGAACCCCAGGCCCTGAATGCCAAACCCTGACAGCACCCCCGGCACCTCGATGATCGCGTCTTTGGGCAGGTTCGGGATCAGGCCGTCGCTGTTCGGGATATTCAACTGCTCGAAGTACGCGTTATCGTTGAACGTGAGCGCCTCGATCATCTCCGCGACGGGTTCTTCCAGGATGTTGAACTGCCACATGTTGCGCATTTCCTCGATCGGCGTCTCGTCGGAAAGTAGCGATTGCGCCAGCGCCCAACGCTGCGCGCGACGGCGGCGGTTCCCTTCCCAGCTTTGCAGGCGCAGATGGTACTTTTCCCAGGGCTTTGTGATCGGGTCCGCCACAAAGGGCAAGAACTCGCACAGGTGGCTATCCCCCGGAGTCGGCATCAGACCGAAGATCGCGAACATTTCGCGCGTCAGTGGCTCGAAACTGCTGCGATACCCGCCAAGCCAGCGCTCGCGCAGTTCTGGGTACAGGTCCTCGCCGGTGTGCTTATCGCGAATATCCACGATCCACGAGAAATGATTGATCCCCGCCGCTTTGATATCCAGGTGTTCGTACCCGGCACGCGCCACCGGGATGAAATACGGCAGGTTATCCGCATCCGTGTGAACGTTGAAATTCTCCGGCACCTGGATTCCGTAACGATCAGCAAGGATCGCGCCGGCCATCGCGTAGCCCCACAGCAGTTGGTGGCACAACCCCAGGACTTTGATCGTGGTATAGCGATGCACGCCCAGCGTCAGGCGGATCAGCGGGTTTACGAGATTGATGTACCACGCATCCGGGCACAGCTCTTCCATATCGCGCGCAATGGCGAGGATCACCGGCAGGTTGCGGAACGTATGCGCGATCGAACCGGGACCACCGTTCTCGGCATACGGCTGGTGCACGCCATGCCGCAGCGGAATCTGCCAGTCCATCTCCCAGACCGCCTCACGCTGCCCGACCTGTACCGAAACAATCACGAAGTCCGCGCCGGGCAGCAGATCGCGCCGGTCGGTCGAGCTGCGGATCGTCATCCCGGCGTCCCAGGCTTGGTTCATTTTCTCGGCGAGCGCGGTCATGGTCTCAAGCCCTTGTTCGTTAATGTCGACCAGGCACAGCTCGGCCCTTTTCAGGCGCGGGGCCTTGATCAAGGTCGCCATCGCACCGAGGCCAAAAATCGCGCTCCCCGCGCCAAGCACAACTATCTTGGGTGGTGTTGGAGGCTGTGACATCGCCTTACATTTGCTCCGTCATTCGTATCGTGTCTGATCCCAGAAATCCTGGAACTTCCCTAACCCCATATCGGTGAAGGGATGTTTGAAAGCATCTTCATACACCGCAAACCCCGCCGTCACGATATCCGCACCGGCTACCGCCGCCTCTGCGATCTGGCGCGCGTTGCGGATCGCTGCGACCAGCACTTCTGTGTCAAAGTTGAAATTGTCGCGGATCGTCACGATCTCATGAATCATGCTGGTGGTTTCCTCAGCATTGGACTCTTTCCAGCCGATGAACGGCGAAACGAACAGCGCCCCCATACGCATCGCCTGCAGCGCCTGCGTGGGCGAGAAGCACAACGTCAGGTTGGCGCGAACACCGCGCTCTTTCAGCAACGGGATCGCCTTGAAACCGGCTTCTGTCGCGGGAAGTTTGATCACGAAGTTCGGCGAAATTTCGGCCAGTTTCAGCCCTTCCGCGACCATCGCCTCGTGGTCATTGTGATGCGGGTTGACTTCTACCGAGACCTTCTTTTCCGTCCCGGCGAAGACTGCCGCGATATCTTTGATCGCCGTCATGAACGACTTACCGGACACCTGCACGTGGCGCGGGTTGGTGGTCACACCGTCGATGTGCCACATCTCCAGGGCATGTTCGATCTCGTCTACAATCGCGCTATCCAGGAAAAACTTCATGATGCACTTTTACCTCTGATTACACTCTGTCTCATTATGCGGTGCGAACACAAACATGTGAACCTGATCGGGGTACCGAAAAAACCCCCGGAGATTCTTCTCCGAAGGCATATGCTTATCAGCTCTCGTTACCGCCCGGCAGATTGATCACCATCAGCCGCATTTCGGTCATTTCCTCGATCGCGTAACGCGGGCCTTCGCGTCCAATGCCCGACGCCTTCACGCCGCCATACGGCATCTGGTCCACGCGGAAGGTCGACACGTCATTGATCTGCAGACCGCCGACGCGAATCTCTTCCATCGCGCGCATGATGCGGTTCACATTCTGCGTGAACACGCCGGACTGCAACCCGTAGTCCGTCGCGTTAGCAATCGCGAGCGCCTCGTCGAACGTGTCATACGTCGCAATGGCGATCACAGGGCCAAATACCTCTTCGTGCATCAGGCGCATCCCGTCGCGCAGCCCGTCAAGGATCGTCGGCTCGATCATCAGGCCATCCCGCTTAGCACCGAGCAGCACGCGCGCGCCCTTATCGATCGCATCCTGGATCATGTCCCAGGCTTTGTCCGCGCCCTGCTGGTTGATCATCGGCCCCACCTCGATGCCCTCTTCACGCGGGTCACCGAAACCCAGGCGCTGCACGCGCTCAACCAGCTTTTCGACCAACGCATCTTTCACCGGGCGGTGCACCAGCACGCGCTGCACGGAAATGCAGTTCTGGCCCGCGTTGGTCATGCCGCCGACAGCGATCCGGCCTGCTGCATAATCCAGATTCGCGTCTTCGTGGACGATCGCCGCCGCATTACCGCCCAGTTCCAGCCCGATCCCTTTACGCCCGCACACGCTGCGCAGGTACCAGCCGACCTCAGAGCTGCCGGTGAACGACAGAAACGCGATCCGGTCATCGCGGACCATGCGCTCAGCAAGCTGGTCAGTGCAGGTGATCAGGCTCAGTGCTTCAGGGGGATATCCCGCTGCCAGCACTGCCTCGGCCAGGATACGGCTTGACAGCGGCGTATCCAGCGCGGGCTTGAGAATGAACGAGTTGCCCGCAGCAATCGCCGGGCCGAGCTTGTGACACGCGAGATTGAGCGGGTAGTTGAACGGCGTGATGCCCAACACCGGCCCCAGCGGAAACCGCTTCACGATCGCGTAGCGCCCTTCCCCCGCCGGAGTCCAATCCATCGGCACGACCTCGCCGTCGACCCGTTTCGCTTCCTCCGCCGAAACGCGGATTGTCTCTTTGGCACGGGCCGTTTCGCCCCGGCACACGTTCAGTGTCTTGCCGCCTTCGAGGTTCATCGCCTGGATGAAATCGTCGGTGCGGGCTTCCATCTCGGCCAGCAGGTTGTAGAGAATCTCGGAACGCTCGTGTGCGGCCAGCTTGCGCGTGATCTCAAACCCGCGTACCGCCGCCTGGATCGCGTCCTCCACATCCCGCTCAGATGCCATGTACACCTCGCCTACAACGTCGCCATTGTACGGGAAGATCACGGCGAGGGTTTCGTCCGTCGTGCGCCATTCGCCGCCAACCAATATCTTCTGTGGCTCAGTCATTTGTGCTCCTTAACATCTTCAATCGTGCTTCATAACTGTAACACCGGGATATCGACCATCCGGGCGAAAGCCAGTAGCGCATCGACGTGATCGCCGTAGACCAGCGCCAGGTGGTGTTCGAGGCCCTCGCCGAGGATCGTGTCGAGCACGTCGCGTGCAGGGCGATCAAACCGGACCACGCCCGACGTGCCGCTGAAACTGATCGGGGCCTTGATCACCTCGCCCGTGCCGATCACCAGCCGGTACTCGCCGGTCGCCTCACTCAACCGCGCCAGCGTGACGCGCCCCGGCCTGAGCGGAAACTCCATCAACAGCGGCATCTTGCGGTTGGAGTGCACCGTCGCGCGCGGTGCCGTGTCCGGATCGGCCATCGACAGCGGTGCTTTACCGCAGTGCCAGAAGACCGCCGTATTGGCGTCCATATCGAACGACACGATATCGCTACCGAACACTTCCCTGCCGCTGATGCCCTGCAGGATCAACTGTGTGACCGTGCCGTTGACATCGGTCTCGCAGCTTGCCGGAATATGCTCATCGTTCAGCATGGACAACGCCCCGCATGCCGCGCACCCCAACTCGGTGAAGAACTGCGGCCAGCAGCGCACCGCAAACCCGCTGAGGTCCTGCTGTTCGGCCATGTCGTGCAACGTGAGGTACGTCCCCAACGTGCCGCGCACCGCGTCCGGCTCCATCTGGCCCAGATTACTGAGCCGCTGGTCAAGCGTGCCATACACCTGTTCAACGTGCGACGTATCCGCCACGCGCACCGCCTCAAACACGGTTGGCAGGTCAAGCTGTACCAGTTCCACGCCGAAATACTTCTGCAATGCGTCAGGGTGGGGAATACATGTCTCAAACCCGTCAGGATGCTCACCTATCCGCCCGATCCGCGTGCCGCGCAGCAGCCGCCGCGCCCGCCCGGCGCGTGCCAGCGTGCGCACCTTGTCCAGCGCGGCAGCGTCATCCGGGGATGCGTACACGGTGTCGTAGTGACGTTCGGTGCGCCGCAGGGCGTGCCCGGCGAGGTTGATCCCGCACAGCGAGTTCAGCCGCAGCCGCGCCCCGTTCGGCGCTTCCGGGATCGCCCACAGCAGCAGCGGCGCGTCAAGCCGCCGGGCCAGACTGACCGCCATCGTGCTATCGGCGAATGTGGATTGGAACACCAGGACCAGGTCCAGCTCAACCTCGTCCAGCAGGCTCGCGGCAGCGTCCGCTTCGGCCTGCGAAGTGACCAGGTGCCCCGGCCCGCTGAGCACCAACCCGGCAGCTTCTAACTGCGCCCGGACTCGCGCCGTGACCTTTTCCGCCAGCGGGATATCAAATGTCGTGCGTGCAATTGGGATAAAACCGAGTGTTAGATCAGACGTGTGCATCAACGTGTAACCCCAGAGTGATCGTAAAAGAACGCATTGAGCGCCAGCGCCGCCGCGCCGACTACCCCGGCCTGGACTCCAAATGTCGGCTTCCGTAGCGTGATGTTTTCCCCCAGGTTGGCGAACGCGGTCTCGCGCAGCGTTTGCTGCACCACCGGGAACAGCACATCCTCACCCTTGGCAAACATACCGCCGAGGATGATCAATTCCGGGCTGAGCGTGTTGACCAAGGTTGCCAGCCCGATCCCCATGTACCGCGCGTGCCTGTCCAGCATGGCCTGCACCGCCGGGTCGCCCGCGCGGGCCGCGTCGAAAACCGCCTCAATCGCCGGTTCCTGCAACTGGTCGAAGTGCTGCGCCATCAGGCCCTGCGGGTCCCGCGCGGCAATGTCTTGTGCCGCTGCCAGCACCACCGGTTCGGAAACCAGCGTCTCCAGGCAGCCCGTGTTCCCGCAGCGACACGGCGCGCCGCCATCAGCGAGGACGACCACATGCCCGATCTCACCCGCACCTGCGCCACCGCGATACAACTGCCCGTCGACCACAAAGCCCGCGCCGACGCCAACCCCCACGTAGACATACGCCATCACGTGGACGTCCTGCCCCGCACCAAACAACGCTTCAGACAACGCCATCGCGCGCACGTTGTTATCGACAAAGACGGGCAGCCGCAGGCGGTCGACCAGCCAGTCACGCAAGGGGACGTTATGCCAGTCCAGGTTCGGGGCCAGCACGTTCACACCGGTCTGCGGATCAACCAGGCCGGACGCGCCGACACCCACACCGACAATAGCGCCCGAAACCACGCCGGAACGCGCGATCGCTTCGTTGACCATTGCGACCATCGTATCCACAACCTCGGCGGCAGGACGCTCGCGCTCATGACGCTGCGCGGTAGTGATCACGGGACGCCCGAACAGGTCGGTCACCGCGACACGCAGACTGCCCACACCGATGTGGATTCCGACCGCGTAACGTGCTTCGGGTACCAGTCGCAGCGCCGTGCGGGGACGTCCGACCCCCCGCGCACGCTTTAGCTGCTCCGGCCCTTCTTCAACCACAATGCCTTGGTCAAGCAATTCAGCGATCAGGTTGGTGACTGTCGTCGTCGACAAGCCGGTCAGTTGGGCGATCCGCACGCGGGATACATGCTGGTGGTGGAGCAAAATGTGCAGCACGGCGCGTAGATTATGCGATTTGATCGCGCTCGAACTGCTGCCTGTGAGGGTGCGTTTGGAAGTCATGGTTAGGTTCGCGAATAATAAATTAAGCAACGTGAAAAATTAATCAAATTCACTTTCAACTATACTCCATCTGCCTCGAATGTCAAGAGAGGGCGCAACCTGACGACACCCTGCCCTGATCCGTTTGGTTATCGTCAGACTCGTGCAAGGCAGCCGTCGGGGTCTTGGCTTTTTCCCCTGGTGCGCTATAATGCAACAGGCGCACACAATATCGTCTCGCAACGCAGACACCGGCTTGGGGTTCTAGCGTACAGACAGGTTACCGTCATCGCGTGCAACGATCAGCAGCGGCGCACGTAATATTTGATGATTACACTGCACGTCCAAAACATGGCATCTGCCGCGCGTACAGTTGCGTGACACAGCCAGTACGGACGCCATCTACCGTTAACCGGGGGTAACCACTTCCTAACCATATTTGAGTTTGTCCTCACCCCGGTTAAACAATATAGACATTATGCTTACACTGAGCACAGGAACAAATAACGTTGCTGAAGTTATGCAGTTTTGAATGAAAGACGCTCTAGGGCTACGATAGGTTTGTCG
>CAYRNY010000007.1:0-209194 GCA_964425755.1 uncultured Anaerolineaceae bacterium
AGCGTTCACTCTGTTGAACCAGCCTTCAATTCATCCTAATTGACGAAGGTATTGTAAGTGTACATTATTTTTCCCGGCACATAAAATGCACCGGCAGGACGGCAGGATGACCGTAGAAAAGCCCGGCGGCTTTGAGAACGGCCCTGCGCCGGCGGGCTGCGCGTGCCCTGCGCACGACCCGCCGGCAGCAGTCGAACGGTAGGGTTTCGGTTATAATTGAATCGTGCTTTTGCACGGATGCGACGCCGAATGCCGGTTCGCTGGCCTGCACCCCGTCCAACAACGGTAACCGACCTATGACCTCAGAGATTCGTGTTTTCATCAGCTCGAAGATGCAAGAACTCGCCGCCGAGCGCCACGCGTTACAAGACCTGCTGCCGGAACTGAGCAACGAACTGGTGCACCTGCGCGCGTGGGTCTTTGAAGCGGACGCCCCGGCGACGAACAAGTCAATTCGCGAGGTGTACCTCGACGCACTGAAGGAATCGGCGCTCTACATCGGCCTGTTCTGGAACGAGTACGGCGAATGGACCATCGACGAGTTCCAGCGCGCGACCGAGTGGTCGATCGACCGGCACATCTACGTCAAGGACGTGAACCGCGAGCAACGCGACGAACGGCTGGCCGCGTTCTTGCAGGAACAAAGCGACGTGATGACCGGCATCACGCCGAAGTGGTTCACCACGCTCGACGATCTGCGGGCGCAGGTACGCAAATCGCTTGACGTGTGGCTGCGCGACCGCCTGGTGCAGCACCCCGGCGACAGCAGCGCGACGCTGGCCGAGTTCAGCGACGATATCCCCGATCTTCCGCAGCGGCTGGTGGGCCGTGATGCGCTGCTCGAACGCGTGCGGCATCTGCTGGACGGGGGCGGGAACGTGCTGCTGCAGGGGTTCGGCGGGATGGGCAAGTCCGCGCTCGCGGCGACGGTGGCGGCGGACTGGATCGACGACGACAAAGGCGCGGTGCTGTGGCTGCGCGCGGGCAGCGAGAACGCCGTCACGCTCGCCGAAGCGCTGGCACGCCCCTTTGACGCCCACCAGGCTATCGCCCACGCCGCCGAACAGGAGAAATTCCGCGCGCTGCGCCGGGTGCTGGCCGAATCGCCGGTAGCGCTGCTCGTGCTCGATAACGTGTGGGATGGCGCGGCGCTCAAAGAGATTCTGAAAGCAGCGCCGCGCAAAATGCCGGTCCTGGTGACCGCGCGCCAGCGCTACGCCCTGGAACACATCATCGAGGTGGGCCGCCTGCTCCCCGATGACGCGCTCGACTTGCTGAGCACGTACGCCGGGCAGGACTATCGCGACGACGCCGCACGCGAGATCTGCCGCCAGTTGGGCTATCACGCCTTCGCGCTGGAAGTGGCCGGGAAGACGCTCAAAGTCGACCAGATCGGCCCGGCGGAGCTGCTCAACCGCATCGCGACCGCACCGCATGACATGGTGATGCCGGAGGACTTCGCCGAGGAAGGGCGCACCAGCATCACCGAGCTGCTGACCGCGAGCCTCGTCGCGCTGGATGAAGACGTGCGGCAGGTGTTTCTCACGTTTGGCAAGCTGTTCGCGCCGCAATCCACGCCCGAACTGCTGGCGCGGTGCCTGGATCAGGACGCCGAGCAGGTGCAGCAGGCGCTGGTCACGCTGGTACGGCGCGGGCTGGCGGAACGCGAAGGGGAAACGGACACCACAGCGGCGTACTACCGCGTGCACGATCTCGCGCACAGCTACGCACGCACGCTCACGATGCTGCAAACGGACGACCGGCAGGACGTGATCGCCGCCTGCCACAGCTACGCGGTCGACCACGCGACGGATGTGAAGGCGCTCGACGCGGAACAGAGCAATCTGTTTGGGGCGGCGGAGGCCGCGCAGCAATCCGGCGATACCGGTTCGCTGGTCGCGATCATGGAAGTGCTGGCCGGGCCGTTTCTCTCGGCGCGCGGGCATACGTTGCGCTTCATGCAGTTGCTGGATGCCGCGATCGAGGCTGCCGGAGCGATGGGCCAGGAGCAGCGCGAAACCCTGCAATTCCTGCTGGGAAAACGGGGCAACGTCGCCTACGATCGCGGGGCGCTGGACGACGCCCTGGCTGCCTACCGCGCGGCGCTGGATATCGCGCGCGCTCTCGACATGCCCGCGCGGCGGGCGCTGCTGCTGTGCGCGGTCGGCAAGGTGCTCTCTGCGCAGGGCGACGCGAGCGCCGCAGAAACGCACTTCGAACAGGCGCACCAGATCGCGCGCGATCGCAACGACGCTTTCCTGCTGGGGTTCGTGCTGGAACACCAGGGCTATCACGCGCAGTCTACGGGCGACTTTGCGGCAGCGCGCGATTACTTCGCCCAGGAAGTGGAACTCGCCCGCACGATCGACGATGCTGAAACCCAGTTCTACGCGCTGCTGAACTACGGTTCGGCGGAGCACGACCTGCAGCAGTACGCGTCCGCCCTGGAACATCACCAACAGGCGCTGGCGCTGGCACACGAACTTGCCAACCCGATCTTAACCGCGCTGGCGCTGCAATCGATGGGCGAGGATCACGCCCGGTTGGGCCATCCTGATGAAGCACAGCCGTGCCTGCAGGAGGCGCTGAACATCTTCCGTGAAAGCGGGATGCAGGCGAAAGTCCGTGAAGTAGAAAACTATCTTAACGCCCTGGATGGATCAGGACAATAACGCTACAGGCGAGCATTTACCAGAGGCCAACAGAAGGGAAACACCATCATGAAGAGACTGCTGTTTTTTAGCGCCTTGTGCGCGCTGCTGGTAGTGGGGCCGGTGACGGCGTCGCTGCCCCACGTCCCGGCTGCCGCACAGGGGAACTACGACGTGACGATCATCGTCGCGGACGATTTTTCCGGCACCGACTTGAACGCGATCGACACGGGCCAGTTTGACGCGGCGGATAACTGCGCGGTCAGCCTGGAAGGGCAGGCTTATGCCGTGCGCGGCGTCGCGGCGGACCCGATCGACGAAGCGCATGGCGACCTGGTATTCGAGCAACTGGAAGCGCTGCTCGACGCGGCGGGTGCCGGTGATGCGATCGGCCTGGTTGCGGTCGACATCCAGGGCGCGTCAACCGACGTCGTCGCGGACCGGATCGCCGACGCGATCGCCGATCACGACTCGGACTTCTACATCCTCAACATGAGCTTCGCGCTCATCCCCTGCGAGATGATCGACGCGCTCGCGGAGTTTGGCGGGCAGTTGATGAGCGCGCGCGAGGCCAAAGACCTGAACCGCTATCGCGGCCAGTTCCAGCGCGCCGTCCTGTTCTACGATAAGACCGTGTTCCCGGTCATGTCCCAGCGCGCGCAGGACGCGGACGACCTGGACCCGCTGCAAGCCCTGCTGGAAGACCTGGGCAGCAGCGTGATCCCGGTGGCGTCGGCGGGTAACTTCGGGCTGGACTTCCCGTTCTGGCCGGGCGCGTGGGGCCAGGTCATCAGCGTGAGCGCCAGCGTGGGCGCGGGTTATCACGCCCCGTCCGCATGGGACAAGAAAAACGACACGCCGCTGCTGGATGCCGAGGGCGCTAACCCCAACCAGCGCATGCGCGTATCGAACTACGGCGAAGTGATGCTGCCCGGCGAATACGCCAGCGACTACGGCCCGGTGTCCGGCACGTCGTTCGCCGCGCCGCGCCTGAGCGTGGCCCTGGCGCTGTACGTGTCCGAGGTCGGCGGCAACTACTGCCGCCAGCCCGACGGCGATCCCGCGCTGGCACATGGCGGCTGGGATAACCTGACACTCGTCGAAGCGGTTGAGGACTTCTGCCCCGCGATGGGACCGTACCTGCCGTAAGCACAGGGGCGGCACGTGCGCCCAACTCTCACACGTGCCGCCCCTCTTCCATTCAAACACACGCGCCCATCCTGGCGCCAAGCATTCAGCTTTGCAAATACGCGTGGATCGCGTCGGCAGCCTCGCGCCCGTGCTGGATCGCCCACACCACCAGCGACGCGCCCCGGTGCGCATCGCCCGCCGCGAAAACGCCGTCGATGTTCGTGCGGTGGTGCTCATCGACCGCGATATTGCCGCGCGCGTCCAGTGCCAGCCCGAGCCCGCTGATCAACGGGTCGTGCTCGACATGCACGAACCCCAGCGCCAGCAGCACCAGGTCCGCCTTCAGCTCGAATTCTGATCCCGGCACGGCGGCCATCTCGTGCCGCCCGTTGTTCTTGGCCCACTCGACCTTCACCGCCGCCAGTTTTTTAACCCGGCGCTCTTTCTTGCCGCCGATGAACGCCGTCGTCTGCACGTTGAACAGGCGCTCGCAGCCTTCCTTGTGCGAGCTGGACGTTTTGAACAGGCGGGGATACAGCGGCCAGGGTTCGTGCGGGGCGCGCTGGTGCGGCGGCGGCGGCAGCAGCTCGATCTGCGTGACGCTGCGCGCGCCCTGGCGGTTGGCGGTCCCGACGCAGTCCGATCCGGTATCGCCGCCACCGATCACGACGACGTGCTTCCCCCGCGCGGTGATGCGCTCATCCGGCGCGATCGCGTCGCCGCGCAGCACGCGGTTCTGTTGTTCGAGGTAGTCCAGCGCGAAGTGAATCCCGTCCAGGTCGCGCCCCGGCACCGGCAGGTCGCGCGGGTGACGCGCCCCGACCGCGATGCACACCGCGTCAAAGTCCCGCGTGAGCTTCTCCGCCGGGATATCGACCCCGACGCGCACGCCGGTGCGAATCTCCAGCCCTTCCTGCTGCATGATCGTCACGCGGCGGTCGATCACGCGCTTTTCCATCTTGAAGTCCGGCACGCCGTAGCGGAGCAAGCCGCCGACCGCGTCCGCCGCTTCGAGCAGCAGCACGGAGTGGCCGCGCTTGTTGAGCGAGTCGGCGCAGGCCAACCCCGCCGGGCCGCTGCCCACCACGGCGACGCGTTTGCCCGTGCGATGTACAGGCGGGCGCGGCTGGACGTACCCGGCCTCAAACGCGTGCTCGATCACGGCGAGTTCGTTGGCGCGGATCGTCACCGGGTTGTCGTGAATATCGAGCACGCAGGACCCTTCGCACAGGCCCGGACACAGGCGGCCTGTGAATTCCGGGAAGTTATTGGTCGACTCCAGTATCTCGTATGCCGCTTTCCAGTCGCCCTGGTGCAGCTTGTCCTGCCATTCGGGGATCGCGCTGCCGACAGGGCAGCCCCAATGACAGAACGGCACCCCGCAATCCATGCAGCGCGCCGCCTGGTAGCGGCGGATATCCTCCGGAAGCTGTGTTTCGACTTCGTGATAATCCCGCACGCGCTCTTCCACGGGCCGGTAACGGTTTTCGATGCGGTCGATGGTGATGAAGCCACGTGGATCGCCCATTAGTACGGTACCTCCAGATATTCTTCTTCGCGGATGAACGAGAGCAGCTCGTCGGTCTGGCGGAGCCGCTGCTCCTGCAGGATGCGCTTGTACTCCAGCGGCATCACGCGAATGAACTTGGGCAGGTATTCGTGCCAGCACGCCAGCACGGTCTGCGCGATGGGGCTGCCCGTGTAGGCGACGTGCTTCTGCAACCACGTCTTGATGAACTCCTGGTCCTCGTAATCAAACGCCGGGCTTAACTCGACCATTGAGCGGTTGCAGAAATACGCGAAGTCACCGTCCACGTTCAGCACGTAGGCGATGCCGCCGCTCATCCCGGCGGCGAAGTTGCGCCCGACGCGCCCCAGCACGATGATGCGCCCGCCGGTCATGTATTCCGCGCCGTGATCGCCGGTCCCCTCGACCACGGCGATCGCGCCGCTGTTGCGCACGGCGAAACGCTCCCCGGCCACGCCGCGCACAAAGACCTCGCCGCCGGTCGCGCCGTAGAGCACGGTGTTGCCGATGATGATGTTCTCCTCGGCCTTGAACGTGCTCCCCTCTGGCGGGACCGCGATCAGGCGGCCACCGGACAGCCCTTTGCCGAAGTAGTCGTTGGCGTCCCCTTCGAGGCGCAGCGTGACGCCCGGCGTGACAAACGCCCCGAAGCTCTGCCCCGCGCTGCCCTGGAACGTGAAATTGATCGTGCCGTCGGGCAGCCCGTCCGCCCCACAGCGCCGCACGATCGAACCGGACAGCATCGCGCCGACCGTGCGATCCGCGTTCGTGATCGGCAGCGTGGCGGATACGCGCTCGCCTTGCTCCAGCGCGGGCCGGGCGATCTCGATCAGCTTGCGGTCCAGCACGTCATCGATGCGGTGCAGCTGCGATTCCACGCAGCACGCCGCGACGCGATCGGCATTGGCGGAGCGGTACAGCAGCCGCGAGAGATCGACCGTGCGCGCCTTCCAGTGACCGACGCGGCGCATGGTCAGCAGGTCCGTGCGCCCGATCAGCTCGTCAAATGTGCGCACGCCCAACTGCGCCATGATCTCGCGGATCTCCCGCGCCATGAACGTGAAATAGTTGATCAGGTGCTGCGCCTTACCGGTGAACAGCTTGCGCAGTTCGGGGTCCTGCGTCGCCACGCCGACCGGGCAGGTGTTCAGATGGCATTTGCGCATCATCACGCAGCCCAGCACGATCAGCGACGCGGTGCCGAACGCGAACTCTTCCGCACCGAGCAAAGCGGCCAGCACGACATCGCGCCCGGTCTTGAGCTGCCCGTCGGTTTGCAGGCGCACGCGCCCGCGCAGGTTGTTGAGCACCAGCGTCTGGTGCGTCTCGGCGATGCCGAGTTCGAACGGCAGCCCGGCATGGCGGATCGAACTCTGCGGGCTGGCACCGGTCCCGCCATCGTAACCGCTGATCACGATATTGTCCGCGTGGGCTTTTGCGACGCCGGCGGCCACCGTGCCGACCCCGGCTTCCGACACCAGCTTGACGCTGATCCGCGCGCGCGGGTTGGCGTTCTTCAGGTCGAAAATGAGCTGCGCGAGGTCCTCGATGGAATAGATGTCGTGGTGCGGCGGCGGCGAGATCAGCGTGACGCCGGGGGTCGAATAACGCGTGCGCGCGATGATCTCGTCCACCTTGTGGCCGGGAAGCTGCCCGCCCTCGCCGGGCTTAGCGCCCTGCGCGATCTTGATCTGCAGCTCGTCAGCGTTGACCAGGTACTCCGTCGTGACGCCGAAGCGCCCGGACGCCACCTGCTTGATCGCGCTGCGGCGGGACGTGCCGTCCGGGTTGGGGGCGTACCGCGCCGGGTCCTCGCCGCCCTCGCCGGAGTTACTGCGCCCGCCGATCGCGTTCATCGCGATCGCGATCGTCTCGTGCACTTCCTTGCCCAGCGAGCCGAACGACATCGCGCCGGTGGTCATGCGCTTGAGGATGTTTTCAGCGGGTTCGACGTCATCGAGCGGGATCGGGGTCTGCGGCTTGAAATCCAGCAGGCCGCGAATGACGTGGGGGCGCTGGTTGAAGGTGTTCACGTAGTCGGCGAACTGCTTGTAGCGCGCATAGTCGCCCGTGCGCACGGCTTGCTGCAAGAGGTGGATCGCCTCGGGGTTCCAGGCGTGCTTTTCGCCCCCCTTGTGATACTGGTACATCCCGTCGGACGGCAGCAGGTCGAGGCGCTCGACATATGCCCGCGCGTGGTGCATCAGCGCTTCTTGCGCGATCTCGTCCAGGCCGATGCCGTCGATGCGCGACACGGTGCCGGTGAAGTACTCGTCGAGCAGCGCCTGGCTCAACCCGAGCGTCTCGAACGTCTGCGCGCCGTGATAGCTGCGCAGGGTCGAGATGCCGAGCTTTGAGAGCACCTTGAGCAGGCCCTTGTCGATCGCGTCGATGTAGGTGTTCTCGGCCTCGAGGTAATTCTTGAACTGCGGCAGCCGCCCGCGCTTGAACAGGTCGTAGATCGTCGCGAACGCCCCGTAAGGGTTGACCACGCTCGCGCCGTAACCGAACAGCAGCGCGAAATGCATCACCTCAAGCGCTTCCGCCGTCTCGATGATCAGCGCGCACTGCGTCCGCTTCTGGGCGCGGATCAGGTGGTGGTGCACGCCGGAACACGCCAGCAGCGACGGGATCGGGGCATGCTGCGCGTCGACCCCGCGATCCGAGATGATGATGAAGTCGTAGCCTTCATCGACCAGGCGCTCGGCTTCCTCGCACAGCCGGTCCATCGCGCACTGCAACCCGCAGCCGCCCTCTTCGACCGGGAATGTCGCGTGCACCGTGCCGACCTGGAAATCCGGGTTGTCCCAGTTGCGCAGTTTGACGATATCCAGGTTGGAGAAGATCGGGCGCTTGAACTGGATCATGTGGCAGTGTTCGGGCGTCTCGCTGAGCAGGTTGCTTTCCTTGCCGATGTAGCTGGTCAGCGTCATGACCAACTGCTCGCGGATCGGGTCGATCGCCGGGTTCGTGACTTGCGCAAAGGTCTGCTTGAAGTAGTTGAACAGGCGCTGCGGTTTGTCGGAAAAGACGGCGATCGGCGTGTCCGTGCCCATTGAGCTGACCGGCTCCTGGTGCCGTTCGAGCATCGGGATGATGCCCTTGTCGATATCTTCGCGCGTGTAACCGAACGCCAGTTGTAGCGTGCGGAGCTGGTCGGCGGGCATGCCAACCTTGACCGGCTCCTTCAGCGGCACGCTGATGAACGTGATCCGGTTCTGCTCGACCCATTCACGGTAAGGCTGCTGGTGGCTGATCTCGTACTTGATCTCGCCGTCGGGGATGATGCGCCCGGCCTCGGTATCGACCAGCAGCAGCTTGCCGGGCATCAAGCGCCCTTTGCGGGCGATCCGTTCCGGTTCGAAGTCCTGCACGCCGACCTCCGATCCCATCACGATCAGGTCGTCCTTAGTGACGACGTAACGCGAGGGACGCAGCCCGTTACGGTCCAGCGTGCCGCCGACCAGCCGCCCGTCGCAGAACAGCATCGAGGCCGGGCCGTCCCAGGGTTCCATAAACGCCGAATGGTACTCGTAAAAGAACTTGAGGTCGTCGGGGATCGGGTTCAGGTGGTTGAACGACTCCGGGATCAGCATCATCAGGGCGTGCGGCAGGCTGCGCCCGGCCCGCACCAGCAGCTCAAGCACGTTGTCGAACGAGGCCGAGTCGCTTTTGTCCGGCTCGATGATCGGCAACAGCTTCTTGATATCGTCGCCGAAGAGGGGCGATTCCAGCCCCGCCTCGCGCGCCTGAATCCAGAAGCGGTTGCCTTTGATCGTGTTGATCTCGCCGTTGTGGGCGATCAGGCGGAACGGCTGGGCGAGGTCCCAGGTGGGGAAGGTGTTGGTGCTGAAACGCGAGTGCACCAGCGCGATCGCGCTGACCATGCGGCTGTCGCCAAGCTCGGGGTAGTAGACCCTGATCTGGTCCGGCATCAACATGCCTTTGTAGATCACGGTCCGGGTGGACAGGTTGGTGATGTAGAATTGTTTCGCGCCCCGCAGGGGCGACTGCCGGATCGCGTGTTCGGCCTGCTTGCGCACGACGTATAATTTGCGCTCCAGGTCATCCCCGGCCAGGTCGCCGGTCACGAAGAGCTGCTTGATCACCGGTTCCGCCCCGCGCGCGATGTCGCCCAGCACGCGGCTTTCGACCGGGACATCGCGCCACGTGATCACGCGCAGCCCTGCCTGCTGCACAATGCCATTCAGCGTACCGATGCAGGCGGCTGCTTCATCTGGGTCGCGCGGCAGGAACACGTTCCCCATGCCATACGCGCCGGGGTCCGGCAGCGCGGGGACCTCTGATTGGAAAAACGCGTGTGGAAGCTGGAGCATGATCCCTGCCCCGTCACCGGTTTTGTTGTCCGCGCTCTCCGCCCCGCGATGCGTCATGCGGACGAGGACATCCAGCCCCCGGCGGATGATGTCGTGTGATGGCACGCCCTTCAGATGTGCGACAAAGCCGATCCCGCAGGCGTCGCGTTCAGCAGCACTGTCATAGAGGCCTTGATTGTCGGGAAAATGGATCGTCATGCTACAATCGCTCCTCTGCCTGCTTGCGATGATAAAACGGCCAGACGGCATCGACTGCGTCATGAAACCCGACGCGGAACATACCGCCTGACCAGGGAGTGGACGTATTACAACGGACCCGGCGCTGCCGGCACGGCAGCCGATCGGGAAACGCGGTTAAGACGAACGGTACCGTCAGTCTGGACGGGGCGATGCAGGCGCTCCCGGAAGCGGAGACCACACCATCACCCGGTTCGAAAACATGCACCAAGCGGGTGGATCAGCATGCCACAAAACACGTCTGCTGCGCCCGGAACAGGCTCACTGCAAGGTCTGTACGATGAGGTTACACCACAGTTTTAGCATAGAACGTTCGCGGCGTTTTCGCGTGGTCAAAATAAACAAAATGGGGATTGATTTATTCGTGATAAAGGTACAACAAGCGGGGTCCCAAGCCGCCGGACACCTTCGCACGCCCGGCCCCGGCGGCAGCACGAGCGCGACAGCGGCAGCGTGCCGCGCTCAATCGTCGTCGTCATCGTCGTCATCCCGATCATCATCGTCATCGTCGTCGTCATCCCCGCCCGCAGCATCGCCGGGCGCACCCGGCGCGCCCCCGGTTTCGCCGGTGGGTGCGTCATCAACAACCGTACCCTCACGGTAAGGCTCGTCGGAGACCGGCACCGCATCACACGCACCGCGCAAGTCGCCCACACTGGCCGCGATCCAGAGCGTCTCGGAACCAGCTTCAACCGCGTACCACAGCCCGCTGGTATGCCGCGCCACCACCGGTAGCACATCCCCCGCGAACGCGTAATCGACCACACTGTAACCCGTGCCCGGCCCGGCCCGCAGATTCACCGAGCTGGGCGTGACCTGGATGGTGCACGTTTCCGGGGTATGGGTGGCAGAAGGCGCGGGCGTGGGTGTATTGGCTGGTGATGCCGTAATGCCGGATGTCGCGCTCGCGGTGGGGGACGGCGCGAGCGTTTGCGTGGCGGCAGGCGTTGGCGTGAGGCCGGGCGTATCCGTCGCTGCCGGGGTCGCGCTCGCACTCGGCACAGGCTGCAGCGCCGGATCGTCGTCCCGGTTCAGCAGCGTGATCAACACCCCGGCAAACAGCACCATCACCAGCGCCGCCGCCAACAGTGTCACGCCCCGGACGCGCGACCGGGACGCGCGGCGACCGGTCACGAACGGTGCAGCGCCCAACACCTGCGCGCGCATGCGTGCCCGCGCCGCCGCAGACAGATCAGGCTCAGCACGCCGCACCGCCTGCGCCGTCTGCAGCATCGGGCGCAGCTCAGCCGCATAGTGCGGATACAGCCGCAAGCACTCTTCAAGCGACTGGCCCGCGTGCAGCCGGTCCACGCAATCATTAAAGGCGTCGATCAGGTCAAGGTGTGCCATGCTGGGCCTCTAACGGTGTCTGGCGGTCGGATAAGGCGCGGCGCAAGGACTCGATCGCGCGGAATTGCAGCGACTTGATCGCGCTGACGCTGCGATTCATGCTCACCGCCGTTTCCTCCAAACTCAACGCCCGCCCGAAACGTAAAACCAACACGTCCTGCTGGTCCGGGGACAGGGTGCGCAGCGCCTGCTGCACTTGTTCCCGTTCCAGCAGCGCCATCAATTCCCCCTCGATGTTGTCCGGCGCGGCCAGCGCGTCATCCAGCGCGTCAAACGTCACGGGCTGGGCGGCATGGTCATACAGCACGTTGCGCGCCACGCGAAACAACCAGCCGCGCAAGCTCTGGCGGGGCGCATGGGGGCTTTGCAGCGCGCTCAATAACTTGATAAACACATCGGCGGTCAGGTCTTCGGCCAGCGCCGGATCATCAACCCGCCAGCGTATAAACCGGTACACTGCATCGACATATTGCTCATAAATCGTGGTAATCGCCTTCTGATCACCCCGCCGCGCCCGTTCCAACAGGCGATCTTCCTCGGGAAACTCCGGTAGTGCCGCCAGCAGCAGCAACAACGGTAACATGGTTACGCCGTCCCTATCGTGATAACGCCATAACCAGATTATACGTGCGGCACAACGTGGTTCGCACAATCCCTCCCCGCAATGTGACAGGGTCCCCGATCCGGACCGGACCGGGGACCACGCAGACATCATGACCAGCTCAGACCAACCGGGCCGGATCAGTCATCATCGTCATCGTCATCATCGTCGTCGTCATGGTCATCGTCCCAGTCATCATCGTCGTCGTCATCATGGTCATCGTCCCAGTCGTCATCGTCGTCGTCATCATGGTCATCGTCCCAGTCGTCGTCGTACCGGTCGTCGTCGTACCGGTCGTCATCACGCTCACGAAAGCGCATACTGCTTTCCGGCAGGCCGGAGCAATCATCCAGTTCACCCGTGCTGATCGCGAGCCAGCCTTCGCCCGCGCCGAACGCGACCTTGATCCACGTGCCGGTCGCGTCGATCTCCAGCACCGGGAACTCCTGATCATCGTAGGCGTAACCGATCACGTCATAGCCCGTGCCCGGCCCCAACCGCACGTTCGCGGAACGGACCTCGATCTCAAAGCGGCACTCGTCATCGTCGTCGTCCCAGTCGTCGTCCCGGTCATCGAACCGGTCATCGTCGCGGTCATCGAACCGGTCATCGTCGTCCGGGTGGTACGGCTCCAGTTCGGTCGCATACCACACCCCCTCGGCGGGATCATAGCGGGCCTCGACCTTGACCCAGTCGCCGATCTGCAAACCGGGCGCGATCTCGGCCCCGGCCAGTTCGAAGCTCAGGCCGCCGACGATGGCGACACCGGTTACTTCGGTATCCAGGCTGCCCAGCACAGCGACCAGTTCAAGCTCGTTATCATCGTCCAGATCGTCATCGAGCCGGTCATCGTCGAACCTATCATCGCGGCGGTCATCGCCCATATCGTCGTCGTCATCATCAGGCGCGTTGATCTCGTATGCGCTGACGGTGCCATCCTCCAGCAGCTCACCCTCAACCTTTACCCGCGCGTCAAGCGCCAGCGTGGTGTTGATCTCTGCCTCCGACGCGTCGACGGTCAGGTCATTGACCATCAGCAGCAGCGTGCCGGTGTCCAGGCCGGTGATCGTGCCGGTGAACTCGATCGGCGCTATCGTTGTGCTATCCGTGCCGTCCTGTGCCAGTGCAGCGGGAACGGCCAGCAGCAGTGCCAACATCACGAAACCAAACGCCAAGAAACGTGCTTTCATTCTGTTTGCCTCCTTGGGCCTTTGTGTGCGTCTTCATACGTTCCGACTGCCCGGCGAGCAAAAGGTTCTGTAGTACTTTATTCCTATTTTGCAGAACCCGGCGCGGTGATGCAGAACCTGCGCGACTTTTTGTCCCACATCAACGTATATACAAGCAGTGGCAGGCGATCAGCAGCGCGGTCGCCATGCGCCACCGCATGACTCACACACACCAACGCGATCCAACGCGCTTCGAAATTCGACACACACGCATAAAGTCAGAAGAGGCTGAGGTAACACCATGCAACACAACAACAGCAACAACCACGTCGTGTACACCGAAGATCTACACAAGCACCTGCAGATGGGCGAAGTCACCGTCCGGGCGGTGCGCGGCGTATCGCTCGTGGTCCCGCGCGGCGAATTTCTGGGCATCATCGGCCCGTCGGGCAGTGGCAAGTCCACACTGCTGGGCATGATCGGCGGGCTGGACACACCCACCAAAGGCAAGATTTTGATCGACGGGCAGGACATCACCAACCTGGACGAGCGCGCCCTAACCCGCGTGCGCAACGAGAAGATCGGTTTCGTGTTCCAGTTCTTCAACCTGATCCCGACGCTCAGCGCGCTGGAAAATGTCGCGCTGCCGATACAGTTTGCGCGCAACCGCAAGTACAACCCGCAGCAACGCGCCAAAGAGCTGCTGACGCTGCTGGGCCTGGGCGACCGCATGGGACACCGCCCCGCGCAGCTTTCCGGCGGACAGCAACAGCGCGTCGCGCTGGCGCGCGCCCTGGCCAACGACCCGCCCCTGCTGCTGTGCGACGAGCCGACCGGCAACCTGGACACCGAATCCAGCGAGGTCGTGATGAACGCGCTGCGCGACGTGCAAGAGAAACTCGGCACGACCGTGATCGTGGTCACGCACGATATGGACGTCGCCTCGCAGTGCGACCGCGTGGTCGCGCTGATCGACGGCCAGATCGCGCGTGACGTGGACGCGCGCTCGACGGCGCAAATGGCCGCCGTGCGTATGTTGAAGGACAAACGCTCAACCGGGGAACTGGCCGCCATCGGCAGTGAAGACTAACGGGGGATGACCTCGATGCTAGAGAAACTGCAATTCTACACCCGCCACTCGATCAACGACCTGCGCGCCAATCCGCAGCGCACGATCTTCGCGCTGTTGTGCATCGCGGCAGGTGTCGCGGCGATCGTCAGCCTGCAAACGCTCGGCGTGATGATCGAGGACTCGCTGACCGGCAGCCTGCAAGAGAGCAATCGCGGCGATATCCGCATCAGTGCGACCAACATCTTCGACGAGGAAGTTACCAGCGACGCCAGTGATCAAGGCGTGGACGAAGGCGTCATTCAGCCGGGCGGCGCGTTCATGATGGACTACATCAGCGCGGGCGGGATTGGCCGCATCCGGACGTGGTTCAACAGCACGTATCCCGGCACGACGGTCACCTACCGCCAGGTGATGAACGACCTCACGGCGGGCACCTCGATCAGCGCGCCGGAACAGGACACCGAAAAAACGTTCGTGACGGGTTACATCGTGGACACCGACCTCTACCCGCTCTACGGTGAACGCGTGATGGAAGACGGCGCGACGCTGTCCGAGGTGATCAACGAACCGACCGATATCGTGCTGTCGGACAACCTCGCGGACGACCTCGGCGTGTCCGTCGGGGACACGGTCAAGCTCTCGGGGGCAAGCCAGGACTTCACCGTGCGCGGGATCATGGCGGCCAACGAGGAAGGCGGCTACGAGAACGTCATGGGGTCGCTGTTTGGGTATTACTTCCTCGACCACAGCGCAGTAGAGCTGTTCAGCGCGCTCAAACCGGGCGCGGACGTGGTGTACGTGCGGCTCGCCGACCCGTCACAGGTGGAAGAAGTGAATCAGGCATTTGAACGGCGTTTCCCGTACCTGAACACCACCACCACAGGCGACCTCGAAGAGATGAACTCCGACGTGTCGAACGCGGTGACGCAGTTGGTCACGGTGATGGGGCTGGTCTCGCTGCTGATCGGCGGGATCGGGATCGTCAACACGATGCTGGTGATCGTCAGCCGCCGTACCACCGAGGTCGCGGTGCTCAAGACGATCGGACTGGAGGGCGCACAGGTCACGGCACTGTTCCTGACCGAAGCCGCGATCATGGGGGTGTTCGGCAGCATCCTGGGGATCGTGTTCGGCTGGGGCGCGGCGTACGCGATCAAGGGCGTTGCGGAGAACTTCCTGTCGACACAGCTTGGGTTCCGCCTCGCGCTGGCCCCGGCGCTGACCGGGTTCGTGGTGGGCATCGTGGTCACGACGATCTTCGGTTTCCTGCCCACACTCGCCGCCGGGCAGGTGCGGCCCAGCCTGGTGCTGCGGCCCTCCGACGACGTGATCCCCAGGGCGGGACGCGCGCGCGGCTTCGCGGCGCTGCTGTTTGTGATGGTCGCGATCGCGCTGGTCGCGCAGCCGCTGATCGGCGGGCTGTTCTCCGGTGACATGCTGCGCAGCGCGGCGATGGGCGTCGGTGGCTTGCTGGGGCTGTTGATGGGCCTGACGATGATCGCGGGCGGCATCTTCTCCGGCTGGACACGCGGCAACATCCTGCTGCGCATCCTGCGCTGGCTGCTGCTGGTGCCGGGGCTGCCGGCTGCCGGGGCTGCGTTCGGGTACGCCGTGCCCGCGCTGCTGGTGCTGTTCGGGACGTTCATCATGGTCGGCGTGCTGTACGTGGTGCTGTGGGTGATCATCTGGCTGGTGGGGCGCTTCTTCCCCGCGTGGCGGCTGGTGGACCTGCGCATCGCGCTGCGCTCGATGCTGGCGACGAAAGGCCGCAACGCCTCGACGCTGCTGGCGCTGGTGATCGGCGTCTACACGCTGAGCATGATCACGATGCTGGCGAGCGCGATCACCAGCCGTTTCGAGCAGTTGATGGTCGACGAGGTGGGCGGCAACGTGATCATCTTCGCCGCCGGGACGAACAACACGCTCGACCGGGTCACGTCCCAGCTCAACGAGTTGGAAGGCGTGAACAACTTCACGACGCTGGCGACCTACGAGGTCGAACTGGAATACCTGTACGACGTGAGCGCTGACGAACGCGTCACGCTCGACGAACTCCAGCAGCGCGTTGAGAGCATCGAGTTCGGCAACAACCAGCTTGAGTGGACCCTGAGCAGCGTCGACGGGCGCGGGCTGGATTCCAACCTGCCGGAAGTGAGCTTCTACGACGGGCGGCAGTTGACGCCGCAGGATACCGGCCCCTGGAACCCGGAAGAGGGCGACTACCCGCCGCTGGTGATCTCAGCCTACCAGAGCACGATCGAGGCGGGGATCGCGGTCGGGGATCGCCTGACGTACCGCATCACCGAAGCGAGTCCGCTGGGCTTCGGCGAGGGCGAGACGCACACGGTCACGTTTGAGATCGTCGGCATGGTTGACCGCCGCCAGAACCAGATTCAGGTCAACTTCGGCTCGCCGAACTACGCGCCCCGGCAGATGTTCACCGACCTGGGCCTGCAGCCCAACACCGTCAGCGCGATCGTGGACGTGGATGAAGACCAGGTCGCCACGCTGCGCCGCACGATGAACGAGATGCAGGGCGTCTTCGTGCTGGAAACCAAGATGCTCAACGACCTGGTGACGCAGGTGATCGACCAGTTCACGTCGTTCCCGATCCTGGTGGCGGCGCTGGCGCTGGTCGTCGGTGGCATCGTGATCGCCAACTCGGTCGCGCTCGCCACGCTGGAGCGCCGCCGCGAGATCGCGATCATGAAGGCGGTCGGCTTGCAGCGCGAGCGCGTGCTGGGGATGCTGCTGCTCGAATACGGCCTGATGGGCCTGATCGGCGGGCTGATCGGCGTGGGGCTGGGCGGCATCGGGCTGCTGTTCCTGCTGGTAAACGCGTTCGGCGGCGAACTGGGGCGCTCGATCCCCTACGTGACGGCGTTTGAACTGATGGCGCTGTGTGTGCTGATCGCGCTGGTCGCGGCGGTTCTCTCGGCGTGGAACGCGTCCGGCGAGAAGCCGCTGAACGTGCTGCGCTACGAATAAGCCGCCGTCCCGCCATCATGACACCAAGAGCCGTGCTGCGTGCGCGGCTCTTTTTGCTTCGCGTCGTTGTTTGTCCACGTGCCGATCGTCTATAATGGAAGGTTAATATATTACCACACATCATAAGCGAGGAAGCACATGAGGTTACCCGAACGTCTGGCCGCAGCACGCGGCGAGAATCCTGCCAACCTGCTGCTGACGAATCTGCAACTGGTCAACGTGTTTACCGGCGAGGTCTATCCCACCGAGATCGCGATCAGCAGCACGCACATTGTCGGCATAGGACCGGGCTACGAAGCACACAAGACCATCGACCTGGGCGGGCGCTATGTGGCCCCCGGCCTGATCGACGCGCACGTGCACATCGAAAGCAGCCTGTGCACCACGCCCAACTTCAGCGCGGCGGTGCTGCCGCACGGCGTCACGACGGTCGTCACCGATCCGCACGAGATCGCTAACGTGCACGGGCTAGACGGCATCCGCTTCATGACCGAATCGGCCAAATACGGCCACCTGAGCGTGTACGTGATGGCGTCAAGCTGCGTCCCAGCCACGCACATGGAGACGTCCGGCGCGTTCCTGGCGGCAAGCGATCTCAGCGAGATGCTCGGCGATCACTGGGTGTTGGGGCTGGCGGAAGTGATGAACTATCCCGGCGTGGCTGCCGGCGCGCCCGACATGCTGGAGAAGATTCAGACCTTCAAGGAACGCGGGCGCGTGGTGGACGGCCACTGCCCCGGCATGACCGGCAAGGCATTGAACGCCTATGTCTCCGCTGGAGTCCAGAGCGACCACGAATGCACGTCAGTCGGGGAAGCGCTCGAAAAGCTGCGCCAGGGCATGACGATCTTCATCCGCGAGGCGACCAACGCGCGGAATCTGCGCGCGCTGCTGCCACTGGTCACGCAGGGCAACAGCCGCCGCATCTGCTGGTGCACCGACGACCGCCAGCCCGCCGACCTGATCGACGAGGGCACGATCGATCACATGATCCGCGTGGCGATCCAGGAAGGGCAGCTTGAGCCGGTCACCGCGATCCGCATGGGCACGCTGAACCCGGCGGAGTACTTCCACCTGCGCGATCGCGGCGCGATCGCGCCCGGACGCCGCGCCGACCTGATCGTGTTCTCCGACCTGTACGCGCCGCAGCCTGAAATGGTCTATCGCGGCGGCAAACTCGTCGCGCAGGATGGCGCGATGGTGGCTGATATCCCGCCGCGAATGGTCAAGCCGCTGCCGCGCTCGATCAACGTGCGCTGGCCCGATGTGGACTTCCGCATCCCGGCCCGCTCGAATCGCATCCGCGTGATCGGCAGCCAGGAAAACCAGCTCACCACCGATCACCTGGTCATGGACGCGCGTGTCGCGGACGGCCACGCCGTCGCCGACCCGGATCGCGATCTCCTGAAGATCGCCGTGATCGAGCGCCACCGGGCATCGGGGAATATGGGCAAAGGGTTTATCTCCGGGATCGGGTTGAAACGCGGCGCGATCGCGGGCACGGTGGCCCACGATCACCACAACCTGATCGTGATCGGCGCGGACGATGCCAGCATGCACCGCGCGGCGCAGGCGATCGAGCGGATGGGCGGCGGGCTGGTCGCGGTGGACGGTGACCGTATCCTGGCGCAGCTTCCGCTGCCGGTCGGCGGCCTGATGAGCGACCGCCCGATCCACGAGGTGCGCGAGGCGCTGGACCGCCTGCTGGCAGTGACCAAGCGCGAGCTCGGCACGACGCTGCACGACCCGTTCATGGCGATGAGCTTCATGGGGCTGGAAGTGATCCCCAGCCTGAAGCTGACCGACGTCGGCCTGGTGGACGTGGAAGCATTCCAGATCGTTGATCTGTTCGTTTAGGCGCGATCCGGCAGGCCCGGATTCGCTTGAAGGTAACACAAAACGGGCGCGCTGCATCGGGCAAAACGACCAGATCGGACTTTTGCTTTTGTGCGGTTTTGAACTACACTCAAAGTAGCGAGGCACGTTAAAATACCTCTCGCGTTGTTTCCTGTAAATTAGTTCTTCAGGAGAGCTACATGTTCAAGAAAATCGCAGCTTTGGTTATCGTTGTGGCGCTGGTGCTGGGCGGGGCTGCCTCGGTTGCGCCGCGTGCTGCCGCCCAGGACGATGAATTTGTGTTTGGCGTCATCCTGGTCGGGCCGCAGGATGATCGCGGTTGGAGCCAGGCTCATTATGAAGCGGGGTTGTACGTCGAGGAGAACGTCCCCGGCACAAAGATGCTCGTTCTGGAAAGCCTGAACGCAGCCGATCGCCCGGAGACCACGCTTGACCAGGTGGTCGAAGAGATGGTCGCGCAGGGCGCGGAACTGATCCTCACGACCTCGGCGGACTTCGAAGTCGACACCTCGGTCGTGGCGGAATTCTACCCCGACGTGGTCTTCGTCAACATCTCGGGCGATGATGCGCTGTGGGGCATCGCGCCGGAGAACCTCGGCAACATCATGGGCCAGATGGAATACGGCAAGATGATCGCGGGCTGCGCGGCTGCGCTCAAGACGGAGACCGGCGGGATCGGTTACGTCGGCCCGTTGATCGATCCTGAGACCGTGCGCCTGGCGAATTCGGTTTACCTGGGCGCGCGTTACTGCGCGGAGAACTATCATGACATGGACCCGGACATGATCGACTTCGCCGTGACGTGGATCGGCTTCTGGTTCAACATCCCCGGCGTGACGCTGGACCCGACCGAGGTCTCTAACGCGTTCCTCGATGAAGGGCGCGACGTGCTGATCTCCGGCATCGACACCACCGAGGCGCTCGTCGTAGCCAACCAGCGCGCGGCGGAAGGCGAAGCGGTGTGGGCCATCCCCTACGATTACGAGGGAGCGTGCCAGGAAGCACCGGAGATCTGCCTGGGTGTGCCGTACTTCAACTGGGGTCCGGCTTATGTCGAGACCGTCCAGGCCGTGATGGACGGGACCTGGGAGCAGTCCTGGGACTGGAACCCGCCTTACTGGCCTGACATCAACGACCACGATCAGACCGCTGTTGGCTACATTTACGGCGACGGCCTGACCGAAGAAGACGAGGCCATCCTGGACGAGTTCATCGCCGGGCTGGCAGCTGGCGCGCAAGGCGAAGAGGGCGGCATCAACCTGTGGGTCGGCCCGTTGACGTTCCAGGACGGCACGGTGTTCCTCGAAGAAGGCGAGGTCGCCACGCCGAAGCAGATCTGGTACCAGGCGGCCAACGCGGACGAGGCCGAGGCGGTCGAAGAAGTCGCCACACAGCAACTGCTGGAAGGCATTCGGGGCGCGAGCGAATAGGTCGTTCGCAGCACATGGACCAAGGGGGAGAGAAGCGGGCGCTTCTCTCCTTTCGTTTTCTCTCCACACCGCGATGTGGTAAACTCAGCGCAGTTTCGCACCACCGGCGACAGTGTCAAGTATTTGCGTTTTGTAGAGAGACTTCATGCGCGTTGAACTTCAAAACATTTCCAAGGCTTTCGGCCCGGTACGCGCCAACCAGGACATCTCGCTGACCTTCGAAGGCGGCACGATTTACGCCGTGCTGGGCGAGAACGGCGCAGGCAAAAGCACCCTGATGAAGATCATGTCCGGCTACCAACCGCCGGACAGCGGCCAGATCGTCGTAGACGGGAATCCGGTGGCACTCAGCACGCCCACCGAAGCGATCGCCCACGGCATCGGGATGCTGTACCAGGACCCGCTGGATTATCCCCCCTTCACCGTGCTGGAAAACTTCATCGCAGGGCGACCGGGCGGTCTTTTCCCGGACATGGAAGAGGCGCGGCAGATCTTCAACGAACTGGCGACGCGTTTTGACTTCAACCTGGACCCGGACCGCTATGTCGACATGCTCACCATCGGCGAACGGCAGCAGCTTGAAATCCTGCGCCTGCTCTCGCTGGATGTGCGCGTGCTGATCCTGGACGAGCCGACGACGGGCATCAGCGCCGGGCAAAAGACCGCGCTGTTTAACGTGCTCAAGAGCCTGGCGCGCGAGGAGAACATGGCGATCGTGCTCGTCTCGCACAAGCTGGAAGACGTGATCGAGCTGTGCGACCACGCTTACGTGCTGCGCCGGGGGCGGCTCGTGGGCGAAGCCGACATCCCCTGCCCGATCCCGCACCTGGTATCGCTGATGTTCGGCAAAGTGTTGCAACGGCAGGCGTACCGCCCGTTCGAGTGCGGCGAGCCGGTGCTGACCGTGCGCGACCTGACGATCAGAAGCCACCGCCTGACAGTCGAGAATGTGTCGCTGGAAGTGCACGCGTGCGAGGTGATCGGGCTGGCGGGCCTGGATGGCAGCGGGCAAGGCGAATTTATGCGCGCCTGCACCGGGCTTTACCCGCCAGAAGAGGGCACGATCAGCATCGCGGGGCGCGACATGACGCACGCGTCGTACCACGATTTCAGCGCCGCCGGGGTCGCTTTCCTGCCCGCTGGGCGGCTGGAAGAGGGGCTGATCAACGGCATGACACTAACCGAGCATTTCGCGCTCACACTGCCCGCCAAAACGCCCTGGGTAAACTGGATGCGCGCGTGGCGCGTGACCTCGGAGCGCATCCGGCATTTCAACGTCCAGGGGCGGCCCAACAGCCCGGTGCAGACGCTTTCCGGCGGTAACCAGCAGCGGTTCGCGCTCTCGCTGCTGCCGCGTGAACTGCGCCTGCTGCTGCTGGAACACCCTACGCGCGGGCTGGATGTGGAGAGCGCGAACTACATCTGGGAGCAACTGCTCGCACGGCGCGAAGAAAGCACCGCGATCGTGTTCATCTCCGCCGAACTGGATGAGATCATCGCCTATAGCGACCGGATCATGGTCTTCTTCGGCGGGCGTACCACGTTGGTTGACGATCCGCAGGACATGACGACGAACCGCCTCGGCGAGTTGATCGGGGGGAAAGTGTAACCATGCAATCAACCGACCAGCATCCGATCACACCGCCGGTTCCGGGCATCACCGGCGACCTGATCTGGCGCACGGTGCTTGACGTGCTGCCCGCGATCCTCGCGCCGGTGCTGGGGATCGCCGCCGCGATCGGGATCGTCATGCTGATCCTGACCTGGCAAGGGGCCGATCCGAAGATAGCATGGGAATACGTTTACGAAGGCACGCTCGAAACGCCCGCCAGGCGCGCTGACCTGACCGCGTTCTGGATGCCGCTGGCGATCACGTCGTTTGGGCTGGTGCTGACCTTCACCGCCGGGCTGTGGAACATCGGCGTTGAGGGCCAGGTGATCATGGGCGCGATCGGTGCGACGTGGGCCGTGCGCCTGTTTGCGGAACAGAATATGCTGGGCCTGGGGCTGGGGCGCACCGAGATCCTGGCGGCGAGCTTTGTGTTCGCCGCTGCTTCCGGGGCGCTATGGGCCGGTGTCGCGGGGGTGCTAAAAACGCGCGGCGGCGTCAACGAGATTTTCGGCGGGGTGGCGCTCAACTTCATCGCGCAGACGTTCAACATGTACCTGATCTCGAACGGCGGCCCCTGGCAGCCGCAGGGCAGCCGCGCGACCGAGACCGCGCGCTTCCCGGAGATCGCGCGCCTGCCAGCGTTGGAGGAATACCGGCGGCTCAGCCCAACCACGATCTACATCACGCTCGCGGCGTTCGCGCTCGTGTTCTTCATCATGTATATCTCGCGCTGGGGCTTGCAGCTCCGCGCGATGGGCAAGAACCAGAAATCGGCCTATCTGCTGGGCGTGCGCACCGAACGTAACGTGCTCGCGGCGATGGCACTGTGCGGCAGCATGGCCGGGCTTGCGGGCGCGTTCCGCGTGCTGGCCCCGGACGTGATCAAGCTCACGGCGCAGCCCTCAGGCGGGATCGGTTTTCTGGCGATCCTGGTCGTGCTGCTGTCGTCCAGCGCGGTGATCCTGGTGCCGTTTGTATCGTTCGTGTTCGCCGTGCTCTCGAAGGGCGGGCAGCGCATGGAGAGCGGCTTCCGGTGGGATCACGACCTGGAGCTGGACCGCTCATTGGTGCGCGTGCTGCAAAGCACGATCGTCTTGATGGTGGTCCTGGCGTTTGGGGCGCGGAACCGGTTCTTCCCGCCGCGCACGGCACAGCCGGTCGACGAGGATGAAGACATCCCACGGACGTAAGCTGACTGAACGTTGATCTTGTACTCTGTGGCACGCACGACAATGCAACAATGGGAATACCTGACAACCTATATTTCCGGCGCGCTCGAATTTCCTGAAGAGGTCGGGCGCGATGTAACACTCGACTGGGCAAGCAAGTCGATCTCACAGCAGATTAACGCGATCGCCATGCAAGGCTGGGAACTGATCGACCTGCGCTGGGTGACGGATATCGAACTGATGGTGACATTCAAGCGCGCTGTGCCGGACAACACGGACGACACCAACGACGGCGAGGACGAACCTGCATGACCATCACACTGCAACCAATCACCAAAGACAACTGGGAGACCTGCATCAAGCTAAACGTTAAACCGCAACAGGCGGGATTTGTCGCGTCGAACGTCTACTCGATCGCGCAGGCACAGTTTTACCCGGACGTGCGCACCGAGGCGATCTATGCCGGGGACGCGATGGTCGGTTTCGTGATGTGGGGCGAAGACACGGACGACAACCCCGGCGAGTTGTGGGTCTGGCGGCTGATGATCGACGCGGCCCACCAGGGGAACGGTTACGCCCGTGCCGCGATGGAAGACGTGATCCGGCGCGCGCGCGGGGACGGTCACCGGGCGCTGTTCCTGAGCTACGAACCGGAGAACGCGGGCGCAGAGGCGTTTTATGCCAAACTGGGCTTCGCCGACACCGGGCGCGTGGAGTACGGTGAAAAAGTCGTGCGGCTGGACTTAACGCAGCAATAGTAGCAGCCGCATACGATGATGTTGGCGCTCACACTGAGGACGCAAAGCCATGATAGGACTTGAAAGTACCCTACGCGGGATCGTGCGCGCCGCCGCGCCGATCGTGATTGCCGGGCAGGGCGAGTTGATCACCGAACGCGCCGGCGTGATCAACCTCTCATTGGATGGCACGGTGATGCTCGCGGCGATGACGGCACACGCCGTCGCGCGCGAAACGGGCAGCATGGTGTCCGCGGTCCTGGCGGCGATGGCGGTCGGGGCGTTGGTGGCGTTCATCGTGGTCTTCTCAAGCGTCGCGCTCAAGCTCAACCAGGTGGCGGTCGGGTTCGTCCTGACCATCCTGTGCGCCGATCTCGCGATTTTCCTGGGCAAGCCGCACTTCAACCAGCCGGGCAACAAAATGCCGCACCTGCCGATCCCGGTGTTGAAAGACCTGCCCCTGGTCGGGCGGGTGCTGTTTGACCATGACATCCTGATCTACTTCAGCCTGATCCTGATCGTGCTGGCATGGTTCTACATTTACCGCACGCGCCCCGGCCTGACGCTGCGCAGCATCGGCGAACACCCGGAAGCGGCGTTCGTGCGCGGGACGCCGGTCAACGTGCTGCGCTTCGCGTATACGATGCTGGGTGGCGCGCTGGTCGGGCTGGCGGGCGCGACCTATTCGCTCTCGGTCAAGCTGGGCTGGAAGGAAGACCTCAGCGGTGAAGGCTGGATCGCGCTGGCGATCGTGATCTTCGGGTTGTGGGTGCCCTGGCGCGTGGCGTTCGGCGCGTATCTGATCGTGGGGCTGCGCTCGGCAGCGATCGATCTGCAAGCCAACGACGTGATCGCCTTGCCCGCGCAGATCGTCAACATGCTGCCCTGGTTCTTGATGATCGTCACGCTGCTGCTGGCGACCAGCGGCGTCCTGACGCGGCTTGACCGCTATACCCCGGAGCGTTTCAGGCCGGTAGTGCGGCGCTTCACCCGGGCCGCGCCGCCGCGCGCGCTCGGCACGCCGTTCGAAAAACAGTGAGCCGCTCACAGGCGGTCACAGTTTGACCGATTTGCACAAGCGGCGAAACGCCCCTTTTTCGGTACAATAGGGGACCATCATCCCGGCATGCCGTACCTGTAGATGATGGAGATGCATACCCCTATGCAAGCACTGAAGGACAAAATCCGCGCAGAAGGCCAGTATCTCGGAGATGGTATCCTGAAGATCGACGGGATCCTGAATCACCAGATGGACCCGAAGCTGGTCCAACAGATGGGCCAGGAGATCGCGCGGCGGTTTGAATACGCCAACCCCACACGCATCCTGACCGCCGAAGTCTCCGGCATCGCCCCGGCAGTGATGGCGGCCCTCGCACTCGATGTGCCGGTCGTCTATGCCCGCAAGCACAAGCCCGTCACGATGTACGGCCCGATCTTCCTCGAGACCGCGCCCAGCCACACCAAAGGCGGCGAGGTGCACCTGATGGTCGCCGCCGAATACCTGCCCGCAGGCGAGCGCGTGCTGATCGTGGACGACTTCCTCGCGTCGGGCAAGACGCTGTTCGCGCTGGCGCGGATGGTGCTCTCGGCCAAGTGCGAGCTGGTCGGCATCGCGGCGGTGGTCGAAAAGGCGTTCGAGGACGGGCGCAAAATCCTGACCGAGAAATTCGGCGTGCCGATCGAATCGCTGGCGATCATCACGCACCTGGACGACGATCGCATCGAGTTCGCGGGCGATCCGAAAGTCGTGGAAATTTAGCGCGCGCCCGGTCAACGCAACAACAGGATAGAGGTGTCATGTCGATCAAAGACGGCGGGATCGTCATTCTCGACTACGGGTCGCAAACTGCGCAGTTGATCGCGCGCCGCGTGCGGGAGATGGGCGTATATGCCGCGCTGGTCCCTTACACCGCGACAATCGAAGACGCCCGCAACGCCGCCCCCGACTTTCGCGGCGTTATTCTTTCCGGCGGGCCGAGCAGTGTCTACGCACGCGGCGCGCCGGGGCTACCGGACTGGGTGCTCGACTCCGGCCTGCCGGTGCTGGGCATCTGTTACGGGATGCAGCTCATCACGCACTGCATGGGCGGCACGGTCGCGCGCGCGCAGCACCGCGAATACGGGCAGGCGACGATCCACGTCACGCAGCCGGGCGGCCTGTTCGCGGGGTTGGACGCCCGGCAGAGCGTGTGGATGAGTCACGGCGACCGCATCGAGCGCCCGCCGGAAGGGTTCGCCGCGATCGCCAGCACGGAAAACGCCCCCTACGCCGCGATCGCGCACAACGAACGCCCGATCGTCGGCGTGCAGTTTCACCCGGAAGTAGAGCATACCGCGCACGGCAGCGCGATGCTGCGCAACTTCGTGCTGGCGACCTGCCACGCCGCGACCGGCTGGACGCCGGAAAGCTTCATCGACACCGCGATCCAGGCCATCCGCGAGCAGGTGGGCGACGGGCGCGTACTGCTTGGCATGAGCGGCGGCGTGGATTCGTCCGTCGCGGGCGAGCTGATCCACCGCGCGGTGGGCGACCAACTGGTCGCCGTGTTCGTCAATCACGGCATGCTGCGCCAGGGCGAGGCCGGCCAGGTCGTCGCGCTGGGCCAGCAGCTCGGCTGGCGGCACCTGGTCCCGGTGGACGCCACCGAGGAATTTCTGAGCGCGCTGGAAGGCGTGACCGACCCGGAAGCCAAACGCCACATCATCGGGCGCACGTTCACCGAGGTCTTCGAACGCGCCGCCCGCCAGCAAGGCGAGCTTGACTGGCTGGCGCAGGGCACGATCTACCCCGACGTGATCGAGAGCGCGGGCACGGGCCGCCCCGGGGCCAAGCGCATCAAGTCGCACCACAACGTCGGCGGGCTGCCGGAACGGTTCCGGGTGCGGCTGATCGAACCGCTGCGCGACCTGTTCAAGGACGAGGTGCGCGAGGTCGGCGCGCGGCTGGGCATCCCCGACCGCATCGTGTGGCGGCAGCCCTTCCCCGGCCCCGGACTCGGCGTGCGTTGCATCGGCGCGATCACCTGGGAGCGTCTGGAGACGCTGCGCGCTGCCGACGCGATCTTCACCGCCGAACTGGACGCCGCCGGGCTGCTGCGCGAGGGCACGGCGCAGGCGTTCGCGGTGCTGCTGCCGGTGCGCAGCGTCGGCGTGATGGGCGACGAGCGCACTTACGACGAGACGATCGTGCTGCGCGCGGTGACGACCAGCGACTTCATGACCGCGGACTGGGCGCGGCTGGACTACGAGCTGCTGGCGCGCATCAGCAACCGCATCGTGAACGAGGTCCCCGGTGTCAACCGCGTGTTGTACGATATCAGCAGCAAGCCGCCTGCCACAATAGAGTGGGAGTGAGTCGTCGCGCATACCCCAACCGCGCGACAGGATCGCCAGGCGGAACATTCTGCTTGCCAATAGTGCTCACAACACGACAGGTCTGGTATACTGTGCGAGTGACTCTCGCCCGCACAATACTGACCGGACCTGCTTATGTCTGACACCGACATGAAAGTCTTCATCAGCTACAGCCGCGAAGACAGCACCTTCACGCGACGTCTGGCGACCAGCCTCAGCCGCCAGGGGGCCGACATCTGGATCGACGTCGAGGACATCCCGCCCGGCGTGAAATGGAGCAACGCTGTGCAGGAAGGGCTGGATACCTGCTCGGTGATGGTGCTGGTGATCTCGCCGGACTCGATGGAGTCCGAGAACGTCGCCGACGAGTGGCAGTATTACCACGAACAGCGCAAGCCGATCATCCCGGTGCTGGCCCGCCCGACCACGATCCGACATTTTCAGCTCAACCGCATCCAGTACGTCGATTTCGTGACGCAAGATTACAGCGACGCCTACAAGCAGCTCCGCGCGCGTCTGTTCGGCGCGGACGACGACTCCGGCGGCTCCAGCAGGCGCACGCCCGAAGCGATCACCACCCGCAACGCGCGCCAACTCGCCACGCGTAAAACGCTTAAAAGCCACAAAGACAGCGTGCGCGGCGTGGCGATCAGCCCGGACAGCCGCCTGCTGGCGAGCGGGTCGGACGACCGCACCGTGCGGCTGTGGCACACCACCGGGCGCAAGAGCAGCCGCATCAAGGGCATCGGGCACGAAAAAGCAGTGAACACCGTCGCCTTCAGCCCCAGCGGGACCTATTTCGCGTCCGGCTCGGACGACAAGACCGTGCGTATCTGGCACGTCGAAAAGAACATCTGCCTCACCGCGCTGATCGGGCACACCGGCGCGGTCCTGGGCCTGGCTTACAGCCCCGCCGAGGCGTTGCTCGCGTCCAGCAGCGAGGACGGCACAATCCGCCTGTGGGATGTGCGCGAGCGCGCGCTGACCGGCACGCTCGGATCGCACGACGGCCCGGCCACCGACGTGGCGTTCAGCCCGGACGGGGCGCTGCTGGCGTCTGGGGGCGGCGATCAGCGGGTGCGGCTGTGGGAGATGACCGGCGCGGCTGAACGGCGCGAGGTGGCCGCGATTGAGGTCGCCGACAGCGTGCACTGCCTCGCCTTCAGCCCCGACGGCACGCTGATCGCGGTCGGGCTGTTCAGCAGCGGGCTGGCGATGATCGACGTGCAAAAGCAAGCCGTCGTCGAGACGATCCAGTATGCCGACTTCAACGCGAACTGCGTGCGCGGCGTCGCCTTCAGCCCGGACGGGGCGCTGCTCAGCGCCGGCATGCTGGACGGCAGAATCCGCTTGTGGAACGCCGACCGGCTCCGCGATGGCAAGCTCAGCCGCGCGCTGCGCGCCCTGGACGGGCACGACGCAGGCGTGACGGGCGTCACCTTCAGCCCGGATGGGACGCTGCTCGCGTCGGCCTCGCACGACAGCACGGTCCGCCTGTGGGCGGTGCGCAAGTAATGCGTGGTGATTGCTCGTTAGCTGTTGGCTCTCGGTTCCCCCGGTAAGGAGACACAATGACACTCGAACGCCGCCCGCTTGGACGCTCCGGCCTCACCGTTACCCGGTTCGGATTGGGACTCGCCGCGCTCGGTCGCCCCGGTTATATCAACCTCGGCCACAGTGACGACATGGGCGACGACACATCGGTCGCCGCGCTGGAAGGACACACCCATCGCGTGCTCGACGCCGCCTGGGACGCCGGAATCCGTTACTTCGACGCGGCGCGCTCCTACGGCAGGGCCGAGCAGTTCCTGGCTTCGTGGCTGGCGACACGCGGCATCACGCCCGGTGAGGTGACGGTCGGCTCCAAGTGGGGCTACACCTACACCGCAAACTGGCGCGTCGACGCCGAGGTACACGAGGTCAAAGAGCATTCGCTGGACGTGCTGCGCCGCCAGCGCGCGGAGAGTGACACCCACCTGGGCGGCTACCTCGACCTGTACCAGATTCACTCCGCCACGCTTGATAGCGGCGTGCTGGAGAATGACGCCGTGCTGGATCAGCTCGCCGCCTACCGCGATGAAGGACTCGCGATCGGGCTGACGCTCAGCGGGCCGCGGCAAGCCGAAACGCTCTACCGTGCGCTCGACGTGCGGCGCGGTGGAGAACCGCTGTTCGCCACCGTCCAGGCGACCTGGAACATCCTCGAGCCTTCGACGGGCCCCGCGCTCGCCGAGGCGCACGCGGCAGGCATGGGCGTGCTGGTCAAGGAAGCGCTCGCCAACGGGCGGTTAACCCCGCGCAACGCCGACCCGGCCTTTGCGCAGCAGCGCGCGCTGCTGGACGACCTCGCCCGCTCGTACGACACCACGATCGACGCGCTGGCGCTCGCGGCGGTGCTCGCGCAGCCCTGGTGCACGCTCGTGCTCAGCGGCGCGGCCCAGGTCGAACACGTGACCTCGAACCTCGGCGCGCGTGACCTCGCGCTCCGCGCCGATGACCTCACGCGGCTGTTGGCGCTGGCCGAACCCCCGGAGCAGTACTGGGCCACGCGTGGCAACCTGGCCTGGAACTGATCGCGGCGATCACGCAGTTGACACGCCGGGTGCTTTCGCCGTACTGTAAGTGCAATCGTCACAGCTAGGTGAAAGCGAGTCCGCCATGACAGCTTCCTCCAATCCCCCACTGCGCGAGCATGTCGGCATCGCCATTGACGGCGGCGGAGTCAGGGGCGCGATCGTCGCGCAAGGGCTGATCGCGCTCGAACGCATCCTCGGCGTCGAGCGCTTGATCGAAGCGCCGCAGGTCAAGGTTATCGCCGGGACCAGCACCGGGGCCGTCCTCGCGGCAGGGCTGGCGGCGGGTCTCTCCGGGAGCGAACTGCTGCACCTCTACACCGCGCTCGGCGCGCGCGTGTTCGAAAAACCGGGGCCGCTGCGCCCGTTCGGCTGGACGATCCCCGGCCTGAGCCGCTGGAACGTCCCTAACGGGCTGGTGCGTGCGATCGAGAGACTGCCCTTCAGCCTCGGTGACCTGCCGCTGTACGCGCTGTTCCCCGCGCGTTACGCGTTCGACCCGCTGCGCGAACTGCTGGGCACGACCCTGCAGGAGCACCCCATCGCAGGGAGCAACAATCCCACGCTCGGCCAGACCGGCGAGCACCTGCGCGCCGCCTACCACGGCCCGACGATCATCACCACTGCCGTCGAGGTCGCCGCGCGCCGCACGCACTTTCTGAAGACGACCACACTCGAACAATACCAGCACATGCCGCTTATCGACGCGGTGCTGGCCTCGTCAAGCATCCCCACGTATTTCCCGCCGATCCGCCTGCCCACCGATGACCCGTCCGCGCGCTGGCTGGTCGATGGCGGCGTGGGCAACTTCGGCAACCCCGCGCCGGTCGTCGCGTGGGAACTGTGCGATCCGCGCAACCCGGACGAGTCACGTCGCTACGATCCCGCCAACACCTCGATCATCTCGTTTGGCACCGGCGTTGTCTCGCGTGAGACGTACCGGCGCGCCTACGGCGATCCCACGCGCTGGTGGGCGCTGGAGTGGGTGCCGCGCGTGCTGGATATGTTCGTCGACTCCACGATCCGCGCCCAGACGCGCAACATCGTTTACGCATACCCCCAACTCGACCTGCGCCGCTTCCAGGTCGAACTCAGCCGCCCGGTCGAGCCGGACGACTTCGGCCTGCTGGATACCGAACTGCGCCTCAAAGGGGACGAACTGCGCGAGCTGGTACTCGCTAACCGGCACGCCCTTCACCCCGATCCAAACCTGCGGTATGATCCGGAAGGCATCTGGCACACCATGCTGGCAAATTACGTGCCGGATCGCTAAAGGATCAACGGGGTATGGCTCAACGTATACGACGGGTCCGGCGCGCCCATGCCTGACGCCGACGTGATCGTGATCGGCGCGGGCGCGGCGGGTCTGCTCGCCGCCGGTGAGGCAGCACAGGGTGGCGCGCGCGTGCTGCTGGTCGAGAAAATGCACGCGCCAGGCCGCAAACTGCGCATCACGGGCAAGGGACGCTGCAACCTGACCAACGTCGTGCCGCTGGACGCGTTCATCACGCATTTCGGGCCGAACGGGCGCTTTCTCTATTCCGCGTTCTACCGCTTCTTTAACCGCGACCTGGTGGATTTTTTCGCGGGGCTGGGCGTGGCGACCGTCACCGAGCGCGGCGGGCGCGTCTTCCCCGCCAGCAGCGACGCGGAACAGGTCGTAAACGCGCTGACCGGCTGGGTGCGCGATCGCGACGTGACGCTGTGGACCGGCACGGCAGTCGCGGCGCTGGTGCTGGATGGCGGGTGTGTGGCAGGCGTGACGCTCGCCAACGGCCAGACGCACACCGCCCGCGCCGTGATCGTCACAACGGGCGGCGCGTCATATCCCGGCACCGGTTCGACCGGTGACGGCTACCGGCTCGCCGAATCCGCCGGGCACACGATTAACCCGATCGGCCCGGCACTGGTCCCGCTGGACACGGCAGGCGACACCGCGCCCCGGCTGGAAGGGCTGAGCCTGCGCAACGTCAACGTGTCGCTGCTCGTGGATAGCGCCGTCATCGCCCAGGAATTCGGCGAGATGCTGTTCACGCGGCACGGCGTGTCCGGCCCGGCGATCCTCACGCTGAGCAAACGCGCCGTCGCCGCCCTGCGCGCCGGGCAGTGTGTGCGCCTGTCGATCGACCTCAAGCCCGCGCTGGACCAGGACAAACTCGACGCGCGCCTGCTGCGCGACCTCGACCAGCAGGGCAAGCGCCGCTTCAAGACGCTGCTCAAAGGGCTGCTGCCGCGCAAGCTGATCCCCGTGTGCATCGATATCACGCGCATCCCGGCGGACAAGCCCGCCCACCAGATCACGGCCAAGGAACGCCGCCGCCTGCTGCGCTTTCTGAAGGATTTCTACCTGGACGTGACCGGGCACCGCCCGCTGGCGATGGCGATCGTCACTGCCGGGGGCGTGAACCTGGACGAGGTCGACCCGCGCACGATGCAATCACGGCTGGTGCGGGGGCTGTACTTCGCGGGGGAAGTGCTCGATCTGGACGCGGACACCGGGGGCTATAACCTGCAGGCGGCGTTTTCCACCGGCTGGCTGGCCGGTCGCAGCGCCGCGGAGCAGGTCGCGTTATCCCGTTTCCCCCAGCCTGGCGACTGATGCCCGCCGGGAGCCCAAACCTATGCTACAATGCGATCAACGGCATCGCACGAGAGGATGGAAGGACGCCGTATGCCTGGCTTTGAACCCGCCTACCGCCGCCTGCTCGCCGAGGGGGACTTCCCCGCACGCGTCGAGGCCGCCACCGCTGCCATGACACACTGCACGCTCTGCGCGTGGGAATGCGGCATCGACCGCACGCAGCGCACGAGCCACTGCCGCACCGGGACCGAGGCCCTCGTCAGCAGCGCGTTCCCGCACATGGGCGAAGAAGACCCGCTGCGCGGGACGCGCGGCTCCGGCACGATCTTTTTCGCCAACTGCAACCTGCGCTGCCAGTTCTGCCAGAACTACGAGATCAGCCAGCTTGGGGACGGGCACGCAGTGAGCACCGAACAACTCGCGGAGATGATGCTCCGGCTCCAGGCGCGGGGCTGCCACAACATCAACTTTGTGTCCCCCAGCCACGTGATCGCGCCGATCATCGCGGCGGTACACATCGCGGCGCAGCGCGGGCTGGCGATCCCGCTGGTCTACAACACAGGCGGGTACGATTCGCTCGACGGGCTGCGGTTGCTGGACGGTATCATCGACATCTACATGCCGGATATGAAGTACGCCGACGCCCGCCTCGCGCAGCGGTATTCGAAAATCCCGGACTACCCCGCACGCAACCAGGCCGCCGTGCGCGAGATGCACCGCCAGGTGGGCGATCTCCAGCTTGACGAACGCGGGATCGCCACGCGCGGGCTGCTGGTGCGCCATCTCGTGCTGCCCGACGATATCGCCGGGACTGCCGCGATCGTGCGCTTTCTGGCCGATGAGATCTCGCCGGACACCTACATCAACATCATGGGCCAGTACCACCCGGCGTGGCGCGCGCACGACCCGGCGTTCGCGCCGCTGGATCGCCCCGTCACGCATGGCGAAGTCGCCCGCGCGAAACAGCTCGCGCAGGAAGCCGGGCTGCGGCTGGACCAGCGGCGGGGATGGCTGTTCGAGTGGGTGTGATCCCACCACCAACCGGGAAAGCCCGGTAGCGTCGAAAGGAGGCGCTCAGATGGCTAACTATCGTTACGTGGGCACCGTGACTCACTATTTTGACCGGATCGGTGTGGCCGTGATCCAGTTGGAAGACGAGTTATATCTCGACGACTGGGTGTTGATCGAAGGATCGCGCACCGAACTTGAACAGCAGGTGCGCTCGATGCAGGTCAACCACGAACCGATCGAGCACGGCGGGCCGGGCGAAGAGATCGCGCTGAAGGTCGACGGGCCGGTGCGCGAGGGCGACGAGGTGTTCTTGATCCTCGCCGAATGAACGGTTCGCGCGTCACCAGATGCCAATCAGCGCAGGCCCTTCTTACCGGACATCTGCTCGATCGCGCGCCGGGGGCTGTCACCTTCCGCGCCCAGCGCTTCATCGGCATAGCGGTAATCGTGCTTGCGCAGGAACTCCGCCAGTTCGCCCTGCAAACGCGACCAGAGGCGTTGCTGGATCGCGATCAGGCGCGCTTTGGCGGACGTGCGCCCGCTGCCGTCCAGCGCCATCTGCAGGTGCGGCAGGCATAGCCCCGCCGACTGCTCAAACCCGGCGGCGAACTCGTCCTCTTCGATGTACTCCAGCAGATTCCGTAGCAGGTGATCCTCGACCGTATCGCGGTGTTCGCACGCGGGGCACGCCCCCTCCGGCTTGAGCGCGTTCTCGGCCCGGTTGACCTGCAACCAGCCGCTGTCCGGCGTGACCTCGCCCATCTCCTTAAGCAGCGTGCTGATCAAGCCTTCGTAGAGCACGGCGATCCCGATCCCGCTGGCACGGATCGTTTCCTTGGTGTGGTGCGCGTGCGTGGCGCAGAATCCGCGCGCAGCACGCACCGCGAGATGGGTCTGCGGATCGTTGGCGTACTCGTACATCAGGCTTTCGAGGTAATGATGCACGCTTTCCGCGGTCAGGCGGCACACCGGGCAACCGGACTCCTCGAAGGCCTGGAACAAATTATGCGCGCGTGAAGAGAGCTTCATGGGGCAAATAGCTTTCGTCTCGTGTCGAACTTTATGATCGCGTGCCGATGTGCGGGCAGCACAATGTGCTGACTCCTGATTGGCCGTCAATGGCATCGCGGCGTTTGTGTGAAACCGCCTGCGCTACATCGCCAGCGTGAGCATGAGCAACGCATCCGGCGCGCCGATCCACGCGCCCGACGCCATCCGCACGCGCGTATACGCGATGCGCATCCTCAGGTCGAGCATCAAGCGCACGAGCGCATCCTGGCGCGCGTTGACGGGGAAGATCAGGCCGCGTTTGCCCAGCCGCTTGGCATACGCGCCCAGCTCCGCCAGGTAGCGCTCCCAGCGTGCGGCGGCATCCGGGATGCACGCCGCGACCTCGACCGTCAGGTAGTCCTGCGCGCTTTGCATGCGCCGCGCGTTGTGGCGCAGGGCTACGCACGCCACCGGGACGCCATCCTCCCACCATACTAACGTGCGCCCGGCATCCTCGTCCACAAGCCATTGTGCCGCCGGGGTCAGGTCCAGGCCGGGCATCATCTGCGCGCTGATCTGGCGCACTTCCGGCCCGCCCTGCCACACCTGGAAACGCGTCTCAGTGGCCGGGCGCGGGTAGCCCTGGAAGATTAGCGTCATATAACGCGAGGGCAAGCCCAGCCTGGTATATAACGCCAGGTTCTTGCAGTTCTCCGGCATGGTTTCGAGCGCCAGCGTGGTACATCCCGCTTCCCGCAGCACGTCCAGCCCGGCAGCGATCACCGCGCGCCCGAAGCCGAATCCCTGCCGGCGCGGCGCGACGCCCAACGTCCCCAGCCAGCCCAACTCACCCCACACGTGTGTGAAACAGTAGCCCACAACCGTGCCCTCAGGATGTTCGAGCACCACGCCAGGATGCGGGCGGCGGATCGCGGCGTTCATGTTTTCCGGCGTGCGCAGGCGCATCGTGCGCGCCAACTGCCGCTGCGAGCGCCGGTACGCCTCAAACGCGTCGCGATCCACACGCGCCACGATCTTGATATCGTCGGGCGTTACAGGCCGGATAATGTGAGGAAACTCGGTTCTGTTGTGGGCGTATTCGAGCACGCGTCCTCTCCATCGACATGCCGCGCCGGGATCACCGGCACCGGCAGCCCGTCACATCATGTCGTCACGCGGCTGCGCTCCTGCAGATCGCGCAGCCGTTCCGCGCGCCGTTCGCGCCAGCCCGGGGACGGATCGGCGACGCCGGTCACCTCCAGCGCGAACGACGCCGCGACCGCCCCATAACAGGCCGCACGCTGTAGATCGCCGGTCGCCACCCAGCCGACCAGGAACCCGCCGCAGTACGTATTGCCCGCGCCGGTCTGGTCCACGATCTCCGGCACGCCAACGGGCGGCACAGCGATCAACGCGTCGCGGTCCCGCGCCCCAACCAGCGAGCCTTCCGCGCCCATGCGCAGCGCGACGACCGGCGCGCCGTCGTCCAGCATCGCGCGCACCAGCGCCGCCGGATCGCCGGTACCGTACACTTGCTGCGCTTCAAGCAGGTTGGGCGACACGATATCGACACCCGGCAGCGCGGCACGGAATGATGCGGCGTTCTCGGCGGTCATGTAGTGCTGCAGCGGTTCCCAGAGCAGCGTCGCGGCGGGGAACAGCGCACGCCAGCGCGGGATCGGGTCCGGAATGGTGAGCAGGTACAGCCCGCGCGCCGCGCGGTACGCAGCAGGAGCCGTGTCAGGTGGCGGCGCGTAGAAAAACGGCGCGTAATCATCCACGCGAAAGATCTCGGTGCGGCGGCCATCCCATTCGAACAACTGCCACGCGCGCGCCTGCGGCTGGTCCAGCCAGGTAATGCCGCGCAGGTCGAAATCGCGTGCGAGGCGTTTACGCGCCCGCGCCGGCAGATCGCGGCCCGCACGCGCGATCACGCCTGGGCGCTCGTCCCACAGCCAGACCCCGGCGGCAGCATGTGACACACCACCGCCCAGAACCTCCATGCGTGTCTCGCCATCCGGAAAGACGATATCATCGACGATGATCCCCCCGGCACAGACGAATGCAGGGGGCTTTAGCTCGACCATAACGCTACCATCCTAGCGCCGCAAGTCGTCCTGAATGTGGCTGTCGCGGATGCGGCTCGCGCCGTCGGCCCATTCGACCGTGCGCCCGCCGCCGAAATCGCGGAAGTACGTCGCACCGATCGCGGCAGCGCGTTCGGCTGCCAGCAACGCGCCGGGGACGCTGTACACCAGCGGGGCGAACGCTTCGCGCACCTCGCCTTTGACCGGCAGCACATGCTGCAAATACGTGCTGATCGAGGCGACCGACTCCGGCAGCACGCCGACCGTGCGCCGCCCGATCGACTGTGCCGCGCGCGCCGCTTCTGCCATGCGGTCCGCGTCGTAGTCGGCGGCACTCAAAAAGATCGTGGGGGTATCCGCGCGCACACCGAAGTACTGGATATGCGTCCACTCTTCGGTATCCTGCGCCGTCGCCGAATCGCCGCTGGCTTCGAGCATCTTAGCCGCGCTGAACATCGCCGCGCCGTACAGCGGCCCGGCCCCGACGAAGACAAATTCCGGGATGTCGGTCCAGCGGTGATGCATCAGCTCGTGTGCGACCGGCTCGCACGCCGTGATGGTGGCTTCCAGCACGTCCGCCAGTTCGGCCAGTTCCACGCGCAGCGCGTTCGCGTCGGGGGTGGTCAGGTGCCCGCGCACCTCACCGATGCGGATCGCGGCGCTGTAGAGCGCCATCTGCGAGGCGAGATACGAGCGCACGCCCGGCACCACCATGCCCTGCAATTCGTCCGGCAGCGGGGGCACCGTCGTCCGGAAGACCTTCTCGGCGCTTCGGGCCAGCGGCGCGTGTGGGGCCCCGGTCAGCGCAACCGCCACCGCCCCGGCCTTGCGGCCCAGGCGCAGCGCCTCGATCGTGCGGCTGACCACCCCGGACACGGAAACCGCGATCACGAGGTTGGTCTGCGGGCCGGTCTTGGGCAGGTACGGGGCGGTATAGCGCCCGAACGTCATCGCGTTAAGCGCCTGCGTCGGGACCCCGGCAAGCTGGTGAAACGCCAGTTCTGCGCCGACCGGCGCGTGATAGCTATCGCCGCAGCCGGTGAGATACACGCGCTTGACTGAGCGGCACAGCTCGAAGTCAAACGTCGCGCGTGCCGACTCGTCAAACGGTTTGGCGATATCCCGCACAAGCTGCGGCAGGGTATCGATCTGCTGGTGCATTGGAGAACGGTCAGTCATGGTCATTTTCCCCCAATCTAGCCGGCCAGCGGCTGTGAATTGTCGCCTTTCGCCCACGCGATGAGTCTCTCGAAAGCGTTTTGATCGCCACACGGCACGCTCGCGCGTCACGCGTAACCTTCTCGGCTGTGTTATGCGCGCTCACCGCACGTGCCAGCGTCATAGACTAGTGTGAAAATATAGCGTATGGTAATCTACAGCGGCACTGTGGACAAGTACAGCGATGAAAGGACGCCACGCCTTGAGCACCACACCCGCGAAAACCAGTACCGTGATTCTCGTGACAAACGACGGGATGGGCAAATCCGACCCCGCACTACAGCACACGCTGGCCGCGAAATACTTCCAACTGCTGCTGGACGACGGCAAGCTACCCGCCGCGATCTGCTTTTACGCCGACGGGGTCAAACTGGCGTGCGAAGGGTCGCCCGTGCTGGACCAGCTCCGCGCGCTGGAAGCGGCGGGCGTGCATCTGGTCGTGTGCAACACCTGCCTGAACTACCACAACCTGGCAGACAAGCGCGTGGTGGGGCTGGTGGGCGGCATGGGCGACATCATCGAGGCGCAGTGGAACGCCGGTAAGGTGATCACGCTTTAGGGGCGCTCACACATCCGCCGGCGTGATCGCGCGCAGACCGCCGCGCACCGCGTCCAGCCGCCGGGCGTAATCCACCGGGTCCGGCAGCGCCAGCGGGATGCCGACCTGCTCCACCAGGTACGACGCCGCCGCGCTGGCGTGGCACGCCGCCACATCGGGACCATCGTCCAACCGCGCGAGCAGCGCCCCGCAGAACGCGTTCCCCGCGCCCACCACGTCGACCACCTCGGTCTTCACAGCGGGGACGTGCCAGCCCGTGCCCGTCTCAAGCTGCCACAGGTCCGCGCCGTCCGCGCCGCGCCGTACCGCCAGCCAGCGCGCGCCCAGGTCCCGGAACCGCGCCAGCACGTCGCGGTACGAGTCGCGCCCGGTGATGCCACGCGCCTCGTGCCAGTTCGGGGAGAAGATATCGCACGCCGCCAGGATCGCACCCAGCGCGTCATCGTCCAGCGGCGCGTCGGATGCTTTGAACGGCTCCAGGCTGACGCGCAGGCCGCGTGCTTTAAAATCACGCGCCGCCGCCAGCGACCCCGCTTCGCCGGGATGGATGCCCCAATGCGCCGCTTTCGCTGCCCGGTACGCTTCCGGCAGCACGTCCCAGCCGCGCGCCAACTGCACGCCGAGACTGCGCAGCGGCACGCGCCAGACCTGCGTCCGTCGCCCGTCGAACTCGACCACCTGCCACGCGCGCGGCGTGGGGTGTTCGGTCACGCGGACGCCTTCCAGGTCGATCCCGGCATCGCGCAGCGGGGCGATGACCGCGTCTTGCAGGTCATCGCCCACACCCGCCACCAGCCCGACCGTGTCACCGGAGCCGAGCGCCGCCGCCATACCCCAGGCGGTCTGCGGGCCGCCGCCGCCCAGCACGCCCATGCGCGTGTAGCCCTGCGGAAAAACGATATCGTCAACGATGATGCCAAATGCGAGCAGTTCGATCACGTGCAGTCCTGTTTGTTACCGGTCGTTGGTTGGCTCAAACCAGCAGCCGCTCGACCTGATCGCGCTCGGGCAGGCCGCCGCGCGCGCCGTGATGCTGCACCGCGATCGCTGCCGCCGCCGACGCGAACGCCAGCGCCTCGCGCAGATCGGCCCCGTCCAGCTTGGCCGCGATCAACGCCGCGTGGAACACATCCCCCGCGCCGGTCGAATCCACCACGCGGACTTTGTGCGCGCGCTGGCGAACCGGGCGACGCATCCCGCCCGTGCAGCCAAACGCGCCTTTGTTGCCGGCGGTCATGATCACCCACTGCTTGCCCTCAGCTAGCTGTGCGATCGAGCGCACGCGCAGCCGCTTGAGCAGCGCATCCGTGACGAACACCACGTCGGCCAGCCGGATCACGTCGCGCAGTTCTTCGCCCGCCAGCGGGATCGCGGTCTCGATGTCCAGCGCCAGCAGCCCGCTGTTGTCCGACGCCACACGGCGCAACTGCGTGCACCACACGGTATCACGCGGGTAGGTGTAGATCACACGGGCGCGCGCGGCGAACGCCAGTTGATCGACGTCCGGGTTCGCTTCGTACAGCGGGAACGACGGCAGCATGATCGCGCGCCGGCCCTTGCGATCCGTGACCACGACGGTGAACGGCGTGATCGCACCACTGACCGCGACCAGCCCGCCCGTATCGACCTCGCGCTCGATGAAATCCGCGTGCAACATCGCGCCTTCCGCGTCGTCGCCGACCCAACCGACATACCCGGCTCGCAGCTCAAGCTGCGCGGCGGCGCACGTCGCGTTGGCGATGAAGCCGCCCGGCACCTTGCCAATCAGCCGCGCGGGATATTTCTCGTCCCCCAGCGGCAGCTCGTCCACCTGCAGCAGCAGGTCATACGCCAGCCCGCCGACACCTATAAAGTCCAGTCTGCCTGTCATGGCTCCCACCCCCTTGACATTTCATGTTCCGCGCCAGGACGCACCGCCCGCCTTAGCGCATCGTCTGGTACAACAGTTCTTTCCAGCGCCGGTTGTCGATCGCCCAGCAGACCGTCACCCAGGGATCGCCCTTTTCCACGTGCCCAAACCACATATCCGCGTGTTTGACCTGGTTCTGTGCGTCCCGCGCCGCCGAACCAAGCTGGTCCACGACGGTCATGCCGCGCGTGTACGTCCCGTCGCATTCGATATCGACATAGTGCTTGCTCTTGCGGGTGCAGATCGTAGGATCGATCGCGACCGCCATCGCGACGGGGTCCGGCAGCCCGATCCCGGGATCGCCCAGCCAGTTACGGTTGATGTCCATCGCGAAGATGTTGCAGTCGATGGTGAAGTGCGACAGCGGCGTGTCGATCACCTCGCGGCAGTAGCGGATATCCTCTTCGGTGAGATTCGCCTCGCCCCGGCACAGCTCCCAACCCACCATCTCGACCGGCAGGCCGGACCGGAACACCATCCGCGCCGCTTCCGGGTCGCACCAGATGTTGTACTCCGCCGCCGGGGTCACGTTGCCCACGACGTTCGCCGCGCCGCCCATCACCACGCAGCGGCTCACATGCTCCACGATCTCCGGCGCTTTGCCCAGCGCCAGCGCGACGTTGGTCAGCGGGCCAAGCGTGACCAGGATAATGCCCGGGTTGGCCTTGATCGTGTCGACCAGCACGTCGATCGCGTTGCCCGCGGCGGGTTCGCGCGTGGTCTGGTAGTTCATGCCGCCCATGCCGTCCGGCCCGTGAAACCATCCCGCGTGATAAGCTTCGCGGATCAGCGGTTTCTCCGCGCCGTGATAGACCGGCACGTCCTTGCCGCACAGTTCGACGGTGTAGCGCGCGTTCAGGCTGCCCTGCTCGACCGGCATATTGCCAGATACGATCGTGATCGCCTCGACCTCGATATCGGACGTTTGCAGCGCCATCATGATCGCGACGGCGTCATCCGAGGCGGTATCGGTATCGATAATCATTTTGCGGGTCATATATCATTGCTCCCAAAAGTAGCGTAAAGACTGGTTCACCCAGGCAGCACACGAAGATGCTCCCCTACGCGATCGCTGGCGCACTACGTCAAGCGCTCCAGTTCCAGCTCGACCACGCCCGCGCCGTCCACGTCCACGCAGACGTTGACCAGCGGGCGGTCTTCCCAGGGCGGCAGCAGGCCGAAGTCGCGGCTGGGGAACGCGGGCCAGGTCTTGCCCCGGCTGATGCCCCGCATCGCGACGCGCACCGGCCAGCGTTCGACCGCGAACAGCGACGGGTCGAGCAGGTAGGCGATCGCGGTCGAGTCGTGCACGTAGATGCCCCGCAGATGGCTGTAATTGCGTTCGAAGAACGCGCGGTAATGCGGCACGATGCGGCTGATGTGCTGCGCCAGCGGGCCGGGTGCGTCCGCGTAACGCGCGAGGTGCTCCGGCGTCATGTTGACCTTGTGCGTCACGTCCAGCCCGACCATCGTGATATCCCACCCCGCGCCAAACACCGCGTCGGCGGCCTCAGGATCGTTGTGGATGTTCGCTTCGGCGGCGGGCGTCGCGTTGCCGGGGCCGAGCGCGTTCCCGCCCATCAGCACGACTTCCTGCACGCGCTCCACGATGCGCGGCTCCAGGTGCAACGCCAGCGCGATGTTCGTCAGCGGGCCGAGCGGCACGAGCGTGATCGCGCCCGGCGCGGCCATCACCCGGTCGATGATGAACTCAGCCGCCGTCATGTCGATCGCGGCAGTGCGCGGCGGCGGCAGGCGGACGTTGCCCTGCCCGTCCTCGCCGTGCACCTGCGGGACCGGTCCCTTGTACGGCCCGGCGAGCGCGTTCTCCGCGCCATGCGCAACCGGGATATCGGTCCGGCCCGCGATTTCGAGCAGCCGCAGGGCGTTTGTGGTCGCCAGCTCCGTGTGCACGTTGCCGAAGATCGTCGTGAGGCCGATCACGTCAAGCTCAGGGGATTCCAGGGCGAAGAAGATCGCCATCGCGTCATCAACGCCCGGATCGGTATCAATGATTACTTGTCGGGGCATCATATCTCCTTCGATAGCTGTGATTGGTTGGCGATGATTGGTCATCCGTTCCCACGAACGCCGCCCGGTGAAGCAATCGGGGCGGCGCTCAACCCGCCAGCGCCAGCGCGATCCGGGCCGCCACGCGCGCGTTGTTCACCAGCGCGGCGATGTTCGCGGCCTGCGAGTGCCCGTCCGTCAGTTCGAGCACTTTGCCCAGCACGAACGGCGTGACATCCTTGCCGTGAATCCCGGCTTCTTCCGCCAGGCGCGTCGCTTCCTCGATCGCGGCTTCGGCCTCGCCGGCTGGCAGCGCGTCGGCTTCCGGCACGGGGACCGTGATCAGCGTGGCGTGCTGGAGCTGCAAGCGGTCGCGTGCCGCTGCGATCGCGGCGGCCTGCTCCGGCGTGTCGATGCGCTGGTCGATCGGCAGGCCGCTGCTGCGGCTGTAGAACGCGGGCAGCGTGTCGGTGCCGTAACCGATCACCGGGACGCCCTGCGTCTCCAGCACTTCGAGCGTGCGCGGCAGGTCGAGGATCGACTTCGCGCCCGCGCACACGACCGTGATCGGCGTGCGCCCCAGTTCGACCAGGTCAGCCGACACATCCTCCGGGTGGCCGCGATGCACGCCGCCGATGCCGCCGGTCGCGAAGACCTTGATACCCGCCATATGCGCGACGATCATCGTGCCGGCGACGGTAGTCGCGCCGTGCTGCCGCAGCCCGACGACCAGCGGCAGGTCGCGCCGCGAGCACTTGCGCACGCCGTCCTGCCCCAGCCCGGCCAGCATCTCGATCTCCTCGCGCGTCAGCCCGACCTTGATCGCGCCGTCGATCACGGCGACCGTCGCGGGGATCGCGCCTTCCTCACGGATCGCGGCTTCCATCGCCAGCGCCGTCTCGACGTTGGCGGGATACGGGAACCCGTGCGTGATCAGCGTCGATTCGAGCGCGACGACCGCCGATCCGGCCATCACCGCCGCGCCAACCTCGCTGGCATACGTCACATTATCGTTCATCCTGCAACCACCTTTACCTGCACGCGCCGTTCGCGCGGCCCGTCGAATTCGTAGAATAGAATGCTCTGCGAGCTGCCAAGCTGCAAGTCGCCGCCGTCGATCGCCAGCAGCACGTTATGCCCGATCAGCGCGGCCTTGATGTGCCCGGCAGCGTCGGCGGGCGTGTCGTATTGGTGCTTGAAATCCACGCGCGTCGGGACCAGCCGCCGCAACTCGTCGACGATGTCGCCCGGCGTGGTCGGGTCAAGCGCGGAATTCAACGTCACGCCGGCGGTCGTGTGCGGCACGATCACCGCGCACAGCCCCGCCGTCACGCCCATCTGCGCGACCGCGTCCCGCACCAGGTCCGTGATGTCCACCAGCGAATCACCCGGCGGCGTGTTGAGCGAAATTGTGGTTAACATGAGAAGGTGATGTCCACCCCGGCCTGTTCTAAAACGTCCATGATCTCGCGGCATGTGGGCGCGTTGGTGCCGGACCCGGCCTTCTGCACGCTGACCGCGCCGGTCGCGTTGGCGAGCAGCGCGCACGCGCGCAGGACCAACCCGCCCAGCGCTCCGGCGATGAACGCCGCGTCGAACGCGTCGCCCGACCCGACCGTGTCGACGATCCGCTCAACGGGAAAGGCAGGCACTTCTTCCCACCAATCGGCGGTCAGGACCGCGCAGCCCTGCGCCCCGCGCTTGACCACGACGCAGCGCGGCCCCAGCGCCAGCAGGTCCGCGTATGCGTCCGGCCCGGTCCGGCCCCCGGTCACCAGCGCGGCTTCATCTTCGGTCAGGAACAGCGTGTGCGTGTGTTCCAGCACCCATCTGATGGTGTCCTCGTCCGCCATCTCCAGCAGTGGGCCGACATCCATGTAGATCGGCGTCCCGACCCTGACCGCCTGCTCCAGCGCGCGCAGCGCCAGCGCCACGATCCGCCGCTCGACCAGCGTATAGCCGGACATAAACAGCGCGCCCGCCCCGGTGATCGCCGCGTCCAGCGCGGGGGGATAGGTCACCTCCGGCCCGCCGCCGTAATGCCCCAGGAACACGTGCTCGCCGCTGTCCCGGTCGGTGAGCGTGACTACCAGCGTCGACTCCGACTCCGGCATGATCCGCACGCCGTCGAGTCTCGCGCCGCGCTCGCGCAGCGGGCGCAGGATCTGCTCGCCGTACACGTCCGAGCCAACCGACCCGGCGACGACCACATCCAGCCCCAGGTTCAGCGCCGTGATGATTGTGTTCGCCGCGCCGCCGGGTTCGATGCGGCGTTCGGTCGTCTGCTGGTGGCGGCCCGGCAGCGCGGGCAGCGCCACCGGCAGCAAGATGTCGAGCACCAGGTCGCCCAGCGTTACCAGTGTCTTGCTCATGCGCGGCCTTCCCGCGTGGCGAGGGCGTGCAGGCCATCGGCGAGGGCGCGCACATCATACGCCGCGAAGACCTCGTCAGCGTCCAGCGCGGCGATGTGCTCCGGCTTGAATGCGCCGATCCCACTGTACGCCCCGGCGATCGCCACCGCGATCGCGCCGACGGTATCGGCGTCGCCGGACAGGTTCGCGCCGTAGATCGCGGTCTGTGTCGGATCGCCGCCCGCCATCGCCAGCACGCCGAACGCCGCGCCGACGGTTTCCGGCACGCTCAGCGAGGTTCCCACCACGTCGTAAATCTCGCGCAGGCGGGCCAGTTCGTCGCCAGGCCCGCGCGCGATATCGACCGCCATCTGTATCCGGCGCGCGACCGACGGCCCCAGCCATGACCGGCCCTTCTTGCGCCCCAACTCCGCACCCAGCAGCCCCGCATGGATCACCGCGTCCAGTGACACGTCATCCAGCACGGCCACCGCGACCGCCGCCGCCACCGCGCACGCGCCCGAAACGGCCACGTTCGTATTGTGCGTGGGGATGCACACCGTCGCCGCGTCGGCCACCGCGCCCAGCGGGTCGCCGGGATGCAGCAGCCCCACCGGCGAGATACGCATCGCCGCGCCGTTGGTGTCGCCCCACTGCCCGGTGGTGTGCGGATCGTCGCCGCGCTTGAGCGCCTGCACGCCGCGTCGCGTGCTCGGCCCGACATAAGGCGACTCGTCGCCGCCAACGCGGTCATACCACGTGATGATCGCTTCGACGGCAGCACCAAGCGTCACGCCGCCGTGCGCGATGAACGCCTGCGCCAGCGAAAACGCCTGCTCGGAATCGTCCGTAATGCGTCCGGCAGGCAGCCCAAAATGCACCGGGTGATCTTCCGGCCCCGGCTTCAGCGCCGTGATCCAGCCGCCGTATGCGCGCCAGGTGTGGTCGATGTCAAAATACGCAGGCATGCCCCACGCATCCCCCAACGCCTGGCCGTACAGCCCGCCGAGAATCTTGTCCTTTAAGCTCACACTCGCTCCTTTTCGTTGCGCAATTTACGCCTAAGACAAAGGCAGGTCATGCCTGCCTGTAACCTCTGTGGGGACGGGTAAGGTCCCATGAACAAGACCACCTGCCGGACGCGATCGCGCGTTTACGCCGCAGCGAGCGTATCCTGGCGACCGTTGCGCAGCAGGTAGCGTCCGCCCAGCCACAGCCAGAGCGCGATGCTCAGCGCCAGGCCCAGCGCGAACCCCAACGGCAGCGCGATATCGCCGCCGCCCCGTGCACGCAGATACAGCATCAGCAGCAGGCCCAGGTACAACCACAGCGAAAATACCGATGTGCCGCCGCTCAGCAGCGCCCGCCGCCCGATGCGCTCCACATCCGCCATAAACGGCAAATTGACCGCGATCAGCGCTGAAGACAGCACCGCGATCCCACCGCCAAGTAGGAACACCTCGCGGTTGCCCCAGCCCGCGCTGAGACTCTGGAACCCTTTCGGCGCGGCGAACATGCTCAGCGCGACGATCAGGGCGAACAAGGCGAGCACCGCCATGAACATGTGCAGCACGCTGATCCGCTGGATCGCGCGCCAGAAGCGCACGTCGAACTCCTCGCCGCCCGCCGAGCGCAGCTTGCGCACCCGCGCGGTGAGCTGGTTTTGCAGCGCGTAAATCACCAGCGCCAGCACCGTCGCCATGTAAGGCAGCATTTGCGGCAACTGCGACGGAATCGCCAGCGAGCCGACACGGTTCGAGAGCGCGTCGAAGAACCCAAAGATCACCGACGCCGCGCCGGTCCCGACGGGGTGCCCGCCGCCCAGGTAGGGCGTCGCCAGCGCGATAAAGCCGCGGTTGGCGGTCATGTTCGCCTGGAAGAACTGCAGGTAGCCCATGCTCATGTGGATGCCGCCCAGCGCCGCCAGAAAACCGCTCATCCCCAGCGCGATATAGCGCACGCGGGTGACACGGATGCCGACCGACGCCGCCGCCTCCGGATTCTCACCGACCGCGCGCAGGTGAATCCCCAGCGGCATCCGGTACATGAAATACCACACCACCCCGACCATGATGAACGCGATCCACGTCATCACGCTCTGGTTGTCAAACACCTTGAAGAAGAACGAAAGCACCGGGATATCGGCCAAGAACTCCGGCAACTGGATGAACGGCATACGCATGCTGTGCAGGCTGCCCTGGGTGTTGCCGCGGTCGCCGGTCAGCTCGTACATCACGGCCACCGTGCCCGCCATGCCCAGGAAGTTGATCGCGATGCCGGACAGGATCAGGTTGGCTTTCAGCCGCAGATGGAAGAACCCCAGCAACAGCGCGGTGAGCGTCCCCATGATCAGCCCTGCCGCCATCCCTACCCAGGGGCCGACGGTCTGGCCCGTCGTCACACCCCACCAGTCGCGGGCATACGCACTGAACACAACGCCGGTAAAGGCCGCGATCAGCATGATCCCCTCAAGCCCGATGTTGATTACCCCGGCGCGGTCGGAGATCAACGCGCCGAGCGATGGCAGCAGAATCGGGGTCGTCACGCGCAGGATCGACGCCAGAAACGCGGCGCTGAAAATCCCCTCAATGACGGTTTGAAACAGGCTGCTATCCATGCGCGCCCTCCTCGATGTTGGTCAGCTTGCCGGTGTGATCCCCCATATCTAGACTCACTGTCCCTCGTCTGCGCACCTGCCGGCGGCGGAAGAACGTTACCAGCGCTTCCGCTGTGATCAGCAAGATCACGACCGCCTGAATAATGCGCACGACTTCCGAACTTACGTTGGCGTCGCGTTCCATGACCTGCGCGCCCGTGCGCAGGTAGGCGTACAGCAGGCCCGTGAACGGGGCCACCAGCGGGTTGTTACGCGCCAGCAGCGCCACGACCACCCCTTCAAACCCCAGCGCCAGCGAGATGTTCAAGATCAGCTTGCGGTGCACGCCCATCGCCAGGTGTGCCCCCGCCAGCCCGGCGAGCGCGCCACCGATCGCCATGACCAGCATGATCGTGCGCTTGGTGTTCACACCGCCGTAATCCGCGAACTTGATGTTCGCGCCGATCATGCGAATCTCGTAGCCGATCGGCGTGCGCTGGATCAACAGCCACGTGCCGAGCACCATCACGATCAGCAGGAACACGGCAATGGTGATCTGGTCGCCGCCGATGTCGATGATCGGAGCCAGCAGGCCGTTCGGCGGGATCCAGTCTGACGCGATGTAACCGGCATCGGCGGGCTTAAGCTGGAAGGTCAGCACCATCTCGTAAAAACGCTGCGCGATCGTGTTGAGCATCAGCGTGGAGACAAGCTCGTTCGCGCCAAGGTATGCCTTCAGCACGCCCGGCAGCAAGCCGTACAGGAACCCGGCGGTCGCTGCCGAGAGCAACGCGACCGGCACCAGGATCGCGGGCGGCAGGTCACCGAACGCCAGCCCGATCCCGCCGGAGATCAACGCGCCCATGTACAACTGCCCGTCCGCGCCCAGGCTGAACTGCTCGGCGCGGAACACCACGATGAACGCCAGGCCCAGCATGATCAGCGTCAGGGCGTCGCGAATCCACGTCACCCAGCGGTTGAGGCGGCTCAGCGGACCGAACAGAAACGCGTCATAGGCTTCGTTGGTCGCCTTGAGCGTCTCCTCGATCCGCGTGGCGGTCTGCAACGGTTCCGGCTGCACGTGGACCGTGTAGAAGCCGTCTTCCGGCAGCGTGATCCCTTCGAGCACGGCATCGCGCGTGCTCTTGAGCGACGGGGCAAACCGCTCCACCTGCTGCTCCGTCGCGTCGTTGTTCGCGCCGATCTCCTCGCCGCTGGGCGCGACCAGGCTGAGCTGCACATCCACTTCGATGTTTGAGCGGAAGGCGTAGGCCAGCACATTGACGCGGTCCCCCGCGCGCCCGGCGAAGCGGTATTCGACCTCTTCCAGCGGGCTGGGGGCGTTCGCGTCGTTGAATGTAGCCCCGATCGGCTCGCTATTATACGCGAAATCGACCGGCGGCGGGGCCTCAGAGAGCAGCGCGACGGTAAAGGTGTCGTTCACGTCCGCCGCTTCCGGCTCCGGCTGGACGTGGATCGTGTAGAACCCGTCGGCAGGGATGGCGAAATCTTCGATCACGGCGTCGGTTTCCGTCTCGAGATAGCGGCGGAACGTGCGCATCTGTTCGCCGGTGGCATCAAGCCCCTGTTCGAGTAGGTTCCCCTGGTTATCCAGCAGCGAGACCTGCAGGTCCAGCGGCGAGTCGTCGTCATCGACAAACGCCAGCACCGAGATCACGTCGCCCTCGCGCGCCGCGAAGCGGTAGCTGACCTCGGTCAGCGGCTCGTCCGCGCGCGGGTCGTTGAACTCCGCCTCGATTGTCTCTGCGTAATTGATCGTGGTCAGCGGCTCGGCGTCAGAGAGCACCTCGACACGAAACTGGCCCGTGATGAAGCGATTCGCCGAGTCCAGGTTGAAGAACGCGGTCATCAGGTAACCGAACACCAGCGCGACCCCGACGGTCAGGATCACGCGCAGCGCGTCCCATTTCAGCTCGGCAATCAGCAGCATCGTGCTGATGCCGACCAGCAGATTGACCATCGCCACAGCCTGGTAATCCGTCGCGGCTTTGATCGTGTCCGCCATTTCGGAAACCGACATGCCCGTATCCAGACCGAACGACCGGAAACTGACAAACAGCGTGACGAGCAAACCGATCACGACGCTGAAGAGCAGGAGCGTGACCTGCGCGCGTGATAACTGCAGTCTCGGTTTCATCGGTGTTGCTCCATTTCTTCAGGGGATTGCCGTTCCGCGCCAAGCATGTACAGCCCCAGTTTATCCTCGGTCAGGTCCGGCGTGTTGGGGAAGATCGCCACGATCTCGCCCTCGTACATCACCATGATCCGGTCCGCCAGTTTCATCACTTCCTGCAGGTCCGCCGACACTAACAAGATCGAAAGGCCGTTGGTGCGCTGGTCGACAAGCTGCTGGTGGATGTATTCGATCGCGCCGATATCGACGCCGCGCGTCGGCTGGGCCGCGATCAACAGGCGCGGGTCAGACGACAATTCGCGCGCCAGCACGACCTTCTGCATGTTGCCGCCGGAGAGCGACCCGACGGGCAGTTCGGCGCTAGGCGCGAGAATGTTGAACTGCCCGATCAATTCGTCACTGTTCGCGTAAATCGCGTTGAGGTCAAGCACGCCCATCCGCGTGAACGGCTCGCGGTAGTAGCGGTCCACGATCAGGTTGTCGCCAATGCTCGCCATCACCGCGACACCGTTGGTCAGGCGGTCTTCGGGAATGTGTGCGACGCGGGCCTCGCGCACCTTGCGCGGCCCGTAGCCCAGCACGGACACGCCATCGACGTACGCTTCGCCCGCCGATGCCGGGCGCAGGCCGGTGAGCACTTCGATCAACTCGGTCTGGCCGTTACCTTCGACGCCCGCGACACCGAGAATCTCGGCCTCGTAGGTGTTGAAGGTCGCGTCGTGCAGCAGCGTGCGGCCATTCTCATCAACATACGCCAGGTTGCGCGCTTCCAGCACAGGTTTGCCGCGCTGGGCGGGGGGTTTGTCCACTTGCATGAAGACTTCGCGCCCCACCATCATTCGCGCCAGTTCCGCTTCGTCGGTCTCAGCGGTGTTGACTGTGCCGACCGTGCGCGCGTCGCGCATCACGGTGACGCGGTCGGATATCTCCATCACTTCGCGCAGCTTGTGCGTGATGAAGATCACAGTCTTGCCCTCGTTCACCAGGTTGCGGATCGCGCGGAACAGGTCTTGTGTTTCGCGCGGCGTCAGCACCGCGGTCGGCTCGTCCAGGATCAGAATCTCCGCGCCGCGATACAGCGCCTTGAGGATCTCAACACGCTGGCGCATCCCGACCGGGACCGTGTCCACGCGCGCCGTCGGCTCGACGTACAAACCGTACTGCTCCGACAGCGCCAGCGTGTCATCGATCGCCTTCTGGCGGTCCAGCCGCAGCCCGCGCGCGCGGGTAATCTCGCGGCCCAGCGCGATATTCTCGGCGATGCTGAACGAATCGACGAGCATGAAATTCTGGTGCACCATCCCGATGCCCAGGTCGATCGCGACCTGGGGATTGTGCACCTCGACAGGCGCGCCCCGCAGCCGAATCTCGCCGGACGTCGGTTGTTCCAGTCCGTAAATCACCTTCATCAACGTGCTTTTCCCGGCCCCGTTCTCGCCGACCAGCGCGTGAATTTCCCCCTGCTCGACGGAAAGCCGCACCCCGTCATTTGCCAGCACGCCGTTCGGGTAAATCTTCACAATATCAACAGCTTCAATAATTGGCATATCGTCGTCCCCCCGCTCACAGCAACCGGGGCAATCCGCACGTGCGCCGCTGGCGTTGGGACCAGGTCGCTCCCGCGCGGCTCAAGGCGTGCAAACAGGGCGCTGAGCCGATCGTGCTGCCAGCACCCGCGAAGGACAAAACAAAATATGGGGCGAGCACAGGCTCACCCCACCGGTGGCGAAGAGCAACCTGGATTACTCCAGGTACTCCGAAGCGTCAAAATCGATCTCAGGCATGGCATCGCAGCCCTGGCCGACGCTCGCCAGTTCGTAACCCAGGTCCAGGCGGTCTTCGAACACGGTCACAATGGTGATCTCGCCGTCTTCCACCAGTTCGGTCACCGCGTCGACCAGGTCCAGCACGTTCTCCGGGGTATTGTCGTAGTAGATGTCGTTTTCGGCCAGCCCGACACCACCCTGGGCAATACCGAGCACCTCGGCCTCGCCGTAGGCCAGCTCACCCGCGATGTGCAAGTCGACCGCACGGTACAGCGAGTTGTCGACGTTCTTCATCATGCTGGTGAGAATGCGCTGCGCCTGTTCGGGGTTGGTCTCCTGGAGGATCGTCGCCTGGTCAGAGTCCACGCCGATCGCGTAGCGTCCCTGTTCCTCGGCTGCCTCAAAGACACCCGCGCCGGTGCCGCCGGCGATCTGGAACACGATATCAGCCCGCTGCTCGTACATCGCCAGGGCGATTTCCTTACCCTTGGCCGGGTCGAACCAGCCACCGGCATACTGCACGATCGTGCGGCTGGCCGGGTTCACCAGGCACGCGCCCTGCTCGTAACCGACAATGAAGTCATTGATCACGGGGATGTCCTGCCCGCCGACCGCGCCGATGATCGCGTCTTCGTTCATGCCTTCCAGATCGCTGGTCGTCATCGCGCCGGCATAGACGCCCGCCAGGAACGAGCCTTCGTTCTGGGCATACAGCACCGAGTAGACGTTCTCGCAGCCCTCAACGCAGAAATCAGGATCATCGTAAGGAACAGCATCATCGTAGAAAATGAAGCGCTTGTCGGGATATTGGTGGACGCGGGCAGCAAGGAATTCGCCCATCTGGAACGTACCGACGATCAGCACGTCGTAATTGTCGGTATCGGCCATCGCGTCGCCCAGGCCCGAATCCCAGTTCGCCGGGTCGGTGCCCAACTCGATCGTGTTGATCTCGACGTTGTAGCCATCTTCGATCAGGCGGTCCATGCCGCGCTGCGCCGAGTCAAAGAACGATTTGTCGCCCAAGAACCCGTTAATCACAAGCGTGATCCGCAGCGGCTCATCCTGGGCCTGCGTGTTCGCCGGACCGCCAAATGCCACTGCGACCAAAACAAAAACAACAACGAGTGCAACAAGCTTCGAACGGGTCATGTGTCTCTCCTAAAACTGTCTCAAACGAAGTATTGATCAAGTGCCACAACTATACCCCGACCCGCTCCATAACGTCAAGCTATCTAGAGGTTTTTTTCACCCCGCAAGCGGCGTGTTGCAAGGGAAAAAACGCGAGGGTGAGCGTCTGCGTCACCCTCGTGCATGCCAGACTGTTACGCCGAACTTACGTCCTATCCGGCCTGCTGCGTGGCCGCCCTGCGCCGGGCCCGGCGCGCGCGGCGACGGCGGAAGTATTTTTCCACCTCGACCGCGGGGAACAGCGAACCGGCGAGCAACCACGCGCCGATCAACTCCTCGGTCTCCAGCGCGCTGGTGTCCATGATGTTCTGCGCGAACGGCGCGTACACGACGATCATCTGCAGCACCGCCGTCAGCAGCACCGCCAGCAACAGCAGCTTGTTGCGCAGCAGCGGCGTGCGCAAGAATGACGCGTCGCCACCATGAATCGCGGACACCTCGAACACCTGCGACAGCGCGAGGATCGTGAACGCCATCGTGCGCGCGTAGACCAACGCCTCTTCGGTCGGGTTGAAAATCTCGCCGCCGTGCCGGTCCAGCGCCCACACGAACCCGATCAGCGTCGTGATGCCGATCCACAGCCCCACCCACAGCACATGCCAGCCGACCCCGTGCGCGAAGATGCTTTCTTTGGGCGGGCGCGGTTTGCGCTTCATCACGTCCGGCTCGCTCGGTTCGAAGCCCAGCGCGATCGCAGGCAGCCCGTCGGTGACGAGGTTGATCCACAGGATCTGGATCGCCAGCAGCGGGACTTTCAAGCCCACCACCAACGCGGCGAACATCGTCACGATCTCGCCGGTGTTGGTGCTGAGCAGGTAGCGGATGAACTTCTTGATGTTGTCGTAGATCGTGCGGCCCTCTTCCACCGCCGCGACGATCGTGGCGAAGTTGTCGTCGGTCAGCACCATGTCAGCAGCGCCCTGGCTCACATCCGTGCCGGTGATGCCCATCGCCACGCCGATATTCGCCTGCTTGAGCGCGGGCGCGTCGTTCACGCCGTCGCCCGTCATCGCCACGATCTTGCCGTGCGACTGCAACGCCTTCACCACGCGCAGTTTGTGCTCGGGCGACACACGCGCGTACACACACGTATCGCGAGCGATATCGCGCAGGTCCTCGTCGCGCATGCGGTCCATCTCTGCCCCGGTGACGACCCGCTCGCATTCGTCCATGATGCCAAGCTCGCGCGCGATCGCGGCAGCGGTCAGCTTATGGTCGCCGGTGATCATCACCGTGGCGATCCCGGCTTCCTTCGCCACGTTGACCGCTTTCTTCGCTTCAGGCCGGGCCGGGTCCACGATCCCGAACAGGCCCAGCAGCTTGAGATCGCGCTCGACCGCTTCCGGCTTCGGGTTCTCCGGCAGCGTGTCCAGTGGCTTGTAAGCGACGCCCAGCACGCGCAGGCCCTGGCTCGCCATCTCGCTGATCTTATCGGCCCACACCTGGCGGCGTTCCTCGGTCAGCGTGACCGGCCCGTCCGGCGTGACCTCCGCCGCGCCCCATTCCAGCAGGCGGTCGGGCGCGCCCTTCACAAACGCGACATACGCCGCGCCCTCGAACAGGTCCGCCGCAAACTTGCCGCGCGGTTCGTGGATCGTCGTCATGGCTTTGCGCTCGGACGAGAACGGCACCTCGCTGCGCCGCGGGAGGTCGTCTTCCAGCACCGCCCGGCTCCACCCCGCTTTACGCGCCGCGACCAGCAGCGCCCCCTCGGTCGTGTCCCCGATCACGACCCAGCGCCCCTCCTCGGACGAATGCTCAAGGTAGGCATCGGTGCATAGTGCCGCCGCCTTCAGGATGCGCGCCAGCACGCGATCGTTGACCGCGTTCAGCGTGCGCTTGCCCTCGTAGAATCCGCCCACCGGCTCGTAACCGATACCGCGCACCTCGACATCGACATCGCGCCCAGGCAACGCGATCACGGTCACGGTCATCTCGTTCCGCGTGAGCGTCCCGGTCTTGTCAGAGCAGATCACCGACACCGATCCCAGCGTCTCGACGGCGGGCAGCTTGCGGATCAATGCCCGGCGGCGGATCATGCGCCGCGCCCCCAGCGCCAGCGCGATCGTGATCACAGCGGGCAGCCCTTCGGGGATGGCGGCCACGGCGAGACTGATCGAGGTGAGCAGCATCTCCTCGACGTCCTCGCCGCGCAGCACACCGGCGACAAAGACCAACACACACACCGCCAGCGCCGCGCCCGCCAGGATGTAGCCGACGCGCTCCAGGCGTTCCTGCAGCGGGGTCCGGCCCTTTTCGACACCCTGCAACAATGTCGCAATGTTCCCCAACTGCGTTTTGAGGCCGGTGCCGGTCACGGCCAGCACCGCGCGCCCGTACGTCACCGACGTGCCCATATAGGCGACGTTGCGCCGGTCCGCCAGCGACGGGGACTCGTCGGATTCCTGCATCGCCTCCGCGAACTTATCGACCGCCACCGACTCGCCCGTGAGCGCGGCCTCGTCGATCTGCAGGTTCATGGCCTCGATCAGGCGCCCGTCGGCGGGCACGCGGTCACCAGACTCCAACAGCACGATGTCGCCGGGGACGAGTTCCGTCGCGCTCACCGTCTGTACGTGCCCGTCACGCCGGACGCGTACCTGCGGCGTCTGCATCGCGCCCAGGGCCGCAAGCGCCTGTTCGGCCTGGTATTCCTGGAAGAAGCCCAGTGCCGCGTTCAACACGACGATCGCCAGGATGACGATCGCGTCTTTCGTGTCGCCGATGATGATCGATACGCCCGCAGCGGCCAGCAGCACGATGATCATGATGTCGGTGAACTGCCCCTTGAGCAGCTCCCAGACGGTCGTGCCGCCCTCGCGGGGAAGTTCGTTCGGCCCGTGCTCAGCCCGGCGACGCTGCACTTCATCCGCGTTCAGCCCCTGCTCAAGGTCGGTGTCTAAGGTACGCAGTGTCTCCTCGGCGGTGCGCGCGTACCACCGCTCTGAAGGTGTGGTATCAGCAGCTTTTTCTGCGAGTGCCATGTGGCTTTCCTTTTTCTCCATTGTGTGTAGCTGTCCCACAGCGATTCTGGCCCATCAGGGATCGCCTGGGAAGTTTCGTCGTGGGGGTGATCGCCGGTGTTCGTGCAACCGGTGAACATCTACGGCCCAGCAACCGGCAACAGGCCCGCGAGAAGGACCGGCAGAGTCCCTTGCCGGGCCGCCTTCGATTATAGCCGGAACGGTTCTGCAGCCGCTGTGTATTCAAACACGCGAGGTTTCCCCCTTGCGCGGGCATAACCGCTATCGCAGAGCGTCTAAGCCCTGATTTTAGAACAACTCCGCGCCGGGCGCATAACACGTAACTCTACGCGCAGCGTTCCCCGCTGTCACCCCCTAATAATTGGGGAACCTAAAGGGAGCGTTGAGCGGCGCCGGTTGAGCTGGTGCCCGGCGTGGTGCTATAATGCGCACAATGCTGTACCGCTGCCCGCGCCTGTGATCCCGCATCTGCAGGCGCGCGCACGTGAAAGGGGAACGCCAACATGCCAAGACAGGCGATCATCGAGGATGTGCAGCGCGCGCGTGCCGAACTGCAGGACGCCATCGCCGGGCTGACGCCGGACGAGATGGTCCAGCCCGGCGCGGTGGGGTTTTGGTCGGTCAAGGACACGCTGGCACACCTCGTCTCGTGGGAAGCGGAACTCATCACCGCGCTATCAAAGCTGGAGCAACACAAGACGCGCCCGCCGCGTATAGTAGAGATAGAGGATATCGACGCGTGGAACGCCGAGCAGTATCACCTGCATGCGCGCCGTGCGTTGGACGACGTGCTGCAGGATTTCGAAGGGGTTCACCGGCAGTTGATCCGCGCGATCAATGAACTGAGCGACGCCGACCTGGACGACAACCGCCGCTATCCCTGGATGGAGGGCGAGCCGATCAGTTACCTGATCGCGGAAAACGCCATCTGGCACGAGGAAGAGCACGCCGAAGACATTCGCGCCTGGCGCGCCGCGCGCGCAACGGGCGAGGATTAGGCGGCCCGGCTTACGGTGGCGACAGGCCCACAGGGTCCCGCCTGCGGCCACCGTCGGAACGCCCAGCTGGGCAGGAGAAATGACAATAGGCTACGATCAAGTTGAAGGTTGTTACTATTTTTCGTATGGGAGTTCATTTACGGTTACACTGATGTTTTTTGGCTTGGCCCGGTCTTCCACCACGATCTGAAACATGCTATAATCTTTGAACGTGCTCCTAGAAAACCTTAGGCTGACGGTATGCCAGAAATGCTTAAGAAACCTCTGATAAAGGATGTCGATCCGGTCAGCAAAACCTCAGGAGGCAACGGGATTCAGGTGATTCAGGAACTCATGAGTCGTGCAGACCAACGCGGCTATGTAACGTTCGAAGATGTACTGGAGTTGCTCGACGAAGACAGTGATGATGTAAATGCTATCGAAACCGTGTTGGACGAACTGGACGAGCTGGGGATTGAACTGCGCCAGCACGAAGACGACCGCGAAGACGATCTGAACAACCCTGAGCACGAGTTTCGTGCCGCAGAAGAAGCCAATGACCCCGGCGTCGGTGACATCAATGCCGTTTCAGCGGACGACCCGGTTGGCCTCTATTTCCGCCAGATGGCCCAGGAACCACTGCTCACAGCGCAGGAAGAGATCGACCTCGCCAAACGCATCGAACTGGGGCGTGAAGCGGTCCAAAAACTCGAAGACCCCGACGCAAACCTCACCCCGGATGAGCGATTCGATCTGCAGCGCCTGGTCCACGATGGGCAGGCCGCGCGCGAGCATCTGGGGCGGGCGAACACGCGCCTGGTCGTCAGCATCGCCAAGCGCTATATGGGCCAGGGATTGCCGTTCCCGGACCTGATCCAGGAAGGCAACGTCGGGCTGATGCGCGCGGTGGACAAGTACGACTACAATCGCGGCAACCGGTTCAGCACCTACGCGACGTGGTGGATCCGCCAGGCGATCACTCGCGCTCTGGCACAGAAAACCCGCACGATCCGCATCCCGCTACACATGACGGAGCGCATTCGCCAGATGTACCGTACCGCGCAGGTGCTCGAACAGTCGCTGGGACACCGCCCCACGCCCGAAGAGATCGCCAAAGAAATGGAGCTCCCGCCCGAATCCGTGCGCGGCATGATGGACGCCAGCCAGCACGCGATCGCGCTGGAGCGCCCGGTCGGGGATGACGGCGACAGCGAGTTCGGGGATTTCATCGAAGACCAGGAATCGCCCAGCCCCGTCGAGTCCGCGACGCAGCATTTGCTGCAAGAGACGATCGAAGAAGTGCTGAGCGAACTCACGCCGCGCCAGAGCCATATTCTCCGGCTGCGGTTCGGCCTGGGCGGCGGCGAGCCGCACACGCTGGAAGAGATCGCCAACAAGTTCGGGCTGAGCCGCGAGCGCATCCGCCAGCTTGAAAAAGAGGCGCTGCGCCGCCTGCGGCACCCGCGGCTTGCGCATAACCTGCGCGACTATCTGAGCTAGCGTGCATGCGCCGACAACTGAATAACGCACAGGGGCCAGGGCCACGCTGCGCTGGCCTTTTGATTCGGGCCTCTGCCCCGCCCAGCCACGCGGATCAGCCTTGTCAAGCACGCCTCGTTTGTGTATACTGTGCACTACGTTGACGGCGACGTCGCCAAGTGGTAAGGCAAGGGTCTGCAAAACCCTCATCGTGGGTTCGATTCCCACCGTCGCCTCTGAACGCAAACGGGCACCCGCACAGGTGCCCGTTTCGTGTTTCCCCCCTGCCCGCACCACGATCAGGCTTCCAGCGTGCTCAGGTCGCCCTCGTCCTGGCCGAGCGCGCGCGCCTTCAGCACGCGGCGCATGATCTTACCGCTGCGTGTCTTGGGCAGCTTGTCGACAAAGTCGATCGACGCGGGCTTGGCGATCGGGCCGACCTCGTGCGCGACGTGATCGCGCAGCACCTCGACCAGGCGCATCGTCGGCTCCGTCCCGGCGGTCAGGATGCAGTACGCCTTGATCACGCTGCCGCGCATCTCGTCCGGCACGCCGATCACGGCAGCTTCCGCCACGTTCGGGTGGCTCACCAGCGCGCTCTCGATCTCCGCCGTGCCGAGCCGGTAGCCGCTGACCTTGATCACGTCGTCCACGCGCCCGATGACCCAGATGTAGCCGTCCTCGTCTTTCTTGGCGCTGTCGCCGGTCATGTACACGCCGGGGAAGCGGCTCCAGTACTGCTCGACGTAGCGGTCCGGATCGCCGTAGATCGTGCGCAGCATGGCAGGCCAGGGCGTTTTGATCACCAGGTAGCCTTCCTCGCCCGGCCCGACCGTGTTGCCGTCTTCGTCCAGCACATCGACCTGCACGCCGGGGAAGGGTCTGGTCGCGCTGCCCGGCTTGAGGGGCGTGGACGGTAGCGGCGTGATCATGAAATTGCCGGTTTCCGTCTGCCACCACGTATCCATGATCGGGCACTGCTCGCGCCCGATCACGCGGTAATACCATTTCCACGCCTCAGGGTTGATCGGCTCGCCCACGCTGCCGAGCAACCGCAGCGAGCTGAGGTCGTGCCGGTTGGGCCACGCATCCCCGAAGCGCATCAGGCCGCGAATCGCGGTCGGCGCGGTGTACAGGATCGTGACGCCGTGCCGTTCGACGATATCCCACCAGCGATCGGGGAACGGGTGGTTCGGCGCGCCCTCGTAGAGCACGCTTGTCGTGCCGAGCAGCAGCGGGCCGTAGACGATATAGCTGTGCCCGGTGATCCAGCCGGGATCGGCGGCGCACCACCACGTATCCTCTTCCTTGATGTCGAACACCCACTTGAGCGTAGTCGCCACCCCGACCATATACCCGCCGTGCGTGTGCAGGATCGCTTTCGGCTTGCCGGTCGTGCCGCTGGTGTAGAGCATGAACAGCGGGTCTTCGGCGTCCATCTCCTCGGTGGGGATGCACGTTTCGGCGATCGGGAGCTGCATCAGGTCGTGGTACCACAGGTCGCGCCCCGGCTCCATGCGCACGTCCTGCCCGGTGCGCTTGACCACGATCACGGTCTGCACGGTGGGCGAGCGTTGCAGCGCCTCGTCCATGATGTCCTTCAGCGGCACGACGTTGCCGCGCAGCCACGCACCATCTGCTGTGATCGCGACCTTGCTCTCGCTGTCCTCGATGCGTTCGTGCAGCGCCTCGACCGAAAACCCGCCATAGACCACCGAATGGATCGCGCCGATCTTGGCGCAGGCCAGCATCGCGATCACGATCTCCGGGATGCGCCCCATGTAGATCGTCACACGGTCGCCCTTGTTCACGCCCATCGCGCGCAGCACGCTTGCAAAGCGACATACGTCACGGTGTAGCTGGTGGTAGGTGTAACTGCGCTGGTCGTAATTCTCACCTTCCCAATACAGCGCGACCTTGTTCCGCCGCCAGGTTTCCAGGTGGCGATCCAGCGCGTTATGCACGATGTTGGTCCGGCCCCCCACAAACCACCTGTAAAACGGCGCGTCCGAATCGTCGAGCGTCTTGTCCCACGCTTTGAACCATTCAAATTCCTCGCGGGCGATGCGGCCCCATTCGCCCGCCAGGTCCGCGATCATCGCGTCGTTGATCGCGTCGTAATCCGGTTGGTTGGCCTGCTGGACAATATGCTTGGGGGGATAATAAACCTCGCCGTGTAGGTCGCCGTTGCGGCTCATGCTGAAAACTCCTTGCGTAACACTATGTGACAGCCGGATAAATAGGAAGTTTTCATATTATAACAAATTATTTTATAGCAAAATTGTTACTTCTTTCACGTATCGTACAGGGGGGAAACGAAGCAGCACCGGAACCCGTGTTCCCGTGCCTGGAGCCGCGTTGAGTTGCCGTAGCGCCGTGCCTAGCGCGCGGACACGTCCGGCGGCGGCAGGTCCACCAGCGCCGATCCGCCGCCCAGCACCAGCGCGTCTTCGGCCAGCGCGACCAGCAGGTCCGGCAGCGCGGGACCGTGTTCCGCCGTGAGCTCGCGCCGCGCGTAGTAGCCGGCGAACGCGCCGAGCACCGCCGCCAGCGCCCCGATCGCGGCCCCGCCCAGGCGCGGACGATTCCACGCTTCGCTCAGCGCCGCACCGACCCACACCCCCGTCGTCGCGCGCCCGACCAGGCCCGGCGGCTCGATGCGCGCGGGGATGCCGGGGATTTTGTCGCCAAGCAGTTCCAGCAGCGCCATGACCTGCAACGCGCGGCTGAACCCGCTCCGGCTCAACAGGCGCGCGGCACCGCTGAGTTCATGCCCTGAGTGTGCCAGGCGGCGGCTGAGCAGCGCCGGGACCGCAAAGGTCCGGCTGCCGTTGAGCAATCCCAGCCCGATGATCTGCATCATAACGCGCATAGTAGCCCCTATCCCGTGAGCGATTCACCTGCCTCAAAGTCTAGCACAGCGCGTGACCGTCAACACCCGCCCGCGATATCGTTGACCACGATGTAGCCCTGGATCGTCTCGCCGACTATCTCGCCGTCAATCGTCGCCGTGACGTTGACGAAGATCGTGTGCAGGCCCGGATCAAGCCCGGTGGTGTCCGCGTAAACCTGCACGCTATCGCCGCTGCGCACCGTTTCGGGATACACCGCGAGCGCCGGGCCACCCGGCGGCGCGACGGCTTCCACCGTGCCCCTGAAACTGCCGGGATAGCCGCTGTTGCCGATCACCACCTCGCCCACCAGCACCGACGCCGGGCAGTACAAGCTGACCTCGGCGGTCATGTCCTGCGCGTAGAGCGTGAGGCGCGGCTGGTAGTCACTGTAACGGCGCGGCATGTTCGCCACGCGGTGAAAGACTGGCAGCGGCGATCCGTCGCTGCGCAGGATGCTGAACCAGCGCATGTGGCTGCACAGCGGGTCCACGCCGTGCGGGTACAGCGACCAGTTGAGATTCCACAGGAACATCGGCCCGGCCCAGGGCCAGTTGCGGTCGGCGTACTGGTAAGCCCGCACCGTGTAATCCGCCTGTATCTGCCCGGACACACGCAGCCACGCGAACCCGGCGAAGTTCGGGTCGCTGTCGGAGCACTGCACGCCGTCTTCTGCCGGGTCGCGCAGCCAGCCGAATTCCGTCATCCAGATCTGCTTGTCATAGATGCCGCGCTCCGCGAACAGCTCCCAGATCAACTCCGCGCGCCGGAAGGTGAGCGTATCGGCGCTGGGCACGGCCTCCGGCGGCTGGTTATAGCCGTACGGATGGTAACCGAACGCGTCGAACCACTGCGCCGCGCCGTTGTCGAGCATCTCGGCGGCGAATTCGAGATCGCTGATCGCGCGGCGGTCCGCGGTGGTGATGGTCGGGGCCAGGCCGCCGGACACGACGATGATCTGCGGCGCGACGGCTTTGATCTGGGTGTAGGCCACGCGCAGCATCTGCGTGTATTCCCACGCGTTGGGGCCTTTCGGCCACTCGAAGGCCAGGTTCGGCTCGTTGTGCACTTCGATCGCGTCGACGCCGTGCGCGGCAAGCTCTACGGCACGCTGGCGCACGCTGGACCGGAACGCCTCCCAGTTGTCCGGCCAGGGCAGGTCCATGCGAAAGAGGATGCGCTTGTCGCTGTACGCACCGATCTGCCCTACCTCGTAGAGCTTGACCCAGTCCATGCGCAGTTGGTCGACCAGCGCGGGACTCACGTCTGTGTGCGGGCCGATGTGAATACCGTATCCCAGGTGCGGCGGCGGGATGCTGCCCTGCGCCGCAACACGCACGCCCGGTAACGGCGCGACCAACGCGGCCAGCAGCAGCCCGATAATCAACAGCCGGTGGGTGTCATGTGATCGTCTCATGCCGCCCATTGTACCCCAAACTGCCCATTCGCACGGTTAATGTACGGTTGACCGACCGGCACTTCACAGTGCGTGATTTTGGAGTATGATGAAGGCGCACGTGGCACACACAGCGACCGGGATCGCCTCATGCCAGAGATTGCCGCCTGCGGTGTGGTGCGTTATAGTGTCCCGGCTTATGCGTGATCGCGCTAACGCCACTGCGGAGAGCAAACAAGATGAAGCTTGTTATCGTGCTGCCGACCTACAACGAGGCCGAGAACCTACCGGTCATGGTCGACCGCCTGCTTAACCTGGACGTGCCTGCTGAATTGTCGATCCTCGTTGTGGACGACAACTCGCCCGACGGGACCGGGCAGATCGCGGATGACCTCGCCGCGCAGCACCCCGGGCGCATCGAGGTGCTGCACCGGGCCGGAAAAGGCGGCCTGGGCACAGCCTATGTCGCGGGATTCCAGCACCTTTTCGACCGCGATATCGACGGCATCCTGCAAATGGACTGCGACTTCTCCCACGATCCGAAGTACATCCCGGACATGATCGCCAAGATGCAAAGCTGCGACTGCGATGTCGTGGTCGGGTCGCGTTACGTCAAAGGCGGCAGCGTGGACGAAAGCTGGGGTGTCGGGCGCAAGCTGCTGAGCTGGTGGGCCAACAGCGTCTACGTCCGCGCGATCCTGGGCACGCGCGTCAAGGACGCGACGGGCGGCTTCCGGCTGTGGCGCAAAGAGGTGCTGCAGAGCATGGACCTGTCGCGCATTCGCTCCAACGGCTACGTGTTCCAGGTCGAGACGATCTACGTCGCGGAGAAACTCGGCTACCGGCCCGAAGAGATCCCGATCTACTTTGCGGATCGCACAGTCGGCCAGTCGAAGATGAGCTTCCGCGTGCAGATCGAGGCGGCGCTGCGCGTGTGGCAGGTGCTGGCCCGCCACCGCCATCTCGATCCGTCCGACCGTGTGCCCCTGCCGGAACACGAGTCGGCATAGCGGTGCTCTGTCCAGACTTGCTATTCGAACGTACCTGACGGATTGGCGCTGATGCTGCGAAAATATGGTCCCGATCTGGTCATCGTGGCAGGGCTGTTGCTTCTGCCACTTCTGTTTTTCGCCCCGGTGACGCTCGGCGGCAAGACGCTGATCCCCGCCGACAACCTGTACCAGTTCGAACCCTGGCTGAGCGCACGCGACGCACTCGGCGTGCCGGAAGTGCCGCACAACGCGCTTCTGAGCGACCTGGTGCTGCAAAACTACCAGTGGAAAGCGTTCATCCGCCAGAGCATCACCAGCGGCACGATCCCGCTGTGGCAGCCGAACCAGTTCGCCGGGTCGCCGTTCCTGGCGGCGGGGCAGCACAGCGCGCTGTACCCCTTCAGCGTGATCTACTACGTCCTGCCGCTGCCACGCGCGTATGGCTGGTTCACGGTCAGCCAGTTGTGGCTGGCGGGCCTGCTGATGTACCTGTTCGTGCGCGGGATCGGGCTGGGACGCGCCGGCGGCGCGGTGGCGGGCGTCGCGTACCAGTTCAGCGCGTTCATGATCGTCAGCGTCGTGTTCCCGATGATGATCGCGGGGGCGGCGTGGCTACCGCTGCTGCTGTTGATGATCGAGTTCGTGCTGCAGCGCCGCCCGCTGCGCGGCGAGCGCCCGGCGACAGTGCCCTGGATCGCGGTCGGCGCACTCGCGCTGATGATGAACATCTTCGCCGGGCACGTCGAGATCACCTACTACACGCTGATCGTGATGGCGTATTACGCCGCCGCGCGGCTGGTGTGGCGCTGGTGGCAGGACCGCGCGGCATGGCGTGCCTTGCTACGGCCTGCGGGCGCGCTGCTGGCGCTGGTCGTGCTGGGGCTGGGACTCGGTGCGGCGCAGTTCATCCCGCTGTACGAACTCGGCACGCGCAACTTCCGCGAGGAAGCGGCGAGCTTCGAGCAGGTGCAGGGTTACGCGTTCCCGGCGCGGCACGTCGCCAAGTTCATCCTGCCGAACGTCTACGGCAACCCGGCGCATCACGCCTACCGCGACGTGTTCACGTGGGACACGGTCACGCATGATTGGCTGTACAGGTGTCCGCCGCGCGAGTGCGGCGCGGGTGTCGTGCGCGTGACCGACACCGCGTTCGGCATCAAGAATTACGTCGAGGGCGGCGCGTACATGGGCATTCTGACGCTGGTGCTGGCCGCGATCGGACTCGTCGCGCCGCGTCATCGCGCGGGACGAACGACCCGTTTCAACACCCTGTCTGATGCCCCCTTCTCTAGCTCGGCTGGAGAGGGGGGCCAGGGGGGTGAGGTCTGCCGCCCCCCCTACCGCCCGATCCTGGCGGTGCTGGCGGGCGTCGCGCTGACGTTTGCCTTCGGCCTGCCCACTTACGCGCTGATCTATTACGGCTTCCCGAACACGAACCAGTTACACACGCCGTTCCGCTGGGTCTGGCCGGTGACGTTCGCGGTGGCGGCGCTGGCGGCGTTCGGCGTTGAAGCGCTCGCGGCGCACATGCCCGGACGCGCACGCTCCGGCACCCGCGTCACCCGCGCGCTGACGTGGCTCGGTTTCGCGCTGGTGGCGGCGGGCGTGGCGATCCTGGGCGGGCTGCTGCTCAGCCGCGCCGCATACGACACGTTCGATCCGCTGGTCGCGCGCGTCTTCGAGGGGCTGGCGGGCGCAGACCGCGCGTTCCCTGATGCGCAGGCGTTTTACAGTTACCAGTTCTGGAACGTGCTGATCCTGGGTGTGTTCGTGCTGGCGTCCGGCGTCGTGATCCTGCTCAGCCGCAGCGGGTTACGCCTGCCGCGCCGCGTGGGTCAGGCCCCGCTGTGGGCGTTGGCGGCGGTCGGCGTCGTCGCGCTGGACCTGGTGCTCGCGGGCTGGGACTTCAACCCCGCCGCCGATCCCGCGTGGTTGGACTACACGCCGGATTCGGTGCGCTGGCTACAGGATCAGCAGGCCGCCGAAGGGCCGTTCCGCTACACGACGATCGACAAGGGCGAGCACCCATTGCACGCCAACAGCACGTGGCGCTACGGCCTGCACGACGTGCGCGGCTACGACAGCATGATCCCCAGGCAGTACGCCGACTACATGCGCCTGATCGCGCCGCAGGACGGGTTGCTGCACAACCGCATCGACCCGATCGCGTGGGACGACGAGGACGCGCTCGCCTCGCCGCTGCTGGACCTGCTCAACGTGCGCTACATCGTCACGTATTGGGTCGTCGAACGCGCGGACGACCTCGGCCTGCGCGAGGTCTACGCCGACGACGCACTGCGCATCTACGAGAATCCCGGCGCGCTGCCGCGTGCCTACACGCTGCCCTATCACGACCTGACCGAAGACCTCTGCGGCGCGACGCCGGACGACTTCGCCACGATCGTCACGAGTCCTGACTTCGAAGCCGACCCGCGCCGCGTGGTGATCGAAGGCTTCCCGGACGCGGAAAGCTGCGAGATCGCGTATACCTGGCCCACGCCGGACCTCGAGGCCGATCCGCAGCCCGCGCCGATCACCAGCTACGGCGCGATCGAGGTGCTGGTCAACGCCGAGGTTGACCGCGCGTCGTGGCTCGTGCTGGCCGACACGTACTTCCCCGGCTGGAAGGCGTTCGTGCGCCCGCTGGGCGCGGGCGAGAACCAGGAAGAGGAAGTCGCCATCCACCTTGTCAACGGCAACTTCCGGGGCGTGCGGCTGGACCCCGGCGCGTGGACCGTGCGCTTCCGCTACAGCCCGCCGTCGTTCCAGGTCGGCGCGTTCGTGTCGTTCCTCAGCGGGATGTTGATCATCTTCATGCTGATGCTGTGGGGCTGGCGGCGCGTCTACCGCGAGGACGAGGGCGAGGCCGGGCACGCGAGGCGCATCGCGAAGAACAGCCTCGCGCCGATCGTGCTCAACCTGTTCAACCGGGGCATCGATTTCGCATTCGCGTTCATCATGCTGCGCATCCTCGGCCCGTCAAACGCGGGCGTGTATTACTACGCGATCGTGATCTTCGGCTGGTTTGACATCCTGACCAATTTCGGCCTCAACACGCTGCTGACGCGCGAGGTCGCGCGCAACCGCGACCAGGCCGGGCGCTACCTGTTCAACAGCACGGTGCTGCGGCTGGGGCTGGCGGCGCTGGCGATCCCGCTGCTGGCGGGGTTCCTGCTGGTGCGGCAGAGCACGGTCGACCCGGCGCTCGAACCGCAGGCCATCGCCGCGATCCTGCTGCTGTACCTCGGCCTGCTGCCCAACAGCATCAGCACCGGGCTGACCGCGCTGTTTTACGCATTTGAGAAGGCCGAGTTCCCCGCCGCGATCACCACGATCAGCACGATCGTCAAGGTCACGCTGGGGCTGGGCACGCTGCTGCTCGGCTGGGGCGTGGTCGGGCTGGCGGGCGGCGCGGTCGTGACCAACCTCGTGACGCTGCTCGTGTTGGGGGCGCTGGCGCGCCCGCTGGTGCACGATTTCTGGCAGGCGCCGGACTCCGCATTGATGCGCCACATGATGGGCGAAAGCTGGCCGCTGATGCTCAACCACCTGTTGGCGACGGTGTTCTTCAAGATCGATATCGTGCTGATGGAAGCGATCAACGGCAACGCGGTGGTCGGGCAGTATTCGACGGCGTACAAGTGGCTCGACGCGCTGAACATCATCCCCGCGTTCCTGACGATGGCGCTGCTGCCGGTCATGGCGCGGCAGGCGCACGCGGACCGCGCCGGGCTGCGGCGCAATTACCTGCTGGCGGTCAAGCTGCTGGTGATCGTCGCGCTGCCGGTCGCGGTGGTCACGACGTTCATCGCGGAACCGCTGATCCGCATCCTGGGCGGCGCGGAGTACCTGCCGGCGGGTGGCATCGCGCTGCAACTGATGATCTGGAGCATCCCCATCGGCTGGATCAACAGCGTCACCAATTACGTGATCGTCGCGCTGGACCGCCAGCGCACGCTGACGGTCGCGTTTGTGATCGGCGTGACGTTCAACCTGGTCGCCAACCTGGTCTTCCTGCCGCTGTACAGCTACCGCGCGGCGGCGATCATCACGATCTTCTCCGAAGCGACGCTGTTCGTGGCGTTCTACTGGATTCTGCGCGGCGAGGTCGGCGGGGTAGCGTATGGGCGCGCGCTGTGGCGTCCGGCGCTGGCGGCGCTGGCGTTGCTGGGCGCGTTGTTCGCCGCGTGGACCGTCGCGCCGCTGGCGGGCTTGGCCCTCTCGCCGCTGGTCTACGGGATCGGGCTGCTGCTGCTGCGCCCGTTCGGCCCGGAGGAGATCGCGCGCATCGCGCCGCTGCTGCCGGGTCCGGTGCGACGGGTGTTTGTGCGGGGAGTGTGAGGTTGGGCCGATAGTGTACAGTACAAGCCTAATCGGCGTAGGCAGTATGATATGCTTAACTTAGCCATTGGATGATTCTTTCCGAGGGGAAATTATACACATCTAACTGGCATAACTTACTGCTTGCACATATGATCTATCCCTAATTCTTCGAAAAAGGGCTATCTCAGCCACCCCATATTGCGACCGATCAACAGTTCGGTTTGTTTGGCATGATGAGTATTCTTCATAGCGACAGCTTCGAAGTCAAATTTTTGTTTCTCAGCCATCTGTTGGACTGCCACCACATTATCATAGGTCATTAGAAAATCGCCTTTAAGTGTGCTGGCTAAGCGAAATAGTTCCTGATGATCTAATTCCCAATGTGTATAAAGGCGACTTCCCGGCTTTTTTCCTGAAGCTGTATAAGGGGGATCAATAAAGAACACTGCGTCTGGATGATCGGCATACTTACGCATTACATCCAGCCCATCACCATAAATAAAGCTAAGCCGCTCACGAATAGCATGTATATCTAGAATACGTTGTTGAAGCGTCCGTGGATACCAACGCGACTTGATGCCTTTACCGTTTTCCCCTTGCTTAAGCTTACCAGCCCCTTTGGCCAAAATACCACCGCGATTGACGCGATTTTTAATGATGGTTTGCAAGGCCTGCATTCTGGGGGACAAGTCTTCTTGAGAAAGGAGTGTGTTCACCCTATCGGGTGTTAGCTCGAAATTAGCAATTTGTTCTGCAAGCCAGGGTCCTTTCCCTTTGTTAATGATCACATCCCAAACAGCGGAAACATGTTCATCGAGTTCTACCAAGATTACATGGTTAGCCATTCTCTCGAACGCGACTGTCAAGCCAATGATCGCGCCTCCGGCAAAAGGTTCAATAAACAGCTTAGTGGGGTGGGGAAAGCTTTTCATCCATTTCCGAATGCGAGGAACCAACCATGTTTTACCACCAGGATACCTAAATGGACTACGGTGTTTGACCGAAGCTATGTTAACAACTCTTTCGGTTGGTAGTGGTTCCATATTAGGAAGATACAGTTGCTGCATGAGAAATTCCTACAGTAGATCAGCTAATGAGGGTGCGTCTGGTGGATTTTCCTCGTTCTCAAATTTCTTATCTAACTTAACTTGAAGGAAATCGATAAAATCTTTCACTGGGCCAGGCTCGGCTGTCACAATCTGATCCAAAGAAGGCTTAAACAAAGTATACACGCTGTGCTCTAGTTTCAGATCATATGTATTTTGGGATGCGTTATGCTCTAAGTCATAAATCAACCAAGCGATATCAGCTTCTTGTCTATCCACTTCGATTAGCGGTGGTAGAGTATTATAGAATTCAGTATGCAAAGCTACAGCCTGCTTTTTCCCCCAATGCTTGAGAATCCCTCCCTTGTAAATGAGTTGCGGTACCAATCGTTTACGAGATGAAGATAAATAATCAGGCCGAGGATAGTTGCGTTGTTGGGTCCAGTCCATATCATGCCGATCATCAGGGTTTTCCATATAGTGATCAAATGGCCGGCGAATGTTGCCTGATACGTAGACTGCCTGTATTTCGAGTGACCCAAAGTCAATAATGCGACCTCGATCATCATAGGAAACCAACACAATATCTATATTACCCGCCGATCCGCCATGGCGATCGTTGAGTCGCACTTCGCCCAAAGATGTCCACTTGACATCTGGCGGAAAGAAAAATGCTGCTGCATCCTCAACCACGATCCAATCTTGGCGGAAACGGACAGGACATGTGATAGCAATGCTATTATCTCCTGAAAAAATGCTACAAACACCTAGCGGATCATTAGCCTTGTCTTTGGTGCAATTGGGAACCTTGTTGTTGTAGGGGCAGAGTTGATTCTTTCGATACCTGACAGCGCGATTGGAGAAATTGTTTGCTGGGAAACCGAACACTTCTGCTAGTGGGTGTTTGGGCATATGGAAGCTGATCCTTGAAATGGTAAATGTACTACTTGTATTCTACCTGATTATTGCGTGGCTGCACATTCGTTCTTCCCCTCTTCCCATTTGTGGCCCGCTACACCCCGGTCCTCGCGTTCGAATACTGGTATTCCACCCGCGCCGCGATCCCCGGCTGCCCCGTTCGCATTATAGCATGGCCGGGCCGCACGCGGTGCAGCGGCACAAAAAAATCCGGCTGCTCAGCCGGATGTCATGCATCATAATATTTCAGCAACCTTTTGGGGACCTCAAAGAAAGCTCTTTGTGCAGCGAAAAATTGTCCGGTCAGGACGACGGGGGCAAGCTGCCCCCGCGCCGCCTAATCGTTCTGTGCTTCCGATACAGCGTGCTCGTCGCTCTTGAGCAGGACCACGCGCAGGTCATTTTCCTTCAACAGGCGGCGGACGACGGGGTTGCTCTGCACCGGCAGAATCTGGTGCTCGTCGTCTTTGACCAGCTCAAAGTGATAGATGTCCACTTTGCGCACCCCGGCATGATAATGCTCTTCCAGGCCCACCACCGGGCTGATCTGCCAGCCGCTCGCCAGATAGCGCATCAAAACATCGGCAGGCGCATACGGCTGCGAGGTCGGGGACCAGTGACGGCGTGTATCGATCGACCGCAGTTCCATATCCACTAAAGATGGTGCGGCGTTCGTCATCGTAACGTACCTCCTGCCAAACTGCTAAGTAGGGTTCGTTCGTGAAGAAGGTTAGAAGCTGTGTGACGACCGGCGGAATTGCTCGCCAATCAGTCACCCGCAAGGTGTGTTAACGTCTAAAGGTTTAGTTACGGTCAACTGCACGATAAACGTTCTTAACGTCTTCCAAACGACGGGATACACCGGTCAGGATAGCTTGACCGGCGTATCCCGCCGGGCTAGAATACACGCGACCGGTATCCATATTATAGCATAACGAGGACGGGATTCGTGGCGACAGTGATCCAGATAGGCGATATCGCGCAGTACGACGGCCAGGAAGTCACAGTGCGTGGCTGGCTGTATAACCGCACCGACAAGGGGCGCTTGCAGTTCCTGCTGATCCGCGACGGCACAGGCATCGCCCAGTGCGTCGCGTTCAAGAAAGAGCTTGACCCGGAACAGTTCGAGCTGGCGGCCAACCTGACGCAGGAATCGTCGGTGATGGTCACCGGCACCGTGCGCGCCGACGAGCGCGCGCCGGGGTATCCCGGCCACTACGAGATCGGCCTTTCGAACATCGAGCTGATCCAGATGGCCGACGAATACCCGATCCAGCCCAAAGAGCACGGCGTCGAGTTCCTGATGGATCACCGCCACCTGTGGGTGCGCTCGCTGCAACAGTGGGCCATCCTGCGCGTCCGGGGCACGATCATCAACACGATCCGTAACTGGCTGGACGAGCACGGCTATCTATTGGTTGACACGCCGATCCTGACCCCGGCAGCGGGCGAGAACACGACCACCCTGTTCGAGATCGACTATTACGGCACGCCTGCCTACCTGGCCCAAACCGGCCAGCTTTACAACGAAGCCAACATCGGCTCGTTCGGCAAGGTGTACTGCTTCGGGCCGACCTTCCGCGCGGAAAAGTCCAAGACGCGCCGCCACCTGATGGAGTTCTGGATGGTCGAGCCGGAGATGGCGTTCTTTGACCTGGACGCCCTGATGGACATGGAAGAGCAGTTCATCAGCGCGATCGTGCAGACCGTGCTGGACAAGCACGCGACGGAACTGGAGATTCTGGAGCGCGACACCACCCGCCTGCAAAACATCACGCCGCCGTTCCCGCGCATCACCTACGACGAGGCGATCGAGCGCTTGCAAGGGCTGGCAGCGCAGGCTGACGATCCCGAGCGCAAAGCCGACCTGGCGATCGAGTGGGGCGACGATTTCGGCGCGCCGCACGAAACCGCGCTGGCCGAGATGTTCGACAAGCCGGTGTTCGTCTATCACTATCCCACCGCGAGCAAGGCGTTCTACATGCAGCCGGTCGAGGGGCGTCCGGAAGTCTGCCGCAGCGTGGACCTGCTCGCGCCGGAAGGCTACGGCGAGATCACGGGTGGCAGCGAGCGTATCTACGACGCCGAGCTGCTCAAACAGCGCATCGACGAGATCGGGATCAACCCCGACAACTACAAGTGGTACCTCGACCTGCGCAAGTACGGCAGCGTGCCGCATGCCGGGTTCGGGCTGGGCATTGAGCGCACGGTCGCGTGGATATGCGGTCTGCCGCACATCCGCGAGACGATCCCGTACCCGCGTATGCTCAATCGCCTGTATCCGTAACGCGTGAGGTATGTCCATTCACGAACTGCGCGCCCAGGTCCGCCACCTGCTGGACCCGTCCAGCCCGGCGGACGCGCCGACCGCGTACTACGCCCTGTACCACAACCCGGCCCGCTCCGCACTCTACACCACAACGGATGAGGATGGAGCCGCCACCGGGTTTGTGGGCGTGTTCCAGACCGGGATCGATCTCTTTCGCCCGCTGGTCACGCTGCACTGCGCGGAAGCCGATCACGCGGCGGAACTGCTGGCCCGCGCCCTGACGCCGGAGCGACCCTACATCTTTTTCGCCAAGATGAGCCAGCTTCCGCTGGTGGGCGACCAGTTCCACTTTGAGCAGCATCGCGTGCTGCGCCTGTACCGCCTCGACCCGCGCCGGTTCGGGCCGGAGCTTAACGTACTCGTCGAGCTTAAGACCGCGCCGGACGGCACGCCACGCGCCGTGATCGGCACGCACGAGGCGCAGGCGGTCGCGGGGGTGAACTGGCAAAGCCCGGAGTTCGCCGAAATCTACGTGCAGACCGACCCAGAGGTGCAGCGGCGTGGCTGGGGCCGGAGCGTCACGGCGGCGGTGACGCAGGCCGTGCTGGAAAGCGGGCGCATTCCGCTGTACCTCGTGGAGATGGACAACGACCCCTCGCGCGCGCTTGCGGAATCGCTCGGCTATGTTGATACGGACGCGCGCCAGGTCTACGCGGACGTGGTGTACACCGGCTCGTGATCCGGCAGGGCCGCGCGTCCGCCAGCAGGCAGCACACACCAGGAGCGCAAACCATGCCTGACTCGCCAAAACAGCGCCCGCGCCCCGTCGCACGGCACAAGTGGCTCGAACTGCACGCGGACGCTGCCGGCGAGCCGTATCTTGTCGCGCCGCCGCGCGTGCTGGTCGTGCCGCTGAATTACGCCGGCGAGGTGTTGTGCGTCCAGGAGCGGCCACAGGACGGGGCACGGCTGGCGTTGCCGGGGAGCATGGTCGACCAGGGCGATCACCCGCTGCGCGCCGCCAAACGCGCATTGCAGGCGGAAACCGGCTTCAAGGCCGAGGCGTGGTTCCCGCTGGGGATGCTCGCGTTGTTCGAAAGCCACGCGCAATGGGACGTGCACCTGTTCCTGGCGCGCAACCTGGAACCGGCGCGCAGCATGGCCGCTGCGATCTACCAGGGCGCGACCGCGCGCGTGCCGCTGGACTCGGTGGAAGCGGCGATCGCGTCCGGGCGGCTGCGGGACGCCACGACGATCGCGGCGCTGTTCATGGCGCGGCAGGCCATCAACGGGGCGCTGCGCATCGATCCGGGCGAGACGGGTAACGACGATGGTTGATTTCACGCTCACCTTTCCCCCTGGCTTTCTGTGGGGCGCGGCGACGGCGGCGCACCAGGTCGAGGGGCAGAACGATAACAACAACTGGGCCGCGTGGGAGCGCACGCCGGGCCACATCTACCAGGACCAGACCGCCGGGCGCGCGTGTGATTGGTGGGACGGGCGCTACGTCGAGGACTTCGACTATGCCGCCGCGATGCACCACAATGCGCACCGCCTCTCGATCGAATGGAGCCGCATCGAGCCGCAGCCGGGCGAATTTGACGACGCCGCGCTGGCCTTCTACGCGGACATGATCGCGGCGCTGCGCGAACGCGGCATGGAACCGCTGGTCACGCTCCATCACTTCACCGACCCGCTGTGGATCGCGGACTCCGGCGGCTGGGCGAACCCGGCGACGATCGAACGTTTCGCGGAGTTTGTCCGCGTGGCGGTCGAGGCGCTGGGCGACCGCGTGACGTTGTGGTGCACGATCAACGAGCCGCTGATCGTCGCGACGCAGGGCTACCTGCTGGGACGGTTCCCGCCCGGTAAGCACAACCTGCGCCAGACCTTCCGCGTGGTCGAGCACCTGTTGCGCGGGCATGCCGCCGCTTACCGCGCGATCAAGGGCGTGCAGCCGGGCGCACAGGTCGGCTTCGCCAAGCACCAGATCGCCCTGACAACCCGCCGCCCTGCACTGCTGCACCGTCCCGCACACGACACGATCCGCCACGTCTTCAACCGTGCGTTCGTCGACGCGCTGATCACGGGCGAGCTGCGTCTGCCCCTCTACCGCGCCGATGTCCCCGAAGCCCGCGATACGCTCGACTGGATCGGGCTGAACTACTATTACCGCCTCCTGGTGGGCTTCAGCCCGCTGAAGCCGGGGCAGTTGTTCATCGAGCAGCGCATGCCGCCCGACGGCATCCCCGGCCCTGATGCGACGGTGGGCGAGATATGGCCCGAGGGCCTGCGCGAACAGATCGCGTGGCTGGGCCGGCGCACGGGCAAGCCGCTGTACGTCACCGAGAACGGCGTGCCCGACCCCGACGACTCGCTGCGCCCGCTGCACCTTGTGCGCAGCATCCGCAGCCTGTGGAAAGCACTCACCCACGATTACCCGGTGCGCGGCTACTTCCACTGGACGCTGGCGGACAACTTCGAGTGGGCCGAGGGCTACGATCCGCGTTTCCGCTTCGGGCTGGTGGCGTGCGACCACGCGACGCAGGCGCGATCGCTGCGCCGCAGCGGGGAACTGTACGGCGCGATCTGCGCGGCGAACGCGCTGACCGCCGCGATGGTCCGCGAGTACGTGCCGCAGCATGTCGACGACCTGTTCCCCGGCGTCGAGGTGCAGGACGAAGTGCGCCTGCCGGCGCGCGCATGAGCGATGTCACGCCGCCCCCCGCTGCTCGAACCGCACCGCTTTACCGGTGATGCGCGCGCGATGACCGAGCGCATCACTGCGCGGCTGTCCCGGCTGGAAGCGGTGGCGCTCTTCTTCAATCTGACGTTCGCGGCGGGGATCACCTACATGGCAGCGAGTAGCGATTTCCAGCCGCCCGACTACAAGGTCTACATCGAAACCACCGACGGCGCGATGGCCGATTTCTATTACGCGTACTGGCTGCTGCCGGTGATGCGCGCGCTGGACCTGCTGCCGCTATATCTGCATTTTCTGTTATGGGGCGGCGCGGCGGTGGGCGGGATCTTCCTGGCGGCACGCGTCTTCGGCGGGCGCGTCCCGGCGGCGCTGCTGACCTACCAGATGCTGTTCGCGACGTTCTACGGACAGTTCACGGGGATCATGGTCGGGGCGCTGGCGGTATTCTGGTGGGCGCTGGCACGGCGGCGCTGGCACGTGGCGGGCCTGGCGCTGTTCGTCGCGGCGACGAAGTACCACATCGCGGGGCCGTTCGCGCTGCTGCTGTGGCTGCTGGCGGATGTCACCTGGCGGGACCGGCTGCGCGTGCTCGTCGTGCCGCTGATCCTGGGCGCGATCTCGTTGGTCGCGTACCCGCTGTGGCCGCTGGACCTGCTGGACAACCTGCGCGCCAACCCGCCCAAAGACGAGGGCAGCATCGCGCTGTGGCAGTGGATCGGGCCGCTGGCGCTGCTGCTATGGCTGCCGCTGCTGCTGCCGATGGCGCGCGGGCGGCGGGTGGTCGTGGCGGCGAGCGCGATCGCGCTGGGGCTGCCGTACTTTCAGCAAACCGACCTGCTGATGCTCTACACGCTGCCGGTGGGGTGGCTGGCGTTGCTGGGCAACACCGGGTTCCTGTACGTGCTGTATACGGATCGCGCCCTGCGCGCGATGGCGCTGGTCCCACTGGTGATCTACGTCGTGGCGGTCGGGCCGCCGCTACTGGCGTGGCTGCGAGGGATCACGCGGCGGGAAAACAACGTGCTATAATGCGATCAAACAGGATGGAGTGAGCGCGACATGGCAGTAGGGACGGAACTGGTTACGGTAGAGGAATTCGACCGGATCGCGGCCCTGCCGGAAAACGCCGCCCGGCGGCTCGAATACATCGGGGGGATGGTGGTCGAGGAGGTATCCAACTATTACGCGTCGGCGGTGGCGTCGCGCATTCATGGCTTTATCTTCGTCTACCTGCTGCAAGAGCAGATCGGCACCCTGACCGGCGCGGATGGCGGCTATCAAGTGTCCGGCGAGCGTTACATTCCTGATGTCGGATTCATCTCGAAGGCGCGCCAGCCGGAACCCCCACATGACGCCTACAACCCGCTACCGCCCGATCTCGCGGTCGAAGTGATGTCGCCCTCAGATGACCGCGACACGGTGCGCGTGAAAGTCGTGAACTACCTCGCGGCGGGCACGGTTGTCTGGCTCGTGCGCCCGGATGTGCAGACCGTCGAGGTCTACACGCCGGGACAGCCGGTGCAGCGGCTCGGAAGCGAGGACGTGCTCACCGGCGGCGACATCCTGCCGGGGTTCGAGGTGCGCGTGGGGGCGGTGTTTCCGTAATCTGTAGCTAATCCCCCGCGGGAACTGCCTCGCCACCCTCGCGGCGGGGGGCGTCCTGCGCCTGCGGGACGCCGCCGGGCCACCACGTCCAGCGCCCGAACAGCGTCGCCAGCGCCGGGTCCAGCACGGTCCGCACCACGAACGTATCGATCAGCACGCCGACCGCCACCGCAAACCCCACCTCGATCAGCCCCTTCACTTCACCCGCCATCGCCGCCGCGAACGTGCCGGAGAGGATGATGCCCGCCGAGGTGATGATCTGCCCCGTCGTGGCGACCGCCACGTGCACGCCCTCGTGGATGCCGTGATAACCCACCTCCTCTTTGATGCGCCCGAACAGGAAGATGCTGTAGTCGATGCCCAGCGCCACCAGGAACACGAACGCAAAAAACGGCACGTACCACGTCAGGCCGGTGACGTCAAACACGCGCGTGAAGATCGCGTGCGTCAGCCCCAGCGTGAAGGTGAAGCTCAGCAGCACCGTGCCGATCAGGTACACCGGCGCGATCAGGCTGCGCAGCATCAGCATCAGCACGATGAAGATGCCCAGCAGCACAAACGCGATCGCGCGCGGCAGGTCACGGTTCATCGTGTCGCGGATATCGGCATTGACTACCGCGCCGCCGCTGACAACCGCGTCCCCGCTGTCCCTGTACCGGCCCAGCAGGTCGCGGATCGCGTCGACCGTGTTCAGCGCAGCGTCACTGCTCGGGTTGTCCGCCAGCACGACATCCAGCCTGAACGCGGTCCCCTCATTGGCGAGGTATTCGTCCGAGAGCGTTGCCAGTTCGCTGAAGTTACCGTTCCCTTCCGGCAGCGCGGCGAGCACGTCACCGAGCGCGGACGGCAGCAGGTACGGCTCCTCGATCCCCGCGACGGTGGCGGCGAGTCCGTCCAGTGCAGCGGCGAGGCGATCCTGCTGCGTGGCGAGTTGCAGCGGGTTGTTGAACAGCTCGCGCAGCGTTTGCAGGTCTGCGTCGCCTTCGATCTGCGGGAACTGCCGTTCCAGCGTGTCGAGATAGGCGCGCACGCCTTCCAACAGGCCCTGCAACGTCTGCATATCCGGCATCGCGCCGCCGCCCTGCAGCGTGCCCAGGCCGTCCAGCAGGTCCCGCGCCAGCCGCAACTGCACATCGACGTGCAGCAGGTCTTTAAACTCCGCGTCCTGCCCGATCGGGTCATCCAGCCCGCGCACGTCCGCGATCCCGTCCAGCGCGGCGACATCGTCGGTCAGGTTGACGATATCGGCGGCGACCCGGTCCGGGTCGCGCCCGGTCAAGACAATAGCCAGCGGCATCATGTTGCCCGCACCCAGGCTGTCCGAGAGCAGATTGAAGCCGACGACCGCGTCTTTATCGTCGGGCAGATCGGCCAGGATGTCATACGTCACGCCCTGGTTGACGCCATAAACTGACAGCGGCAGCATGATCAGCACGATCACCAGGATCACAGGCAGCGGGTAGGTGCTGACCCACTTGGACGTGATCTCGTAGAGGCGCCCGCTGCTGCGGTGGTGCGCCTCATGCGGCCAAAAGGCGCGCTCGCGCAGCGTGGCGAGCAGCGCGGGGACCAACGTCAGCCCCGCCAGTAACGAGAACACGATGCCGATCGCCAGCGCCGGGCCGCTGGTGTTGAAGATGCCCATCTCCGCGAAGATCATCGCCATGAAGCCGACGAAGATCGTGCCCGCGCTGCTGCTGATCGTCTCGCCGACGCGGTGCACGGTGTGCGCGGTCGCCTCTTCGATGGCCCAGTCATCCGCCAGTTCCTCGCGAAAGCGGCTGATCAGGAACAGGCAATAGTCCGTGCCCGCACCGTACATCACCACGACCAGCAACACGTTGGCGTAGGACGTGATCGTCATGTAGTGTGCGCCCAGGTAGGCCACGATCCCGCGCGTGATCAGGTACGCCAGCGTGACCGACGAGAGGGGGATCAGCGGGCTGACCGGCGAACGGTACACGGCCAGCAGCATCAGGATCACCAGCACCACCGTCACCCAGATCGTGCGGTCCACGCTGGTGATAATCGACGAGGTCGTGTCGTGGACGACCGGCGTCGCGCCGGTCTGGTAGGTCGCCACGCCGTCGGGCTTGTGTTCCGCGATCCAGGCATCGATCGCGTCTATCGTCGCGGCGCTGGCTTCTTCGGTGGGCGTGGTGTCCATGTCGATCCGCACCAACGCGACCCGGTTCGCCAGCGCGGGATCGTCGCCGTTTTCGGAGGCAACCATCAGGCCGGCTGCGGTCGGGGAGAGCGTCGGGTACACGACGGTGGTGATGGTCTCCGGTGCGGCGTCACTCTGCAACCATGCCACCAGCTCGCTGATGAAACGCCCGACCGGCGTGTCGATCCGCTCCTCGAATGTTTCCGCGTCGCGCTTGAATACGCCGCCTTCAACCTGGCGCGCGTCGATCACCACCACGGTGCTGCCGGGCGAATTATTGTCCGGAAACGTCGCTTCATAGACTTTTGCCGCGTGCTCGAACGGCGCACCACTGGGCAGGAAGTCCGTCATATCGGAACTGGCGACCGCTTCAATGTTTGGGGCCACGACGGTCATGCCCACTGCCGCCACAACCCAGGCCACGATGATCAGCAGCCGGTAACGAGTGGCAAACCGCCCTATACGTGAAAAGACCATGCATGCTCTCCTGCAAAGCAAACGATTCAGATCGGTTCGGCGCGCTCGCCGTGTTCCGGCGGCGGCTGGCTCAGCCCGTAACGCAACAGGTTCAGCACGAGTTCAGCCATCGCGCGCGCTGAATAGCCGGTAGCGTGTTCCAGCCACCAGCCGAGCAACTGGATCATGATGCCGGTGACCACCTGCGCCTGGATCGCCGCCGGGTATGGGGACTGTAGATCGAGTGACGGGCGGTCAGTCACCAGCGTGCGCTCGACCACGTGGACCATGTAGTTTCGCCCGAACACGTTAAGCTGTGACGACGCGGCCCCGCCGACCATGATCAGCAGCAACTCGCGGTTTTCGTGCGCCCAGCAGAACACGCGCTCCAGCGTGCTGAGCACCCAGTCCGGCCCGACCTCGTGGTCCACGTCGAGTAACTCGGCCACCAGCGCATCGAAGCCCTGCTCCATCATCTCGCGCACGCAGGCTTCCTTGTTCGGGAAGTGCGTGTAAAACGTCGCCTTGCTGACGTCCGCGTGCTCGGTAATGTCGAGGATATCGACGTTGTTGTAGCCCTGCGCGACGATCAGCGCGCGGGCGGCGTCGATCAGGCGCTGGTGCGTGGCAGCTTTGCGCTGCGCGTGGCGGTTCGGTGTGTCGGGCATGGTGACTGGTCGCTTTGTCTAATATTTGACGTGGCGTCTAAATTTTGGCAATGTGTAGATGATAGCACGCTTTGCACCGCCGGTAAAATGCGGAACGGCATCTAGGCGCGACCGGCAATTGACCGCCGCCCACGCGCTGGTTAGAATGAGGCGAAGTTCAATCCGCCATTCACGGAAGAGCAACCGCCATTATGCCGAGGCGCAACTGGAACAAAGTGTTCGTGACCGGTGCGACCGGTTTCGTCGGGCTGCGCGTGGTCAGCGCGCTGATCGAAGCCGGGGCCGATGTCACCGTGCTGGTGCAGCCCGACCTGCAAGACAGGCTCGGCCCGCTGCGCCGCCACGTGCGCATGGTGCCCGGCAATGTGTGGAACCCGGCCAGCCTCAAGGGACGCTCGCGCGGGCACGGCGTCGTGATCCACCTCGTCGGCAGCATGCGCGCCCAGCCCGAACGCGGCCTGACGTTCCACCAGTTGAACTTGGCCCCGGCGCGCAACGCGGTGAGCATGGCGGTGAGCGACGGCGTGCCGTATTTCGTGCTGCTCAGCGCGGCGAGCCGCCCGCCCGGCGTCTCGATCGAGTACCTGCGCAGCAAGCGCGAAGCCGAGGAATACCTGCGCAACAGCGGCCTGCGCTGGGCGATCGTCCGCGCGCCGGTGCTGTTCGAGCGCGAGCAGTACGGCGGGCAGTTTTTCGCGTTGCTTTCGTGGGTCGGTGCGCTGCCGTTGCTGCGCGTCTTTTTTGGGCGGCGCGCGCCGTTGCCGGTGGATATCGTCGCGCGCGGGATCGCGCAGGCGGCCCTGCAGGACGAACTGCCGCGCAACCAGACGCTCTTCGCAGGGGATCTGCGGCGGTTGGGACGTGTCAAGCGCGAGGGGCCGCAGAAGCGCGGCCCCCTGTACCGCACGCAACGCGGCAACCCGTCCCCCGTCGACCTGCCGGACGACGACATCCCCTTCGGCTGGTTGCCCCCGCCGCCGCGCGATGACAACCCCGATCGTTGACCGCCAATACACGCAGCCCATGACCGGCGGCAGCCGGGCTGTTATTCGTGCCCCAGCACGCGGTGCGGCTCGTATGGCGCTTCCAGCGCGGCGATGCTCTCCGCGTCGAGTTCGATCGCCAGCGCCTCGACCGCCTGCTCCAGGTGCGGCATCTTGCTCGCGCCGATGATCGGGCTGGTGATGTGCGGCTTGCTGAGCATCCACGCCAGCGCGATCTGGGCCGGGCTGCGCCCGTACTGCTCCGCGACCGCCTGGACGCGCTCCACGATGGTGAAATCCGAATCGGCGTAGTAGTATCCGTGCGCGAGGCCGTCGGTCTTGCTGCGTTTCGTCGTGCCGCCCTTGTCCGGGGTGCGGTTCCCCGCCAGGAAGCCGCGCGCCAGCGGACTCCAGGGGATCAGGGCGATGCCTTCCTCGATGCAGTAGGGGATCATCTCGCGTTCTTCTTCGCGGTAGACGAGGTTGTAATGGTTCTGCATCGACACGAAGCGCGTCCAGCCGTGCAGGTCCGCGATGTCGTTCGCCTTGGCGAACTGCCACGCCCACATACTCGACGCGCCGATGTAACGCGCCTTGCCCGCCTTCACAACATCGTGCAGCGCTTCCATCGTCTCTTCGATCGGCGTCTCGTAGTCCCAGCGATGGATCTGGTACAGGTCCACGTAGTCCATGCCCAGCCGCGTGAGCGAGGCGTCGATAGCGTCCATGATGTGCTTGCGCGAGAGTCCGCGCGCGTTCGGGTCGTCGCTCATGGGGTTGTAAACCTTCGTGGCGACGATGACCTCATCCCGCCGGGCGAAATCGCGCAGCGCCCGCCCGGTGACCTCTTCGCTCACGCCGACGGAGTACATATCCGCCGTGTCGAAGAAGTTGATGCCCAGCTCCAACGCGCGCTTGAAGAACGGGCGGCTCTCGTCTTCGTCCAGCACCCAGTCGCGCCACTTCGACGTGCCATAGGTCATCGTGCCCAGGCAGATGCGCGAGACTTTCATTCCGGTGTTGCCTAACCTGACGTACTCCACAATAACCGTCTCCTTATTGACTGGTATGGGTTCAGCATGGGTTAAAGGTGTTACGTCACCTGACGCCACCTCACGGCGCGAGGACAACCGCCTCGCCTTCGAGCACCAGTGTGCCGTCCTGGTTGGTGCAGCGCGTCGCCAGCGTCACGATGTTGTGGCGCTCGCGCACCTGGACCACCTCGACCGTCGCCGTGATCGTATCGCCGATGTAGACCGGCGCTTTGAAGTCCAGGCTCTGGCGCATGTAGATCGTGCCCTCGCCGGGCAGATCGTTGCCGATGGTCGCGGAGATCAGGCTGGCGGTCAGCATCCCGTGCACGATGCGCCGCCCGAAGCGCGTCCCGGCGGCGTAGTCGTCATCCAGATGCACCGGGTTGGTGTCTCCGGACGTTTGGGCGAAGGCGTGCACGTCCGCATCGCTAAAGGTCTTGGTCCGGCTGGCGGTCATTCCGATTTCTAGCGGCATGGTCTCCCGTCCTTTCAGTGGCAACAACGCAGGCACCAGCACATGCGCCGACTCTACACCGCGCCGGGGCTGCACGCCAACCCGCCACGCCGCTAAGCGTGCAACCGGTCCCCCAGGTGTGCCGTATCGTTCAGCCGGTGCAGTACGGTCCCGTTGGAATAGTAGCGCAGCTCGGAAACCGACGTGTTGTCCAGGTTGAAATTGAGGAACCGGTCCGGCGCGATCCCGACCGCCACACAGATCAGCAAGCGCAGCAGTTGCCCGTGCGCGACCAGCAGCACAGATTCGTCCTCGGGATGCGTGCTTTCCAGGTCGCCCAGCAGCGACTCGATCCGCGCGACACACGCGGATAACGTCTCCGCGCCCGCCGGGACGTGCTCGCGATCGGCCTGGTAGGCGGCGACCTGCGCCGGGTAGCGGGTGACGATCTCGCCCCAGGTCAACCCTTCCCAGATGCCTTTTGACGGCTCGCGCAAGCGGGGATCGACGGTGAGTTCAAGCTGCGGGTGTTCGGCCACGATGATCTGCGCCGTTAGCAAGGCGCGCTGCAGGTCGCTGGTGTACGCCGCGTCAAAGTGATCCTCGCTCAGGTGCCGCGCCAGCCGCATCGCCTGGGCACGACCCTGCACCGTCAGCGGGACGTCGCTCGCCCCCTGCAAGCGGCGCTCACGGTTGTACGTCGTCTCGCCGTGCCGCACCAGGATCAGGCGTCGCATACGCACAACTCCTGCAGACCGAGCCGCGAGCCGCGCGGCAAGTCAGGGGATACTACGGAAGTGCGGCATGCGCACACCATCCGCACGGGTGCGTCAGGGGGTGGTTCGTCAAGAGCGTGGGGTTCGCTACACATCGCTTCATTCGCGTCTAACGGCATTCGCGGCGGGCCGTGGCCCAGATCGCCCCGCCTTTACTTGTAAGCATAGCAGTTTTTCGTATTCGCGCCATTCGCCCCGGCATGGTGGGCGCTGCAGGTTCCACGGGGGGCGGGGGTTGCGCACCGGTGCGCGCTGCGCTACAGTGTGCGGCACATTGAAACCACGATCATCACGCGGGCAGACCGCCAGGATAAACCGGCATGCTTACCTTCATCCACCTCAGCGATACACACATCACGTCGGACGGTGCGGCGTTTAATGGCATCGATCCGGTGGCCCACCTGCGGGCGTTCGTCGCGCAGGTGAACACCTTCCCGCAGCGGCCCGACTTCGTGCTGCACACGGGCGATATTTCCAACGACCGGGGCGCAGACTCGTACCGCCGCGCGCAGGCGGCACTGGCCGACCTCGCCGTGCCGCTGTACGTCGTGAACGGCAACCACGACGACCGCGCGCTCATGCGCGCCATGCTGGGCGCGCCTGCCGGGCCGGGCGGCGATCCGGCGGCTCCGCTGGATTACACGTTCGAGGTGCGGGACGAGCGCTTCCTGGTGCTGGACGCGGCCAGCACGCACGTGCGCGCCCCGCTGGGCCATCTGAGCGAGGCACAACTCGCGCTGGCACGCGCAGAAGCCACGCCGGACGGGCCGCCGCTGACCGTGTGCGTGCATTACCCGCCCTTCAGAATGGGATCGCCCTGGCTGGACGACAACATGATCCTGACCAACGGCACGGCGCTCCACGCGGCGCTGCTCCCTGCGCGGGAACGGCTGCGCGGGGTGTTCTTCGGGCACCTGCACCGGAGCTGCCAGATCACGCGCGACGGGATCGCGTACATTAGCGGCCCAAGCCTCGCACCGGGGTACGAATGGCGGCCCTGGACGCAAAGCCCCACCAGCGACGAACACTTCCCACCGGCCTACAACGTGGTGCAGTACAACGGGGACCAGGTCACCGTGCAGCAGTACGCACTGCCGCGCCTGTAGCCCCTGACGAAACAGCGGCGCTCAGACGAACGCCGCTGCAACACACCGTATAAAAATGAAAGAGCGACACGGATGCAGGTGTCGCTCTCTCTGCTGTGCCCCTACGGGGATTCGAACCCCGGTCTTCACCTTGAAAGGGTGACATCCTGGTCCTCTAGACGATAGGGGCGCAACGTCGGTGATTTTACCATGCACCCTGGAAGAGCGTCAAGGACCAATCAAACGGGGTAGTGTATCTTGGTAGTGTATCCTTCGCGGTTGACATGTTGCATGCTGCCCGCGTGAATATGCGACCTCGCCGCTCGCCTTGCGCTGTAAGCACAAGGCTATGCACCGGTCAGACCGTAAAAACGGCCCTGATTTGCAGGAACGGGATCGTTTGTTGAGCGCCCTTTCAGGGTGTGACCGGTAAATAGCCCCGTACTTGCAGTGCGGGGCAGGGATCGATCCCTGTGCTGCTACGATTCAACCGTATTCGATACACAACCTCAAACGGCGGTGACCGGTGCGGGTCACCGCCGTGCGAACGCGCAAGGATGTTACATCCCGGCGTGCTTACCGTCGCATGCCCGGCCCGCGACCGCCATGCATGTCGCGTCCGTGCATCCCGCCGGGACGACCCCAGAACCCCGCTGCCGGGCCGTCCTCATCCCACATCGGGCAGTTCTCCAGCCACTCGGCCCACTCTTCGGGCATTTCCTCGCTATCGAAGCGCCACATCATGCCGGGGCCAAACGGCAGGTCCTCGTACCCTTCGGGCAGTTCCTCGCCGCTGTAGAAATACCACATCATGCCCCCGCCAGGACCGAAGCCGGGCGGCAGGGCTTCCCAATCCTCAGGCAGCGTTTCCGGCATGTTCGCGAACCATTCGGCCCACTCTTCGGGCAGGTCGTCCGGGTCCACGCCCCACAGCATACCAGGACCAAAGCCGCGCGGCATCGCGTCCCAGTCTTCGGGCAGTTCGTCGCCGCTGTAGTAGTGCCACATCATGCCGCGACCGTAAGGCACGTCATCCGGCAGATCGTCGGGGTCCAGGCCCCACATGGGGCACGGGAATCGATCACCCGGGAGATCGTCTTCGCCGTCTTGCGCCAGCGCGGGCACGAAGCCCCCAACCGCCAGCGCCGCGACCAGTGCGATCACCAACGTCCCTATCATCAGACCGTAACGGTTTGTCATTGTCGTTCTGCTCCTCTCATCGTGCGAGATGTATGGTCTCATCAGTTGTCAACAGCATAACCACACTTGTTGAAGCTACCGTGACAGAAATGTGAAGATCTGATGAAGATCACGCCAGGGGCAACGTGAAGATGAACGTGCTGCCCTGCCCCAGGCCGGGACTCTCGGCCCAGATGCGCCCACCGTGCGCCTCGACGATATGCCGCGCGATGGTGAGGCCGATCCCGCTGCCGCCGCTGGTGCGCGCGCGCGACTTGTCCACGCGGTAGAAGCGTTGGAATACCCGCGTGAGGTCTTCGGCAGCCAGGCCCGCGCCGGTGTCCTGCACCGCGACGCGCAGCATGGAATCCGCCTGCGCCACCCGCACCGACACGCGCCCGCCGCGTGGGGTGTATTGCAGCGCGTTCCCCAGCAGGTTGATCAGGACCTGCACCACGCGGTCACGGTCCACCAACACGGGCGGCAGCGCGTGCACGTCCATCACGTCAAGCTGCACGCCTTTGTCGGCAAACTGCGGGCGCAGCCGCGCGACCGCGTCCGCGACGAGCGTGCTGACCGGGTGGCGCTCGCGCAGTAGCTCAAAACTGGCCTCAGCGCGAGAGAGTTCTTGCAGGTCACGTGCCAGACGCTCCAACCGCGTCGCCTCGTCGTGGATCAGTTGGAACGTCTCCGGCGTCGCGGGGATGACGCCGTCCTGCAAACCTTCCATGAAGCCCTTGATGCTCGACAGCGGGGTTTTCAGTTCGTGGCTCACGTCCCCGATCAACTGCTGGCGGATGGCTTCGGTCTCCGCCAGGGCCGCCGCCATGCGATTGAAGCTATCGATCAGGTCACCGAGTTCGTCGCTCCGGGCGTAACTCAGACGCTGGTCGTAGTGCCCTTCCGCGATGGTGTTGCTGGCGGCGCTCAGACGCCGGATCGGGGCCAGAATGCCCCGGCTGATGGCCCAGCTCACCACGCCCGCCGCTACCAGCGCCGCCAGCGCTGCACGCACGAGCGCATCGGTCACAGCGTTGTGAAACTGCCGGTCGAGGTCCGCCTCGAACGTTTCGAGCGGGGCACCGCGCATCATGCCGCCGCGCATCATGCTGCCGCCCATGTGCCCGGCCATGTAGTCGGTGAAGCTCGCGGGGGTGAACAGCGCCATCGAAACCGCCAGCACGCCCAACGTGACCGCCGCCACCAGCAGGTACGAGAGAAAGAAGCGCCCGGTTAACCGCATGGGTCGGCCTCAAACTTGTACCCGACACCGCGCACCGTCACGATGAACTGTGGGGCTGCCGGGTCGGGCTCGAGCTTCTGGCGAATGCGCCCGATGTGCACATCGACGACGCGTTCGTCACCGTAGAAATCGTAGCCCCACACCCGCTCTAGCAACTGCGTGCGGCTGAGTACCATGCCCGCGTGTTGGGCCAGCGCCAACAGCAGCTTGAACTCCAGCGCCGTGAGCTCGACCGGCTGGTCATCGCGGTACACTTCGTAGCGCGCCGGGTGGATGCGCACGCGCTGAAAACACAACACGTCGTCGTCATCCTGTGCCGGCGACGCGTCGCCGGACGCAGCCGCGCGCCCGCGTTTGAGAATCGCCTTCACGCGGGCGACCAGTTCGCGCGGGCTGAAGGGCTTGGTCAGGTAATCGTCCGCGCCCAGCGTCAGGCCGATCACGCGGTCGGGTTCTTCGGATTTGGCGGTGAGCATCAGCACGTAGACATCCGACTCCTGCCGGATGCGGCGCAGCAGGTCCAGCCCGTCCAGCCCCGGCAGCATGATATCCAGCACGACCAGGTCGGGCTGGTGCTCGCGGAACATCTCCAGGCCGGTGACGCCATCGGCGGCGATGTGTACGGTGTACCCTTCCGCCAGCAGGTAGGCCTCAACCAGGCGCTGGATGTTTTCTTCGTCGTCGATGATCAGGATCGTGGTCATACGATGCCGGAGTCCTCAGTGTGTGCCAGTATCTGCATCTAGTGTACCAGATTGCCCCTGCCGGTCCGGCCTGGATGCACGCCACGCCAGAAACGCCAATCGCCCCGGCACAAGCGCCGGGGCGATGGTATTCGTCGCTGGTACTGCTGGCGAGGGCGTGCTATTCGGCTTCCTCATATTCCACGATGACGGTCGGCAGCGGCGCGCCGTTCCAGACCTCGTCATAGTTCGGGGCCAGCGTCTCGACGGGCAGCCACAGGTAATCGCACACGTAGATCACCTTGTAGTACTGCTCGCTTTCGTCCAACCCGATCGCGCGTAGTGTCGTCCCTTCAGGGAGCACATGCACGGTAGGCCCGCCGGGCTTCCAAAATACCGGCGCATCCTCCACAACCGACGCACCGACAGCCGATTCGGGAATCTCCATCAACACGTCACAGCCCGGCTTGAGCGCGGTTGTCGTGCCGGAGTCGCCCTCTTCATCGTCGGCGAAGGAATAATACGCCGTGCCCAACCAGCTATAGCCGGGGTTTTTGGCAGCCCCGAACGGCCAGCCGTAATTCCCCCACCCGGCAAAGATCGTCAGTTCGGCATTCGTAACGGTGACCTGCGCCGGGTCCTCATAATTGTACATGTAGTACGTGTTCATCCCCGTTTCGGGATTGAACGTAAAGCCACCATGGAAGTAAAATCCATGCGTTTCGCCTGCCGTCAGATCAAAACCACTGATCGAAACGTAAGTCGGGTTGCCCTGCCCCTGGCCGGTGACCGTTTGCGACGTGAGCAGCGTCCACGCCCCCGTCGCATTGTCGAGATCATCCCCCGCCGAGCCGGGTTTGTGGTAGATCGAGATCGTAGTTTCAACGGCGGCAAGGTGCAGGTCGAACCCCGTAAGTGTGAGGTCAACCGCCGGCATAAAATCCACAAACGCCCCACCGCTGATATAGCTGTTATCAAAACCGGTCGAGATAGAGCCTGTGGCCGCATTTGCTGCCGGCGCCGGCAGAATCAATGCGACCAGCAAGGCAAGCAGCGTGATCGGATAAAGACGCCGTGACGACATAATAAATTACTCCCCGGATAAACCATAGCTGCCACAGTGCGATTAAGCTCTACGCAGCAGCACTTCATCGGACGATATAAATTGGCATTCGCTTCGCCTGTTGCATCTATTGTAAGACAGAAAATTAGAAATGAACATACAAACTGTGAAAAAATTGTACGAAAATGTTTACCTATTTTCAACGAAACATCCCGCCGCGCTTGGATGATCCAGCACCAGCACATCCCCCGGCACAGCGCGGATTACCCACAACACGATCGCGTCACCCACTGCCCCCGCGATCAGCATCGCACTGACGAGCATCAGCGGGCCGCTGGCGATCAGCAGCGCGACGACCGCCGGTACGACACCGGTCACGAGGCCCGGCATCGCCGTGCCAACGCGGTACGCCCGCGCGGGGATCGGCACGGCGACGTGCGCGTAAGGGCTGAGCGCCTTCCACGCAAACCCAAACGAGATATTGCGCCAGCTCACCCTGCCGGCGATCATCCACGTCACGGCGTGAATGACCTCGTGCAGCACGATCAACACGACCACCGCGATCAGCACGCCGAACGCGGTGTGTTCGGCGGGCCATCCCGACTCGACGAGCTGTTCGCTGCCGTACAGCGCGACGAACGGCGCGAGTGTCAGCGGCAGCAGCACAAAGCTGAGCCACAACGCCGGGCCGTTGATGCGCTCCATCGGGATCGACACGTCGCGGTAGCCTGGCGGGGGGGCGTGCTCGCCGTGCGTGCGCCGTTTCGCGGCGGCATCCGCTGCCGCGGCTTTGCGGCCCGCCAGCGCGACGATCGCCGTCCCGGCCACCATCAGTAACAACGGCAGCGCGAACACCTGCGGGCGGCTCAAGAGCCACCCCACGCCGATCCCGAACACACCGCCGCCGATCAACTGCCACACTGTCGTCTTCGACATGCCTGCTCCTTAACCTGTGCCGCGATCCCGCCCCGCGTAGCCGTCGAGGATCGCGTCCAGATCGCCCGCGATCTCCAGCCCGCCAAAACGCCCGGTATCCGCGAGGACCACGTCCCCGTCGTCCGCGACCAGTTGCACCGCGATCCGCGCGGTCATGCTCTCGACGATGCGGGCGACCATCGCCCCGCGATCCGGCGCGTGCAGCAGGCCGCCTTCTGCGCGCTCGGCGTCGATGTGCAGCCGGTAGCCCCGGCGGTCCGGGCCGGTCGTGCCGTGCAGCACCCATTGGACGTGCGTGTCGGTCAGCGCCAGGCGTTCGATCCGCGCGCCCGTGTACGTGGCGAAGCGGTACAGCGTCCCATCACACCACAGGCCAACGATGAACCCGCGAAACGCGCGCGACAGCCAGGGGATCAACGCCACCGACGCGGTCAGGCTGATCCCGGGGCGGCTGAAGTGATTGGTCTGCATCCAGATGTAGCCACGCGGGAACGCCGCGCCCCAGTCTTTCTCGATGTAGCCGCGTCCGCCGCCAAAGTCCACCGCCGCGCCGCCGATGCGCAGCGCGCCCTGAATCGCGTGGTCGAAGCCCAACACGCCGTGATAACACTCCATGAACGGCACCAACCCGTACCAGCCCATGATCCCCGGCGAAAGCGCGCGCACCGGCCAGCCCTGCACCCCGTCAAAACGCAGCTCGCCGCCCAGCGTGCCTAATGTCCCCGTGGCCTGGGTGCCATCCCGCGCGGCGTCGATATCCAGCGCGATCCGGTCCAGCGCAAAGCGGTTCGGGCCGACGCGCACGTCGAACACATCCCGCGCCGCCGCAAACTGGCCGGCCGGGTAGCGGTGGTACGCCGAGGTCCCGGTCACGCCGTCCAGCACCTGCACAAACGCGTGGGTTTCGGCAGGATCGGCGTGCTTGAAGATGCCGGGGATGATCGCGTAACGGTGCTGCGTGGTGGCATCCACGAGCTTGTAATACCAGCCTTCAAAATACGGCGCGGCTTTAGCGTGCCCGTGATATACCGCAGGCCGCCAGATCGAGCGTAAGGACATGGGCGCTGCCTTCCTGAACGCGGTGTATCTACGTTAATATTAGGGGTGTTGCGAACGCATGGCAATTCACCGGCACAGCGGCGCTGCCCGGCGATGCAACCGTGAGGAAACGCGTTACAGCAGGTTAGTGCGGTCTGGCAGGCGCGCGGAAGAAGATCGCGATAAGCAACGTGCCCAGGCTCAGATGGTCCCCGTTGGCGACCACGTATTCGCGCCCCGGTTCGAGCCGCTCGCCGTTCAAGAAAGTGCCGTTGGTGCTGCCCAGGTCGGTGACCGTCAGGTGATCCCCTTGCCGGCGCAAGAGACAATGCCGGCGCGAGACGCCGCTTTTGTGCGCTTCAAAGCGTGTGAGGTCGACGCCTTCCGTCGTCTTGAGCGTGATGTCCCGGCCCAGAACAACCTGGTTCCGGACGGGCGTCTGGATGCAGGCGCTGGAAGGGAACAGCCGCAGCAAGATACCCTCGTCCGGCGCAAAGTGGACACGATGGCGTTGGATTGGCAGGTTGATCGGGTTTACGTCGTGCGTCATGCAGACCCTTGCCCATTTCGCTACGGCGCGGGCGCCGCGCGAAAATCAGCCATTGACTCACGACAATGTTACACTTAACGAGAAACAAACTCAAGCGTTGTGCTACGGCGGCGGCGTGTTTTTTTACAAAACCTAACAATCCGGACGTGGCGCGCCAGACCACCAGTAAACCGGCCTGGGCGCGTTACGCCCTCAGCTCGACCACGTCCCCATCGTGCAGCACGTGGTCACGCCCGACCTGCTGCCCGTCGTAGACCCCTTCGCCCCACACCCGCGCGGACTTCAAGCTCTCGACAAAGTCCTTGTGGACCTTCGCGGCGAAGGTTTCCACCGTGCCGCCGCGTTTCATCACGAACGGCGCGTCGAAGTTCGGCTCCTTGCCGGGCGGCTTGGAGTACACGCGCACGATATCCAGGCGCTCGAACACGGCCTGTTTGAACGCGTCGAGATTGCGCCCGGTCTGCGCCGATAGCGGCAGCAAGGGGCACGGCTGTTCGCCCAGCAGCTCGCACAACACCGCGTAATCCTCATCCAGCGACGCGTCATCCGTCTTGTTGACCAGGACGATCACCGGCTTGAAACTGAAGCGGTGATGCTGGTCGGCGGGATAGTCGGCGCGATATGTGTCGGGTAGTATGCGGTGCTCGCGCATCAGGTCCAGCGAGGCCTCAAGCTGCTCGATCGGGAACGCCTGCAGATCGATCACCAGGCAGACCAGGTCCGACAGGCGCATCAGGTGCATCAACTGCGGCTCCTCGAACTCGGCGCTCAGCGGTGGCGTGTCGATAAGCTGGAACTGGATGTTTTCGTACGGCATCATGCCCGGCACCGGCAGCGCGGTGCTGAACGGGTACTCACCGATCTGTACCTCGGCGTTGGTCAGCGCGCCCACCAGCGAAGACTTGCCGACGTTAGGCGGCCCGACCACCGCGACCTGCCCTGCGCCCTCGCGTTCGATCTGAAACGGCGAGGCGTGGCGGCTGCCCCCCTTGCGCGTGGCGGAGGCGTCCTTGAGTTTGGAGAGCTTGCGGCGCAGGTCGGCGCGCAGTTTGTCCGTGCCCTTGTGCTTGGGGATCACGCTGAGCATTTCTTCGAGATACATGATCTTCTCCGGTATCTCCGTCGCCGCGCGATACCGCTCCTCGATCTTGCTGTATTCCGGCGGAAGATTGGTAGGCATGGTGCTCTCGCTTTCTGATGCGTCCGTCCGGCGTGCAGACGGCAGCATGACTCGCTTGCTACTCTAATTTTAGGGTCAGCGCGGGCCAAAAACAATCCTGGCAGCCGGAATCAGGACGCACGCTCCCAGCATCGCAACGCTCACGCCTCTAGCGCGAGCACCTGCTCAACCGCGATCGCGTGCAGCCCGGCGCAGACCAGCGCCGCCTTGCCGACGCGCTCCGCCGGGCCGATGCCAACACAGCGCATCCCCGCCGCCAACGCCGCTTCAACCCCCGCCTCGGCGTCCTCAAACACGACGCACCGCGTGACCGGCGCGTTGCATCCACCCGCCGCCCAGACGAACAGGTCCAGCGCGGGTTTGGAGTTGACGACCGAATGCCCGTCACCGATCACGTCGAACAGGTCCGTGATCTGCAACCCTTCAAGCACCGCGCGCGCGTTGCGGCTGGCCGACGCCAGCCCGATCGCGATCCCGGCCTCTCGCGCCGCGTGCAGGAATTCCCGCGCGCCGGGCAGCGTGTCGCCGGGCGTCATCTGCTGCAGGAAGTCGCGGTAATAGTCGTTCTTGCGCGCCATCCATGCCTGGGCGGTGGCTTCGGGGACGGGGCGGCCTTTCAGCAGGCGGCGCAAGCTCTCCCGGCGCGAAACCCCGCGCAATTGCTCGTTGTCCTCGCGTGTGAAAGGCAGCCCTTCCTCGTCGGCCAGCCGCTTCCAGGCGCGGTAATGGTATTCGGCGGTGTCGGTGATGACGCCATCCAGATCGAAAATGAACGCTTCCGTCATGCAGTTCTCCCTTATCTAAACCGTTGTTTGGCGTGCGTGCAGGCTGATTATACCGGACCCACACGTTACCGAAGGCGTGGCACAAACAAACAGGCTCCTCAAACGGGAGCCTGTGTACTTCAAGCAGGCCGGGATGCACCCGGCGGCACGCGGTCAGGTCCGGTCGGGCTCGAAGACGAGATCGAACTTGCCGGTGCGGATCGTGTCACCGGCTTCGAGCGCGCGTTTCTCCCCGACCGTCAGTTCTTCGCCGTTGAGGAAGGTCGGATTCTTGTCGGAAAGCGCCTCGACGTAATAGCGCCCGTCGCGCGTGGTGATCTGCGCGTGCTGGCGCGAGACGGTGCGCCCTTCCGGCAGGTTGCCCAGGTTGACCGCCAGCGCTTCGGCACTCTGTGGATTGCGCGACCCGGCGCGCCCGATGATCGCGGGCTGCCAGCGGATCGGGAATTCGTGCCCGGTGGCCGCCTCGCGCAGGATCATGCGCCGCGCCCCGGCGATGCCCTGGAAGTACTGCCCCCCGCGCGCGACGATCTGCTGGCTGAGGCGCAACCGCTCGCGCTCGAAGACCAGCTCGCTGCCGGTCTGCGCGCCGAGTTCTTCCAGCGTCTTGTCGCCATCCAGCGCGCGGTCGCCGTTCTTGAAGCGGATCACGTAGCTGCCTTCCGGCAGGTTGAACTCCTGCCGGACCTCTTCGATCAGCGTGCGGACCGTGACGTTTTTTCGCACGGACGCTTCCTGATCGGTCTCGTCGTCGAACAACTCTGAGGAAATCGTAAGGATGTAGCGTTCCATGTGTCGCTCCCGTGCGCCTTACCTGGCCTGTGCGCGTGACGTTTCCACTGCCGCGCCGGTTTCTTCGCTCTCGGCATCGTCACCGGGTTCGGGTTCCGGCTCCGGCGGCGGGTTGAGCGTGATCCACCACTGCGCGCGGTCCGGGTAACGCGCCACGATGTCGCGCACCCACGCATCGAGCGAGCCTTCGACATCGCTTTCATCGTGCGGCAGCCCGGTCTGGATCAGCGCGAGCCGCCCCGCCTTGACGATATAGCCGCGTCCGGGCGGGAATTCCTCTTGGCCGCCGCCGCCGCGCACGCGCCCGCCGAGCGCGCTCACCGAATCTGACGCGTCCAGCCCCAGGCCGTAACGCGGCGCGACAACCTGCTTCATCAGGTCGTCCATCGAGCGCATGATGCCCGTCGAGCCGCACATCACGAAGTGCAACCCTTCCGGGCCGTACTTACGCGCCATCTCCGCCAGGTCCTTATATTCCTGGGCGCGCGTGGGCGAGCCGACCACGTTGGTGAAGTCGTCATAGTTGTCCGCAACGAAGAAGATCGCCGGGCGCGACCCATCAGCGGGCCGCTCCGTGAACTCGTACGCCAGCTTCTCGATCACGGCGTCCAGCTCGTCCTTCTCCGCGACGGTGTCCAACACGTGCGGCAGGTCACCCAGAGTGTGCTCGCCGCCGTACTTGAAGAACCGCTGCTGGAAGTCCACCAGCACCAGCGCCACCTGCGCCGGATCGTAACAGTGCGCCAGCGACAGCACCCACGAACGGAGCGTGGTGGTCTTGCCGCTCAACGGCGGGCCGGTCACGACGAAATGCGGGCCACGCTGCTGCAGGTCCAGTTGGGCCGGTTGCAGGTCCAGGTCTTCGACGCCCAGCGTCACCAGGACTTTGTCCCCGCCCTGGCCCAGCGGCGGCAGGACGCTGCGCATCGGGATCAGTGCGCGCAGCACGTCGATCCCCTGCGGGCGCTCGCCGGTCCAGGCGCGGTCCATCACGCGGGCGAGCAGCTCCAGCTTGGCGGTGTCGTCCACCCCTTCGGCCTCGTCTTCCGCCGTGACGCTGGCGGGCAGCGCGGTCTGGAATTCCAGCGGCGCGCGTTCGACCGCCACGTAGCCGCGCCCCTCGATATCGTCCACGCCCGGCACGCCGCGCCCGACAATGTTCGCGTATTCCGCCGCGTCGGCCAGCTTGAGCGCGATCCGCTCGGTGATCAGGCTGAACAGCTTGCCGGGGATCGCGCTGGACTGCTCGGCGGTCAGCACGAGATGCACGCCGTAGGCGCGGCCCTCGCGCGCGATGCCGAGCAACTGCGGGATCAGGTTCTCGTAGTTCTCCTTGAACTCCGCGAAGTTGTCGATCACCAGCAGGATCGCGGGCAGGATCGCGCCGGGATGGTTGGCGTTGTACGTGCTCAGGCTGTCGGCGCGGGCCTGGCTCAGCAGCGTGTTGCGCTCGTCAAGCGTGCGCTCCAGCTTGCGCAGCAGGCGTTCGACGCGCTCTTCCTCGGATGGCGTGATCGACGCGCCGCGATGCGGCAGCGCTTCCAACACGTCCAGGCCGCGCCCGCCGAAGTCCAGCATGTAGATGTGCAGTTCGTCCGGCGAATGGGTCGCCGCGAGACTGGTGATCAGCGTGCGTAGGAACGTTGTCTTGCCCCAGCCGGACGCGCCGAACACCGCCGCGTGGCCGCGCGTGAGGTCCAGGACAAACGGGAGCTGCTCCGCGCGGATGGGCCGGTCGATCAGGCCGACGGGGGCGCGCAACGCGTCTTCATGCCAGTCGACGCCCGGCCAGCCGCCCTCGCCGCGCAGCCACGCGCGCACCGCCGGGTTCAGCGGCAGCAGCGGGTTACGCTCCACCTCGTCGCCGAGGTATTCGGCGTCAAGCGGCAGCGTTGCGGGCAACGGGTCGGGCCAGGGTTTGTGCTGCTTGACGACATCCTCGTTTTCCTGCGCCAGGCGGTGCATGATCTCGACCAGCACGTCGGAGAGCGCGGGCGCTTCTTCCAGCGGCCCGGCGCGGCGTGCTTGCGCGTCCGCCTGCGGGCGGTTGAGCCAGATCACGGGCGGGTCAGTGTCGATCTCCGGCCCGCTGTAGGGGCCGCCGGCCCGCGCGACCTGGATCAGTTCGAGGTTTTCATTGCCCACCTGCACGTAAGCCCGGCCAGGGATATTCGGCGGCAGGAACGCCGCATCCGACCGGCGCAACAACTCGCGGCTGTCCTCCATCGTCTCGACGCGCAGGCAGATGCGGAACTTCATGTTGGCACGCATCTGGTCGGTGACGGCACCGGCAGGGCGCTGCGTCGCGGTGATCAGCGTCACGCCGAGCGCGCGGCCCAGGCGCGTGATGCTGTCAAGCTGCGCCTTGAACTCCGGGTTTTCCTTCACCATTTCGGCGAACTCGTCCACGATGATGAACAGGAACGGGAACGGCTCGCGCGTTTCGTGCAGCCCCTTCTGGCGGTAATGCACGATGTGCTTGACGTTGGTATCCGCGATCAGCTTGGAGCGCCGGTTCAGCTCGGAGCGCAGCGCGGTGAACGTGCGCACGCCCGCGTTGCCCTGCAGGTTGGTCACGATGTCGACCACGTGCGGCAGGTTGACGAACGGGTCGAACGCCGCACCGCCTTTATAGTCCACCAGCACGAAGTTGATCACGCTCGGGTCGTACTTCAGCGCCATGCCGATGATCAGCGTCAGCAGCAGTTCGGATTTGCCGGAGCCGGTCGTGCCCGCGATCATGCCGTGCACGCCGTCGCCGTTCGCCGCGAAGTACAGCGAGCGCACCTTGTTCGCGGGCATCAAGCCGATCGGCGCGCTGAGCCATTCGGCATGTTCGGGCCTGCGGCTGCGGCGCCAGTTGTCGACGATCGGGTAATCCTCGACGGTCGCCGCGTCGCTCAGTTCCAGCAGGTTCACCGACCGCGCGAGGTCCGCGCCGAAGGTGGTGCGCACGGCCAGCGGCGCGAGCTTGCGCGCGAAGTCCTGCTCGGCACGCACCGCGTCGAGCAGGTCCGCCTGCCCGACCAGGCGCAGCGTGTTGACGCCGATCTCGGCATAGCGGAACGCGACGTGATCGTCGAGCGCGTCGATCTCGATCACGGCCTTGCACTCGCTGGGGATCATGACGCGCTGCGGCACCAGGAAGAGGATCGACGCGCCCAGGCGCGGCCCCTGCTGCAACAGGATCGTCACCGACGCTTCCGCCTGCACCTCGTTCAGCGGCGAGTCCTCGCCCTGCTGCCCCAACCCGTCCACGATCACCAGCAGGTGCGGCAGCGTCGGATCGCTGCTCGCGTCTTTGTCGGCCAGCCGGAGCTGGCGGCGTTCGAGCTCGACCTGCAAGTCATCCCAGAACCGGCGCACGCGGTCCGGCTCAAAGCACAACTGGTCGCCCGTGCCCTGGGCCTCGCGCGAGGTGTTGGTGTGCGGCAGCCACTTGGCCCAATCCCATTGCGGTTCGGCAGCGGGCGGCCCGACCACGTACAGCCGCGCGTCGGTCGGCGCGTGGAAGGCGGTGTAGTGCGCCAGCATCGCGCGCACAAAATCGTAGGTCGCGCCGGTCGCCTCGCCCGCGATGCCGAGCGCGTGCCGCGCCGGGACGGACTTTTCGCCGGGGACCTCTTTCTCATCGTCTTTGGGCGCTTCCATCTCGCCCGTCATGAACCGCCGCAACGGGATCGTCACGGGAACGTCGCGCACATAACGCGAGTCCTCTTGCAGCTTGAGCGCGTCTTTGAGCTGCGGGTCCTCTTCGCCGTCAGTAACAGCCTGCAGCTTGTACAAGACCGTCGAAGGGCGCGTGCCGATCCCCAGGCGCACCGCGCCGAAGTCGCCGTCGAACGTGCGGCGCTCCCACAGCCGCAGCCCGAAGCGTTTGCTCGACCGGTCGCCGGCGATCTGCAGCACCGTGTCCGGGTCGGGATAGTTGGTCAGGTAAAACGCGCGCTGGATGTCGTGCGCGGTGGTCATGTCCTTGCGCATTTCCGCGAGCCGTTGGGCGTAGGCGCGCCGCCGTTCCCGGTCTTCGCGGCTGGTTTTGATGAACGACCAGATCGCGACCGCCGTCGAGGCGACGACGGACAGCCCCATCGGGATCAGCAGGATCATGCTGCGCCCCTGGCCGCTGGCGCTGACGATCACGTAACCGATGATCGTGATCATCGGCAGCGCGACCTGGATCAGCGACTGCGACCCGGATTCGGATGCGGGCGGGTTGGGGATGATCACATCCTCAACCGGCAGTTCAGGTTGAATACGCGGGGGGCGGTTGGTAAATTCAGGCATAGGACCGGTATCTCCACTGATCAGCTTGGACGTTGGCGAGCGATGTGCACCTGTGGAGCGCGATCACAAACCATCGCGGCGGTCGGTGACACCGTGCGTAATACATCACGGTACGTTGCAGCATATACCACTCGCGGCATTGGCACAAGTGGCGCAAAAGCGGTTGTTGGTGGTTCGTGGTTGGTGATTGGCCGCCGGGCGACGGCGCGCCCGCAGTTGCCACAAAACACGATTTCCGTGATAATGCCGTAAACCCGTCCCGTCCTGTAAGTGGGGAGCGAGTAGACCCATGAAACGTTTTTGCACCGTTTGTCACCGTACCTCCATCGATGGAAATCTCTGGTGCCAGGACCCTGACTGCCCGGCGGGTAATATGCCCGTGCTCTTTGACTACGGCGAATGGTTGGGCGATATCCAGGTGATCCGGCTGTTGCGCACGCTGCGCTGCGCGGCAGTATACGAAGCCCAGCGCGGCGAGGACATGCTGCTGTTGAAGGTCGCGCATAACGGCTGCCAGGACCAGTTGCGCCTGGAAGCGCGGACGCTGGTCGAGCTGGCGAACAAGCAGCAGCACTCCATGTTGCCGCAGGTGCTCCCGGCATACCGGCAGGCCGACCCGCAGCAGCGCCCCTACGGTAAGACCATGTTCCGGGGCGAGACCAAGTATTACACCGTGTTCGCCCACGCCGAGGGTGAGTTCCTGCACGACCTACTGCTGAAAAACCCGCAGCCCTGGTACCAGCACGCGGCCTGGCTGGCGATCATGCTGGCGGACGCGGTCGCGTTTATGCATATCCGCGCGGGCCGCCTGCACCTGAACCTGAACCCCGACGCGATCTACGTCCGCAGCGACAAGGCCGGGGTCCCGCGCCCGTTGCTGCTCGACCTGGGGCTGCTGGCGGAACCGGGGCCGGTCGATCCGGCGTGGGTCGAGAAATACGCCGTGCCCGCCTACACGCCGCCCGAACTGCTGACGCGCGACGTCCCCACGAGCCAGGCGTCGGACGTGTACGGGCTGGGGCTGCTGCTGTACGAGATGCTGGCGGGCCACCCGGCGTTTGAGTCCGCGCAGCGGCGCGACGAGGACGTGCGGCAAGCTGTGATCCAGGCCACGCCGGAGCCGTTGATGCGTACCGATCTCGCCCAAGAGATCCACGAGATCGTGCAGCAGGCGATCCACCGCGCGCCGGAACAGCGCCAGCAGGATGTGCGCGTCCTGGCGAAGATGCTGCGCACGCGCTTTGGCGAAGTGCCTGCCGAGAAGAAACGCAACTGGAACCGGCGCCTGCTAACCGCCGCCGTCGCGGTCGCGCTGCTCACGACGGTGTGGATCATGCTCGCGGCGCTGCTGGGATAGCCCGGCCCGCACGGCACCGCCAGCCAAACGCATACACCCACCGCTGCACAACGAGCCGGTGGGTGTTTGGCTGTACGGCACGCACCCGCGCGCCCTGACGCGCACCCGGCGCGGCATCACACAAAGCGCTGCGAGCCGGAGTTATCCCCGTCGCGCAGGCTGATGATCGCGCCGACCAGGTCCATGCTCAGCTCTTCGCATGTCGCGGAGAGCCGATCGACGTTGGGCTTGATCCCTTCCAGGTAGCGCGCCAGCGCAATATTGCCCACCAGCCCGATGAACGCGGACGCCTTCAGCACCGCGATCGCGACCTCAAGCGCCTTGCTGACGCCTTGCAGCGTGTCGGCAGCCGTGCTAAACCCGTCGGCCATCTGCTGTACTGCTTCATAATCCATTGAGACTTCGGCCATTGTTGCCTCCTTGTGTTGGCGTTAATGTCTGCGATCAGAAGCCGCCGCACGGCTTAGAAGATCGAGTCGAAGATATCTGCGACGCTGCCGACCACGTTCGACACGTCATTGTCGGCCTGTTCGATGATTCCCAGTGCGGAGTTGATCCCGCCGCCGAAACCCATCACCGAGGCGATCAGGGCGGAGACCTCCGGGATCAACCGGGTCTGCACTTCCTGGATGAACGCGTCCGCGCCCTGGCCGGTCCACGCGCCGCCGCTGATCGGCTGCATGCCGGACCGGATGTTGCCCATCACATCCTCGATCATATTGGCTTGCTGGGTTACCTGGCGCACTACGTCCTGAACGTCACCCATCACGCAACTAAAAATCGACATTGTGTCTTACCTCCCTGGACTTACTTGAACCGGCTTGCGGCTTCGGTATCGCCATCGCGCAGATCGACCAGCGCGCCGTACACGTCCAGCGACATCTCGTCGAGCTTGTCCTGCAGCAGGCCGATGCGCGAGTTGAGCTTGTCGCGGATCGCTTCGGCAAACGCCTGGCCGCCGCGCCCGAGCAGCGCGCCGTCATCGAGCCGGTTGGCGATATCCTGCATCGCCCGGATCAGGTCTTCCATGTGCTGCGAGCCTTCTTTAAACAGGCGCGCCATGTCTTCCATCATGTCAAAATCCATCTGTACGTCAGTCATGGTGCCCTCCTGGCTGGTTGGTCATACCGGCTGCACGGTGACCAACACCCTGCTTAGAATTTGAACTGGGAGCTGGCTTCTTGTTCGGCCTGCGAGATGATGTTGGCGATCTGTTTGGTCGCCTGTCCAGCTTCTTCGAGCGCGTTGGCGAGGCGCTCCATCCCGGGGAAGACGAGGTCGTACATCTCGGCGTAGAAGCTCTCCGCGCCGCGCCCGATCCAACCGCCGCCCTCCAAGTCGCTGACGAGACTCTGGATCTTGTTCGTCAGGTCCGAGACCGCGCCTGCCTCCTGCATAAACTGGTTGGCGATGTTGCTCAGTTCGTCATAATCCGCCTGAATCTTGTGACCCAATGCCATGCTAGCCTCCTTGCAATGAACCCTGCTTTGCGTGCCTGTGCGATGGGGGAACCGGGCCGGATCGCCCGCGAGAAGATGCGCCGCTTGATCGCCCTGCAGCGATGCGCGACAGACCGAACAATCAAGAAAAATTGATACAATTAATATGTTTCTAATTTGCCAGTGTAGGCCCCTCAAATTTGTTTGTCAAGCAGCCCTATGCGGCCCGGCGATAAAAAACTTCGCGCAATCGCGTAAAAAACCTCTAAAAGTGCTGTTATGACGTGTGGCTCCTGGTGTAGACTGAAGGTTTCATTGGCGCACCGTATACAAAGAATAAAATGATAAAATTTGTAAAAATTTCCCTAACCACCCTCTCGCGCGGCGCTGGCGGTTTGGATATCGCCCAAACTCCGCTATACTCGCAATATCACACCGCGACGCTGATACAAACACTGGATGGCGTGCCCCATGACCTTCAACGATCTCTCCGGCCACACCCTGGGCCAGTACGAACTGCGCGAGCTACTCGGCACCGGCGGCATGGGCGCGGTTTATCGCGCGTACCAGGCCGCGCTCAAACGCCAGGTGGCGATCAAGGTCATGCCGCCCGGCCTGGCTAACGAACCCGACTACCTGGAACGCTTCACGCGTGAAGCGGAAACCGCCGCCGCGCTCGAACACCCGCACATCATCCCCGTCCACGATTACGGCGTCGAAGCCGGGACAAGCTACATCGTGATGCGCTTGCTGACCGGCGGCACGCTTGCCGATCGCATGGCGCAACGCCAGCGCCAGGGGCGCGCCCTGCCCTCGCTGGGGGAAGTCGCGCAGTTGCTCCGGCAGATCGCCGGGGCGTTTGATTACGCACATCACCAGGGCGTGATCCACCGCGACGTCAAGCCGACCAACATCATGTTCGACAATCACGGCAACGCCTTCCTGGTGGATTTTGGGATCGCCAAGCTGCTGGCGCACACCAGCTCGCTCACGGCGACGGGGGCGGTGTTGGGCACGCCGTTGTATATGGCCCCCGAACAGTGGCGCGCGGAGCCGCCGACCCCGGCCACCGACCAGTACGCGCTCGGCGTGACGGTGTACCAACTCGTGACCGGCAGCGTCCCGTTTGACGCGCCGACGCCCTACAGCCTGATGCACAAACATCTCAACGAGCGCCCCCCTTCGCCGCACGCCCTGCGCCCGGAGCTACCGGAAGCCGTGTCGATCGTGCTCGAACGCGCGATGGCGAAAGCGCCTGAAGAGCGCTTCCCGGCGATCACGCCGTTTGCGCAGGCGTTCGAGAGCGCCACCGCGGGGCAGCGCGGCGAAGCGACGCAGTTCTTCACCGCGCCGGTGGCGATCACGCCGCCGCAGCGACCGGGCGTCCCGACGCCGCAGCAACGCGAAACCTTCCGCAGCGGCGCGTTTACGCCGGACCCGCAGGCCGCCAGGGGCACGACGCGTCCATCACTGCGCCGCCCGGCGCTCTGGAGCATCGGAGTCGTGGTGTTCGTGCTGCTGGCGGCGCTCGGCGTGCTGCTGGCGCTGCTCGTGCGCGGCACCGGCGACGGCGATCAAGGGGCCGGGGCGGACGCCACGCAGACCGCTGCCGCTGCCGCCGCCCTGCCAACCGATGCACCCACCGCCAGCGACGAGGCGCTCACCACCGGCACAGCGACCCCAACCGTCACCATGACGGCGACAGAGGAAGCGACCGATCAACCCACCGCCACGCCAACCGCCACGCCAACCGCCACGCCGACGGCACAACCAAGCGACACGCCCACGCGCCAGCCGGCGCATACCGCCACACCGACCGGCGACGCGGTCGCGCTGCTCGCCCCGACGGAGACGCCGGAACCGTCGCACACGCCATCAGATACACCGTCGGCGACACCGACGCTCGCACCGAGCGCGACAGATACCCCGGCTGACACGCCGTCCAGCACACCGACCGAACCGCAGCCCACCGCACCGGCGATCGTGACGCTCGGACCGGCGGCAACGCACACGCTGACTGCTACTGCCAGCGCCACCCATACAGCGACCGCCACCGCCACGCCGGATGACGCCCCAGATGTCGCGTCACCCACCAGGCCGGTTATCGAATTGCTCGTGCCGACTGAAACCGCGTCACCAACCGCCACAGCGACGGACACCCCAACGCTGACCGCTACGCCCAGCCCATCACCCACCCAGACCCCGACGGCCAGCGCGACACACACCGCGTCCCCCACGCACACGCACACGCATACTGCTACCGCCACCGTGTCGCACACGCCGACCGCCACGCTCACCGCGACTGCGAGCCGCACGCCGACCGTCACGCCCACCGCCACACCCACCGTAACGCCATCCCCGTCCGCGACCCCCACGCAGACGGCAACCGCAACGCCGACGTTTACCCCGTCCGTCTCGCCCACCGCGACCCCGCAGGGCGGCGGCGCGGGGATGCTGGCGTTCGTGTCCGAGCGTGACGGCTACCGCGCGATCTACGTCATGGAAGCGGACGGCAGCGGCCAGACACGGCTAACCGGCAGCGGCAGCGACGCCTGGGACCCGGCCTGGTCGCCGGACGGCACGCAGATCGTGTTTTACACGCGCATCAATGGCGCGGGGGAACTGTTCGTGATGGACGCGGACGGTTCGAACGTGCGCAACCTGACCAACCATCCCGCCAACGACTTCCACCCGGCCTGGTCGCCGGACGGATCGCGGATCGTGTTCCACTCCGACCGCGACGGCAGTGATGACGTCTGGCTGATCGATCCCGATGGCGCGAACCCCGTGAATCTGACCAACCACCCCGCCAACGACGGCGGCGCGACATGGTCATCCGACGGGTCACACATCGCGTTCGGCAGCGACCGCGACGGTGACGGCGAGATCTACGTGATGCGGGCGGATGGAAGCGACCCGGTGCGGCTGACCTACAGCCCCGGCGACGACACGATGCCGGCCTGGTCGCCGGACGGGTCGCAGATCGCGTTTGCTTCGCGGCGCGATGGTAACTGGGAAGTCTACGTGGTGCGTGCGGACGGCTCCGACGTGCGCAACCTGACGCGCGCGACATCCAACGACTGGTGGCCCGAATGGTCGGCGGACGGGGCGTACATCGCGTTCAACAGCGACCGCGACGGGATCGGCAGCATCTACCTGATGCGCAGTGACGGCAGCGACGCGCGCGCGCTGACCAACGCGTCGGCCTGGGACGACAGCCCCGCGTGGCGGCCCGCGCTGGAGCAGAGCACGCCACGTGCCGCTTCGACCGCGCCGCCGACCGCCACCCCGATCCCGACGATCACGCCGCTGCCCTGACGCGCGGGTACGAGGTAGCGCTGGTCAGTCCTGCGCGGTTGGGGCCTGGCTTGCGATCGGCGTGGCTTCCGGCAGCGGGGGCGCGGTGATCAGCGGCAGGCCCGCCGTAGCGCCGTACACATCGACCACGTCCGCCGCGACCCAGCCGCGCACGCCGTCCAGCCGCTCGACGGCATACCAGCCGTTGAGCCGCGCGCTGGTGCCGGTGATCCGCGCGATCTGGCCCGGCGCGAGCGAAGACACAATCGCGTAGCCGGTGCTGTCGCCCCGGCGCAGGTTCGCGCCGCGATCCCGCGCGACGACGTAAGCCTGCAACGGCGCCGCCGCTTCGAGCGCCCCCACGTCGATCCAGCCCCGGCCCCGCAGATGCAGCCCGGAGAGCACCTCGACCTCGCGCAGCACGCGCCCGGCAGCGTCGGGATGCGCCCGTTCGGCGTCACCGAGCAGGCGCACGCCGGTTCCAGCACTCAGCGCGATCGCGCGGGGCGGCGCGTCGTCGGCCTCGAACACGTACAACGTCGCGCGCCCGTCCAGCGTCACGCCACCGTCCGCCGCGAAGAACAGCGCCCGCTGCCCGGCAGTGAGCGTCGGGGTCGGTGTGGGCGACAGGCTGGGTGTGGGTGAGATCACCGCCGGGTCAACCGTCACAGTCGGCGGGCGCGGCGTGGGCGTGCGCGTCGGTGACGCGGTGCCGGTCGGTGACGCGGTCGGGGATGGCAGCGGCGTGCGCGTGGCGGTCGGCGGCTGCGGGGTATGTGCCACGGTGAGCGTAGCGGTTGGCGTGCGCGACGCGGTCGGGGTGTGCGTGCGCGTATGCGTCGCGCTGGCGGTGTCACGCGGCTGCTGCAGGACGGCCTGCGTCACCGCCTGCGTGCCGGTCGGGGACGGCGTCGCGGTCACACTCGCGCGGGGGGATGGCGTCACGGTGGGCGTGTCGCTCGACAGGATCGTGACCGCCGCCCCACCCGTCGGCGAAGCATCCGGCGTGCGCGCTGAGTCCTGGGGCGTGCCGGTGGGTGCTTCCAGCGTGGGGCGCGCCGCGCCCTGGTCGTCATGTGGTTCGCCGCCGTCTTCATCACCGCGCAAAAACGCCAGCCACACGCCAACCGCGATCAGCGCCAGCACAACCAGCGCCGCCACGCCCTGCCACCCGCGCCACAGCGCGCGCCGGACGGTCGTGCCGATGCGTACCACGATCACGGTCACGTTGTCCGGCGCGCCGCGCTTGCGCGCCAGCTCAACCAGGCGGCGCGTCGCGACCTCAGCCGAATACTGCTCCACGATGCGCAGCATTTCGTGCGGCTTGACCAGGTCCCACAGGCCATCAGAGCACAACAAGAACACGTCGCCGGTCTGGACTCGCGCGCGGCGGTACACGGCTTCGAGCGGGCGTTCCTGACCGATGAACGCGGTCACGTTGACGTTGCGCGCCTGCCGCGCCTCTTCCTCGGAGATCACGCCCGCGTCGAGTTGGTGCTGCAACACGCTCTGGTCATGGCTGAGCTGCTCAAGCATATTCTGGCGGATGCGGTACACGCGCGCGTCGCCCACGTTGAAGATCACCGCTTCGCCATCCGGCAGCAGCAACACGCCAGCAGCGGTTGAGCCGATACGCAACAGATTCGCTTCACGTGCCCTGGCACGCACGGCCTCATTCGCCGCATTGAGCGCCGTTTTGAGCACGCGCTCCGGGTCCGTGCCGGGCGAAAACGGCGCCGCGTAGTACGCATCCAGCAGCGTCCTGACGGCGGTCCGGCTGGCGACGTCCCCCCCACTCATCCCGCCCATGCCATCCGCCACCACGAACAACGCGCCGTGTGCGTGCTGCGGCGTGTTCGGTTCCGGGATGCGGAAATCGCAGGTGTCCTCGTTGCGTTTGCGCTTCAGCCCGATGTCGGTCAGGGCTGCGACATCCAGTGTGCCAGGCTGCTCGCCCATGCGTGTGATCCTCTCTGTGGCCGCGCGATCCCCAGGTAAAAGCGACGCTGCGGGCCGGTCCGCCGCTAGCGATCGGCGTTCATATCGACGTAGTTCGTGCGGTCGGGATCGTCACCCATAAACGTCCGGTCATCGCCCGCCTCGCCGGAGATGTGGAAGGTGACAGCCGTGTGTTTGCCGAAGACGATCGGCGCTCCATCGGGCAGGGGTACCGGTACGTGCGGCTTCAGCCTGTGGCCGCCGACCGTTGTGCCGTTGCTGCTGCCGACGTCGGCAAGGTAGAACACGCCATCTTCATACGTGATCTGCGCGTGCCTGCGCGAGACGCTGGTATCTTCATCCAGGCTCAGGCCGTTGGGATCGTCCAGGCTGCGCCCGATCAGGAACGGCACGGCGGCGACCGTCACACGCGGCCCGATGCGCTCGCGCGCGGGCGAGCGCTCGATCGCCAGCTCCGCGCGCGGGACCAGTGCCCCTTCGAACACGTTCGTTGCAGGCGCAGCTTCAAGCTGGGTGGCCGCAGCCCCTGCCGCGCGTTCCGGCCCTGCGCCCGCTTCCGGTGGCGCGCCCTCAGACGGCATCTGGTAAAACCCGGTCTGCGCGGAGAGGAAATCCGTGCCGGTCTGCTGCTTGTTGCGCGGGCGGACCAGCAACACCAGCAGCGCCAGCAGCGCCAGCGCGATCACCACGACCACGCCTGTCAACGCCGGGTTGTCACGCACCGCACCGGTGACCTCTTCGACGAAGCCCGGCTGTGGGGTCGGGGTTGGCGTCGGGGTCGGCGTGGCGGTGGGGGTCGGGGTTGGCGTGGGCGGCGGATTGTACGCGAAGCTCAGCGGCGACGCTTCGACCAGCAGCGCGCCCCCAGGCCCCAACGCGCGCAGGATCGCGGTGTATTCACCCGGCGCGAGACGCGCCAGCGGCACGCGGATCGCGTAAGGGGGCGGCGTGTGCACAAATTCCCCCACGACCAGCCCGTCGCTGTCGCGCAGTTGAAGCTGGTAGCTGGCAATGCGCTCGTCGGCGATCTCGCGCAGCTTCACGACCAGATCCTCCGTGCCCTGGTCGATGTCGATCCCGTCGATGCTGACCACCAGCGGGGCCTCGGTCGGCGTGGCGGTCGGCGTCGCGGTGGGGGTCGGCGTCGGCGTGAGGAAGGGCGTGTAGACGAAACTCATCGACTCGCTGCGCCGTGTCTCACCGGCCAGGCTCTCCGACACGATATAAACGACGTACTCCTGGCCCGGCTGGAGGTTCTGGGCGCGGATGCTGACCGTGCCGGCAGGGCGGATGTTCGGGTAGACGCTCACACGCAGGTTGGTTTCCGCATCCAGCACATTGATCTCCAGCGCCTCCATCTGCTCCGCGCCGGTCAGGGACAGGTCAAGCGAGATGATATCGGAGTCCTGGTCATAGCTGATGCTGTTCAACTCAACCGCGACCGGGATCGGCGTGAGGGTCGCGGGGGGCGGCGTCGGCGTCGGGCGCACGTAGGCAAACTCGTGCTCGACCTTGTCGATCAAGCGGTCGCGCTCGCCGGGCCACGCGATGAAATTCCCCTGCGCATCCAGCGCGCGCAGCTCGACGCGAATCTCCCCTTCGAGCTGCTCCGCCGGCAGCGCCACCGGTGAGGGCAGCGGTCGGGGCACGACCTGCCGATCGAGCAGTTGGTTCGTCTGCGCGTCGAAGAAGTCGAAACGGAATTCGCTGATCACCTGCTCGCCCCGCACGGCCACCTCGAGATAGATCGTCTCCTGGGTGATGTCGGACTGCACGGAGACGATCTCCAGGTCAACCACGACCGGCGTCGGCGTGGGGGTCGCCTGGCGATAATCGCGGGTGACCTCGAAGGTGGTCACGCCCGTAAGCAGCGTGCCATCCTCCAGCGTGACGCTCAACGTGGCGGTGTGCTGGCCCTGCAGCGGGTAGAACAACCCGGTGGCGAGATACTGGCTCTTGAGACCGTCCATGATGTTCTGGAACAGGTCGCCCAGCTCGCCTTGTTCGCCGATCGCGCTAAGCCCGCCGGTCTGCTGCGCCATGTTGCGCAGTTCGGACGCGTTGATGTTCTCGGCCCGCGTGGACATACCGATCGTGTGGATCGGCACGCGCGAACCGGGCTGGTTGGCTGCCTCGACCACGTCCTGGAACGTGTTACGGCTGCACGGATCGCCGCCAAGCACCTCGTCTTTACCGTCGGTGAACACGATGATCGCGCGGCGTCCGGGCGGCGCGTCACCCATCAACCCCACAGCCTGGTACGACGCGTCATACAGGCAGGTCCCGCTGAGGTTGACCGGCTGCACGTCACCCACCGCGTTGATCGCGCGGTTGCGGTCCTCGGTGAACATCTGCAGCGTGTCGATGTTTTCGTTGAAGCGGATCACGGCGAAACGCGCGTTCTCCGGCGCATCCTCGATCGCCCGGATCGCGGCCTGGCGCATATCGTTCGCCGCCCCGCCCATGCTGCCGCTCGCGTCCAGCACAAGCGCGATGTAGAACGGGGTTTCCGGCTGCGCGACGGTCGCGTTTTCGACGACCTCGCCGTCGTCAAGCTGTATGCGTGCCGACGCGACGCGTGCATCCGGCACCACGCGCCCGGAGCCGTCCGTCAGCGTGAAGTACAGCCCCAGTTGCAGACCGTCATCGACATCGGTCAGTTCGGGATAATTGATGATCAGGCCGGATGGCGCCTGTGCGTGGGCCAGGCCAGGCAGAAAAACGCCCGCCAGGGCACAGACAACAAGCAGTTGGAACACACGGGCGGCACGGTTCATTGGCGACCTCACTCATGCTAGTCTGTGTACGATGCACACCGCCGACGTGACCGCACGTTTCCCCGCCAGCGCCGGGAAAGCATGCGGAAACAGTGCCATCCTATTGTGCTACAGGTGTTGGGGTTCGTGCAACACTGCTCAGCGGGATCACCGCCCCCCGGCTCAACCGGATGCAGATCGACGCGCCAGCAGGTCGCGGGCCAGCGCGATCGCGTCCTCCGGCGTGTCGGCGCTGTGCAGGTGCCCGGCAGCGCGATAATCAGCAAACAGCGGGCCGATATCGAACGCCAGCAGGATCACCGGGCGACGGCTCTTGAGCGCCAGCGCGATCTCGGAGATCGTGCCCGGCCCGCCGGGACACGCGATCACCACGTCGCTCGACAGCACGTTGATCGCGTTGCGCGCCGATCCCATGCCGGTGAGGATCGGCACGTCGATATAGGCCGACATCCCCGCGTGATCGGCGTCCGGCAGCACGCCGACCGTCAGCCCCCCGGCTTCGCGCGCGCCGCGTGCTGACGCCTCCATGATGCCCGCCGCGCGCCCGCCGTTGAGCAGCACCCAGCCTTCACGGGCGATCAACTGGCCGAGCCGGTAGGCCGCGTCGCGGTCCTGCCGCGTGGCCGTGCCGCCGCCCATCACGCCGACGATCGTCTTTCGCGCCATCCCTCACCGCCTTTACACACTGTACCAGCACGTCGCTCCTGCCCCTGATCTACACCCACTGCGCCCGGTACGTCAAGCGCCGGCGCCAAAACAAAACGCGCCGCAGATATCGCAGCGCGCCGGTCCCGCGACGGATGGCGTGCGGTGCGGGCGTCGTTAGCCGAACCGACCCCTGATGTAATCCTCGGTGCGCGAATCGGCGGGGCGGGTGAAGATCTGGTCCGTTTCGCCGTATTCGATCAGCTCGCCCGAGCGCGATTCGCCCGCCAGCATGAACGCGGTGTAATCCGACACGCGCGCCGCCTGCTGCATGTTGTGCGTCACGATCACGATCGTGTAGTCTCGCTTCAACTCGCGCATCAGGTCCTCGATGCGCAGCGTGGCGATCGGGTCCAGCGCGGAGCACGGCTCGTCCATCAGGATGATCTCCGGCTCGACGGCCAGCGCGCGCGCGATGCACAGGCGCTGTTGCTGTCCGCCGGAAAGCGCCAGCCCGGATTTCTTCAGGTCGGACTTAACCTCATCCCACAGCGCGGCTTGCCTGAGACTGCGCTCCACGATCGCGCCCAGTTTGCGCTTGTCACGCAGGCCCAGCACGCGCGGCCCGTAGGCGACGTTTTCGAAGATCGACTTCGGGAACGGGTTCGGCTTCTGGAACACCATCCCCACCCGGCGGCGCACTTCCACCGGGTCCACCGCCGGGTCGTACAGATTCTGATCGCGATAGATGACCTCACCCTCAACGCGCGCGTCCGGCACCAGGTCGTTCATGCGGTTCAGCGCGCGCAGCAGCGTGCTCTTGCCACAGCCTGAGGGGCCGATCAGCGCGGTGATCTTGTTACGCGCGATGCGCATATTCACGTTATGCACGGCTTCAAACGCGCCGTAGAAAACGCTCAGATTACGGATTTCAACGGCGTGTCTGCCATTGCTATAAGCTACGCTCATGACAATCTCCTGCTAAAGCGATTGCGCAATATCACGGCGATCGAGTTCAACGTCAGCAGCAGCGCCAGCAACACGACGATCGCCGCCGCCGCCGCGTTGCGGAACTCGTCCTGTGGCAGCGTGGTCAGACGGTAGATCACCAGCGGCAGCGCGGTGAACTGCGCGAACGGGCCGTCCGGGTCCCGCGTGAGAAAGGTCGCCCCGCCGACGAGGATCAACGGCGCGGTTTCACCGATCGCGCGCGAGATCGCCAGGATCGTGCCGGTCAGGATGCCGGGCATGGCGTAGGGCAGCACGTGGTGCCAGATCGTCTGCCACCGGGTCGCGCCCAGGCCGTAGCTCGCCTGCCGCAGCGACCCCGGCACGGCGCGGATCGCTTCCTGCGCGTTGATAATGATCAGCGGCAGGATCAGCAGCGCCAGCGTAAACCCGGCGGAAAGCACGGTGCGCCCGTTCTGCCCGCCCACGCCGAGCGCGTTACCACTGGTGATATACTCCAGCGCGCGGACAAAGATCGCCAGCCCCAGCATGCCGTAGATGATCGACGGCACCCCGGCGAGATTGTTGATGTTGATCTGGATGACCCGGTTAACCCGGCTGGTGCCGGCATACTCTTCGAGGTAAATCGCCGCCCCAACGCCGACCGGGAAGGCGACCAAAATCGTGATCAGGATGATCAACAGCGAGCCGTACAGCGCCGGGCGCACGCCGGTTGCGTCGGGCTGCGAGTAGTTGATCGAGTTGCCCAGAAAGTCGCGGTTGACCCAGGACCGCCAGACGAGGTCCGCGCGGGGGTACTCGGCGCGTTGGGTCGCTTCAATCGCCGCGCGTAGGGTGAGCGAGTCCCACAGCGGCCAACTCTGCGCGACGCTGGGAACAAGCACCTCCTGCCGCAGCACGTCGATCAGGTCGTCGCGGTCCATGTTGCGCGCCATGATGTCGGCGTACTGGCTTTCGTCCAGGTCGCTGAACGGGGCCGTCGCCAGGCGTTCCGGGTAATTGTGCCCGGCCAGCAGCGTGCCGATCGGCTGTGTGCTTAGCTCAGCGTAAACGTTGCGGCTGCCGCCGATGATGTCGTCGTAGACCAGCACGCGCAGCCGCGCCTTGCGCACGTTGACCGCCAGCAGCGGACCGAGCGCGCGTTCCGGCACGTCATCCAGCGCCAGCCCGTCGCCCGCGAGGATCAACTGTTCCTCGATCGCGTCGCGTTCCAGCTGCTGCACCAGCAACGCTGCCGCGTCTTCTGCGCTGAGCGTCTCGATGTCGTCCGGAAGCGCGGCGGGGTCCATGTGGGCCGCGTTGTCGCGCAGCAGGTCGCGCAACTGCTCCGCGCGCAACCGCTCGACCAGCACGGCGACGAGTTCCGCCCGCGAGAGCGCCGCCAGCGGGCGGCCCGCCTCACTATAGACGAGCGCTTGCAACGCCGCCGCGTCAAGGTTGCGTGCCAGGATATCAGCCGCCTGCTGCGGCGTGAGATCGCGCAACGTGACCCCCGCCAGCCGATCGGGGTACGCACGACCGGCCAGCAGCGCGCCCACCGTCTCGGTCTTGAGCGCGTCCCACGTGCCGGGATCAGCTTCGAGAACGCGCTCCAGGATCAACTCGTGCAGCCGCACCGGGCGCACGTGCTCCGCCAGCACAGCGGGGATGTGGTCAAGCGGCAGCTCGCCCAGCGGCGCGCCGGGGTCGTAAGCGGTCACGGTGAGCGCTTCCGGCTCGACCTGGTACTGCACCGCCGTCAGGCCAAACGCCTTGTTGGCGATCGTGCCGATCAGCGTCACCAACGCGATCAGCGCAATGGCGATCGCCGCAAGAAACAACCGCCTGGCGATGCTGCCCTGGATGTGGCGCGCGATGATGTTCCGCCTGAGCGCCTCGCCTCGCGGCAGATCGCCGCTTTGAGGGTCGAGCGCCGGGGCGTAACGCCACAGCACCTGGAGCGCGATCCAGCCCGCGAGCAGCGTCACGGCAACGGCATAACCTACCCGGGGACGAACCACCGCATACACCAGCAGCCCCGGCAGCAACGCGCCGAAAAAGCCGGTCAGCGTCCCGGCCAGCGCGCCCAGGCGCGGGTCATAGCCCTTGCGGCCTGCGAGGGCAGGCGTCGCCAGCGCCCCGTTGAGCGCCCACAGCCCGCTGATGAAATAGATCGCCAGTAACGCGAGTCGTTCCATCGTGGTGTGTTTCCCCTGCTACTCGTACACTTCGCGGAAACGGGCGACCAGGGCGCGGCTGAGAACGTTCAGCCCCAGGGTCATCATGAACAGGATCAGCCCGACGATGAAGATGCTGTTGTAATCCAGCGTGTCGTAGGCCAGGTCGCCGCCGCTGATGCTGGCGATATAACCGGTCATGGTCCAGGCCGGCTCGAATGGATTGGCGGTGAGATTCGGGCGCGCGCCCGCCGCGACCGCCATGATCATCGTCTCGCCGACCGCGCGTGAGATCGCGATGATGAACGCGGCCACGATCCCGGAGACCGCCGCCGGTAGCACCACGCGCAGCGTCGTTTCGAGCCTGGTGGACCCCAACCCGTAGGACGCTTCGCGCAGGCTGCGGGGCACGGAACTGAGCGCGTCTTCGCTCATTGACGCGACCAGCGGCAGGATCATGATGCCCATCACCAGCCCTGCCGACGCGACGTTGAAGATCTCCACCGTGTCCTTGCCGAGCAGATCGCGCAGCAGCGGCGTCATGAACTGCAGCGCGAAGAACCCGTAAACCACCGTCGGCACACCGGCCAGCACCTCAAGCACCGGCTTGACGAGATTCCGAAAACTGCGGCTGGCGTACTCGCTCAAGAAGATCGCCGCGCCCAGGCCCAGCGGCAGCGCCACCGCCATCGCGATCAACGAACTCATCAACGTTGCGGAGACCAGCGGCGCGATCCCGACTTCGTAGCGGTGCGGCTGCCAGGCGGTCGTGTTGACCAGGTCCAGCGGCGTGATGCGGATGCCACCACCGTATTCGCGCTGGAATAGCAGGTACGACTCGCGCCCCAGCACGGCTACGATCCCGATCGTGGTGAAGATCGTGATGAAGCCGCACAGGAACAAAAACCACTGAATCGCAGCTTCACCCGGGCGAAACTGTCTCCCCAGCCCGGCAGATGGACGCGATCCGGGCATCCTCACGGGCCGGGCTTCGCCGCGCAACATCACTGCTTCGTTGTCCATAACCGGCTCTGTCCTCTCATGTATGACTTGTCGCGTTTGCTGCAAACAGCTTCCACCACCAGACGCGAAAGTATGGGGAGAGCAGACACCCTCCCCATACCGGTAATCGTCTGCGGTAGGGCCGTCCACAAGCGTGCTTCAGCCCAACTACTCGCCCACCACATCCAGGAAAACCTGCTTCGACGCGTTCAGCGTGGCGGTGTCCACCGGGAAGTAACCGACCTCGGTCACGACCTCGGTGGCGTTGGTCAGGTAGTAGTTCACGAACGCGGCCACCTGCGGCTTTTCCTGCAGGATGCTCGCCGCCGAATAGATGAACAGCGGGCGGCTGATCATGTACTCGCCACTTTCGGCGGTCTCGGCGGTGGGCTGCACGTAGGTGATACCGGCGGCTTCCCATTCGTCCTCAGGGATCACGACGTACTCACCGGCATCCTCGTCCCACTGCACATCGTTGGCGACGGCAACCGCGCGCAGTGCGTCCTGATTCTCGACGTAGTACGCAAAGCCGAAGTAGCCGATCGCGTAGGGGCTGCCCAGGATGCCTTCGACCAGCGTGTAGTCGTTCTCGCTGGTGGTCGGGTTCGGGGCCAGCAGGGCGGCGAACCGGTCTTCGCGTTCTGCGTACGGGCCTTTTTCACCGAGCACGGCTTCGCCAAAGTAATCAAACGTGCCGCTGTCGGTGCCGGGGGTGAACAACCGGATCGCTTCAGCGGGCCAGTCCGGGTTGAGCGCGTCCCAGGTGGTCACCTCGCCGGTGAAGATCTGGATCAACTCGCTGCGCTTGAGTTGCTCAACCGGGCTTTCCTGGCTGACGGTCACAGCCATCGCGTCGATGCCGATCAGGAACTCCAGCGGCTCGCGGCCAAGCGCCTGGCAGTCTTCGACCTCGGACGCTTTGATCGCGCGGCTGGCGTTGCTGATATCGGTGGAGCCTTCCTTGCAGAAACGCTCGAAGCCCGCCGAGGTGCCGGTCTCGGCCACGGCGATGCTGCCGGCGAAGCCGTCTTCATTGAAACGCCGCGCCATCTCAACCGTCACAGGCTCAACGGTGGAGCTGCCGGCGATCGCGATATCGCCGGTGTAGGCGAGCGGATCGACCTCAGGCAGCGCGATCGGTGTTTCACCGTCCTGCGCCAGCACCGCGGCAACCGGCAGCGCCAGCGCCGCGATCAGGGTAAGGGCGAACAATCTGGTCCAGAACTTGCGGTTCAACATGCTTTTCTCCTCTTGGAAATGAGCTAAGCGCCCAGGCAGGATCGCTGAGAATGCCCTGAGCAAGGACAAATTTAAACGGCGAAAATAAAACGCCAAACAAGCCCGGTTTAAATCAAGCTTGCGAGTCGATTAAACTTGTTTAATTCACCGCGTGCAACCGATCGTCACCGCCAGGAGCACCGCATGCAGGATCGGCGTGCAGCGACAGGCAGCCGCAGATCGGTGTAAAATGTTGCCAAGGCAACAGACAGCACCGCCGTTTTGTGCCACGCTTGAGCCAAGCCACGTCAGACAGGAGGCCAGCCAGCAAAATGAGCAACGGAACACGGGCAGGCATACGCCCGCCACAAGAAATCTGGAATTTACGTGACGCTCGCCTGTTCGACCAGTTGACGCCGGAGGAAATGGAGCAGGTCCTGGAGGTCATGCCGGCCTACAGCTACCGCGCCGGGGAATACGTCTTCTATGCCGGCGAAGTGGCCGACAGCCTGTTCGTGCTGCAGGTCGGCACGGTCAAGGTGTCGTACATCAACCTGAACGGCGACGAGAAAATCCTCAACATCTTCCGTCCCGGTGACGTGTTTGGCGAGCTGTTCCTGGGGCAGTACCGGCACCGCATCGGCGAGGCCCAGGCGCTTGAAGACGTGGTCGTAGGGCGGCTGTGCGAGGAAACGTTCCTCGACCTGATCCAGCGCCTGCCACGCGTCGCGCTGAACTTCATCCGCCACCTGGCCGACGAGCAGCGCCAGACGCTCGCCCGCATGCACGCCCTAATGCGGGCTGAAGCACGCTACCGCCTGCTCGGCACGCTGCTGAGTATCGCGCGGCGCTACTGCTGCACGGATGGCGACTGGTTCGACCTGCCCCCTTCGCTGACCCAGGAGGATGTCGCCAACATGGCCGGGCTGAACCGGAGCACCGTCAGCACGCTGATCAACGATCTGCGGCGCGAAGGCGTGCTCGGCGGGCGGGGCCGCACAATATCGGTCAACTACGCCGCAATGCAACAGATTCTTGAAGATGCCGGATTAGAGGTATTGGAATGACAGCCACCTTAACCCTTTACCTGGGCAACACGGACGCGGATCGCAGCGCGCGGCAACAATTGCAACGTTGGTGTGCCGAGCGCGGCGACGTCGCGCTCACCATCGAGTCGATCCATGCTAACCCTGCGGCGGCGCTGCGGCTGCGCATCACGCAGCTTCCTGCGCTGGTCTGCGATGACACGGTGCTGGCGCAGGGACCGCCGGACGACTGGCTGACGCGGTCGTTTCTGGACCGCCTGGCCGCGCGATTCTGCACGGACCGGGGGACGCCGGTGCCGCGCCGCACCAACCGGAACGATACACCCTAAACCAGAGCAATAACACGCGAAAGGACTGATCACTACATGCGTTATGACGCGATAATCATCGGGTCAGGGCAGGCCGGGTTCCCGCTGGCAGGCGCCCTAACGGACAAAGGCTGGACGGTCGCGCTGGCAGAGCGTGGTTATATCGGTGGGACGTGCATCAACTACGGGTGCTCGCCCACCAAGACGATCGTCGCCAGCGCGCGGGCCGCGCACCTGGCGCGGCGCGGGGCGGATTTCGGCGTGCAAACCGGGCCGGTCCACATCGACTTCGACACGGTCATGCAGCGCCAGGCCGCGATCGTGGAACAGTTCCGGGGCGGGCTTGTGAAGCGGCTGGAAGGCATCGACAACCTGGCGATCTACCGCGAGGAAGCCCGCTTCGAAGGGCCGCACGCGGTCCGCGTGGGCGACGAGGTCATCGAGGGCGAGCGCATCTTCATCAACACCGGCGCGCGCGCGTACGTGCCGGACATCCCGGGGCTGGACGCTGTGGACTACCTGGACAATGCTGGCATGCTGCGGCTTGACGAACTGCCGCAGCACCTGCTGATCCTCGGCGGCGGTTACATCGGGCTGGAGTTCGGGCAGGCGTTCCGGCGCTTCGGCAGCGACGTGACGATCATCGAGGCCGGCCCCCGGCTGATCGGGCGCGAAGACGCGGACATCAGCGAGGCCGTGCGCGGCATCCTGGAAAACGAAGGCGTGCGCGTCCTGACCGGCGCGGAAGCGACGCACGTCGCGCAGGACGGCGGGCGCATCACCGTGAACATCACGCATAACGGCGACACGTGCACGGTCAGCGGCACGCACCTGCTGGTCGCCATTGGCCGCCGCCCGAACTCGGACCGGCTCGCGCTGGAGAAGGCCGGAATCGAGACACGCGCGCGCGGTTATATCGCGGTCGACGATCACCTGCGCACGAACGTGCCGCACATCTACGCGCTGGGCGATGTCAACGGCGAGGGCGCGTTCACGCACACGTCCTATAACGATTACGAGATCGTGCTCGACAACCTGAACGGCGGAAACCGGCGGCTGTCGGATCGCCACATGACCTATGCACTGTACATCGATCCGCCGCTGGGCCGCGTGGGGATGACCGAGCAGCAGGTCCGCGCGGCGGGACGCGAGGCCCTGACCGGCGTGATGCCGATGAGTGACGTATCACGCGCCATCGAGCGCGATGAAACGCAGGGGCTGATGAAGGTGCTGGTGGACGCCAATACGAAGCAGTTCCTCGGCGCGGCGCTGCTGGGGATCGGCGGTGACGAGATCGTGCACACGATCACCGACCTGATGTACGCCAACGCGCCCTACACGGTCATGCAACATGCTGTACACATCCACCCGACAGTCAGCGAGCTGCTGCCGACGTTGCTGCATAAGCTCAAACCGCTGGACGGGTGAGCACTGGACTGGCCGTCACACGCGCGATGCCTGGAAGCGGGCCACTGATATCGTCCGTGTCTGGCGCTGCACCGCGCGGCATGGTCGCGCGTCACCGTGTGACGGGATACGCCTGGCGCACCATCGCGATGAACTGCTGCGCCAGGTACGATTGGGATCGTCCCACATGCGTCGCGGCAGCGATCTTCCGCTGTGGAACAGCGTCGCTCAGCATACGGTACACAACCTTGCCGGACGTGTCGCTCGCGGCCAACGCTTGCGGAACCAGCGACACCCCCAACCCCAACGCGACGCAGTTTTGCACCGTGGAGAGCTGCGTCGTGTGGCACACAATCTGCACGTTCAGGTTTTGCTGGTAGCAGAATAGCTGCACCTGCTCACCGAGACAATGCACTTCGTCGAGCGCGATGAAGGGGAAATCGTCCAACGCCTTTACCTGGATTGACGCCCAGTTGACAATATCGTATTCGCGGGACGAAGCGACGACCAGGGGTTCGGTCAGCAATTCCTGCGTGCGAATGTGCTGGTTGTGAATCGGCAAACTGGTGATCGCCACGTCGAGCTTGCCGTCGATCAGATCCCTGACCAGCGTTTCCGTCAAATCCTCGTGGACGTCCAGTGTCGCGTGTGGAAACCGCTCCCCGAAGCTTTTGATGATGCTCGGCAGGACAAACGGCGAAATCGTGGGGATGAAACCGACCGTCAATGAGCCGTGCCCCTCATACCTCGCGTGGCTTAACACGTGTTTGATCTCGTGTAATTCAGCCAGTATCGCGTTTGCACGCGGCAGCAGCTTGCGCCCTGCATCCGTCAGAACGACCCTACGACTCAGTCGATCAAACAGTGGCGTGTCCAGTTCTTGCTCCAGTTTCATGATCTGCTGGCTGATGGATGGCTGCGCCACGTTGCAGCGTTCAGCCGCCCGGCTGAAGCTGCCCGTCTCGGCCACCGCCACGAAGTAATACAACTGGTGAATCTCCATAACCCCTCAATTCAATAGTCAACCCCTATACATAACATAGTGGATTTATATTATGCACTTATACTATAACCGGGTAGAATGGGGCAAGCCAGCTTACCCGCTCAGCGTTTTGATTCCGATAACCAGAAAAAAGGACAACCAACATGCCGGATAAGAATGAAAAGAAGCAACTGACCACCGCGCACGGCCAACCGATTGGGGACAACCAGAACTCGCTGACGGCTGGCCCGCGCGGACCGCTGTTGATGCAGGATTATCAACTCTTAGAAAAGATGGCGACGTTTAACCGTGAGCGCGTCCCCGAACGCGTGGTACACGCCAAAGGGTCCGGTGCATTTGGAACGTTCACCGTCACAAACGACATCACGACCTATTCCAAAGCGAAGATCTTCTCCGAAGTGGGCAAGCAAACGCCGTGCCTGGCGCGCTTTTCCACCGTCGCAGGCGAGCGCGGGGCAGCCGACGCGGAACGCGATGTGCGCGGGTTTGCCGTCAAGTTTTACACCGAAGAGGGAAACTGGGACATGGTGGGGAACAACACCCCGGTGTTTTTTGTCCGTGACCCGTACAAGTTCGGCGATTTCATCCACACGCAGAAGCGCGATCCCAAAACCAACATGCGGTCAGCTACCGCGATGTGGGACTTCTGGTCGCTTTCCCCTGAGAGTCTGCATCAAGTCACCATCCTGTTCAGCGATCGCGGGCTGCCGCAGGGGTACCGTTTCGTCAACGGCTACAGCAGCCACACGTACAGTTTCATCAATTCCGATAACGAACGGTTCTGGATCAAGCTGCACTTCAAGACCGAGCAGGGCATCAAGACGTGGACGAACGCCGAGGCCCGCGAGGTCGTTGGTCGCGACCGTGAAAGTTCGCAGCGCGACCTGTTCGACGCGATCGCGCGCGGCGACTATCCGCGCTGGCGTGTCTACGCGCAGATCATGCCGGAAGTAGAGGCTGAGACCTATCACATCAATCCGTTCGACCTGACCAAAGTCTGGCCGCACGCAGATTACCCACTGGTCGAGATCGGCGTGATGGAGCTCAATCGCAACCCTGAGAACTATTTCGCTGAGATCGAGCAGGCCGCGTTCGAACCCTCGAACATCGTCCCTGGCATCAGCTTCTCACCTGACAAGATGCTCCAGGCGCGCATCATGTCTTATGCCGACGCGCACCGTTACCGGATCGGCGTGAATTACGCTACGCTGCCCGTGAACCATCCCCACGCAGACGTGCACACCTATCACCGTGATGGCAATATGCGTTTCGATGGCAATTACGGCGGGGCCGTCAATTACGAACCGAACAGCATGGGCGGCCCGGTGGAAGACGAACGGTACCTGGAACCGCCGCTGAAGATATCCGGTGATGCGGATCGTTACAATCACCGGGATGGCGCGGACGACTACAGCCAACCGGGCGCGTTGTTCCGCTTGATGAATGACGATCAGAAGGCGCAGTTATTCAGCAACATTGCCGAGGCGATGGAAGGCGTCCCTGAGCGGATCAAAGCACGCCAACTGGTGCATTTCTACAAAGCTGATCCTGCATACGGTTGCGGGGTTGCCGAAAAGCTCGGCCTGGATATGGATCGCTTCGTGGCGTGGGCCGACCTCTCGCTGGCAGAACTGAAGCAGAAGACATCCGAAGAAGGTTACGCGGGTTAGCAGACGCCGCAGGACCACCACCGGGGGCAGTTCAGGCACAACCAGCCGTCGCAACTGCCCCCGCAAGCATCAGAAACTCTGCCAGTTCCAGGGGTTATCCGGCGCGCCGCCAGGACCGCGAATCTCAAAGTGCAGGTGCGGCCCGCTGGAGCGCCCGGAGTTGCCCGACACGGCGATGTTCTGCCCCGCCTCGACCACCTGTCCGCAGGACACAAACGCCCCGTTCAGGTGCCCGTACAGGCTGAGCGTGCCGCCGTGCGCGATCACGACCGTGTAGCCGTAACCCCACGTGCTCATCCCCGCGAAGATCACCGTACCGCCGCCCGCCGCGTAGACCGGCGTCCCTTCCGGCACGGCAAGATCGATCCCGCCGTGATTCCACGAATAATCTTGCGTGATGCGGTAATTGCGCCAGATCGGGGCGGTCGTGGGGGCTGTCCCGCCGATCACCGGCTGCCTGCCGCACGACCCGGGATCGCCCTCGGCAAATGAGGCCACCGTCGCGCCCGCATTGACGCCTGTCCCCACCGGGCTGCTGCCGTCGGTGGTGATGACGATGCCGGGGTCCCAGTAGATCGGCTCGGTCGAGCCGGTCCCGCCGGGCACGACCACGTATAACCCGACCGGCAGGATCGTCTGTGGCTCCACGCCAAACAGCGAGTTGTATTCCGAGTCGATGATCGCGTACGGTTCGACGTCATACTGTTCGGCCACCTGCGCGACCGTCTGCGGTTCCTGCACGCGGTGGTACACCCCGTCCACCGGCAGGATGTTGAGCTTCAACCCGACGCGCATCGCGTTGACGTAAAAGCGGTCGTTGGACCAGATGATCGTGTTTTCGTCCAGCCCGAAGCGGGCCGCGATCTCGCTGAGGTTGTCGCCGCGTTGCACCGTGTAAGTGATCACCGTATTGCGCTCGCGCGCGGGGATGATCGTCAGCGGCTCGATGTGGCGCTGGACGGACGTGGTCACCGCGTTCAGGGCGGGCCGGTCCAGGGCCGACGCGATCACGTCCGGGGCGGCGGTGGGACGCGTCCAGTCCACCGGGGGCAGCGTCGGCTGCGGCGTCACCGTGGGCCAGGGGGTCGGCGTATCGGGGAGTGGCGTCGTCGGCGGGACGTACGCCGTCGCGGTCACCGCGCCAACCGGCGGGACCGTCGGCGCGAGCACGCGCTCGCCTTCGCCGTCCGGGTCATCATCCCCGGTCAGGTACAACAGCAGCAGCCCCGCCGACGCCACCAACGCGAGCACCATCAAGCCCACGCCCAGCAAAATCAGCCGCCCGCTGCGCGACTTCTGTGCCATCAAATCCCTTGCTCCGCGCTCCACACCGTCAACTGTTCGCTCACCCCAACCCGGTGCTCATTTGTACGCACACCTTAAAGCGGTCGGAATCCTACCCCGCCGCGCAGCATCTGGCAACGCCGGATGGCGATTTTCTCAGCAAACGTTATAGATCGCACAGGATTCACGCCGCGCTGTCAGGCAGGTGCAGGCTGCCTGTCATGCGCGCGTGGGGTGACAGGTGGTGTGGTGCTGCGAAGTCTCAGGGGTGGCGGTTATCGTCGTCGCCCTGCGCGCCGCTGATCTCGCGGTAATGTTTCGCGCCCCAGGCGGGGAACGTGCGACCGAAATGCTTCCACACGTAGCGCATGCCGATGACGAGTGCCGCCCCGATCAGTACGGCGGCAATAATGGTGGTTACCCCGTCCATCGTGATATCCCTTCTCATTAGCGGTGCTCTATTGTTTTCTACGGCTTTGAGGCGAAAATGTTGCAGCGCGGGGCAGCGAACGCGATCGCGCTACTTGACTGTGCTGATGATGCGGTGCTGCGCGATGCCGCTGAGCAGGCCGGTTTTACCCTCCAACGCAGCGCCGACCGTGATCCCGCCCGGCCCGATGTGGTAGCTGTGGATCGTGGTGTCGTGCGCAGACGAGCGCAGCTTCAGCACCAGGATCGCGCGCGCGATCGCGCTGTCGATCTCCAGGTAGCGCAGCATGATCAGGCTGTCCACCACGAACGAGAGCCGCCCGCGCTCGTGGCTGGTGTAATCCGAGCGCATCTCTTCGGCCAGGTACAGCGCCGTGACCTCTTCGCGGCGCAGCGCGCTGATCACCTGGTGGTACGTGCGGCGCAGCGCGTGATCGTCGCCCGTACTCTGCGTGAAGTGCGTCAGGCTGTCCAGCACCACGCGCCGGATATCGTGCTCGTGCAGCGTGCGCAGCAGTTTACTGTCCGGTGTGGCGAGGCTCTGCAACAACACTTCCGGCGAGGTGAACAGTACGTGCAGCGCGCCGGTTCGTTCGTGCGCGGCGAGGTCCCAGCCCAGACCCGCCGCGTCACGGTACAGCGAGCGCGGGAACTCCTCGAACGAAATGAACAGCCCCGCTTCGCCGCGCTGCGCGCCCGCAAGCAGGTATTGCAGGCCGAAGGTCGTCTTACCCGTGCCCGGCGCGCCGCGCAGCAGATTCGCCGACCGGGGCACGAAGCCACCGCCGATCATCGCGTCGAAGTTGGGGATACCGGTTGGCACGCGATCCGCGTTCGCCATAGGGCTGCTCCTGCCGGCAAGTTGCCAGTCGTAGTTGTTGGTGATTGGTGCTCAAGGTGTTGGTGCCTCTCCCGCTGCTGCCACCAATAACCACCGACCAACAGCCAACAACCGCTGGCGCTAATACGGGTGATTCTGCACAAATTCGACCAGCGTCACGGTCTCGTTACACGTGTTACCGGTCTCGACCTCGATCGCATCCGACAACAGGCCGCCGGTCGAACTCTTGATCTGGACGGTATACGTCGCGGTGCGGGGCGCTGCGCCGACCGGGACCTCGAACCCCGACTCGCCCCACCGCGCCGCCGAACCGGAGAACTGCACCTGCCGGAAGTTCTCCCCCGTCACCTCGACCGCCAGGCCCGGCAACGGCTCGCCCATCAGCCCGCTCACCGTACCCGCAATGCTCAACCACTGGCAGCCCTGCTCGCCCGGATTGGCCGTGCGGCGGATCGTGTCCACCGTGAACGGGTACGGCGACCGGGTCCGCGCGGCGGATGGCGGCGAAACAGCGGTAGTTTGCACGGGCGACGCGCCGGAGATGATATTGCCGCTACCGTCATCCAGCGGGGCCAGGGTCGCGGGCTGGGCCGGCGGCGGCTGTGGGGTTTGCTCATTCGCGCCCGCCAGCACCTGCGTCGGCGTGATCGTCGGCGTGGCGGTGGCGGTCGGCGTGCTGGTCGGCGTGGCGGTCCCGGTCGCGGTAGCCGTCGGCGTGATCGAGGGCGTCGCGGTGGCGGTCGGCGTGCTGGTCGGCGTGGCGGACGGCGTCAGGGTCGGCAGGTTCACGATCGGCGGTATGGTCGGTGGCGGGAACGGGTTCAGCGCCGTGTTGGGATCGTTGATGATCAACACCAACACAGCACCCACCGCGACTGTAAGGATCACGAACAGCACGGTGATTACATCATAGATCGGGCTATTCGAGCGCTTCCGCGACATGACTCAGCCTGTGTGCTTCCCAGTGTGTCACCGGCGGGCGAGATCGGCCCGCGAGCGCGCCACTCCCCCGCGCGATCGCAGCCACTGCACCGCCGGGTCACTCCAACGGGCGCGTCTGGATAAAGTTGACCGTCGCCAGGTTTTGCTGGCACGATCCCGGAAATACGATCTCGACCACCGGCGAGACACGCGTCCCGTTCGCCCACAACTCGACCGTGTAGAGACCCGTCCGGGGCTGGTTGCCGAGCACGACCTCCCACCCGGAAGGGCCGTAAAATGTATTGGTGCCGGTTAACGTGGTCCGCTGTTCGATATCCGTGCCGTTCACACGCACCTGCACGCCGATCACCGGGTCGCCGCCCGTCGTCGTCACCTGCCCCGCGATGCCCTGCCAGTTACACCCGGCAGCGTTGGCGAAATTCGCGCGCAAGATCAGCGAGTCCGGCTGCACGATGAACGGGAATTCCGTCGTCGGCGTCGGGGTCGGGCCGATCGGTGTCACGGTCGGGGTCGGCGTGGCGGTGGCGGTAGGCGTCGCAGTGGGTGGGATCAGGGTGTTAGTCGGCGACAGCGTGAACGTCGGGGTGATCGTCGGCGTGCGGGTCACGGTTGGGGTCAGCGTGACGGTGGCGGTCGCGGTAGGTGTCGCCGTGGGCGTCTCTGTCGGAAGGTCCGTCGGGGTGGCGGTGGGCGTCAGGGACGGCGTCCAAGAAGGCTTCGGCGTGGGCGACAGGATCACGACCTGTGTCGGCAGCGTCTCGTCCTCTTCCGGCGCGAAGATCGGCGGTTCCATCGTGTCGCCCGCGATGCTGATCACGACCGCGATGACCAGGATCGTCGCCAGGAAGAACAAGAGCGTCACGAGATTAAAAAACGCGTTTGCGGCGCGGTTCATCGTCCCTACGCCCCCTTATCGCTACTCTGCATCCGGTACGGGTGTCTCTGGCGGCGTCACCTCCTGGCCGGGCACCGGTGACGGTGTCAGCGTCAGGGGCACGGCCTGTGTCGGCAACACTTCGTCATCACCCGGTGCCAGGATGGGGGCTTCCATCGCATCCGTGGCTACAGCCAGCACGACGATTCCCACCAGCAGTGTCAACACCAGGAACACCGCCGCGATGACATCAAAAAACAAATTTGACCCCTGGCCCATCTCTTGTGTCTCCTGTGCTCAGCAGGTCCCCATCATGCCGCGCGACATGCACACACGGCACGACGGGGGACCTGACAACGACTATCTACTCCACCACGCCAACGAACCGTTCGATCGTGGCATCCTGGCGCTGGGTCTCCAGCCAGTCGAGGAACTTCTGCTGCCGGGCCTGCGCGACATCCGCGGGCGACAACGGGCGATCCTCGACGCGTTCAAGCGTCTGCACGACGTGGAAACCGAGACTGCTCCGCACCGGGTCCGGCGCGGTCTGCCCCGGTTCCAGCGCGAAGATCGCGTCTTCGATCTCCTGCTGCAGCAGCACACCGCGCGGCACCCAGCCCAGGTCACCGCCAGACGGGGCGCTCGACGAATCCAGCGAGTACTGCGTCGCCAACTGCGCGAAGTCCGCGCCCGCCTGCAACTGGTTCAGTAGATCGCGTGCGGCGGCTTCGTCCGCCACGAGGATATGGCGTGCATGGACCTGCGGGGCGCTGTCGGGCACTTCCGCCACGACCTCGCTCATCTGCTGGACCAGCAGCACGTCGCGCACAACCTCGCGGTATTCGTCCAGTGTGTACAACTGCGCTTCCAGCACCTCTTCAAGCGTCGTGTCGTTCGCCTCCGCAAGCGACACCTGCAGCGCGATCTCCTCGTCGACCGCCTCGTCGCCGATCGTGATGTCGAGTTCCGCCGCCGCCTGCTCGATCAAGAGCTGGTCGATCATGGCATCCAGCACGCTCGCGTCAAATGCCTCCTGGGTCGCCGGCTCGATCTGCATCCCCAGGGCGCGGCGCGCGCGCTCGCGTTCGAATTCGGCCAGCGTGATCGGCTCGCCGTTCACGCTGGCAGCGAGCGGGGCTTCCGGCGTGGCCTGTGGCGCAAGGACGTTCCCCGACCCCGCCGCGAGCGCAGCATCACCCGCAGCGGCGGCATTGCTGAGCGCCGCTTCCGCACTTGACGGAATCACCCCACCACCATTGGTGTTCTCATCGTCCCCGGCACACGCTGCCACCAGCGCGACCAAAGCCATTAATCCCAGGCTAAACGCCACCAGGCGCATCCAATGCGATTGCTTTACGCGCACGATCGCTCCTTACACTACTTGTCCATTCGATAACGACCGGGCCGCACTGCAGCCCGGTATCCTAATTATGCAGGGCGGCTGGCGATGGCGCAACTGCCCCTGCGTCCCCGTTAGCGCGGTATCTCGCGCACGAACGCGAAAACCATCGGGCGGCGCTTGGTCTCGTTGTAGAAGAACTTGGACAGCGCGTCCTCGACCTTGCGCGTCAGGTTCGTACCCTGGAAGCTCGCCACCGTCTCCGCGACGACATCCTGCGCCCGGTCGAGCAGGTCTTCGGATTCGCGCAGGAACACGAACCCGCGCGAAATGAACTCCGGCTCCTCGTATAAGCCCCCGGTCGCCTCGTCCACCAGCACCAGCACGCTCACAAAACCGTCGCTGGCGAGCACCTCGCGATCGCGCATTACGATCGGGCCGACATCCCCGATGCCCTTGCCGTCCACAAACACGTAACCGCCCGGCACGCGCTCGCCCACCTCGATCGAATCTTCCGTGAGCAAAATCTCGGTACCGTTCTCGACCACGACCGTGTTCTCCGGCGGCGTGCCGAGTTCCTGCGCCAGCAGCGCATGCTGCGTCAGGTGGCGCAGCTCGCCGTGCACCGGGATGAAGAAGCGCGGGCGCACCAGGTTATGCAGCAGCTTGAGTTCCTCGCGCCGCGCGTGTCCCGATACATGCACCTGCGCGACCGGGTGGTAAATCACGTGTGCGCCGCCCTGGATCAGCTTGTTGATCGTGCGGTGGACCAGCTCCTCGTTGCCGGGGATCGGGTGGGCCGACATGATCACGGTGTCGCCGTGCCGGATCTCCAACTGGCGGTGGCGGCCCCACGCGAGGCGGCCCAGCACCGCCGACGGCTCACCCTGCGTGCCGGTCGCCATGATCACGACCTTGCTCGGCGGCATTTTGTTGGCCTCGTCCACCGCGACCAGCATATCCGGTGGCAGGCGCAGGTACCCGAGCCGCGTCGCCACCTTGACGTACTCGGTCATGCTGTACCCTGCGACCGCCATCTTGCGCCCATGTTTGCGCGCGGCGGTGGCGACCTGCTGGATGCGCGAGATCAGCGAGGCGAATGTCGCGACGATGATCCGGCCCTGCGCCTGGGCGAAGACCTCGTCAAACGCCTGATCGATCGCGGTCTCGGAAGGCGTCCAGCCCTCCTGGTCCGCGTTGGTGCTGTCCGCCAGGAGCGCCAGCACGCCGCGCTGTGCGAACTCCGCGAGCTTGGCGAAGTCCGGCGGCCAGCCGTCCACCGGCGTGTGGTCGAACTTGAAATCGCTGGAATGCACCACCAACCCGATCGGCGTCGTGATGCCCAGCCCGACGCCGTCGGGGATGCTGTGGCACACGTGGAACGTCTCCACGCTGAACGGCCCCAAGTCCAGCACGTCGCCCGCCTTGATTATGTGCAGCGGGTGCTCGCGGTGCCCGGACTGGCGCAGCTTGACCTCCAACAACCCCGCCGTGAGCGCGGTCGCGTAGACCGGCGCGTTGATGAAGTCCAGCACGTGCCCGATCGCGCCCGTGTGGTCCTCGTGCCCGTGCGTGACCACGATCCCGTGAATGACCAGGCCGCGCTGCATCTCCTCCACGACGTACTGGAAGTCGGGGATGATATAGTCGATGCCGAGCATGTCATTTTCAGGGAACATGATGCCGGTATCGATGATGATGCCGCTGCCTTCATAGTCGATCAGCATCATGTTCTTGCCGATCTCACCAAGCCCGCCTAAGGGCAGGATGCGTAACTTACCTTCATGCATGATCAATAAACTCCTCCGGGGACGCCGCGCATACCCGCTCCCAGAGCCAGGCATCGCAAGACGTCCCCCGTATGCCGTATGGTGTGGCCGTTCAAAACAACACAAACGAAGTCGCGCGCTTGGACTTCGTGAATGGTCGCAGTAATGTGTTTGATTGTAACGCAAAAGGCGATAACCAGTCGAGGCAGAAGGAGTCTCGACGGTTGAACCAGCAACTTGCAGGATGGGGGTAAAGCAAACCGGCAGCGGGTATGCTGCCGGAAGTTTGCGTTATTCGGGCCGGACGCGTACTGCTACCAGCCCGCGGCGTGATTCCTCAAGCTGGAACGAAACCAGCGTGCCCTTCTCAAGGCTGCGCACGCCTTCACCCAGGATGGCAGAATAACGCACGTGGACTTCACGCCCGTCTTGCATCAGGATCGTGCCCCTGCCCCCAAAGGTGTTGAACTCTTGCACAGTGCCACGATACCGTTTGCCATTTAGCATTGTATTGCTGCTCCATAGTTGTGATCGATGCGCCGGGGTCATTAAGCGCTTCACGTTTCGCAAACGCCAACCCCTGATACTGTGTAATCATACTGGGGTACCAGTTTGAAGTCAAATATCTAGATAGCTGGTTGTGCCGCTACAGATGATAATTCACGAAAGTTTCACACAGCCCCAACGTTTGAAAGGGGCGGCAAACGTCGATTGGTTGTTGGTTAATCCGCTCAACAATGATAAAATGGCGACGTATCTATAGTTTTGTGAACTCTTAGGGCATGCAATAACGCGCTAATGGCTGCATCTGTTAGATTCGCCCGCCCCGGTCGTGGTCGTGGCGATTCGACAGCGCCGCACCAGACCGTTCACAAATCATCCCAGCACGTTGAACCTGTAATAGATAGACGCGCTCGACCAGGATCCAAAATATTATAGAGGGGGAGTTCCATGTCTCATTCTGCACGACGCGCATTCGGCTTACTTGTTTTGGTGCTGTTCGTATTCGCAGCCCTCACCCTGTCCTACACAGGGACCAGCTCGGCGATCACCGGTAGCGGCGTCGACATTCTGTACGCGCCATCCCAAAATGACGATGCAGGTTTCCGCGCAAGCATCGCCGCGATCACCGGCGGCGCGGTCGATTATTTCGATTCGAGTGCAGCGACACCGACGCTGGCCGAACTCCAGAATTACGACTGCGTTTTCGTCTGGACAGACTTCAGTCACGCTGATGCGACATTGTTCGGCGACAGGCTGGCGGATTACGTCGATGGCGGTGGTGTGGTCGCGCTCGGCGCGTTCGCAGCTTACACATCCGGCAATTCGCTTGGCGGGCGCATTATGACGGCAGGCTACAGCCCGGTGTCCGGTGGCAGCAATTACTTCGCAGCGGCTGATTATGCCGGTGACGGGACCACGCTGATCCACGATGAAGTTACGGCTTACAACTGCACCTATCGCGATATCCTGACGCTCCAGGGCAGCGGCGTTCAAGATGGGACCTACACCGACGGTTCGATCGCCACCGCCTACCGCCCCGATTTTCAGGTGATCTACCTGAACGGCGTAAGCCATCTGGCCTGCACCGGGGACGTGGCGCAGTTAGTGGCGAACGCGTGCAGCATCGCCACATATGACGCACCGGCTGGGGAAGCGGACGTCTACCAGCCATCACCCGAAGATCACGCGCGCGCCCAGGCCCCGCTATGCGCTGACCTGACCGGCACGACCAACCCGATCGTGCGCGCGGACGTGCCCGGTGGCACGGTCACCAACGGCGGCGTGTACTGCCGCGTGCTGGCCGAGGACGGCGACTTCGTCAATTCGGCGGCAGAGGTCGGCAACGAAACCCTGGTTGGTGCCGGCGTGATCCATGCCGTTGACGTCTTCGGCATGGCAGGCACGCTGAGTGTGCCGGCGTTCAATAGCAGCGTGGAAGTCTGCTTGCAGGGGTCAGGCACCTTGTGGTTCCTGAGCGCGCTCGACGCGCCGCGCTCGCTCCAGGCCCTGCCCGCGACCGCCACAGGCGGTTACACCTGCGCCCGGATCCCGCACGCTGGAACGGTTGTCTTGACGCCGTAGGATTCGTCGCGCCGTACATATCACTGGCGTCCGGGGTGCTGCTTCTGCACCCCGGCTACAGTACCATGCGAACGCACACCCAGTAAAGGCGTGCGTTCGTGGTTTGCAGCGTCGCGGGCACACAAAAACTGCCTTGACGCCGCCTTCATTCCCCGGTACACTGAAGTTCCAGGGCCCCGGCTCTGGGCTTTTTGTATGTATCCCCGGCACCGGCCCCAAACCAAACGTAAAGCGATCACGGACACTGCCAGCGATGACGCCTGCCCTAACCCGCCCGGCTGGATTACCCGCACCGCGACTCCGGCGAGTCCCGGTGCGAGCGCGGCATTGCCGGTCCGGTCGCGTGGTCGCGATCATCCGTCGTTTCAAAAGCCACCCACCATTGGGTGGTTATTTTTTGTACTAGGAGGAAACATCGATGAACGACGCGCTGCAATACGCGGACCTGCGCCACTCCAGGCAATTCCTGCGCGACTACACCCCGCCGAGGATCGACGGGGACTTCACGCACAAACACATCATCTCGGTGGACCAGTTCGAGCGCCGCGACCTGCAAATCCTGTTCGACGCGACCGTGTCGATCCGCAAGCGCATCAAACAGCACGACCGGGGCTTGCTCCAGCTTGCCGCCGGCTCGCTGATGGCGACGTTGTTCTACGAAGCCAGCACGCGGACCGATCTCTCATTCCAGGCGGCGATGCGGCGGCTGGGCGGCGAGGTTGTCGCGGCCAGTAACGGCGTGCGCTTCTCCTCGATCTACAAGGGCGAGAACCTGGCCGATACCGTGCGCGCGGTGGGCTGCTACGCCGACGTGATCGTGCTGCGGCACCCAGAAGTCGGCTCGTCCTACGAGGCGGCATATTACCTCGACCGGCTGCGCGAGCAGATCGACCGCAAGCCGGTGATCATCAGCGGCGGTGACGGCGTGGGCGAGCACCCGACCCAGGCGCTGCTGGACTGCTTCACGATCTACGACTTCAAGGGCGCGATCGACCGCCAGAACATCACGCTGGTGGGCGACCTCAAACACGGGCGCACGGTGCACTCGCTGGCGAAGCTGATCGCGCGGTACGAGGCCCAGGACGCCGTGCTGAACTTCGTCGCGCCGGACGAACTGCAGATGCCCGCCGCGATCACGTCGTTCGTGCAGGCGCGGGGCCTGGCGGTCACCCAGACCAACAACCTGCTGGACGTGCTGGCCGAGACGGACGTGATCTACTGGACGCGCATCCAGGAAGAGCGCTTCGCCGACCCGCAGGACTACCACGCGATCAAGGACCGCTTCATCATGACACCGGACGTGCTCGCCCAGGCCAAAGACGACGCGATCCTGATGCACCCGCTGCCGCGCAAGCACGAGATGGGCACACCCGACGATCACGATACGATCGATGCCGACCCGCGCGCGGTCTATTTCCGCCAGATGGAGAACGGCATGTTCACGCGCATGGCGCTGCTGGCGAAGGTCGTCGGCGGCTTGTGGGTGTGAGCAGCCCACGATTTTCGCTTTACTGGCGGCAGTTTACAGGTGGGCACGGGCCGGTACATGAACATCCCGCGCCCGCCCACACAGGACGGTGATCCATGACACGCTTGCTTCGCATCCCCGGCCCGGTCGACCCGCACGTGCACCTGCGCGACCTGGATTGGGCGCACAAAGCGACCTTCGCATCCGAAACGCGTGCGGCGCTGGCGGGTGGCTATTGGGCCGTGCTGGATATGCCCAACACCGCCCCCGCGACGACGACCCGCACCGCGCTGCAACACAAGCTGGCGCGCATCCGCAGCGGGGCCGCGTGCGACTGGGGCCTGTATTTCGGCGCAAGCCAGGACGACAACACCGCCGAGTACGCCCGCGTGGTCGACGCGGTGTGCGGGCTGAAGATCTACAACAACGCGACGACCGGCGACCTGCTGATCGCGGACCAGGCGCTGCGCCGGGCGCATTACCGCGCGTGGCCTGCCCGGCGTCCGGTCGCCGTCCATGCCGAGGGGCCGACCGTCGCGGAGGTGCTGGCGCTCGTACGTGAGACCGGCACGCACACGCACTTCTGCCACATCAGCACGGCGGAGGAGATCGCGCTGCTGCGCGAGGCTAAAGCGGACGGGCTGCCGGTCTCCATCGGCGTGACGCCGCACCACCTGTGGCTGACAGAAGACGACGTGCCCCGCCTCGGTGCGTTCGGGCGCATGAAGCCGGAACTCAAGACACCCGCTGACCGCGCCGCGCTGTGGGACGCCATCGCGGACGGCACGGTCGACGTAGTGGAGTCCGACCACGCGCCGCACACGCTGGCGGAGAAAGCGTCCGCGAATCCCCCCTTCGGCGTGCCGGGACTGGAAACGACATTACCGCTGCTGTGCACCGCGCTGCATGACGGGCGCCTGACCGAACAGCAGATCATCGATCTCGTGGCGCGCAACCCGCAGCGCATCTTCGGCCTGATACCGCCGGAAGGCACGTACACGCTGGTTGACCTGGACGCGGAATACACGGTCACGCGGGCGGGGCTGGTCACAGCTTGCGGCTGGTCGCCATTCGAGGGCATGGCCGTGCGCGGCAAGGTGACCGAAGTCTGGATTCGCGGGCGCAAGGTCTTCGACGGCACGCGCGTACTGGCCGCACCGGGATCGGGGCGGAATCTGTTCGCCGCCGGGGACACGGAGGACGCAGCGTGAGGCAAGACAGGCGCGCCAAAACCGAATCCCGCGGGAAGTCACTGGCACAGGCGGCATTCCTGCGTGCCAACGCGGCCAGCTACCGCGCGCTGCGTGCCGTGTTGTTCCCGCGCGTCCCGGCGCAGGCCGCCCACGAGCACCTGTTGCGCGTGCTGCGCCTGGCGGATCGCCGGGTGGCACTGCCGCTGCTCGACCTGGCACGGTGGCTGGCGCTGGTCCCGCAGCCGGTCACGGTGGGCGATCTGCAACTGCCGTCACCGCTGATCCTCGCGGCGGGGCTGGTCAAAGGCGACGGATTCGAATCCGAAACGGACGCGCTGGCGGCGGTCGCGCGCGGCGCGAATATCATGCCCGGCTGGCGCAGCATCCCCCGGCTGGTGGGGCTGGTCGAGTTCGGCTCGTTCACGCGCTGGCCCCGGCTCGGCAACCCGGGCACGGTGGTCTGGCGCGACGTGGCGACACGGTCCACGCAAAACCGCGTCGGGCTGCGCAACCCCGGCGTGCACGCGGCAGCGGCGTTTCTGGCACGGCACCGGGCGCAACTCCCGCCGCAGTTCGGGATCAACATCGCGGTCAGCCCCGGCGTGGACGATCCCGACCGGCAAACGGACGAAATCCTGGCCGGGCTGGCGGCGTTCACCGGGCGCGGCGTGTATCCGGCGTGGTTCACGCTGAACCTGAGCTGCCCCAACACCGAGGACGATCCGCGAGGCAACCAGAGCGCCGAACTCGCGCGGCAGTTGGCGGGCGCGGCGGTGCAGCACCTGCACGCGGTGTCCGCATCAGCGGGGCGCGACGTGCCGCTGTGGGTCAAGGTCGGGCCGGGGCTGTCCGACGCGCAGTACCGCGCGCTGTTGGGCGCGTGCGAGGAAGCCGGAGTCACCGCGATCGTGGCGACGAACACGCTCCCGCTGCCCGCGCCCGGCGATCCGGCGCTGACGGCAGGCGCGGGCGGCGGCCTGTTGCACGATCACGCGGTGGCGGCAGCATCCGTGCTGCTGGACGAAAAAGCCCGCCGCGCCTCGCCGGTGGATATCATCGGCTGCGGCGGCGTGCTCGATGGCCCCACCTACCGCGACTTCGCCGCACGCGGAACCGCTGCCGTGCAGTACTGGTCGGCGCTGGTGTTTCGCGGGCCGCTGGCAGCGGCACTGATCGCGTCTGAAGCGCAGCGACCGTAATAAAACTGTTAATTGATATATACAATTCCTGACAGCCTCGCGATTGCCCCCGTATGCCCGATCGTGTACGATCGAATGTGTCTCCCCCTGTCTGACCGGGTACGCAACAAGGAAAACAAACCACATGGTGGAGTACTCGCACTCAGTCGAACATTACGAAAAAGAGATCCGGCGGCTTAACCGGCTGGTGGACATCAGCCGGGCGCTGAACTCCACGCTAGACTTGCGCGCGCTGCTGGCGCTGATCCTGCGCCACGCCGCGGAGATCACCGAGGCCGAGTCGGCGTCGATCATGCTCTACGACCGCAACGCCAACGAACTGCATTTCGTCGCCGCAGCCACCATCGAACAGGACCTGCTGGATATCCCCGTGCCGCTGGATGGCAGCCTCGCCGGTACGATCCTGCGCGAGAACCGCGCGATCGTGCTGCACGACGTGACGCAAGACCCGCGCCACTACCGCGAAGCCGACACCCTGAGCGGGTTCGAAACACGCTCGTTGATCGGCGTGCCGATGCGCTACAAGGACGAGCCGATCGGCGTGCTGGAAGCGGTGAACAAAAAGGCGGGCCAGTGGACCGACGATGACCGCCGTAACATGCTGGTGCTGGCGTCCCAGGCGGCGATCGCGATCAAGAACGCCCAGATGGTCGAGCAACTCCAGCGCGCGTATGACGAACTCGACCAGATCGACTCGCTCAAGAACGACTTCATCGCCATCGCCTCGCACGAACTGCGTACCCCGCTGAGCGTGATCCTGGGCTACGCGACCTTCCTCAAGGAAGACGCGCAGAGCAACATCAGCGCGCACGCCAGCGCCGTGCTCAACAGCGCGCTACGCATGCGCAACCTGATCGAGGACATGACCAACCTGCGCTACCTGAAGCTGGGCGAAACGGAACTCAAGAAAGAGCACATCCCGCTGGCGGCGATCTTCCAGTCCGCGCAGAAAGACGTGCAAATCACCGCCGAGGCAAAAGGGCACACGCTGGACGTCGCCATGCCGGACGTGAACACGGTCGTGGTCGTGGACCGTATCAAGCTCAGCATGGCACTGACGAATCTGCTCAACAACGCGATCAAGTTCACCCCCAGCGGCGGGCACATCAGCCTGTCCTACAAGCTCAAGCCGGGCGCGGTCTGGATCATCGTCCGGGACAGCGGCATCGGCATCCCGCAGGATCAATTGCAGCGCATCTTTGAGGAGTTTCACCAGGTCGAGGATCACATGACCCGGCGGCACGGCGGGATGGGGTTAGGATTGGCGATCGCCAAAGCGCTGGTCGAAGCGCACGGCGGGCGCATCTGGGCCGAGAGCGCAGGCCCGAACCAGGGCAGCACCTTCTACATCAACCTGCCGCTGGAGCTACCGTCCGGCTACGGGACCGGGTAATCCAGCAGCAACACCTCAAGCGCCAGGCGCACATTGACGTTTTTGCCCAGGAAATCCAGCGTGCGGCGCGTGGCTTTGAGCGCGGTCTCCGCGCCTTCGACGCCGACGCGGTCCGCGATATCACGGATCACGTCGTGATAATCCGCGTTCGTCAGCAGGGCGCGGCTGCCGCTCGCGGCCAGCAGCACGTCGCGCCAGAACACCTGCCACGTATCCAGCAGCAGGTTAAGCTCGTCTTTCTGCTTGCCCAACTGCTCCGCGAGGTTGAACCGCGCGGCGCGGTTACCGCCCAGTGCCGCCAGCAGCGCCTCTAACGCGTCGTCGCGCCGGTCCAGCGCGGCGGCGTCTTGCAGCGCGTTGATCGCCCAGCCGATCCGCCCGCCGGACAACTGCGCCAGGGTCCTGGCGGCGTCCGGCGGCGCGCCGAACTCCCCTTCCAGCGCCGCGCGCACCGTCTCGACCGGCAAGGGGCGCAGGTGCAGAGGCTGGCAGCGCGACACGATCGTCGGCAGCAGGCGCTCGGCGGAATCGGCGGTCAGGATCAGCACCACGCGGGGCGACGGTTCCTCAAGCGTCTTGAGCAGCGCGTCCTGCGCCACGGGGCGCGCGGAATCGAAGCGGCGCAGGATCGCCACGCGGTAACGCCCCTCGTACGGGCGCAGCGCGAGCATTTGCTGCAGTTCGCGCATCTGGTCGATCTTGATCGGGCCATCTTCCTGTTCCGCCTGCACGAGCGCCAGGTCGGGATGCGCGCCCTTGAGCGTCAACTGGCAGGCGCGGCATTCACCACATGGGGGCGTCGCGCCGGTGCAGTTAAGCGCCGCCGCCAGCGCGCGGGCCAGCGTGGTCTTACCGATCTGGCGCGGCCCGGTGAACAGGTACGCGTGGCGCACCCGCCCGTAGCGCAACGCGCGGGCGAGCTGCTCAACTGCCCACGTATGCCCGATCACGGGCCAGGGGGTGATCGCGGTGGAAGATGTCATGCTGGCACCTCGTGATGTCGGTGCGGGGCACCGGATGCCGGTTCGCGCCCGGCAATGGTCCCGGCAATCTGTTTAGAACTGCACCCAGTTCTGCGGGTTGAGCACATTGAAATCCGCGTCGCGCACCTCGAAGTGCAGGTGTGGCCCCGAGCTGTTGCCCGTGTTGCCAACCGCGCCGATCACCTCGCCCGCGCCCACCTGCTGCCCGCAGCGCACGTTCCGCGACGACATGTGCCCGTAAATCGTGAACACCGGGCCATGCGCGATCACGACCACGTTGCCGTAGCCGCCATTGCTCCAGCCGGAATAGACAACCGTCCCCGCACCAGCGGCGTAGATCGGGTCGCCGGTGCTGGCAGCGAGGTCGACACCGGTATGACCGCCAGGAACCACGCCGCGCATCCAGGTATAGTTGCCCAGCGGACGCCCGTAAGGCAGCGTGCCGCCCTGCACGTTCGCCGTGCAGCCCCACAGCGTATACGAGCCGCTGATCACGCCCGCGCTACCGCCACCGCCCGCATCGACTCGCTGCGGCAGGAACAGCTCGCGTTCGGCTTCCGCGCCGGGGATCGCCACGCGCATGCCCTTAACCAGCAACGTGTCCGGCGTCGAGCCGAACAGGTCGTTGTATTCGGCGTCGATGATGGTGTACGGATCGACGTCATACTCGGCGGCGAGCGCGCCGATCGTGACGTTTTCTGTCACCTCGTGGTACACGCCGTCTTCGGGCAGGATGTTCAACTGCGCGCCGGGCCGCAGGGGGTTGTAATCGCTACTCCGGTTCGACCAGATGATCGTGTAATGGTCGCTCAGGCCGAACGCCTCGGCGATACTCTCGATCGTATCGCCTTCCTGCACGGTATAGCGCACGATTTGCTGGCGCCCGGTGCTACGCTCGATCGTGAACGGCGCCACCCGGCGCACGACCGAATCGCGCGGCGGTTCGATCGCTGCGGGCGTCAGCAGCGCGGCGGCGATCTCGTCAGCGGCGGCGGTGGGAAAGATCGCGTCGATACCGTTGAACGGCGGGGGCGGCAGCGTCATCCCGGCGGGCGGGGGCGGGGTGGACGTCGCCTGCTCGCGCAGCGGCGACTCGTCGCGCTCCGGAATACCCTCCATCTCCGCCACATCATCGGGCGTTTCGGACGCGTCGCTCTGTCCGACGTCCACCCAGACGTAAGCCGCCAGCGCCACCAGCACAAACGCGCCGGTCAGCAGCAAGACCGCGATCGCCTGCAACAGCCGCCCCGCGCCGCGCCGTGGGGGACGATCATGCACTCGCGGCGGACGCACGATCTGCGACGGGTGGGTGTCCCCGGCACGGACCGGCGGCTCTTCCGCAGCCAGCCGCTGGTGCACAGCCGCCCGGCGACTCGGGCTGGTGTCGTCATCGTTGATCGGGGGTTCCTCCGCCTGTAACCGCCGTTCCAGGCCGGCAGAATGTTTCGAGTTGGTCTCGTCGTGCGTGTTTTCCGGCTCGCTCATACCTGTAAGACTCCGTCCACTACCCTTAACCGATCCCCCGCGCCGGATCGTACCGCAGGCGGGATAAACGTGCAATCCGTATTTCGGCGTTGGGTGGTCAGCAGTCCCGCCGGGAAAGCCCCGTCCCTCGCGACGAACTCTAACGCAACTCTTACATCATTTGGTGTATAATATGAGGTGGGAATGAAGATGTCAGTGCTGCAGGAGGTCCGGCAATGCCGTTGTACGAGTACCAGTGCTCCGAGTGCGGTGTGCGGTTTGAACGTCATCAGAGCTTCAAAGATGACCCGGTCACGACGTGCCCGGAATGCGGCGGTGACGTGCGCCGGTTGATCGGCCCGGTCGGGATCGTGTTTAAAGGCGCAGGCTTTTACGCCACCGACAGCCGTAAGAAAGAGTCAAGCAGCAAAGACGATTAATTCTGTGTCGTCATCCAAACGTGATCGCGTGCAGGGACGGGTGCTAATTGCCCGTCTCTGCTTTTTTGTCGCCGGTCAAACCTCGCCGCGCACCTCGCGCGCCAGCCGCGCGAAGAAATCGCGCATATAGGCGTGGCGCTCGCGGGCGAGCGCGCGCCCGGTGTCCGTCTGCATCCGCTCCTGAATCCGCCGCAGCTTGAACACGTACTCGTGGTGCGGCGTGTGGTGATCGCTGCCACCCGGATAATCGTCCGGCACGTCGTCCCACAGTCGCTGGCGCGTCATGCCGCCGTAGGCATACGCCCGCGCGACCCCGATCGCGCCGATGGCGTCCAGCTTGTCCGCGTCGAACACGACTTTCGCTTCGAGCGTTTGCGGCGCGATCGCGTTGCGGAAGCGGTGCGCTGCGATCGCGTGGGCTACCGCGTCGAGAAAATCGTCCCCCAGCGACGGGTCGCGCTGGCGCAGGATGTCGCGCGCCCGTTCCGCCGCCAGGACCGCGTGGTCGGCAGGCTCAGCATGGCGCACGTGTGCAGCACGATCTTCGCCCGCGCGGTTGATGTCGTGCAGCAGCACCGCCGTCTCGACCACGCGCATATCCGCGCCTTCCGCCGTGCCGATCCGCCGCGCGAGTGCCAGCACGCGCAGCACATGGTCGAAGTCATGGACGGGGTCGCCGTCGTCGTAGAGCGTGCGGGCGAAATCAATGCTGATGATCATGTGAGGGCGCTCCCTGAATCCCGGCCTGTTAGCTGGTCGTTCAAAACACGCGCGGCAGGCCGTACCGGGTACGTCTGCCGCGAGGAATAGCTCTGGCGGAGAGGGTGGGATTTGAACCCACGGAGCGGGTAACCGCTCACGCGCTCTCCAGGCGCGCGCATTAGGCCAGACTATGCTACCTCTCCGTGTCATTATGCGGTTGCACGGGGCCATTATAGCGGGGGGCCGGGTGCGGGTCAATGATGATTCCGCCGTGCGCGGCAGCGGATAAAGCGTAGACGGACGGGCAAGCGTGGTGCTGCTCGACCGTCCGCCTTTCTTCTCCTCCAGATGCGCGCCCTAGTATGCCCATAGTGGGCGAATGATGCAACCATGAACCGGGCTGAATCAAGGGTACGTTGGTCCTTTTTTACAACCTTCATGGCCCGGCACGCCCGTTACAATGGACCACGTTACGAATCGGCCTGCGCACGCTGGCATTTCGCGCCGGTTTACGCTATAAGCTAGACAAGCAAACCAGGCAGAAAAAGGCAACGAGGACATCATGAACCAGCGACTACACCGGGGACTGGCGGCGCTGCTGATCGCGGCGCTGGCGCTGGCGGTCTTCCCCGCCCGCGCGCAAGACGATTCCCCGATCGCCGGCGGCCCGCGCACCATCACCGGCAGCTACACGACCACCAACCCGATCTATCCCACCATCGGCGCGGAAACCGGCATCGTGCTCTACGACCTGGCCGGGCTGGTGCAGCGCGATTTCGACTTCGAGCCGCCGCCGGAAACGCAGCAACTCGGCACGCTTAACGGAGACATCGTCAGCGGAACCTACACGCTCACGCTGCCGGACACGCCGAACGGCACGCCGCTGGATTTCGACGGCGACGCCGCGACGCCGCCCGCCGTGCAGGTCTTCGTACCGGCCACGTTCATCGATTTCCTGGGCGACGACTACCTGAACCGGGGCGAGATGCTGCTTGACATGGCGGCACGGCTGGCCCCGCTGACGTTCAACATCACCGGCGGGCACGTGATCGTGTGGGCGGCAGAGACCGGAGAGGCGTTCCCCGCCGGGTTCGGCGCGGACGGTGCCGCCTTCACCGACGACGATCCACTGCTGGAGTTGCCCGCCGGGTGGAGCGTGGTCGCGCTGGAGCACGAGCCGTTCACGATCCTGCGCGACGAAACGGTCGACGTGCCGATCATCGAGAGCCTGGGCGCGCTGAACGACTACAGCGGCATGGACTACGGCGCAGCGTGGGAAGCGCTCTACGCGCGCACGCGCGAAACCTACCCTTTCACCCAGCGTAAGAACCTGGACTGGGACGCGATTTACGACATGATCACGCCGCTGGTGGCGCAGTCGGAATCGGCGCTCGACTTCCACCTAACGCTCGCGCATTTTGGCGAACTGGTGCCGGACACGCACATCGGCTACGCGTCGCTGCCGGTGATGCAAAACCTCATGATGGGCGGGATCGGGATCGCGGGGGTGGCGATCACCAACACCGGCGCGATCGTCGTGACGGACGTGGTCGATGCGCTGCCCGCGAGCAACGCGGGCATCCAGAACGGGGATGTGCTGCTCACGATCGACGGCGCGGACGCGTTGCGCTATCTCGATGACACGCCGCTGCTGCTCACCAGCGCCTCGACGCCGCACAGCAAACGCTACCTGCAAGCCGCGACGATGTTCCAGGGGCCGCTCGGATCGCAGATCGCGCTCACGTGGCGCGACCAGGACACCGGCAACGTGCAACGCGCAACGCTCACACGGGTGATCGATTTCAGCGCGATCCTGTCTGCGTTCGCCGGGTCGGTGTTCGCCGACGGGGTGGTGACGAGCCGCATGCTTGACTCCGGCATCGGTTACATCCGCGTGAGCAGCTTCGCGATGGAAGTCAGCGACGCCGACAGGCTGTTCGAGCAGGCGCTGCAGGACCTGATCGACGCGCAGGCCGGGGGGATCATTCTCGACCTGCGCGGCAACTCCGGCGGCCTGCTGGGGCTGGCGATGGCGATGGCGGGGCGTTTCTTCCCGGACTACCAGCGCCTGCTCGACCTGTATTACGCGGATGGCACCGGCGATTTCGCGTACCGGGGCTTTGTCGAGATTCTCGCGGGCGAGCCGTACTATGACGGGCCGGTCGCCGTGCTGGTGGACGCGATGACGGGCAGCGCGGGGGACATCTTCGCCTACGCGATGCGCCAGAACGACAACGTGATCATCGTCGGGCACACGCCAAGCGGCGGGTTCACGGGCGAAGTCAGTGACGGCCAATACAGGCTGCCGGGCGGCCTCAACATGCAGATTCCGACGGGCCGGCTGGTGCACCCGGAAACGCAGGACATCATGCTCGAAGGCGTCGGCGTGATCCCGGACCTGCGCGTGCCGATCACCCTGGAGAGCATCCGGTCGCCGGAAGATGAAGTGCTGCGGGCCGCCGAAGCGGAGCTGCTCGCAGCGGCACAGCGATCAACTCGCCGTTAACCACGCCGGGGCGAAGCCCTGAAAACAGCCTCGCCCCGTTTCTTCTCTATAGTCCACACGCGGGAAACCGGTCAGTCACCGTGCAGCAGCCGGTGAATCTTCAGCGCCAGGTGCAGGTTCAGCCGCACGTCGGAGTCGTCCATATCGAGCTGCAGAATCTCGGTGATGCGTCCCAGGCGGTAAACAAGCGTGTTGCGGTGAATGTTGAGCAGGTGCGCGGTGCGGGCCATGTTGCCGTTGTTGGCGAAATACGCGCTCAGCGTCGGCAGCAGGTCGGTATTGTGCTGCGCGTCGTAGGCGATCAACGGTTCGAGCCACTGGTCGCAGAACTGCGAGAGCATCTCCGGCTCGTTGACGTTCAGCAGCAGCCCGTAGAGGCTCACGTCGCCGAAATACGCTACCGGGGCCGAATCCCAGAGCTGCGCGGGCAGGGCCAACGCGCGGTCGGCCTCGCGGAACGAATCGCGTAGCGCCGTCAGCCCCATCGCCGGGCGGCCCACACCAACCGTGATCACGCCATCCGGCGCTGCACCGGTCAGCGCTTCGTGCAGCCAGCCGACAATCTGTTTCAGGCGCTGGGTCTGCTGCGGCTCGTCCAGGGGGAACAACATCACGGCGCGGTCTACGTATTGCCCAACCGGGGCGTTGATGCGCCGCTGGCGCACTTCGTTCTGCAGCAGCCTGACCACGCGCTCGGCGGAAAACGCGGCCTGCCCGCGCTCGCTGCCCGGCGTCCAGTGGAACAGCACCGCCGCGTACCACAACCCCGGATCGAACAAGTCCTGGCTGGCGCGCAAGGCAAGCAGCGCGTCATCCGTGACAGGGCTGTTGAGCCAGTCCGCGATCCAGTCACGCGTGGGACGGCGCGGCTCCGGTTCGAGCGTGATGCTCTGTTGCTGGACCAGTTCGCGGGTCAGCGGGCTGGCACTGTATTCCAGCGCCATCAGGTCGAACTCGTCCGGACGCTCGCCCGCCGACAGCACCGACACATACCCTACCAGCAGGCTGTCCTTGATCAACGGGACCGTGACACCCGCCGGACTCTCGATCACCTGCCAGTCGTCCTCATAAAAGGCGCGATCGTCGAGATCGAAGCGGCGCACAAAATCCGCACCAGCGGCCAGCGCACGGTGGGCATCCCAGTCGCGGCCCAGTGTGTGCGGCAACCCGCGCGAGATCACGTTTCCCTGGCGGTCATGCACCACGACCGGGTGGTCGAGCATGCGCGCCATCTCGCCGAGCATCGTCGTCAGCCCGCGACGGCTGGCGGCATGGCGCTGCAACGCCTGCTGGAGTTCGGTCGCGCGGTAGTGCATCTGCGCGTCGCGGTCGGTCAGCAAGCGCTGCACCGCGCGCTCCACCTGCGCCAGGGCGATCCGGCTGGGCAAAGTGATCAGCGGGAAGTCGCGGTCCTGGGCGATCTGCCGCGTGCGCGGGGACAGTGCGCCCTGCACACCCAACGCGCTCGCGCGCGTCTCGCTGAGCCGCTCGATCACCACGTCCAGCGACAGCGTGTCGGGGGCATTGGTCAGGCTCTCGGTCGATACCAGCACCAACTCGTGCCCCTCCGTCCCGCTGAAAATCGGCGGTCGCGCTCGCAAATGGGAGACACTGTTCACGGGCGTGTGTGGATATCCCGTTAGCAACCGGCTCCCAAGCGGCAGCGCCAATTTGAGTACGGTTTTCAGTTCGGTGGTTTCCAGCGCTGTGTCCATCGTGATCCCCCAGCCAGGCTAACCAGCTAAACTCCGGAACTGCCGCAAGCAGTCCCCGGATGATATTGATTGTAAGAAGCACGGTGCGAGCTGTCTTCATGCATGTTTAATGAGATTCTTACGAGCACACTTGTGCAACTTGCACGAAGAGTCATGCTAAACTTGGGCATAACCGTGCATTGCCGGTCGGCGTACCGGTCGGCACGGGAAAATGAATCAATTAAACCGCAGAGTTCCGGTTTGGGCAATTTTTCCAGTAAGCGCTTCGTTTCGTACATTCGTGAGAAATCGCACGAATACCCCCCCTTCCGCACCCTACTGTTTCGCTTTTCGCGCGAGTACGTTAAGATTTGGTACAGGAATACGATCGCATGTTAGTGTTTTGCGACGGGATACGCGAATAACCATGTCTGACGATAACGCCCCATACTGGACCGATGCCGACGACGACGATCATCTGTACGATGACGACGCGTCCGGCGATTATGACGGGCGCGACACGTCCGGCCACGTTCCCCCGTTCGTGGACGAGGCTGGCGCGGACGACGATTACTTCGCGGTGCACACCTTCGACAGCGCCGCGCTCGACGACGAGTCCGGTATTGACGAAGACGACGATATCGCCGCGCCGCCAGCCCCGCGCCCGCGTCGCGCCGGCCCTGAGCCGGCGATCGGCGCGCACGGCAGCGCCCCCGCGCTCTCGATGCCACTGCAACGTGCGCCGGTATACACGCCACGCCGCACGCGCCGCCGCGCCCAGCAACCGACGCCCGCGTGGTGGGTCACGCTACGTACGCTGGTTGTCGTGGCAATGACCGCCGTGATCGTCTCGACCGTCTTCTCCCTGTGGACGCGCCCGGACTTCTTCACCGACGAGTTCCGCGCCGGCCTCAACCAGGTCCAGGCCACGCAGCGCGTGCTCAACATCCAGCCGTCGCCGCTGCCCACTGAATCGCGCACCGTGCGGATCGGCATTGTGGCCGGGCACAGCGGGCGGCCTGAGGACGAGAGCTTTGAGACTGATCCCGGCGCGGTTTGCCCGGACGGGCTGACGGAACTCTCGATCAACCAGGCCGTCGCGCGCGAGGTTGTAGCGGGGCTGCGCCGCCTGGAATACGAGGTCGACCTGCTGGAAGAGTTCGACCCGCTGTTGCAGGGCTACCAGGCGGATGTGCTGGTGTCAGTCCATACCAACGACTGCCAGGACTACGGCGCGGCAGGGACCGGCTTCAGCGCGGCGTCCGCGTCGGCGCGCCAGACCACGCGCGGTGAGGACGAGTTTCTGCTTGAATGCTTGATCGACCGTTACGGCAAGACCACCGGCCTGCCACAGCACGGCGGCCTCACGTACGACATGACCGACTACCACACATTCGCGGAAGTGTCGTCCGATACGCCGACCGCGATCATCGAATTGGGCTTCATGAACCGGGACCGCCTGATGCTGACCACGCAGCAACCCTTGCTGGCCCAGGGGATCATCAACGGGATCCTGTGCTTCCTGGAAGCGGAGGACTTGCCCGCGCCCTAAGCCTCGATGGTCGCCGGGCCTCGCGGGATGGCCGGGCACCGAATCCAACGCAGCCGCAGGGCATCCTGACGGTTATGCCGCGCAGGTGAGACCTGCGGCACCAACCGGCAGCCGGAAAATGGATGCTGGCGTTTACCATACACTCCCAGAAAGGCAAGAGTCACGATGGCAACATACGAACTGGTGATGTACACCCGCACGCGTCCCTGCCCTTACGTGCGCACGGCAAAACGCGTGCTCGAACGCGAAAACGTCCCTTACCGCGAGATCTACATCGACGAAGACGAAACGATGAAACAGCGCGTGCTCGACTGGACCGGCTTCCAATCGGTGCCGACCCTCGTCGTGGCGCGCCCCGGCGAGGATGTTCCCTACGAGGACCCCGCGCCGCTGGCCCCCGGCAGCAGCCCGAAAGGCATCGACCGGGGCAGCATGATCACCGAGCCGGGCGAGATCAAACTCGAGAACTGGCTGCGCAAGCACGGGTTTATCGCCTGAGCGCGCCGCTGCACGCGCGCCCTGCCGGGTGTTGGCCCCAACCGGGGACCGCGCTATGATTGGAGACATTTACCGGCACACGATCAGGATAAGGTCGATTCGTATATGACTTTGCCTCACACCTTACAAGCGCGGGCAGCGGCGGCGCTGCTGGATTGCGGCGCGGTTGTCTTCACACCGGACGCGCCGGTCACGTTCAAATCCGGCATCCGGTCGCCGGTATATATCGACAACCGGCGGCTGCCCTTTACGCCCGCCGCGTGGCAGGCCGTGATCGAAGGGCTGGCCGAGTTGATCACGCTGCGCGATCTGTCCTACGACGTGATCGCGGGGATCGCGGCGGCGGGCATCCCGCACAGCGCGGCCCTGGGCTACACGCTCAAACGCCCCTCGGTGTTCGTGCGCAAAGAAGCCAAAGGGCACGGCACCCGTAGCCAGATCGAGGGCGGCGACGTGCGCGGCAAACGCGTGCTGCTGGTCGAAGACCTCGTCACGACGGGCAGCAGCAGCCTGCAGGGCGTCGCGGCGCTGCGTGACGCCGGGGCGACCGTGACCGACTGCCTGTGCATCACGACGTACGGTTTTGCCGACGCGCAACACCGTTTTGACCAGGTGCGCGTGCACCTGCACCCGCTGACGCCGTTCTCCGAGATCGTGCTCGCCGCCTCGCAGCGCGGGCTGTTTGGCGAACGCGAGCTGGTGATCCTCGAAGCCTGGATGCGCGATCCGCAGGCGTGGGGCACGGCGCAGCCGCCCGGCACGGACGAAAACGGCGCGCAGGACGGCGACGCATGAGCGCGGTCGTGGAGAAATACGAACGGCGCGTCGCGGCCAGCGACTCGCTGTTGTGCGTCGGGCTCGACAGCGCCGCCGAGCGCCTGCCGGCACGCTTTCAGGCGCATGACCTGCCCCAGTTCGCCTTTAACCGCTGGATCATCGAGCAGACGCATCCCTACGCGGCGGCCTACAAGCCGAACATCGCGTTCTACGAGGCGCGCGGCGTCGAAGGGCTGCGCGCGCTTGAGGCGACCATGCGCTACCTGCGCGAGCAGCACCCGGACATCCTGACCATCTGTGACGCTAAACGCGCCGATATCGGCGCGACCAATCGCGGCTACGTGCGCGCGATCTTCGATCACCTCGGCTTCGACGCGGTGACGCTGAACCCGTACCTGGGGCGCGAGGCACTCGCCCCGTTCCTCGACCGCGCGGACAAGGGCTGCATCCTGCTGTGCCGCACGTCGAATCCCGGCGCGGGCGAATTCCAGGACTTGCCGATCGCAGGGCGTCCGTTGTGGCAGGTCGTGGCGCAGCACGTGCATGACGCCTGGAACACACACGGCAACTGCATGCTCGTGGCGGGCGCGACGTACCCCGACGAACTGCGCGCGATCCGCGCGACGGTGGGCGACATGACGCTGCTCGTGCCCGGTATCGGCGCGCAAGGCGGCGACGTCGAAGCGACGGTCCGCGCAGGGCTGAACAGCGCCGGGCGCGGCATGATCATCAACGCGTCGCGCAGCATCATCTTCGCGGATGATCCGGGGGCGGCGGCACGCGACCTGCACGCGGCGATCAACCGCTATCGCTAGGGCGCAGGCAGCGGCAGAATGCCCGATCGCGGTATTGTCAAGTCCGGCGCGATCCGGTAAGATTAGGACGATAGCAGGATACGCGGGCATGGTGTAGCGGTAACACTACAGCCTTCCAAGCTGTCATCACGGGTTCGAATCCCGTTGCCCGCTCTGAAACGTCCGGTAGCCTGGGCGTTTTTGTTCTAAGGGCCTGTAGCTCAGCGGTTAGAGCAGCCGGCTCATAACCGGTCGGTCGCAGGTTCGAATCCTGCCAGGCCCACACACGACAACCGCCGTCCTGCCAGCACGCGGGGCGGCTGTTCCTTTCTGCGATCCGCCACCGCACGCACTAACGCTCACGCGTCCCCGTCGCTCTGGTCGCGAGCGCGCAGCGCCTGTAACTGTTCGCGCTCCAGCAGTAGTGACACCCCGGTTCCGATCACGAGCGCCCAGAAGAACGCCCCAAAACCAAACAATGAAATCTCCGAGAGCGCAACCGCGAAGGCGAATAGCGGTCCGAGCACCAGTGGGCCGCGCACGGCCTGTTGCACCGCGTTCGCCAGCACGTCCACCACCGCCAGCCCCGCCAGCGCGAGCAACAGCGATAGCGGGATCATGTCCGGTATCTCAGCGGCCATGCCCGCCAGCAATCCGACCAGTAGCGCCGCGCCCGACGAGATGTAGATCGAGCGGTGGCGGATCGCGTGGTCGCCAGCTGCCGGCCCGGCGACCAGCGATGTAGCGGGCAACGACAGCGATACCCCGGTTGGGCCAAGCAGCGATCCTAACATCGAGCCGATGCCGCTCACGCGGTTGATCACGGCGTCGGGCGGCTGGTATTCCTGGCTGCGCAGGTAAATCAGCGATGGTGTGTTCGCCTGCAGCGTGATCAGGACGACGAACACCGGCGTAGCGGTGATGATCGCCGGCAGCGAAAAGTCAGGGCTGATGATCGCGGGGGCGCTCAACGCCGAGACGGTAGGAACCTGCCCGAAATCACCGCTCAACAGCGCGATCACGTGGCCGGCCACCAGCGCAGGTAGAATCGCAGGCACGCGGTCACCCAGGAACCGGCGGCTGGCGAGATAAGCCAGAAACGTGCCGCCGACCAGGACCGTCGCTTCCCCCGTGAGTGTGAAGATGTCAGCGACGAACGGCATCACCGCGCCGGCGAGCAGTCCGAAGACGATTGGCATCGGGATCAACGCCGCGAGCCGCGCCATCAGGCCCAGCAGGCTGACCAGCAGCACCGCCGCACCCGCCAGGATCGACGCGCCGATAAGCGCCGGATAGCTCAGCTCGTTGCCCAGGCGCGAGATGAAAATGATCACGAACAGGTTCCCGGTGAACAGGATCGGCTGGCGGTAGCGCAGCGTGAGCGCCAGGCTCAAGAAGGAGGGCAGTCCGTACAGCGCCAGAATCCAGCCGCTGGTCTGTTCCGCAGATAATCCGAGTGTTCGTGCGGATGCCAGCGGGATGCTCAGCACAGTGAGAAAAATGATGATCGAGCGAATTGCAGCGTCAACAACAGGCAGATTCCGCCGTAGCGTCCGCGAAACTGACATGCAGGTGTTCCTTCTGTCGACGATCAATTCGCGTAGCATAACACATACGCGACTGTTTTTCGATTCCGCCAGATGGCTGCACTTCGCAGGCACGAGCGGCGAAAGTCCAATGAATCACGGTAAACTACCTGCTGTGAACTGGAAACTGACGACGGAGAATTGTTGACTTCCGAACAGAGTGGTACATGACAACTATAGATGATCTCTGGACGACATACCGCACGCACGGGTACGCCGGGGTGCGCGACGCCGATCCCGCCGGGGCGCTGGAGCGGTTTTACCTCGCGCTGCTGGCGTTCAATGCGGGCGCCTTCAGCGCGGCGGCGCAGTACGCACGCGCCGCCGCCGAGCAACAGCCCGAAAGCCATGTCTACCGGCAGGCCGCGACCTACCTTGACCGCGTGCGCGAACACGGCAAAGCAAACGTCTACGTTGCGGGCGACGCCTTCGCGGCGTTCATTCGCGGCGGCGGCAACGTCCACCTGTACGCGGCGGTGAGTGACTGCCTGCGCGCGATCTACGCGCAGTACGACGCGCTGCGCCTGCTCGACATCGGCGTCGGGGATGGGCTGGCGCTGCTGCCCGCGCTGACGGAATCCGTCGCCGGGACGATCGCGGCGCTCGACCTGGTCGAGCCGTCCGGGGCGATGCTGCGCGGCACTGCCGAACAACTCCGCGCGCGGGGCGTAATGCATACGGCGTATAACCACACCGTGCAGGAATTCATGCAGCACCCGCAGGCCGAGACCGCCCACTGGGACGTGATCCAGGCCACCTGGAGCCTGCAATCCGTGCCGCCGGACGCGCGCCCGGACGTGTTCGCGTGGCTGCGCGCGCACGGCGAGCGCGTCCTGATCGCGGAGTTCGACGTGCCGGACTTCCCCGCGCTGCTCGCGCCGGACCGCGTGCGCTACGTGGTCGCGCGTTACGAAAACGGGCTGGCGGAATACGCGGGCGATGGCGGGCGGGTGGCGCAGGGCTTCCTGATGCCGGTGATGTTCGGCTACTTCGACCGCTCAGCGGCACGCACGAACTGGGAAGGCCCGATCGCGACGTGGATCGCGGGGCTGCGCGCGGCGGGCTTTGAGCACGTCACGGCGCAGCCCCTGTACGACTACTTCTGGGCGCAGGCGTTCTTACTCGACGCGCGCTAGACCGCCGCTGCTTCGGCTTTGGATCGCGCGGCGTCCTGCTCGCCCATCTCTCCCGGTGCACCCTCAGGATCGCTTGCCACCACAGCAACCGGCTTGTAGTCCGGCAGGGTCGCTTCCATCCGGCGCAGCACGGGCAGCGCGTAAAACGCCATCCCGATCACGGCGATGATCAGGCCCGCAAATACAGCCATCAAGCCCATTCCGGCCCCCGCCTGGCGCCCCACCAGCGGCGCGACCACATCCCAGATGGGGCGGTTGATCGCCGGCTCGAAGACGTGGTCCGCCAGCGGCCCGGCCAGCAGATACGCCACCGGCGAGAGCAGCATCGCCAACTGCGTCACGGCGGCAAAGACGCGCCCCTGTACATCCGGCGGCGTCTTGACCTGCAGCACGGAGTCAAACGCCGCGTTGATCATCGGCAGCGGGATCATCAACCCGAACAAAACCAGCCCCATCAACACCGGCGCGCGGGTGATGCCGAACAAGGCGAACATCACGCCGACGATCGCGATGCCGGGCAGGATCGTGTGCACGCGCGGGCGCGTCCCGCCCCAGATGCTCATGATCACCCCGCCGAGGATCGCCCCGGCACTCATCGCGCTCATCAACGCGCCAAGCGTCGCCTCGCTGCCGGTGATGCTCAGCACATACGGCGTGAACAGCACCCCGACCATGTTGAAGAAGAAGTTCACCAGCGTGGCGGAGAGCAGCAGCAGAAACAGCGGTCGCCGCGCCCACAGGTAGCGGAACCCGACCTGCGCTTCCTTCCAGACCGTACCGCGCAGCGCGCGCCCTTCTGCGGTCTCTTCCGGGCGCGGGATGTGAACCAGCAGCACAATCGTCATCGCGACCAGGAACGTGAACAGGTCGATCGCCATCACGCCCGCCACCCCCACCAGCGCGAACAGCAGCCCGGCGACCATCGGCGCGACGATGCCCGCCGCCGGGTTGCGCAACTGCATGATCGCGTTGGCGCGGTCGCGGTGCGCATCCGGCACCAGCATCGTCACCGACGCCTGGAACGCCGGCCCCTGGAACATCTCGAACGCGGCCCCGATCGCGGCCAGCAGGTACAACTGCCACAAGGCGAACTGCCCCAGCAGAAAACTGAGCATCAACAGCGCGGTACACACCGCCTGCCCCGCGTCCGCGATCACCATCACGTGGCGGCGATCCCAGCGGTCAGCGAGCACACCTGCGAAGCTCGGCGCGATGATGCGCGGAAACGCGGCGAAAAACGCGACCAGCGCCAGCGGCGTCGCGCTGCCGGTGTCCTGAAACACCCGGATGCCGAGCGCGATATGCGTCATCTGGCTGCCGATCATCGAAAAGGTCTGCGTGATAATCAAAATGTAGAATGTGCGCAAGGTATGTTTCATGCCTGTCATGATATCCCCTCAGGATGCTGTGCAGCGGGCATCTACATCCTCTATACGCGCGGGCAAGGCGAGAGTTTCACAAAATTAAACTAATTCGTGAATTTTATTCAACACACACCTTGCGGCCAGCACGGTGAGCCGCGCGCAGCAAGCGCCAAGCGCACCGTGCTGTTGAGGTGCGCTCGGATTTGGGGCGCACGCTGCGGCAGGCAGCGTGCGCGGGCGTGACACGATTCTGTGCTATAATGCGCAATTAAATCAGCCTGTGTTGATGATTTTATGCGAAAAAAACCTGTTATTTATGCTTAATATGTGTATAATTTATAGCGAACACGTTGAGTGGCTCGATTGCTGTCGTTATAAAGATCGTGAACAACCGTCACCTCTACTTCATCCTACACATCCCAGCCCGGTGACGATACTGCAATTCATCACGTTACTGTCGCCGCCGGTCGTCGATCCGTCTGGCGCGGCAAACGATTGTGGCTGTCTGGCCCATGGGGGATTGACTTCAGGATACGCACATGAACCGTAACATCTATCGCACGTTATTCACATTGGTCGCCCTGGCGGTGCCGGTCCTGCTCGCGTTGCTGGGCCCGGCGCGCGCCTGGGCGCACGGCCCGGCAGATGGCGGCGCTTCGACGGAGAGCATCAACGACCTGTTCACCGTCATCTTCTGGATCGCTGTGCCGGTCTTCTTGCTGGTCGAAGGGCTGGTGCTCTACGCGATCTGGTCGTCACACAGGCGGCGCAAAGACGCCAGCGAGCCTGATCAGATCGAAGGCAGCCGCCCGCTGGAGATCGGGTGGACGGTGCTATCGTTCGTCATCATCGGGATCGTCTTCATCCTCGGCTACCGCTTTATGTCAACCGAGTACCGCGTCGAAGCCGACCAGGAAGAGACCACGCCAGACCTGACGGTCCACGTCACCGGCTACATGTTCAACTGGGACTTTAAGTATTTTCTGAACGACGGCACCGGGCCTAACGACGACACCGGCATCACGACCACGCGCCGGATGACGATCCCGGCACAGCGCAATGTGCTGCTGGAGATCACTTCCGATGACGTGGTACACAGCTTCTGGGTGCCGGAACTGGCCGGCAAAATCGACGCGGTTCCCGGTTACGTCAACACGATGTGGTTGAACGTGAAAGAGCCGGGCCTTTACGAAGGGAACTGCGCGGAATACTGCGGCACGCTGCACTGGAACATGCTGATTGAGACGCAGGCCCTGCCACCGGACGAGTTCGACATGTGGATCGCAGAACAACGCGCGGCGGCTGAACAGGCCGGTGCCGCGATCGGGCAGGACCTGACCACGCCGCTGCCGCAGGGCGACGCCGCCGCGGGTGAAGCGCAGTTCCACGAGCTGGGCTGCGACTCGTGCCACGCCCAGCAACCGGGCGCGGGACCGTCGCTGGCGCAGATCGCCGAGCACGCCCAACAGCAGGCCGGCACGGCGGATTACGAGACCCCGCAGGATTACCTGCGCGAATCGATCCTGGTGCCGTGTGCCTATACGTATGAAGGATATAACTGCCAGGTGATGCCGGGGAATTACGGCGAGCGGCTCACCGCTCAGCAGCTTGCAGACATGATCGCTTACCTGGAGTCCTACGAGTGACGCACGGCGGGCAGCGGGCCGGAGCACCGTCCCCGCGCCGCCGCACTTGCAGGACACTGCAACACACGGCTTAGCCTAAGAGTGGAGAGCGTTGGACTATGGCTACTATCGCAACGACGCGCCCGACACAGGTTCACAAACCGTCGGGGATAATGGATTGGCTCACCACTGTCGATCACAAAAAGATCGGCATCATGTACGTGGTCACGACCTTTTCGTTCTTCGTCATCGGCGTGTTCCTGGCGCAGATCATGCGCTTTGAGCTGGCAGACCCCGGCCCGACGCTGCCAGGCATGGACGCCGATACGTACAACCAGATCTTTTCGATCCATGGCTCGACCATGATCTTCCTGTTCGTCATCCCGATGCTGGCCGGGTTAGGCAACTACTTCGTGCCGCTGATGATCGGCGCGCGCGATATGGCGTTCCCCCGGCTGAACGCGCTCAGCTATTGGCTGCTGCTGTTCGGTGGGTTCACGATGTACGCCGGGTTCCTGGTGAAAGGGGGCGCGGCGGCCAACGGCTGGACGTCCTACGTGCCACTGTCAGGCAAAGATTACGCGCCGGGGGCCGGCACCGACCTGTGGCTGCTCTCGGTGGCGCTGGTCGGGACTTCGTCGCTGATCGGCGCGTTCAACTTCATCGTGACGATCTTCCGGCTGCGCGCGCCGGGCATGACGTTCATGAAGATGCCGCTGTTCGTCTGGACGGTGCTGACGATGGCGTTCATGATCGTGGCGGCCACGCCGATCCTGACCGCCAACGGCCTGATGCTGCTGGCGGACCGCAACCTCGGCACGCAGTTTTTCAACCCCGCAGCAGGCGGCGACCCGGTGCTGTGGCAGAACCTGTTCTGGTTCTACTCGCACCCCGCCGTGTACATCATCGTGCTGCCCGCGATGGGCATCATGTCCGAGGTGATCCCGGTCTTCTCGCGCAAGCCGCTGTTCGGTTACACGGCGATGGTGCTCTCGACCGTTGTGATCGGTGCGCAGGGCTTCGCGACGTGGGCGCACCACATGTACACGGTCGGCCTGCCGCCCTGGCTGGAAGCGGTCTTCATGCTCACGACGATGATCATCGCCGTGCCCACCGGCGTGAAGATGTTCAACTGGATCTTCACCATGATCGGCGGCAAGCTGCGCTTTGACACGCCGATGCTGTACGCGATCGGGTTCTTGACCACCTTCGTGATCGGCGGGATCACGGGTGTGTTCCAGGCGGTGCTGCCGATCGACGAGATCGTGCACGACTCGTACTGGATGGTCGCGCACCTGCATTACGCCGTGTTTGGCGGCGGCGGCTTCGGCATCTTCGCCGGGCTGTATTACTGGTGGCCCAAGATGTTCGGCTACAAGCTCGATGAACGCCTGGGCAAAATCCAGTTCTGGACGCTGTACATCGGCTTCCACATCACGTACTTCCCGATGCACATCCTGGGGCTGATGGGCATGCCGCGCCGCATCTACGACTACCCGGCGGATCGCGGCTGGACCACGCTAACCCAGCTCACCGCCGTTGGCGGCGTGATCATGGGCATCTCGGTGCTGATCCTGATCTACAACATGATCAAGAGCGCGCGCAGCCACGAACCGGCAGGCGACGATCCCTGGGAAGGCGACACGCTGGAGTGGCTGACCAGCTCGCCACCACCGGAGTACAACTTCGCCACGATCCCGGTCGTGCACAGCCGCCGCCCGGCCCGCGACAAGCGCCTGGGCCTGACTTCCGCTGAAGGGGGAAACTAGCAGTATGAGCAGCGACACACAGTTAATGGCGGACGAGTTCGCCGACGCAACGGAGGAGTGCCAGGACGCGCAGCACGCCCCCGAGCCAGATACCGAACACGCGCCGGATGAGGTCATCGAACTGCCGCCAAACTCCAGCGCCCCGATCATCGTCGGCATCGGGATCACGCTGACCGGGGCCGGCCTGCTCGCGCCGTTGCTCGGCGTGGTCGGGATCGCGATCACGCTGTTCGGCGTGGTGAAGATGGCAAACTTCCCGGCGTTGGACTTCCACCCGAACTTCTTCACGCACCTCAACGACCGCAAGCTGGGCATGTGGGTGTTCATCGCGTCCGAGGTGATGTTCTTCGCCGCGTTGATCGGCACGTTCATCGGCTTCAAGCTCGATCACCCGGACGCGTTCGCGCACGCCCACGAGGTCTTGAGCCTGCCGCTCGCCACGCTGGGCACGTCGATCCTGATCGTGAGCAGCTTCGCGGTGGTGATGGGGCTGGAAGCGATCCAGTCGAACGACCGCAAGGTGTTCTTCAACTGGATGGGGCTGACGGCGCTGTTCGGCCTGATGTTCCTGGGGATTCAGGCGTTCGAGTGGTACGAACTGTTCCACGACGGCATCAACGAGACGACCATTTTCGGCACCGCGTTTTTCACCACGACGGGCTTTCACGGCCTGCACGTGACCGGCGGCATCGTCTGGCTGCTCTTGCTGCTGCGCCACGCGTGGCGCAAAGGCGACCGCTTCACGGCGGACAACGCGCTGTCGGTCGAGCTGTTCGGGCTGTACTGGCACTTCGTCGATGTGGTGTGGATCGTGCTGTTCACGGTCATTTACCTGATCGAATAAGGTGGGGCATCTACTATGGATAACACGGCACTGTATATCACGCTCTGGGTCGCCAGCGGCGCGTTTATCGGGGGTGTGATCACCCCCCTGGTCGTTGCCGAAAAGCGGTTCAGCGATTTTCTGGCAATGCTGCTGGGGACGGTCGTCGGCGCGGTGGTCCACGTGGTGGGGTTGCTGCCGCTGTGGGGCCTGCTGTGGCTGCGCGCCGGTGAGGTCAACGACACGCGCCTCGCCTGGCAGCGCGATGACGCCGTGGCCGCCGGGACTGCTGGACAAGCCTACGCTGCGCCCGCCCGCAAACCGGCAGGCTCGCTGAGCGCCATCCTGCGCGAGAACTTCTGGCCCAAGCCGCGCACAGAGGGGCACTCACACCGCATGACTTACGTGGGCGTCGCGGCGGCGCTCGCCGTGACCACTGCCGTCGAGGTCGGCCTGACCTTTATCGACGCGTCCTGGATCGTCGGGCCGCTGGTCGCGCTCTCGACTTTAAAGGTGCTGCTGGTCGCGGGCTACTTCATGCACCTGATCTACGATAGCAAATGGTACACCGCGGTGTTCGTGGTCACGCTGCCCTTCGCGGCCATGCTGATGATCGTGCTGGCGCTGTCATAGGCGAACGGCACTACCACTGCGACACCGTACCGTACTCAACACGCCTCACGGGTTCCCGGGGGCGTTTTGATTTCTGGTATGATTGGGATATCGCCCGTTCATGTGCGGAACACGATGGACGGCCTACAGACGATCTTGAAACGCGGCAAGGAAAAGCTGCGCGCACTGTTTGCAGGAGCCACCATGCACACACCACACAGCGGCCCGCTTCCGCGCTCGTACTGGGTGCGCGAGGGCCAACTACTCGCGGGGCCATACCCGCGGCCTGACGACATCGAAACGCTGGCCGCGGCAGGCGTCACCGCGCTGATCGACCTCACCGAACCCCACGAAGGCGACTACAGCGGCTATCTGCCGCACAGCGTCACGCACCACCGCTACCCGATCCCCGATTTCAACGCGCCGGCGCCGCAGCAAGTCACCGCGCTGCTGGACACGATCGACGCGCTGCTGGCGGACGGCCACATCGTCTACGTGCACTGCTGGGCCGGGATCGGGCGCACCGGCACGATCATCGGGTGCTGGTTGGTGCGGCATGGCATGACGGGCAAGGCGGCACTCGCGTTCGTACAGGGCCGGCGCGGGCGCCTGCCCGAAACCCCCGCCCAGCGCGAGATGGTCCTGAACTGGGCCGAGGACGGTTCCGATGACTGACGCCCCGGCCCTGATCCCTGGCGCGTACTGGGTCCGGCCCGGAAAACTGGCCGCGGGCCCGCACCCTGCCGCGCTGGATACAACGCTCGTCCGCGCCTTCCTGGGGGAGTTGCTGGCCGGGGGGATCGCCGTATTCCTGGACCTGACCGCGCCCGGCGAAGCGGTCGATTACACGCTGGCGCTGGCGCAGGAAGCCGCGCGCCGGTCCACCGAGGCGACCCACCGCCGCCACCCGCTCCGCGACATGGACACGCCCGACGACCCCGCGCAGATGGTCGCGATCCTGGACACGATCGACGCGGCGCTGGCACAAGGGAAAACGGTCTATGTCCACTGTTTCGCGGGGCTGGGCCGCACCGGGACCGTGATCGGGTGCTGGCTGGCGCGGCACGGCACGACCGGGCAGGCGGCGCTTGACGCATTACAGCGGCTGCGCGACGGTGACTACGATTCGCCGCAGACGGAAGCCCAGGCGCAGTTCGTGCGCGCGTGGCGCGCGAACACGTGACCGGCGCTTTTTGCGTCCTTCAGGGCGCTTGCGAGAATAGCCCCGTACTTGCAGTGCGGGGCGGCGATTCGTACAAAATTGAAATTTGACAAAAACGGCTGGTGTTACGGTATAATGTACGTGTTATTAGCGACGCGCATCATCCTTGTTCCCCGCTTGGTTTCAGGCGGGGAATCTCTTTCCAGGCCCCGGATCACTCGCCACGCGGCTGTGGGACCACCAGCGCGTAGATCTGCGCGCCGTCGCGATCGTAGACCAGCGTCAGGTACGGCGCTTCGCTCACCTCGGCGGCAGCATAGGCGGCGGCCTCGTCCAGTGGATCGCGCCAGCGCAGCATGTCCTCGAACGCGCCCGGATTGGCGAACACCTGCGGCACGATCACGTACCGCACGCCCGCCTCAAGTAACAGCGCCGCGTGATCGGGGTTTGCCGGATCGCGCCAGAACGCGCGGAACGCGTCTTGTTCAGCCTTGACGGATTCATCGCCCCGGAAAAACGGCTGCATGCGGAAATAGATCGTGTCGCGCTCGCTGATGACCGGCACCCAGTCGCCCTCGTGCGGTCCGGGGTGGTTCAGCACGCGCACATCCTGCGGGGTATTCTCGCGCAGCCACGCCATCGCCGCGACATCGGCTTGCGACGAAAACGCGCCGAAGATGCTGGCCGGTGTGTCTTTGCTCAGCGCCAGCAGCGTGTCAAAGTATCCCACACCCACCACGATCCCCGCCAACGCGATCACCGCCGCCGGGTAGGCCATCGCCGCCACGATGCGGTCCAGGCGCAGCCGCTGCGCCAGCCACGCCAGCCCGACTCCGCCCAGGATCGTGTACGGGATGATCGGCCCGTGCCAGGCCAGGCTGAACGGGTAATCATACTTTAGCAGCGGGTCCATCACGGCAGGGAACATCTCTTCCAGCAGCCCCAGCGTGGAAAACTCGACGATCCCCACCAGCCACACCAACGCCAGCAGGTGCGCCGGCTTGCGGCGGCGCAACCCAACCAGCGCCCCGACGAGGCTGAACAGGGCGATCACACCGCCGTGCATCAACACCAGCGTGCGCCAGTGCGCGGAGTCAACCTCAAACGGCGACTCGATATCCGAGCCGAGCAGTTCCTCGATGCTCAGCAACCAGGGGCCGACGATCACCAGCGCCAGCAGCGGGATCACCCCCGCGACTACCAGCCATCCGGCGAAGCTGGGGCGCGGTTTCGCCAGCCACACCACGACCAGCCAGGGCACATAGCCGATGATCAGCGCGATCGTGGTGTCCGGCTGGCTGAGCGGCACGCCCGCCAGGCATAACGCCGCGAAGAGCGCGTCCAGCCAGTGCTGCGATTCGAGAAAGCGCAGCGCGAACGTCAGAAAACCCAGCGCAAACGTCAGCGCCAACAGCGCGGTATAGTGCGAGTCCATGAACGCCGTGAACATGCCCGTGCCGAGCAGCGCCGCCAGCATAAACCCCCGCCCGGTGCGCGGTCCTTCGATCTCGCAGCCAAAATCATACGCCGCCCAGACGAACAAAGCCGCCGTCGCAGCGCTGGCGAGCAGCATCAGCTCGTGGATGGCAAAATCAAAACGCGTGCCCAGGTGCGCGATCGCGCCGAAATAGGCCGGGGAATACAGGTATTCGATCTGCGGGTGCCAGGGCGCGAGCGTGGTATAGTCGCCGCCTTCGCGCAGCAGCAGCGCGAGATAGCCGAACCCTTGCGCGTCGGTATCCAGCGGCACGGGCAGCACCGACGCGATCGCGCCGAACAACACGATCACCGCCAGCAGGATCGCCAGGTCGCGCCCGCTGGGCCAGCGCCAGGCCGGTTCGCCGACCGTGCCGCGATAGTAGCTGGCCGTCATCGCCGCGCTGAACACCGCCACGGCGAACACGCTCAGCGCCACCGCGTCCACCAGCCCTGCCGACCATCCCAGGCGCGGCGCGAGCACCCACGTCCCATCGACAACCAGCGCCACCAGCGCCACCGTCCCCAGCCCGATCCGCGCGCCGCGTGCCGGCAGGATCGACGCCAGAAGCGTGCCCGCCCCGAACAAAACCGCCACCAACAGCACATATGCCACAATGATCACGTTGCCAGCTCCCGAATGACTTGTGCCGGATTCCCCGCCGCGATCACGCCGGGGGGAATGTCACGCGTGACGACGCTGCCCGCGCCGATCACACTCTGCGCCCCGATTGTCACCCCTTTCAAGACCAGCGACTGCATCCCGATGAACACGCCGTCCTCGATCACGACCGGCGCGGTCGCACCGTCCAGCGGGCGCGCCAGTCGATCCGCCAGCCGTAGCGGGTGGAAGTCGGTATCGGTGATCGTGCAGTTGCCACCCACCCAGACATCATCCCCGATCACGATACGCTCTTCGGCGCAGATCGTGCCGCCCGTCATGCCGAAACCGCGCCCGATCACCAACTGCGCGCCGGGCCGCCGCGTCGAAAGGATCACCGGGTGGAACGGCCCCAGCGCGTTGCTATGTGGGATCGAACGCAGCGAAAGATCGTCCCCGATCTGCAGCACGCTGCGCCGGTGCTTCTGCAGGATCGGCACGCCATAAAAACGCCAGTTCCGGCCCCAGCGCACGCCCGCCAGCGCGAAGATCAGGCGCGTCATGGGCCAGCTCACAACACGCCGCAACTCAAGCCGGACGCGCCAGGGTGTCTCCCACGCCATCCGCAGCGCCGCCGCCGAGAGCGGCGACTCCGGCAGCGTGCGATCGTGGGGCGCGCGGTCGCTCATAGGTAGCCCTCGATGATCTTCACCAGGTCGCGCGCGCGGTGGCGGAACGTGTGCTGCTTGAGGAAGCGCTCGCGCGCCGCCTGGCCCATCCGGCGCCGCGCGTCGTCATGCGCCAGCAACCAGCGGATGCGCTCGATCGCCTCTTCCGCGCTGTGTACGACGATCAGCTCTTTTTCCGGCTCGAACCACGTCTCGATGCCCGCGTAGGGGTTGCACACCATGCACGCGCCGAGTGAGGCCAGCTCAAACGGGCGCGAGCTGGACGACGCGAACACCGACGCATGCGCCTTGCGCGTGATCACCAGGTTGATCTTGCTGCGGCAGGCATACTCGCGCAGCTTGCTGAACGAGAGGTATGGCAGCAATTGGGTGTTGCCCAGGTCGCCCAGCTTGGTGCCGCGCACGGCGAAGATCGCGTCCGGCAGCGCCAGGCTGGGTTCGCGCACCAACGCGTCGATCCACTCGGCGCGATACTCGCGCCCGTGCCCGTAGAAGAACGCGTCGATATCCTGCGGCACATCAACGGGGATGAACAGGTCTTCGTCCGCGCCGTAGAACAGCGTGTGCACGGCCTGTGCGCCCAGGTCCCGCAGGCCCTGTTTGCCGCCTTCGCTGTTGGAGATGAACGCGGTGTACTCGCTCAGGTCTGCGCCGTGATAGATGCGGAAGCCGGTCGCAAAGCCCATGAAGCTCGGCAGGCTGGCGGGCACGTCGCCATCGTAGAAGAACACCGGCTTGTCGTGGCGCTCGATCACGTGCCGCGCCACGCCGGGAATCTGGTTCGCCGGGACGGTGATCATCAGCACGGCGTCGATATCCGGGTGCTGGCGCAGGATGCGGTCCAGGTGCCGCCGCCACTGCGGGGCGATCACGGTCTGCGCGACCTGGCGCACGGCGCGGTCAGAGAGGCGCTCCGCCTCGACTTGCGTGCCCCCGGCCTGGGCCTGCTGCTCGCCGGTGAAGCGCCGCACCGTATCGCGCACCAGCTTGAACGCGTCGCCTTCCAGCTTGGTCGGGTTCGGTTCGGCGCGCCACCAGGGGGCCTCAATCGCGGGTCCCTGGTACGGCGTCGCGATCACGTCCACCCCGACCTCGTAAAGCGCTTTGAGCAACTGCCACCAGGCCGGCGTCGCGCTGAATTTTTGCGTCAGGTCCAGGGACGAGACAACCACCAATAACTTCATACAGTCACCTGATCTGTTCGTCATGCTTGGTCAAAACGCCGCGTGCGGCTGGTGCGGCGTTCTGGTGGCTCACTAACACAGGCACAAGTATAGCCCCGATCGAGGCGAAACTCACAACCGGCCCTTGCGACGGCGACGTTCAAGCGCGCGTTCATAGACGTCCAGCATCGCTGCCGTCTGGTGTTGCAGGGTAAATTGCTCCTCAACCCGGCGGCGACCGGCAGCCGCCATCCGCGCGCGCAGCGCCTCATCCGCCAACAGCCGCGCCAGCCGGTCCGCCAGCGCGTCGATATCATACGGATTGACGACAAACCCTGTTTCCCCGTCGATTACGAGTTCTTTTGCGCCGCCGAAGATCGTCGTCACCGGCGGCGCGCCCGCCGCCATGCCTTCGAGGTTCATGGTAGGAAACGAGTCAAAACACACCGACGGCGTCGCGACCGCGTCCGCCAGCCGGTAGGCAGTCGCCAGTTCGGACGCTTCCAGCCAACCGCCGAACACGATCGCGCCGGCCAGGTCGGGATTCTCCGCGATCACGCGCTGCGCGTACTCATCTGAACGCGCCAGCACCAGCAGCGCCACGTCCGGCACCGCCTGCCGCACCCGGCGCAACGCCGCGAAAAGCTGCTGATCGCCTTTGGCACGGTTCAGCCGCCCGCCGAACAGGATCACGCGCCGCCCCTGCAAGTTGTAGCGCTGGCGCAACACGTCGATCGCGGCGTCCGGCACGTCAAACCGTGCCGGATCGACCCCGTTATACACGACCTCAAACGGCGGCAGGTGGTTCGCTTCCAGCGCGGCTTTCAGTTCGTGGCTGACCGCGACGCGCATATCGGTATAGTAGCGCATCGTGTGCCGGATCGACAGGTTGCGCGCCGGGTTCCAGCGTAACTTCATACGCCGCCAGTTGTAGCCGAACGGCAGCCGGTAGTCGAACCCGTCAAGCTGGTGCGGGTTCGACGGGTCGATGAAATGGGTCAGCTTGCCGTACGCGAACGTCATCGCGTCGTGCGCGGTGAACACGGTCGCCGCGTGCGCGTGACGCCCGATCACCAGGCTGTGATACCCGAGATGCACATGCACGTTATGCGCGTGCACGACATCAGGGTCCAGCTTGCGCAGCAACCGGTTGAGCGGGATCACCGTCTGCGGGTTGAGCAACCCAAACCACGCCTGCCAGCGCGGGGCATAACGCGAGTGCAACAGGTGCACCGTGATGCCCTGGCGATTCTCTTCGCGCGCGGGGCCAGCCGTGGCGGTCACGAACGTGACACGATGCCCGGCAGCGATCAGCCCGTGCCCAAGCTGCCACGCGACCCGCCCGGCACCGCCCGGACTTTCCGGCGGCAGCGAATCATTCAGGATGACGATATGCATCGAGGATAGCTCACTGTGACCTGGTAACAATATAAGCGGACACAAGCATAACACACCCCGCGCGGCATGTCAGGCGGTCAAACGGCGCGCGGCGCGATCAGGTTTCCCGCAGCAGGCGCGCATATAGCGCGGCAACGCGTTCCGCGACCGCCGACCAATCCTGCGTGCGGGCGTAGGCACGCCCCCCCGCACGCAACCGCTCGCGCAGATCGGCATCGGTGAGCACGCGCGTGATCGCGCTCGCCAGTTCGATCACGTCGCGCTGCGGGACCAGCAGCCCGGTTTCGCCATCGACCACCGCCTCTTCAATGCCGCTGCCACGCGTGCCGATCACCGGCAGCCCGGACGCGCTCGCCTCAAGGAACACCAGCCCGAAGCCCTCGAACCGCTGGCCCACGTTCAACGAGGGCAGCGCGAACACGTCCGCGTGCTGGTACCAGCCGCGCAATTCCTCCTCGGCGATCATGCCGGCCAGGTGCACGCAGTCTTGCAGGCCGGACTCTTCGATCTGGCGCTCGACCAGCGCGAGATAATGCACATCGTCCTGCAACCCGGTGACGACAAGCTGGGCATCAGGCACGTGCCGGCGCACTTTCTCCAGCGCCTCGACCAGCAGGTGCGTGCCCTTGCGCTGCTTGACGCCGCCCGTCGCCAGGATCGTCGGGCCGCGCTTGTCGGGCTTCGGCGCGGGGGCCTGGAACCGGTCCACGTGCACGCCGTTATGAATCACGCTGAGATCGGCGTCCGGCAGCACGGCACGCACGCGCCCGGCGGTGTATGCGCTGACCGCGACCAGGTGCGCGCGGCGATACGCCCGGCGATACAGCCGCCCGACCAAAGGCCGCTGTGCGGTCTGGGGCACGTAGGTGCCGTGCGCGGTGACCACCAGCGGGCGCGGTCCCGCAACCGCCGCGCCGATCACGCTGTACGGCTCGGCCACGACGTGCAGCAGGTCGCAGTCCTGGGCCGCGCGCCGCACGCGGGATGTCGCCAGCAGCGAGCGCAGCACGAACATGCGCTGGCGCGGGACCAGGCCCGGCAGCACCGGGCGCACGTCCGCCAGCGGAACCGACTCCGGCACCGGGGCGGGGTGCGTCTGCGTCAGCGCGACGACCTCCACGCCCTGCCCGCCGAGCGCGGTCGCCAGCTCCAGCGCGTAGCGCGCCCAGCCGTAATTAGCTGCGATCTCGGATATCAGAAACGCGACGCGCATTACGGCTCCTCCCCAATAAAGTTACGAATCCGCGCGGCGCGCCGGTCCCACGCGTAATGTTGCGCCGCCGCCTGCGCGCGCTGCCCCAGCCGGGCGCACAGATCGGGATCGGTCGCCAACTGCCGCAGCGCAGCGGCAAGCGCGCCCGCGTCACCGGGCGGCACCAACAGCGCCGTGTCGCCATGCTGGACCACTTCCGCCGTGCTGGGCAGATCGGACGCGACGACCGCGCACCCCCCCGCCATATACTCGAACAGCTTCAACGCCGAAGCGCTGTAAGCGAAGTGCTCCATCCAGGGCAGCGGCATGACACCAACGTCCATCGCCGCCAGGTAACGCGGCACGGCATCCGGCGCGACCTGCCCCACAGCATGCAGACGCGCCGCTGGCAGTCCATGCTCCTTCCACGCACGACGTAGCTGGGCGACACCTTCCGCAGGGCCGCCCACCAGCAGCAGGTGGATCGCGGCGGCATCTGGATCGATGCTGGCAAGCGCGCTCACCAGCGTGTCGAGACCCTTCGACATGCCCATCGTGTGCAGCCGTCCCACGTAGCCCACGACGAACGCATCCGGCGGCAGTCCCACTGCCGCGCGCGCGTCCTGCCGCGAGGGCAGGTTCTCAAACCGCGCCGCGCGGAAGCCGTCGTGCTCGATCTGCACGCGTCGCGCCCCGAGATCGCGCATGTGCTGCGCGAGATGCCCGGTGATCGCCACGACGAACGCGCGCCGGGCCACAAACCCCTGCATCCAGCGCCCGGTCCGCGACTCGTGCACCTGGTGCACCTCGTAGACCAGCTTCGCGCGCCGCCACAACAGGGGGCGCAGCAGCGCCAGCGTGAACGCGACGAACACGTCGCGCGTGTAGAGCACGTCCCGGCGGCGAAACGGCAGCCACAGCAGCAGCGCCAGCAGATAGGTGATCGTCTGCGTTATGAACGCGACATGGTAACGCGGAAACAGCGCGAACAGGTCCAGGCACGGCAGGCGGTGGAACGCGAAATTGCGCTTGACGCCGTAATGCGCCCACAGCGACGCAACGCGCCGCAGCTCCGGCGTGTTGATCCGGCGCGGCGTCACCAGCGTGACCGCGTAGCCGGCATCCGCGAGCGCTTCGCAGTTCTGCACGATCTGCAGGCCGTGCGCCTTTTCGGTCGGCAGGCGATTGTTCGCGAGGTAGATCAGGTGCTCGCTCATGGATTCGCCGCCTTGTGCATCAACTGTGTGACGCGGTCCATCAGGCTGTCCAGCGAATGCTGCGCGATCACGTTGTCACGTAGTTTGCGCCCCATCGCGGCCCGTTCATCAGGGGACAGCGCCAGCAGCGCCGCCAGCCGGTCCGCGAGCACATCGTCATCGGCACCGTGGGGCAGATACAATAGGTCCGCCGCCGGGCCGAGCACGGGCAGGAAGTCGGTATTCATCACCAGCGTGGGTTTTCCCGCCAGCATCGACTCCAGCGCCGCCTTGTCGAATAATCCCGGTGGGCTGAGATTGACGCCGATCGCGCTCTGAGCGACCGCCTCGGCAAGCGCGGGACGAGCCAGCGGCCCGGTGAACGCCACCGGGTGGGCGGCGTCAAACTTCCGCGCCAGCGCCTCGAGTTCGGCGGGATAATCCGGCGCCACTTCGACAGGGCCGCCCACGAACTGCACGCGGAACGGGCCGACCGCGTCCCGTTCGGCGACGCGTCCCAGTGCGCGCAGCAACCGGTCCTGCCCCTTAATACGCGCCAGCCGCGCGACGTGAATCACGGTTGGCGGGCTGCTTTCCGCCTCCGCGTGAGGGAACAGCGCGGTCTCGATGCCGTGCCCCATCACATGCACCTTGCGCGAATCCAGCGGGAAGCTGCTCTCCGACGCCGTCAGAATGTGTGTGGCAAGCATGTGCGCGATGCGCAGTTCCGGCGTGACCTGGCGATGCGTATACCACAACATCAGCGGCTTGCCGTACAGCCGCGCCCAGGGTGCCGCGAACAACACGTAGCGCGAGATCATGTGGCAGAACACGCCGTCCGCCTGCGGGACGAGCCGCCGCAAATGACGCGTGAAGTGGAACGCTTGCACCACGCGGCCCGCGCCGGATTCCTTGCCCATGCTGTACGCGCGCACGTTGCCCGGCAGCGCGGGATCAGCGGACTCCTGGCAGATCACATCCAGGTGATCCAGCCGCGCCGCCAGCGCTTCGACCCAGCGCATGACAAACCCCATGCGGTCATCGGCAGGATCGAGTTTGCGGGTGATCATGATCCAGCGCATAGTCAACGCCCCTTTGCCACGCGCAGCGTGTGCTGAAACGACTCGACCACGCGATCCAACTGGCGCGCGTAATCGAACCGCGCCAGCATGTCCCGCTGGCCCGCCGCGCCCATCGCCCGCGCCCGGCGGGGATCGTCGATCAGGGCCCGCATCGCCGCAGCGAGCGCGCCCGGCGAGTGCCCCACAAGCAAGCCCATCTCGCGATCGCGCACGATTTCGCGGGAGCCGTCCGTATCCGTCGCGACGACCGGCGTACCGGCGGCCAGCGCCTCGACCAACACCTTGCCGAAACCCTCGTAACGCGAGCTGTGCGCGTAGACATCCGCGAGCTGGTAGTACGCGGGCAGGTCGCCATGCTCGACGCGCCCGGTGACGATCACCCCGGCGGCCTCGGCGCGCCGCTTGAACTGCGGGCGCGCGCTGAAATCCCCGACCATCACCAGCCGCGCGATGGGCCGCTCGCGTTTCAGGCGTTCGTAAGCCGCCAGCAACAGCTCGACATGCTTGGCTGGCCCCGGCAGCCCGATCCAGAGGATCACCGGCGTGCCCGGCAGGATGCCCAGCGATTCCCGCAGCGCGGCGAGGCGCTCCGGCGCGACCGGCTCGGCGAAGATGCTGACGTGCGTGGGCGTGGGCAGCACGGCGACGCGCTCCGCCGCGATCCCGCGCCGGACGTAGGCCGCCTTTTCGCTCTCGGTCAGCACGCGGTGCGTGTCGGCGCGCCGGAGCGTGAACTCACCGAGCCAGGACAGCAACCGGTTGCGCAGCGGGCGCTCGCGCAGCCAGGCGGAGCTGTTGAAGAACGAGCTGTGATTTTGCATGTCCAGTGCCACGCCGAAGCGCCACTTGAGCAGCAACCCAACCAGCCCGCATGCAAACGGGTCCTGCGTTGTGACCACGTCGGCGGGGTGTGTGCGCTGCACGCGCGCGGCGATGCGATAGGCCACCCAGGGGAACAGCACCGGGCGCGTGTTGGTCGGGTAGATCACGAAATGCTCCGCGACGCGCGTCACGCTGCGCGGCTGCGCGGCGGGATTGTACGTGACGATGGTCAGTTCCCCAATGCGGTTGGCATATTCGATGTGGCGCTGGACGGTGTTGCCGTGCGGATCGCCGAGCATGCTCGCGTCCAGGCTGATCATCATGACATGCATACGGACTCCAACAGCGCGATCGTGCGCTCGACCAGCGTGCCCCACGCGAAGCGGTCCAGCCCTTCCCCGGCACGCGCCGCCAGCCGCGCGCGCGTGTCCCCCTCGAACGCCACCCGTAGCGCCGCGACCAGCGCATCGTGATCAGGATACGGCACCAGCAGCCCGTTCGTAGCGTGGCGCACCACCTCGGGATTGCCGCCCTTGTCGCTGGCGATCACGGGCGTCCCCGCCAGCATCGACTCCAGCAATACGTGCGACAGCCCCTCGTAGCCCGAGTACAACGCGGTGTAGTCGGCGGCGCGAAAATGTAGCGGCATGCGCGCACGCGGGACGCGCCCCAGGAACGTCACCCGCGCTGTGACGCCTTCGGACTCCGCCAGTGCGTGCAGCCGCGCCGCGTCCGGCCCGTCCCCCGCCACCAGCAGCCGCACATCCGGCACGGCACGCAGCGCGCGGATCAGGTGGTCGATGCCTTTCCAGGGCACGAGGCGCGCTACCGTCAGCACCAGCGGCCCGGCGTCCAGGCCGAGTTCGGCGCGCGCCTCGGCCTGGCTCATTGAGGCGGCGCGGGCATCCGGCGACAGGGCGTTGTAGATCACCTCGACGCGCTCCGGCAGCGCGCCCCAGCCGATCACCATCCGGCGCAGGTAGTCACTGGGCACGATCACGCGGTCGGCCCGCCGGACTTCGCGCGCCCGCTGCGCCTTGAGCAACTGCACGCGCGGGCTGTCACGCCGGGCCTGGAACGCGTCGATGTCGGCGTCCGGCGCGATCCACCGTTTGTTAACCGCGCGCTCCCATGCCAGATCGCCGACCACCTTCAGCACGCGCGGCACGTCCCGGCGCGGGGGCAGCGGCAGCCCCAGGCTGTTGATGAACGCGAGATCGGCCCGGCGCAACTCAGCACGCGCCGCCCGCGCATAACGCCACCAGCGCACGGGCAGCACCTGGCGCGGAATCCGGCGCAGCGGGTACGGGTAGCCGTGCACCGGGTCGTCGCCGAACGCCAGCACGCGCACCATGTGCCCGCGCGCCAGGAGTTCCGGCAGCAGGCGGTAGAGATACGTCGCCGGGCCACCGGATTCAGGGTGAAAAATGCCTGCCGCGATAAAGAGTCGCATCGGGGATTCTGGCTCGCGTGCCGGGCTCCGACCCGGGCGGGCACGCGGCACACGTCCGGGCCGGAGCCAGCGCCGCTACAGCCGCACGACGCGTGCGGAGCCGTTGCCGCCTTTGGTCTTGTTGCGCGTGTCGACCACCAGCTTCGCATGCTGCAAAACGAAATCGGGATCGTAGGCGCTGTGGTCGGTCACGATCACGACACAGTCCTGCCGCGCGAGCCAATCCGCCGTCAGCTCGACGCCTTCCGCCGTGCGGCCCTCGGTCAGCTTGACGCTGGGGACATACGGGTCACTATAGCTGACCACCGCGCCCTTGTCTTCCAGCAGCTCGTAAATGTCCAGCGCCGGTGATTCGCGCACGTCGTCGATGTCGCGCTTGTAGGCCATGCCCAGCAGGCCAATCTGCGCGCCCCGGATCGCCTTGCCCTCGTCGTTCAGGGCCTCGACCACCAGGTCAATCACGTGGTAGGGCATCGAGGTGTTGATCTCGCTGGCAAGTTCGATGAAACGCGCGTTGTAATTCAAGGCGCGCAGCTTCCAGCTCAGGTATAACGGGTCGATCGGGATGCAGTGCCCGCCCAACCCGGGGCCGGGATAAAACGGCATAAATCCGAACGGCTTGCTGCTGGCCGCTTCGATCACTTCCCACACGTCCACGCCCAGCCGCTGGCACATCAGCGCCATCTCGTTGACCAGGCCGATGTTCACCGCGCGGAACGTGTTTTCCAGCAATTTGACCATCTCTGCCGTCGTGGGTGAAGACACGGTCACGACTTCGCCGACCGCCGGTTCGTATAGCGCGGTGACGACCTCGGTGCAGGCCGGGGTCATGCCGCCGACGACCTTAGGGGTATTGTGCACGCCGAACCGCTGGTTACCGGGGTCCACGCGCTCCGGGGAGAACGCGACAAAAATACTCTCACCTACGGTCAACTCGCTGTCGGTCAGCTTGGGCAAGATCAACTCCTCGGTCGTGCCGGGATAGGTCGTGCTCTCCAAAACGACCAGCATCCCCGGGTGGCGAATCTTGGCGACCTCTTCAGCAGCCGTGATCACATAGCTCATATCGGGGTCTTTGGTCTTGCGTAGCGGCGTGGGCACGCAAATGCTGACCACGTCCGCGTCGGCCAGGTCAGCGAAACTGGTGGTGGCCTTGAGCTTGCCGAACTCCACCAGCGGGGCGAGCGTTTCGGTCGGCACGTCCGGAATATAACTCTTGCCCGCGTTGAGCTGTTCCACCTTTTCGGGCAGGACGTCCAGCCCGATCACGTTGTACCCCGCGCGCGCGAATTCGACCGCCAGCGGCAGCCCCACGTACCCCATGCCGATCACGCCGATTTTGGCGGTGCGGTTATGCAAGCGTTCAAGTATGTGCTGTTTGTAGTCTTTCATGTCTCCACCCACTTTACTTGTCGGTTTCAGCGGCGCGTTAAACACGCAATTGAACATGCGCGATTATAGCCCGGTGCAGGTAGGCTGACAATGACCGATGGCCCACGCCGGCCTGACAAACCTCACATATTGTGATTATTTTCACATTCCGCCGTGAATCGAAACTCACCCTCGCGCATTTGACCGCCGGGCGCTATACTTTCGCGCTGTCGAACGCTCGTAGCGACCGGCCCCGCCGCCGGTCGCGTGGTGTGTATAGCACATGTAGAGGTATCGCTATGCGACTGGGAATCATCGGGCTGCCCAACAGCGGCAAAACCACGATCTTTAACGCACTCACCGGCAGCAACTACCCACCCGAACCGTTTTCATCCGGGCAATTGGAAGTCCACACCGCCGTTGTCGGCGTGCCGGACGACCGCATTAACCGCCTGCGCAGCGTCTACGCGCCGAAGAAAACGACCTACGCCAGCGTGACCTACACCGATATTGGCGGGCTGGACAAGGGCGTGGGCGAAGGCGGCCTCAGCGGGCCGATGCGCAACGAACTACAGCAGGTCGATGGCTTCCTGCATGTGATCCGCGCCTTTGAAAACGACGCGGTGCCCCACCCCCAGGACTCCGTCGACCCGCTGCGCGACCTGGCGACCATGGACGGCGAATTCCTGCTGCTGGACCTGATCACGGTCGAGAACCGGCTCGCACGGCTGGCCGAAGAAGCCAAAAAGGGCAAGCTGGAGAACAAACTCCACATCGCCAAAGAAACCGACCTGCTGGAACGGCTGCGCGCGCACCTGGAAGACGAAACCCCGCTGCGCGACGTGGACCTGGCCCCCGACGAGGCGAAACTCGTGCGCGGCTACGGGTTCCTGACGCTCAAGCCGGTGTTGGTGATCTTCAACACGGGCGAACACGACCCCGATCCCGCCGCCGGGCTGGACTACGACCACCGGCAGACGCGCGTCGTCACGCTGAAGGGCAAGCTGGAAGCCGACATCGCGCAGTTGGACGATCCCGACGATATCGCGCTGTTTCTCGCCGAGTACGGCCTGCAGCAGACCAGCCGCGAGCGCGTGCTGCAACTCTCTTACGATCTGTTAGGGATTCAGTCGTTCTTCACGTATGGCGAGGACGAGGTGCGCGCGTGGACGATCCGCAAGGGTGCGACCGCCGTCGAAGCCGCCGGCGCGATCCACACTGACCTGGCGCGCGGCTTCATCCGCGCCGAGGTCGTCAATTACCAGGACTTCATCGCGGCGGGCTGCAACATGAACGCGGTCAAGGCCGCCGGTAAGCTGCGCCTGGAAGGCAAAGAGTACGTCGTGCAGGATGGCGACATGGCGGTGATCCGCTTCAACGTCTAGCGCGCCGGGTGCATGCCAACGAGCGGAATTGTGATGTTTGGCGCAACTTCTCAGCACGCAGCCCGTAATTAAGGGTAGTCGCAGTTGAGGAGGGTAATTCCAAATGACCGAAACCATCGCCATCACCGCCGAAGACCGCGAACTGGCGGAGAAATGCAAAAACTGCCCGGTGTGCAGACGCGCCCGCCGCAAGCAGCGAGGCATCGCGTACTGGTTCGTGAAGAACGTCGAAGGCAGATTCTGCCCGGCTTGCCAGGCGTATGAAAAAGTCTACGGTAAAAAGGCCCACGCCCCGGTGAAGTAGCACCGGGCACCGGCCAACCCGTTTATCCTTGCGCCGGACCTGCGCGCGGCTGTTCCCCCTCGGCTCGCGTGCAGGTTTCTTTTTGGGGATCACCGACCAGTGGCCGGGCCTGGTTCTGAACTCAGCCAAACCGATCACAGGTGGTCGGCAAACCACGCGGTCACGCGGGCGTTGTACGTGTCGGGATGGCGCGCGAAGACTTCACGGTGCCCGGCATCCGGCACGCGCCAGAGTTCCGCGTCGGCGTCGATCTGCTCGCACAGCGCCGTGACCTGCTCCGGCGCGACGAAGGGATCGCGATCGCCATGCACGAACAGCGTCGGGGCGGTGATGCGGGCGGCGAAGTCGGCGGGGTTGGCGCGGTAAATCGCGTAACCGGTGCGCAGCGCGGCAGCCAGCAGCACAATCCGGGCACACAGAAGCGCCAGCGGACCGGGGACATGCCGCACGCGCAGGTAACCCGCGAGAATCTCGCTCAGTGTGGGATATGCACCATCGACCACCAGCGCCGCGATCCGTTCGTCCTGCGCCGCGACCATCAACGCCACGCCTGCGCCCATGCTGAACCCCAACACGCCCACCCGGTCGATCCCGTGCGCCGCCTGGAGGTAATCCAGCGCGCCGAACAGGTCCGCCTGTTCAAACGCGCCGATGGTGACAAGCGAGCCTTCCGAGCGCCCATGCGCGCGGAAATCGAACATCAGCACGTTGAAGCCCGCCTGGTGCAGCGCGGTGGCCTGCAGCACGTCCTTATCCATGCTGCCGTTCTGCCCCGGGCACATGATCACCGTGGCGCGCGCATCCGGCGCGGGAATCCACCAGCCGCCCAACGTCAACCCGTCCCGGCTGGGGAACGTAACCTCCACGCGCGGCAGCGCGTAATTGGCGGGATCGTCCGCCGGGTCAGGATCGCGGCGGCGCATCAGGGGGATGGTTGCGATCATGCTCAGTGCCACCAGCAGCAACAGCCACACGCTGATGAGCCACACAATCGCGAGAACCGTCATCATACGTGCGTCAGTCTCCCATGCTCGTGCCGATGCGCCGCGCGCTGACGATCCAGGGGTGGTCGAGCGGCACGGTCTTGCGGTGCCCGGCCACCTCGTCCAGCGGCACCGGTTCGGTGCCCTCACCGCGCGCGGCGACCATCACGCCGAAACAGCCATCCGCGATATACGCTGTGGCCGCCGTGCCCAACCGCGTCGCCAGCAGCCGGTCCGCCGCCGACGGCGTGCCGCCGCGCTGCAGGTGCCCCAGGATCGTCACGCGGGACTCCAGGCGCGTGAGTTCTTCCAGTTGCCGCGCCAGCCGGACAGTGCTGTCGGCTTGCTGCGCCTCAATCGCCTCGATCTGCGCCTTCAGCTCTTTGCGGCGCGCCTTGTCTTTGTCCTGCTTGGCCTGCTTGCGCTCGTCTTTCAGGCGCTGGATCAGGTCGTGATCCTCTTTGGACATCGCGCCCTCGGACACGGCGACGATGCTGAACGCTTTCCCGCCCCGGCTGCGGCCCAGGATCGACTCCGCGACCTTCTCCACGTCGTAGGGGATCTCCGGGATCAAGATCACGTCCGCACCGCCGGAGATGCCCGCCCCCAGCGCCAGCCACCCGGCGTTGTGGCCCATGATCTCGACGACGATGATCCGGTGGTGGCTGTGCGCCGTGCTGTGCAGCCGGTCGACTGCTTCGGTGGCAATGCCCAGCGCGGTATCAAACCCAAACGTGACGTCGGTCCGTGCGACATCGTTGTCGATGGTTTTGGGCAGCGTGATGATATTCAGCCCCTTCTGCATCAGCCGGTACGCGTTTTTCTGCGTGCCGCCACCGCCCAGGCACACCAGCGCGTCGAGATTGCGCTTCTCGTAGTTGGCGAGGATCACGTCGGTCATGTCCATCTCTTCCTCGCCCATCGGCATTTTATGCGGCTTATCACGGCTCGTACCCAGGATCGTGCCGCCGATCGTCAGGATGCCGGACAGCGCCCCGCGATCCAGCGGCATCGAGCGGTTCTCGACCAGCCCGCGAAATCCGTCCCGGAAGCCGACAACATGCATGTCATACGCCCCCAGTGCGGATTTACCGACGCCGCGAATCGCCGCGTTGAGACCGGGGCTGTCGCCGCCTGCAGTCAAGATTCCAATTGTCCTCGCCATGCGGTTGTCCTTTGAAAGCTATACCAACGGTGTCATGTGCCCGGAAACCGGGCTGATCAGGAAGCCAGTCTCAAATTCCCATGCTGCAGGGCAGCCGGTCGTTCAGGGCCGGACTCCGCCCCGGTAGCTGCGCCATACGCGCCGCAACGCCCATACCACGACCAGCAGCAGCACGTAGATCGCAAAGCCGATCAACGCCACGAGCGGGTCGACCACGCGCTCGAACTCACCCGTGATCCACATGCACGTCGCCGCGGGGTCGGTGATCGCCACGTTGGTGACCAGCAGCAGCGGGTCGCCCTGGCGCGCGTCGATGAAGACCACGTCGGCGTTGCCGCCTGCCGTCGCGCCGCTGTCGTCCCAGGCCAGCGTCTTGGCCCAGGCGAGATACTGCCCCGCTTCGGGCAGCGCCAGGTAGACGAGCTGCGGCCCCATGCCATAGACCGCGTAGCGGAAAAACGGCCAGCCGCGATGATCGCCTACCACGCGCCGCGCCGTGACGTTCGCCTCGTCCAGCGACACGCGCGTGAAGGCGTGCGCGTCATCCCCCGGTTCGACGGGGTACCCCGGCAGCAGGTCCACCGCGCGGCAGCCTACCGGCTCCGTGCTGGCGGCGGCGTCCTGCCAGTTGACCGTGAGATGCGGTTCCGGGGCGAACCACACGCGGAGTTGTTCCGTTACTGGCAGGTATAGCAGCACCAGCGCGGGGATCGCCAACAACAGCCGCGTCAGCCAGCTATGGTTCATCACGTCACGTCCTCTTTTCCGCTTGCAGACTCCAGTATACCGTTTCCGGCTGCGCCGGGTGCAGAACTAAGCCGTTCGCGTCACCAGCCAGCGAGCAGCCCCGCCGCCGTCGCCAGTGCATCGCCGGCAGCCAGCGCCGCCGCACGTCCATCACGCGCCACATCGAGCGGGACATCCGCGCGCTGTAACGCGCACTCGGCATCCCACCGCGCGGACGAATCGCGCACGGCCCGGATCGCCGCGTTCAGCGCATCCGCTACCGGCGCGGCCTGGGGATGCGCCTGCCGCGCGCGCGACGACAGCGTCACAGGTTCCGGTACGGGGATCGCTTCCTGGCAGGATACCGGCTCCCCGGTGATGATGCGGTCCCACAGGTCGAGCGCCGCTTCCTGGGCACGGACCGTCGCCATGCGCCGCGCCTCGAGTTCGGCGCGCACGCCATCCGGCGTGATCGTCTCGCCCCCGGTGCTGAGATTGCACGCGGCCAACAGCAGCACCAGCGCGCCGGTCGCGGCGTACCATGTGCCCCTGTTGGTTCGGCGTCTGTGTGGCATGCGCTCCCCTGACGGCTGGCTGGCGATTGTAATTCGATAGTAGCCATTTTATGCTGGCTCACGGTACAATGCGAACCGCTTTGCGCCGGACACACACATATCCTGCTGCCGCGTGAACCGCTCGCCTGCCGGAAAGGAGCGCCCATTTCACATGTCGAGCCGCCGCTGGTTAACCCTGATCGTGCTGGTCACCGTGTTGGGACGCGTCGCGTTTGTCCTGTTGTTCAGCCACACTCTATCGCTGCAAACGTCCGGCTACGACACCTACGCCGTGAACGTGATCGAAGGGCGGGGGTATACGCGCTTCGACGACCGGAACGCCGATTCCGACCTGCCGCCGCTGTACCCGTTCTTCCTGGTCGCGGTGTACGAAACGCTGGGCCGCGACGCGGTGGCGGTGGCGCTGGTGCAGATCGGGTTCGACGTGCTGGTCGTGCTGCTGCTGTACTGGATCGGGCGGCGCGTGGCGGGGGAAGCGGTGGGCCTACTGGCGGCGCTGTTCTACGGCGTCTACCCGTATTTGTTGTACCAGAACCTGACCGTCAACGACACCGCGATCTTCATCCTGCTGCTGACAGCGGGCATCGCGGCGGCGTACAAGGCCCGCGATACGCGCGGCTGGCGCTGGGCGGTCGCGCTCGGCGTGGCGTTCGGACTCGCCGCGCTGACCAAGACGCTGATCGTGCTGTTGCTACCGCTGCTGGCGTTGTGGTGGTGGCGCGTGATCGGGCTGCGCCCCGCGATCCGGCTGGCGCTTGCCAGCGGGATCGCGCTGGTGGCAGTGGTCCTGCCCTGGGTGGTCCGCAACACGCACCTGCACGGCGAACTGGTGCTGATCAGCACCAACGGCGGCAGCAACCTGCACCAGGGCAACAACCCCTGCGTGGACGATTACCTGGCGCGCGGCTGGGATGCGCAGTGGGTCAACTGCATCGGCGCGCCGCCCGACGATTACAGCGAAACCGAGGCTGAGGCGTGGCACCGCGAGCAGGCGCTCACCTACCTGCGTGACAACCCCGGCGACTGGCCGCGCCTGTTCTGGACCAAGTTCTGGGTGCTGTGGAGCCCGGTGATCATGCCTTACGAACTGCCGCCGGACCCGTACCTGGTCGATGACGCGGTATTGCAATTCGAATCGCCTGAATTCCAGGCGGCGCGCGTGGTGCATGTGCTGTACTTCGCGCCGGTGTTGCTGCTGGGCATCGTGGGGCTGTTCACCGGCTGGCGCAACCGCGCGACCGAGATCGGGCCGCTGGTGGCGGTGTTCGCCGCGATCACGATCACGTATGTCGTGTTCCACCCGTCCACGCGTTACCGCTCGCCCGCCGACCCGTTCGTGTTCATCCTGGCGGCGCTGGCGATCACGCGGCTGTGGCCCCGCTTTGTGGCGCGGCTGTTCAAGACGCCACCCGAACAAAGAGAAAACCTGTGATGACCGACTCAAACTACGCGCACATGCTGGACCAGGAAGCCGCGTTGTGGGGGCGCGTCGCGGAAGAACAAGCGGCGTCCGTGCCCCCGGACTGGCGTTACCACCGCGCGCTGCGGCACAACGTGATCATGCATACCGCCGACATCGAAGCGCTGCTGGGACGCGTGACACCGGGGATGCGCGCGCTGGAGATCGGCTGCGGTGCGGGCTGGCTGACGCTGGCACTGGCACAGCGCGGCGCGCACGCGCACGGGCTGGATATCAGCAGCAAGGCGATCGCGATCGCACGAACGTATCACGAGTCGATCCAGGACGCGGTCAGCGGGCGCGCGACGTACGACGTCGCCGATCTCAACGCGATCCAACTGCCCCCTGAGCAATATGACCTGGTCGTCGCGAAAGGCGTGCTGCACCACCTGGTGAACATGGACCGCGTCATCGAGCAGCTTCATCGCACGCTCAAGCCCGGCGGGCTGCTGTGGGTTCACGATACGCACGGCGACGAAGCGCCCGCGACCGTATTGATCGCCAGCGGGCTGATGTTCGTCCTGCCGACCGAGATCGCATACCGCGACAAGATCAAGGGGCTGCTCAGCTTCGGCGTCCGCGCACCGCAGCGCATCCGGGCCAGCATGCAGGCGGATGGCCTGTCGCCGTTCGAAGGGGCGGGCCGCGCGCATGACTGGCTAGCGCTGGTCAAGCAGCATTTCACCATCGAACAGCGGCACGACAAACCCGCCTTTACCGGGTACATCACGGCGCAGCTTAAATTACCGGACCGGCTGGCGATCCCGCTGCTGGTGCTGCTGCGGGCAGTTGACACGTGGCTGGTGCGCCTGCACGTGCTGCGCAGCAGTGGCGTGATCCTGTACGCACGCAAGGACCGCGCATGAACCTGCTGCACGTGATCCCCTACTACGCCCCGGCGTGGACCTATGGCGGATCGGTGCGCGCCGCCGCCGACCTGACGCGCGCGCTGGCCCAGGCGGGGCACAGCGTCACCGTGCTGACCACCGACACGCTCAGCCCGACCGCGCGCATCCCGGCGCTGTACGAGACGATCGACGGGGTGGACGTGGTACGCGTGCGCAACCGCTCGAACTGGCTGCGCGGGCGGTTGAACCTCTCCACGCCGCTCGGGATCGCGGCCACCGCCGCGCGCCTGATCCGCGAGCGTGACATCGACGTGGTCCACGCGCACGAACTGCGCACGGTCGAGAATCTGCGCGTGGCACCGGTCGCGAACCGGCTCAATGTGCCGCTGCTGGTCTCGCCGCACGGCACGCTGCCTTACACCACCGGGCGCACGTCGATCAAGCGGCTGTGGGATCGCGCGTTCGGGCGGCGGATGCTGCCGCGCTTCGACGGCGTGATCGCGCTGACGGGCAACGAGGCCGCCGACGCCCGCGCGATCTGGGCTGCGTGCGGTGCCAGCCTGCCGGATGAGCGCATCTACACCGTGCCCAACGGCGTGCACCTGGGTGATTTCGAGAACCTGCCACCGGGCGAGCCGTTCCGCGCGCGGTGGAAGCTGGGCGAGGGGCCGGTGGTGTTGTTCCTGGGGCGGCTGCACGCGCGTAAGGGACTGCACCTGCTGATCCCCGCGTTCGCGCACGCGCTTGACGCCGCACCGGACGCCCGCCTGCTGATCGCCGGGCCGGACGAGGGCATGCGCGCGATGCTCGACGCGCTGGTGCAGCAGCATGACCTGGGCGACCGCGTGATCTTCACCGGTATGATCACGGGCGCGGATAAGCTGGCGGCGCTGGCGGCAGCGGACCTGTTCGCGCTGCCGGCGGTGGGCGAGGGCTTCTCGATGGCGGTCCTGGAAGCGATGGCGTGCGGGTTGCCGGTGCTGCTGACCCCCGGCTGCAACTTCCCGGAAGTGGCCGGCCAGGGCGCGGGGCTGGTCGTGGCGCGCACGGTCGACGCGCTGGCCGCCGCGCTGCGCGCGCTGCTCGCTGATGCTGGCCGCCGGGCACAGATGGGCCGCACGGCCCGCGCGATGATCGAAACAAGCTACACCTGGCCGCAGGTCGCCGCGCAGATGGCCGGCGTCTATCAGACGGCCCGCGATCGCAAACGCGCCGCACACCGGGGAAACGCATGATCCGGCAGCCAGAACGAACACACCGCGCACAGGCGCGCCGCTTATGAACCCTGACCTGCTCCTGGACCCCACCCCACCGGAAGCCACACCCCCGCCGCCGGAACCCGGCGACGATCAAGGCGGCTTCGCGGCGGGCACCGCCCAACGCGCGGCACGCAACGCGGCGGCGCTGGCCGCGTCGAACGTGGTGTCGAAGGGCGTGCTGTTCCTGTGGCAGCTCATTCTCGCGCGCTGGCTGGGCACAGAAGGTTACGGGACCTACGGCACGATCGGCGCGTTGATGGCGATCGGTGCGGCGATCCCGGAGTTCGGCATGGGCATGATCGTGATCCGCGACGTGGCGAACCGGCCCAAAGCCGCAAGCCGTTACCTGGCCGCCACGCTGACGCTGCAACCGCTGCTGGCGGCGGCGGGCTACGGCGTGCTGATGCTGTCGGCGTTCCTGCTGGGCTACAATGTCACGCTGCGGGCGCTGCTGGCGTTCGCCGCGATCAACCTGCTGGTCGACGCGCTGGGCAATATGTGCCACAACCAGCTACTCGCGATGGAGCGGATGGTCATCCCGGCGATCATCTCGGCGGGGCACGTCACCGCGCTGGTGCTGCTGGCGGGGATCGCGCTGGCGGCGGGCGGCGGGCTGTGGGGCCTGTACGCGGCGACGCTGCTCGCCGGACTCGGGCGCGCGGCGGTGTACTGGCGCGTGCTGCTGCGGCACGGCGTGCGGCCCCGCTTCCCGTTGGACCGCGCGATCGCGCGCGGCCTGCTGCGCGACGGCTGGCCGCTCGCGCTGACGGCGTTCCTGGCGCTGGCCTACCAGCACGCAGACAAGATCGTGACCACCGCCATGATCGGGGAAGCGGGCACGGGGCAGCTCACGGCGGGCTTCGTGATCGTGTTCGGCGTGATCGAGTTGCTCAGCACGACGGTGCTGGTCGCCGTGTTCCCGATCATGTCGCGCACGTGGGGCAGCAGGCAGCGGCGCTTGTTCGAGGTGATGCTCGAGAAGCTGGCGTTCTTCAACCTGGTGCTGAGCCTGCCGGTTGCCATCTTCACGACCCTGCTGGCCGTGCCGCTGTCGGCGTGGATTTTCGGCGCGGACTACACGCAGACCGCCGACGTGCTGCAGGTGCTGATCTGGTACACGGTGGTTACGATGGTGGTCAATGTCTTCGCGCAGGCCCTGGTGATCACCAACCGCCAGCGGCGGCTGATGATCATCCGCGTGAGTGGCCTGACGTTGAATATCGCGTTATTGTTGGTGCTGCTGCCCGTCCTGGACGTGCCGGGCGCAGCCGTCGCCACATTGATCGCCGAGTCCGCGATCCTGGTCGCGGTGGTGGGATCGTTCACGTTCCCCGGCGACTGGTGGCAACGCGTGATCAACCACCTGTGGCGGATGGCGCTGGTCGGCGCGGCAACGGCGGGGATCGTGCTCGCGCTGCGCGGCATACACCCGCTGGTCGCGGCGTTTGCCGGCGTCCCGGCATACGGGGTGCTCGTGCTGCTCAGCGGCGCGATCGCCAGGGACGATTGGGACCTGATCTACCGGCTGGCGACCGCCATGCCCGGCGGCAGCCTGATCGCGCGGTACTGGAAACGAGAACTGGCCTAACGATGTGCGGTATTGCAGGCATCATTGACGAAACCCGGCAAGGACGCGCCGATCCCGCGCTGGTCGCGGCTATGACGCGGACGATCACCCATCGCGGCCCGGACGGTGAGGGCTTCTTCCGCTGGCCGGAAGCGGCTCCCGATGTGGCACTGGGCATGCGCCGCCTGAGCATCATCGACCTGGAGCGTGGCGACCAACCCATATTCAACGAGGATCGCTCGGTCGCGATCGTCTTCAACGGCGAAATTTACAATTATGTTGAATTGCGCGCCCGGCTGGAGCAGCACGGCCATACCTTCCGCACGCAGACCGACACCGAAACGCTGGTGCACGGCTACGAGCAGTGGGGCCTGGACCTGTTCGAACACCTGCGCGGGATGTACGCCTTCGCGCTGTGGGACGCCAACCGCGAGCGGCTGCTGCTGGCGGTCGACCACGTCGGGATCAAGCCGCTGTACCTGGCCGAGCACAACGGGCGGCTGTTGTTCGCCTCGGAAGCCAAAGCGCTCTTCACGGACGAGACCCTGCCGCGCCGCCTGAACTGGGACGCGCTGGATACGTTCCTGACGTTCGGCTACATGATCGGCAGCGACACGCTCTTTGACGGCGTGCGCCGCCTGCCGCCCGGCCACGCGCTGGTGGTCGGGCGCGAGGGGCGCCGCCTGGTCCGGCACTGGAACACACACTATCCCGACGCGAACGCGCGTCCCCGCGATGAGCACGCGATCGCCGCCGAAGCACGCGAGCTACTGCGCGAGTCCGTGCGGCTGCACCTGCGCTCGGACGTGCCGCTGGGCCTGTTCCTCAGCGGCGGGATCGACTCGGCGGCATTGCTGGCATTAATGAGCGAGCTGGAGCCGGGGCGCATCAAGACGTTCTCCGTCGGGTATGACGTGGGGCACGGCGCGGCGAACCCGGACGACGAGACGCTGCACGCGCGGCGCATCGCGGCGCACTTCGGGACCGAGCACCACGAGCGTATCATCAGCGCCGATGACTGGTGGCGCTTCCTGCTGGCGTATGTCTATCACCACGACGAGCCGAACGCCAATCCGTCGATCATCTCGCTGCAGGCGCTGGCCGAAGTCACCGCGCAACATGTGAAAGTCGTCCTGAACGGGACCGGGGGCGACGAGTTGTTCTGCGGCTACCCGTCACATCACTGGTTCCCCTGGGTCATGCACAAGGCGGCGCAGTTGGATCGCGCGGTCCCGCGCGCGTGGCGCAAGCGCCTGATCGGGGACCCACTCAAGCACGTGGAAGCGGCCTATCCCGCCATGCGCCGGGTGCGCCTGATCGGGGCGCTGCCGGCGTATTTACCGCGCTGGCACGCGCTCCACCTGCCGCTGCACGAGGGATTGCGGCGGCTGGCGGCGTTCGAGGGACTCGTCTTTTCGGACGCGCTGCGCCACCGGCTGTATGGCAAACAGTTACGCGACGCCTGGGACCGCGCACAGCACAAAGAACACGCCTACGCCGCGATCCTCGACCGCGCCTGGACTGCCGACCCCGCCGACCTGGCGCAGGCACTGCCGATCCACACCTGGCTGCCGGGCAACGGCCTGCTGGCGGTGGACAAGGTCACGATGGCGCACTCGCTGGAAGCACGCGTGCCGTTCTTCGACCCGCCGCTGCTGGAGTTCGCCATGCGTGTCCCGCCCGGTATCCGGCTTAAGAGCAATAAATACGTGCTGCGCGAGGCAATGCACCCGTACCTGCCGGACTTCGCGCGCCAGCGGCCCAAGCAGCCGTTCGGCACGCCGATCCTGCGCTGGTTTGATACGGCGCTGGCGGATCGCGTGCAGGCGGTGCTGCTGGACGCGCACAGCCTGGATCGCGGCCTGTTTGACCGCGCCGCGCTCGAAACGCTGCTGGCGCGACATTTCAGCGGTCAGATCGAGCGCACCGAGGTGATCTTCCGGCTGCTGCTGCTGGAGCTATGGCAGCGCGCCATGCTCGACGCGCCGCCGCATATTCCCGATCCGGCGGTCGCGGCGATCACGGTGTGAGCGCCGGTCGCGCACGTCCTGTTAGCGGAAAAGACCTGATGCGTATTCTATTCGTCGCCTCACTGCACCACCCGCGTGAACTCGAAAAGGCCCGCCGGAACGCCAGCCCGGGCGCGGAACCGCTGTTCCCGCCGTCGCAGGCGCAGCACTTCTGGGTGCGGGCGCTGCGCAAGCAGGGCCACGCGTGCGCGGTGTTCTGGCGCTCGGAGAGCGCGTGGCCCTGGGCCAAGCCGGGCCAACTACGCATGACACAGCGCGTGACCGTCGGGCGCGCGATCAACGCGCTGGCGGCACGCGTGCCCGCGCTGAACCCGGATTTCCGGCTGCGCAACCGGCGCTTGATCCAGTTCGCCGCCGAGTTCGGGCCGGACGTGATCATCCTGCCCGGCGACAACGGCGTGATCCTGCCGGAGACGCTGGCGCAGTTGAAACGCGATCACAACGCGGTGCTGGTCTACGGCTGCGGCACGTCGCCGGTCGTGTTCTCGCGCCCGGTGGAACGCGCCGCCGCGCCGCTGTACGACCTGGTGGTCGCCAACGATTTTTACCACGCGATCCAGTGGCGCGAGTTGGGCGCGCCGCGCGCCGAGGTGCTGCCCATGTCGGCCATCGATCCCGCCTTCCACCGCCCCTATAAGTTGACGGACGACGAACGCGCGCGTTATGCGTGTGACGTGGGCGTCGTCGGGACGCTGGTCCCGGACCGGCTGTACTCGGAGCGTGTCGCCGCGCTGGACGCGCTGCGCGCGTTCGACCTCGGCATCTGGAGCGTGCACGAGGTCCCGGACCGGCTGCGGCAGTTCTACCGGGGACCGGCGCTGGGCGTGGAGATGCTCAAGATCACGCAGGCGGCGACGATCACCGTCAACCCGCACGGCGACTTCATGCGCTGGGGCGGCAATATGCGGTTGTTCGAGGCGTGCGGCGTGGGCGCGTTCCAGATCGTGGACGACCGTCCCGGCGTGCGCGAGTGGTTCACCGAAGGCGAGCATCTCGTGATCTACCGCGACCTGGACCACCTGCGCGAGTTGGTAGCGTATTACCTGGCACACGACGACGAGCGCCAGCGCATCGCGGACGCCGGGCGCGCGCACGTCCACGCGCACCACACTTACGATCACCGCATGGCGCGGCTGGTCGAGCTGATTAGGGAGATGCAATGAGCGACCAACAACACGACATCTACGACAGCACGCGGCAGGCGTGGGAAGATATCTGGGCGGATGCCAGCGTCGAAGCGGAATTCGAGGTCATGGCGCAGGAACGCACCTGCGAGACGCTCGGCGTGTACCCCGACTATCTCTCCAAAGACGGCATCATCCTGGAGGCGGGCTGCGGGCTGGCGACCGTGATCATGAAGCTGCGCGAGCAGGGCTTCAACGTGATCGGCATGGATTACGCCGAGCAGGCGCTGCACACCGCGCGCGCCTACGACCCGTCGCTGCACTTGCAGGTCGGGGATGTGCACGCGCTGCCTTACGCGGATGCGTCGCTGCACGGGTATCTTTCGTTCGGCGTGCTGGAACACTTCGCGCACGGGCTGGACCCGGCGCTGATCGAAGCGAACCGCGTGCTGGTCCCTGGCGGCACGCTGGTGCTGACGATCCCGTATCCTAACCTCGTGTGGCGGCTGGTGCAGCTCAAACGCCGCCTGGCGGGACGCTCGCAGCTGACGAAAGAGGACTTCTACGAGAGCACGTACACCCAGCACGAGTTGGTCGCCGCCGTGCAGCGGACCGGGTTCCAGCCGCTGCTGGTGCGCCCGACGAGCCACAGCTTCACGCTGTGGGGGCTGGGCGGCCCGTTCCAGGCCGAGGGCTATTACCGCACCAGCAAACTCGCGGACCGGCTGGGCGACGTTCTGCGGTGGCTCATGCCCTGGACGTTCAACTTCACCACGCTGGTGATCGCACGTAAAACCCGCCGCGTCACCGGGCCGGAAACATAGCCGGCGCTAATACTGCTCCTGCATGTTTCTAGCGTTTCTCTGATTGAGAGCACGGCATGGGTGTGGTATTATCTGTATAAATCTCTCTGTTAACCCCCGCCAGGGCACTACCTAATGTGATGCTTGCACTGTAATTGGAGTTTCCATGCCTGACGACAGGTCACGTTACAGCAGATCAGAAGACGCCACCGGGACTCATGAAACGAGCACAACGCTGCGGCGCTGGGTGATCGTGCGTCATGCCAGCGCCTGGCACCCGCCTACGGACGTCTACGAACAGGACCGGCGCCTGATCGTCGTGGTCGAGATCGCCGGGATGCGGGACAGCGATATCGCGGTCGTGCTGCAAGGCCAGCGCCTGATCATCAGCGGCGTGCGCGAACGTCTGACCAAACGCGATTGCGCGTATCACCAGCTCGAGATCTCCTTTGGCGAGTTTCGCACAGAGGTAAATGTGCCCTGGCCGGTGGCGCACGAGGACGTGACTGCAAACTACCGCGACGGGTTGCTGCGGGTCGAACTGCCGCATGCCCCGGCGCAGAAAATCCAGATCGTCAACGCTAGCGATAAGGACGTACAGGACAATACAACCGACCATACACCTGACAAACAGGAAAAAGAATAGAGTCCATGTCAGATTCCGATACCAAACGCAAGGGCCGCGATCCACAAGCGACGCCGCCCGATGACGAGCAACAACACGAGCCAGACGAGCAAAAAATCGATACCACCAAAGACACGGCGGAAGATCGCGAAGTAAACGTCACGAACGATGCGCCGGATGCCGAGTCATCCGGGGGCGCGCGCGCCCAAGACGCAGATGAAAACAAAGTGACGTTCAACGAGCCGGAGCAAATCCCGATCCTGCCGCTGCGCGGCCTGGTCGTGTATCCCCAAACCACGATCCCGCTGACTGTCGGGCAGCCGCGCTCGGTCAAACTGGTGGACGAGGCCGTCGCCGGGGACCGCCTGATCGGGCTGGTCGCCTCGCGCGATCCCGAACTGGAAACGCCCGGCCCTGACGACATCTACACCTACGGCACGGTCGCGCAGATACACCGCCTGTTCCGCGCGCCGGACGGTACGATCCGGCTGCTGGTGCAGGGCATGGCGCGTATGGTAGTGGAAGAATACACCAAGACCGAGCCGTACCTCGTCGCGCGCGTCAAGCCCGCGCCGGAAACGGTCGAGGAATCGCTCGAAGTCGAGGCGTTGATGCGCAGCGTCACCGAGCAGTTCGGGCGCATGGCCGATCTCGTGCCCAGCATCCCCAACGAACTGACCAGCGCCGCGCTCAGCCTGGACGACCCGCTACAGCTTGTCTACGCGCTGGCGACGTACATCCGGATCGGGCTGGAAGAGCAGCAAGAACTGCTGCGCATCGACTCGGTGGTCGAGAAGCTGCGCCGCCTGCTGTCGATCCTGACCAAAGAACTCGAAGTGCTGGAACTGGGCCATCACATCCAGTCCGAAGCACAGTCCGAGATGGAAAAAACGCAGCGTGAGTACTTCTTGCGCGAGCAGTTGAAGGCGATCCAGCGCGAGTTGGGCGAAGGTGACGAGCAGGCCGTCGAGGTCGAAGAGTTCCGGCGCAAGATCGAAGCCGCGAACATGCCAGAAGAGGCAGAGCGCGAAGCCAAGCGCGAGCTTGACCGCATGACCAAGCTGCCCACCGCAGCCGCCGAATACGGCGTGATCCGTACCTACCTCGACTGGATGACCAGCCTGCCCTGGGACGTGCGCACAGACGACAACCTCGATATCGCGCATGCCCGTACCGTGCTCGACGAAGACCATTACGGGCTGGAAGACATCAAAGAGCGCATCCTCGAATACCTGGCCGTGCGCAAGCTGCGCCAGGAACGTGCCGAGGAACTGGAAGCCGCGCAGGGCGCGAAAATCGACTACGTGCGCCGCGAGCGCGAAGGCGTGATCCTGTGCTTTGTCGGGCCGCCCGGCGTGGGGAAAACGTCACTGGGCGCGTCCATCGCGCGGGCGATGCAGCGCAAGTTCACGCGCATGTCGCTCGGCGGGGTGCGCGACGAAGCCGAGATTCGCGGCTTCCGCCGCACCTACATCGGCGCGATGCCGGGCCGTCTGATCCAGACGCTGCGGCGCGTGGGCAGCCGCAACCCGGTGATCATGCTCGACGAGATCGACAAGCTGGGGCGTGACTTCCGGGGCGACCCGGCCTCGGCGCTGCTCGAAGTGCTGGACCCGGAGCAAAACTTCGAGTTCCGCGACCACTATCTCGACGTACCGTTCGATCTGTCCGAGGTGATGTTCATCACCACCGCCAACACGCTCGACACGATCCCGGCCCCGCTGCGCGACCGGATGGAGATCATCCCGCTCAGCGGCTACACCGAACACGAAAAGGTCCAGATCGCGCAGCAGTACCTCGTCCCGCGCCAGATTCGTGAAAACGGCCTGCTCGAAGACGAGCTGAGGATCACCGATGACGCCCTGCTGGCGATCATCCGCGACTACACGCGCGAGGCGGGCGTGCGCAACCTGGAACGCGAGATCGGGCGCGTGGCGCGCAAGGTCGTGACCAAGATCGCGGAAGGCCATGAAGGCACGACCGTGGTCGAGAAAGAGGACATCCCCAAGCTGCTGGATCACCCACGCTTCGGGTACCAGACCGAGATCGAAGAGCGCGTGCCGGATACACCCGGCGTGGCGATCGGCCTGTCGGTGACGGTCTTCGGCGGGGATGTGCTGTTCGTCGAGGCGGCACAGATGCCGGGTAACAAGGGCTTCCAGTACACCGGGCAGCTTGGCAATGTCATGCAGGAAAGCGCGCGGGCCGCGTTCAGCTATATTCGCTCAAAAGCGGTAGAATATGGCCTGCCGGACGATTACTTCGAAAAGCACGACATCCACCTGCACGTACCGGCGGGTGCCGTGCCGAAGGACGGGCCGTCCGCTGGTGTGACGATGGCGACCGCGTTGATGTCGCTGATCACCGGGCGACCGGTGCGTAGCACCGTCGCCATGACCGGCGAGATCACGCTGCGCGGGCAGGTCTTGCCCGTCGGCGGGATCAAGGATAAGGTATTGGCGGCGCATCGCGCAGGGTTGGATACCGTGATCCTGCCGAAGCGCAACGAATACGACCTGGACGATGTCCCGCAGGAAGTCCGCGACGATATGACGTTCATCTTTGTCGAGGACGTCAGCGCGGTGTTGGATGCCGCGCTGCTGCCGCCCGACGATGATGCCGCATCACATTCAGGCAACGGCGCAAAAGCTGAAGAAGCGACGGAAGATAGCGCGCCGGTTGGGGAAGCGTAGATTGGGGCTGCGCTGCCCCGCGCCTGAGCATTGGTAAAGGAAGGCTGTTTTGCCCAAGGTAATGATCGTAGACGACGACCGCACAACGGTAAGACTGCTGCACACGTTACTCGAAATGGATGGGTTCGAGGTCACAAGCGCAGCGCGCGGTCGCGATGCATTAGACAAAGCGCTTGAAGTTCGCCCGGATATCTTTCTGGTCGATTTTCACCTGACCGACATGGACGGGCTGCAACTGGTCGCCACATTACGCGCCTCGGCAGAGTTTGCCGACGTGCCGATCGTGATCACGTCGGGGTTGGACAAAGAAGACGATGCTCTCGCCGCAGGCGCGAATCGTTTTCTGGTCAAGCCGTTCGAGCCGAACGCGCTGGCGACGATTTTTACCGATCTGCTTGGGTGAACGCCTTCTCAAAGTCAGCAAATTACCCATCATGACGGAGAGAGTGGCTTTGTGAGCTCAAAATCACGACGTTCAAAGATGCAGTGGTACCGCATGGACCTGCATCTGCACACCCCTGGCTCTGCGGATTACCAGGAGCCAGACATCAGTTACCTGGATATCTTGCTTCACGCTGAAATGCGTGGCCTGGACATCATCGCCTTTACCGATCACAACACGGTATCCGGTTACCGCGCGATGATGGAAGAGATTGAACAACTCGAATACCTGGAGCAATTGGGCCGCATCAAGGGCGATGAAAAACGCCGCCTGGATGAATACCGGCGCTTGCTCGAGAAGATTCTCGTGCTGCCGGGCTTCGAGTTCACCGCAACGTTCGGATTCCATATTCTGGGCATCTTCGCGCCGGATACACCCGTGCGCCAGATCGAACACATCCTGCTGAGCCTGAACATCCCCCCGGACGCGCTGGATAAGGGATCGTCCAACGTCGGCGCGTCCTCGGACGTTTTGACGGCTTACCGGCTGATCAACGAAGCCGGCGGGATCGTGATCGCGGCGCACGCGAATTCGAGTCACGGCGTGGCGATGCGCGGCTTCGACTTCGGCGGCCAGACGAAAATCGCGTACACGCAGGACCCCAACCTGCACGCGCTGGAAGTCACCGACCTGGACCGCAAGGACCGCCGCAGCACCCAGCGTTTCTTCGACGGCACCAAACCCGAATACCCGCGCCGGATGCGCTGCATCCAGGGGTCGGACGCGCACCGGCTCAAGGCCAACCCGCGCAACCCGAAATACCTGGGCGTGGGCGACCGCGTGACGGAAGTATTGCTGCCCGAACGCTCGTTTGACGCGCTGATGGACGTCTTCCAGAGCAACGACTTCGCGCGCACGCGCCCCTATCGCGCCAGCCACGATCCATACGATCACGTGCAGGCCGCGCGCGAGGAAGGTGCGAGCATCGTGCAAGCGTTCCACGAAGGCATGACGCGGCGCGGCGGGCGGCTGTATGCCGTCATCGCGGACGTGTGCGCGCTGAGCAACACCAACGGCGGCACGATCTACGTCGGCGTGAGCGGCAAACCGAAGGACAAGCCGGTCGGCGTGGAAAACGTCAGCGAGGCGATCGATACGCTGCATAACGAGATCGAACACAAGATCACCCCGCCGGTAGAGGTCGAGATCGACGTATTGGAGACGCACGGCAAACCGGTGATCCGCCTACAGATCCCGCGCGGCGACGATCCGCCCTACGCCATCGACGACAACAAAATCTACGTGCGCTCGGAGGCGGACACGAACCTGGCCGTGCGCGACGAGATCGTGCAGTTGGTGCGCCAGAACCTCGCCAATCATGGCAAACTGCCGGACAAACCCGCCGAACAACAGGCCGTTAAAGAGGACCAGCAACCGCCGCAGCAAAAAACCGGCGCGGACGAGGCGAAACCCGCCGCCGCGTCTGGAAAAATCGAAGCGCCGCGTACCGGCGTCGAGATCATCGGCACCGAGCAGCGCAAGGGCGTGAAGTACCACGTCATGCGCGACCTGCGCAACGGCAACGTGGTCAAGAACGTGACGCGGAAATCCGCGCGGCGGCTGTGGCACTACGCAATCACGGAGAAAGAGTCCAGCCCGGTGCAGCCAAACAAGGTCAACTGGCACGGCGATATCGGGCTATGGAAAAGCTACAAGCGCGGCGGCACGACGCGGTACGACCTCGTGCAGCGCGACAACAGCGAGCTGCGCGTCTACTACGGCGTGACCTACGACGGGATGCACGGCCCCTGGCAGGCGTTCGTCAAGGAAGAGGACTAGCGCCGCGAGCGGGCACGTCGCCCAACAAACCGTTTAGCACAGCAACCGGGCAGCGGGTATACTCCTGCCCGGTTTTTTTGTGTGTCGCAACAGGAAGGAAACGCAACGGTGAACCACGCACACAGGGCGCTGCACCGCCACGAGTGGATCGCGCTGGCGTTGATCCTGCTGCTGGCGGCAGGACTGCGCCTGGGCGCGCCGGGGATCACCGAGTTCAAACGCGACGAGGCGAACCTCTCGCGGCTGGCGCTGGACCTGGCACAGGGGCGCGACCTGCCGCTGCTGGGGATCAGTTCGTCGGTCAATCTGCCCAATTCACCGCTCAGCGCATACCTGTTCGCATTGCCGTATGCGCTCGACAGCAGCCCGGTCGCGGCGACGTGGTTCGTCGGCATGCTGGGCGTGTTCGCGGTGGGCCTGACGTGGTGGCTCGCGCGGCGCTACTACGGGCCGACGCCGGCGCTGGTTGCGGCGCTGCTGTACGCCGTCGCGCCCTGGGGCGTGGTCTACGCGCGCAAGATATGGGCGCAGGACCTGCTGCCGCCGTTTGTGCTGCTGACCGTGCTCACGGCGCTGCTGGGCTATGCAGAGCGCAGGCGCTGGGCACAGATCGCGCACTGGCCGCTGCTGGCGGTGACGGTGCAGATCCACATCGGCGCGTTCACCCTGATCCCACTGAGCGCGGTCGCGCTGCTGCGCTGGCGGGCCAATATCAACCGCCGCGCCTTGGGAGCCGGGGTCGCGCTGGCCGTGCTCACCGGGCTGCCGGTGCTGGCGGGCTACGCGCGCGCGGACCTGCTCGACCCAGACGTGATCCGCGAGCGCATGGCGAGCAACGCCAGCGGCCCGGCCTATGCGCTAAGCGGCACCGCCGCAGAACACGCCTGGCACACCGTCGCCGGGACGGACATCCACGCGCTGGCCGGGCCGGAGCAATTCCGCGCCTACCTGGACTGCGTGCCCGACGAACTCGCCTATCCGCTGTTTGGACTGCTGCCGCTGGGGGCGGCGCTCAGTGCGCTGTGGGTGACGTGGCGCGCGCTGCGGCGGGGCGAGTCCGCGCGCGGGCCGGACCTGCTGCTGGCTGCGTGGCTGGCGATCCCGGTGCTGGCGTTCAGTTACGAGTGGACCGAGGTCACGCCGCACTACATGATCCCGCTGATGCCCGCCGCGTACATCCTGTGCGGGATCGGCGTTGCAGCCGCGCTCGCGGCCCTGGACCGAACGCGCATACGTCGTGCGGTACGGATCGCGGCGCGCGCCGGGATCGGCGTGCTGCTGGCCGCGATCGCGGCGCTGCAAATATGGCTGTGGGTGGGCCTGCTGCGATTCGTGGACGACCACGCCACGCCGGGCGGGTTCGGCACGCCGCTGCATTACCTGCTCGACGTGCGCGAGGCGGTGCTGGCTCGCGATCCAGCTGGCGTGCTCGTGATCAGCGCTGAGGAACGCGCGCCCTATGACGAGCACCCGGCGGTGTGGGATGTGCTGCTCGACCCGGTGCGGGACGTGCGTTTTGTGGACGGCACGCGCACCGCCGTGATCCCCGCCGGTGACGCATTGGAACTGATCCTGTGGTCGCCGGGCCTGCGCGCCTGTGATGCAGCGTGCCGCGACGCCAACCCCACGTTCGCGCAGCGCCCCGGCGAGCCGCCCTACGTGCTGCGCCCCGCACCGGACGCCAGCGACATCGCGCTCACGGCGATTGAGCCGCAGCATTTCGCGAACGGCGCGCACCTGACCGGCTACGCCCGCACAGGGGACAGCGTGATCCTGCGCTGGGCGCTCGACGGGCCGGTTGATGCGGATTACCAGGCTTTTGTGCACGCGCTCAACGCGGACGGCGCGCGCGTCGCACAGGCCGACCGCCCCGTGTGGCCCGGCGCGTACTGGCGCGCAGGGGATACGCTGTTGCTGTGGTTCGATCTCACGCTGCCGCCGGGGGGCGTCGCGCTCTACGCGGGCATGTACACCACCGACGGCGTGACGTTCGAGAACGTGCCGCTGGTTGACGCGCACGGCGCATATCTGGGCCAGGGCGCGACGGTGCCGCTGGTGGCAGACGATTAAGCGCCTGGCGACTTTACCGCGTCTCGACCAGCAGGCGGCCCATGTTGCGCCAGAGCCGCAGGAACTCCGCGCGGGGCATGTGTGTCGGGGCGTGGCGCTGCGCCGAATCCACGAACACATACGCCTGGTTCGCCGCGTCCCACCCCGCGAGCAGCACCACGTGTGACCAGCCGGTCCAGCGCCAGCCTTTGCGCCGGAACGGTTCGCCGTAGATCGGCATCGCGAGGCGGTTCTCGTCCAGCGCGCGGATCAGATCGCCCTCACCGGCAAACAGCCGCCAACGCGCCGGGACGCCATGCAGCCGCAGCATGTCCACCATGCCCCAGGGAAACGTCGCCCAGCCCGGAATCCGGCGCACGACCAGCGGCGGAAAGCCGCCCCCGATGCGGGGCCGGTTCATGGCGCGGGCCATCGACGGCGCGTCGAACGCATCATGGCGCCCGCGCGTGAAATTGAGCGCCAGCGTGACGACGTGCGGGCCACAGTCGTTCGTCGCGCGCTGCCACACGTGGTAGGACGCCAACGCCCGCCCGTGCAGGCGGTCAAGCCGCAGGTCGTGATCGGGCAGGGTGATCGGCATGCGTTGCGCTCCTCACTACGGCCCTCACAGGCCGTTGGACTTCGCCGCTTCCCAGAGCGTGTCCATCTCCTCAAGCGTCAGATCGTCCCAGTCGCGCCCCTGCTGCTGGACCTGCTGCTCGATGTAATGAAAACGGCGGTAAAACCGCGCGTTTGTGGCGCGCAGCGCGGACTCCGGCTCGACGCCCAGCCAGCGCGCCCAGTTCACCACCGCGAATAGCAGATCGCCCACTTCGCCTTCGCGCTCGGCGTCAGTCTGCGCGGCGGCGAGTTCCTCGATCTCCTCGTGAACTTTGGCGATCACCGGCTCGATCGTGTCCCAATCAAATTTCACACGCGCCGCGCGATCCTGGTAACTGAACGCCTGCGAGAGCGCCGGGAGCGCCTGCGAGACGCCGTCCAGCCGTGACTGGCGCGACGCCTGCTTTTCTTCCTGCTTGAGCCGGTCCCAGTTGGTTTTGACCGCGTCCGCGTCTTCCGCATTCACGCTGCCCCATACGTGTGGGTGCCGCCGCACGATCTTCTCGTTGATCGTGGCGATCACGTCCGCCATGCTGAACTCGCCTTCACCCACCGCGATCTGTGTATGCAGCACGATCTGCAACAGCAGATCGCCCAGTTCCTCGCGCAGGTCGTCGATGTCGCCCGCGTCGAGCGCGTCCAGCACCTCGTAGGTTTCCTCAAGCAGGTACGGGCGCAGCGATTTATGCGTCTGCTTGCGGTCCCAGGGGCAGCCTTCCGGGGCGCGCAGGTGTGCGATCGTCTCCTGGAAGCGCTCAAAACTGCCTGGCTGCGGCAGCGCGGGCACGACGAGCGCGGCCCAGCGATCCGGAGACACGGTGACGCGGTCGAGCGTGGCGACCGTGCACGGCGTGGCGACGGGCGCGGCATCACCGCTGCCCGCGACGACGTGCAGCGGGTGCTCGCCGGGGTACTGGTTGCGCAGCACGCGCCCCAGATCCCCCCACGCGGGCGGGGATTCCGCCACCAGCACGGCGGGGAAGTCGGGGTTCAGCGGCGGGTGGTGCAGCGCAGCGACGTGATGCGCGTCCACAAGCTGCACGCCGTCACTATCGCGCAAAGCTGCGGCAGCAAGAATCGCGTCCAGGCGTGCAAAGAACGGATGAAGCGCCATAGAAACCAAACTCCTGATTAGCAAAACACAAAGGCGACCACACGTCGCCATCCAACCAGCCGGCTGATCAACACCACACGTTGCAGCAGGTTATCGCACGCGACGCCACCAACAACCAAAAACAGGCAAACTCCCTGCCCTTTCGTGTCGAACAGGGAATATGCCTGTTGTCGTCGCGTCATCAACCGAACAGCGGCTGGTAGTTTAACGCTTGGTGTAGGTCGGGGCCTTGCGGGCACGCTTGAGGCCGGGCTTCTTGCGTTCCTTCACGCGTGGATCGCGCGAGAGATACTCGCCCTGGCGCAGCGTGTTACGCCATTCCGGCTCGACCTGCAGCAGCGCGCGCGCCAGACCGAGCTGGATCGCGTCACGCTGGCCGGAGATGCCGCCGCCGTTCACATGCACGGTGACGTTATACGCCCGCTCGTGGCCGACCGCGCGCAGCGGTTCCAGCGCCGCGTCGAGATCGCCCGCGCGCGGCAGAAATTCTTCACCGGGCTTGTCGTTGATGATGATGGTGCCATTTCCGCCCGGCCAGATACGCACACGCGCCGTCGCGGTCTTGCGGCGACCGACACCCTCGTAGTACTCGTTGCCGTTACTCATGCTTTATACCTCGTCGTGCCTACAGTTCGAATACTTTTGGCTTCTGGGCCTGGTGCGGATGCGTGTCGTCGGTGTAAATCTTGAGCCGCTTGATCATCTTGTTGCCGAGCTTGTTCTTGGGCAGCATCCCGCGCACGGCCAGGTAGATCACGCGGTCCGGGAACTTATCAAGCTGCTCGCGCAATGTGCGCTTTTTGAGACCGCCGGGATACTGCGAGTGACGATAGTAAATCTTCTCGTCGAGCTTGCGCCCGGTCACACGAATCTTGTCCGCATTGAGCACGATCACGAAGTCGCCCACATCCGCGTTGGGCGTGAAGATCGGCTTGTGCTTGCCGCGAATGAGCGTTGCGATCTGACTGGCGAGACGCCCTAACGTCTGGTCTTTCGCATCGATCACAAACCACTCGCGCTGGATGTCTTCCGGCTTGGGTGTGTAGGTTTTGATCCTCATTTTCAACTCCAGCGGGCGTCCCCCCGCTACTGATACGTTACCTGTGTTAAGCATAGCCCGTGTGCGGGCGCGCTCTGGTTAGGCCAGGTGCCATCGGCAGCGCGGAACGCCGCCGCGAACTCGTCAAGCGTCACCTGCCCACGCCCCACGCGCACCAGCCCCCCCACGACCCGCCGCACCATGCGGTACAAAAACGCGTTCGCCTCGACCGCGTAGCGCAGGATGATCGTGTCCGGGCCGGTTTCGCCCGCGTAATGCCCGTCCAGCACGGCGACCGCCGAGCGCAGTATTTCGCGCACGGTGTTATCCCCCTGTGGCGGCTGCCCGAACGTCGCGCAGTCGTGCGTGCCGACCAGCACAGCGGCGGCGGCCTGCATCGCGGCGACGTCCAGCGGGCGCGTCGCGGCGTGCCATGCCCGGTTGTTCAGGTGCGGCTGCCGGACCGGGGCCGTGTAGAGCGTGTAATGGTAGGTCCGGCTGCGTGCATCGAAACGCGGGTGAAAGCCCGCGTCCGTTTCACTGAGTGCCAGCAGCGCGATGTCGGCGGGCACGTTCGCATTGAGCGCGCGGCACAACGCCTCTACCGGGTGCCGCCAGGCGGCGTCAAACGCGATGACCTGCCCGGTGGCGTGCACACCCGTATCGGTGCGCCCGGCCCCCGTAATGGCGATCGCCTGCTGCGTGACGCGGCGGAGCGCCGCTTCGACCGCGCCCTGGATCGTGGGCGTGTCGCCCGCCTGGCGCTGGAACCCCTGGTAGCGCGTCCCATCGTAGGCCAGCACGGCCTTGTAACGCCGTACCGGGAAGGGATCAGCGGGCGGGCGCAGCGCACGGGCCATCGTGTGCCTTGAAGCTTACGCCTCTTCTTCCACGAACTCGATCAGCGCCATGCGCGCCGCGTCGCCGTTGCGCATCCCCAGCTTATACATCCGGGTATAGCCGCCGGGGCGATCCTCATAGCGCGGGGCCAGTTCATTGTACACCTTGGCGACGGTTTCCTTGTTGTTGGTCCGCGCCAGGATCAGCCGCCGCGCGTGTACCTGGCGTCCCGTGTCACCGGACGCGATCGCACGCTTGGCGATCGTGATCAATTTTTCGGTCTCGGCACGGATCGCCCGCGCCTTGGCTTCGGTTGTCTTGATGCGCTCGTGACGGACCAGCTCGTTGATCAGGTTGCGGCGCAGGGCCTTCCGATGATCGCGAGTCCGTCCGAGCCGCTTACCTGCTACTTTGTGTCGCATAACGGCCAGCTTCCTCGTCGTCCTTAGCTACCTTCGAAGATATCATGCTCTTCGGACAGGTAGTTCTTCTCCTTAAGCCGGGTGACCAGCTCGTCCAGCGATTTTTCGCCAAAGTTACGGATGGCGAGCATCGCATCCGGCCCGCGCTCCAACATCTCCAGCACCTCGCCGACGTTGGTGATCCCGGTGCGCTTGAGCGAGTTAAACACGCGCACGCTCAAGTCCAGCGTTTCGATCGGAGTCTCGTAGATCTCCGGCGGCAAGGCGTTCGGATCCGGCTCTTCCTCTTCTTCGACCGGTGGCATGAGCGATTCTTCGCTGACCCCGGCCATGATGATCAGGTGCTTCATCAGGATTTCCGCCGCCGTGCTCATCGCCTCTTCGGGGCGGATCGCGCCGTCGGTCCAGATCTCCAGGATCAGCTTGTCGTAGTTGGTTCGTTGGCCCACGCGCGCGCGCTCAACATCGTAGTTGACGCGGCGGATCGGGCTGAAGACCGCGTCCACCGGCAGTTCGCCAATAGGCAACCGCCCGCGTTCTTCGGCGGGTGAGAACCCCCGCCCGCTTTGAACGGTGAATTCGATCTCGAGCTGCGTGGCGTCCGAGTCGGCGGTGAAGAGGTACAGGTCCGGGTTAATGATCTCAACCTCGGGCGGGCACATGATATCCGCCGCCGTGACCGTCCCCTCGCCGTGTACTTCCAGGCGCAACCGGGCCGATTCCGCGTCATAGAGCTTGAGCCGCAGTTGCTTCACTTGCAGGATCAACTGCGTCATGTCCTCTTTGACGTTGGGAATGGCCGAAAACTCGTGGTGAACGCCCGATACGCGGATCGAGGTGACCGCGGCCCCGGACAGGGACGAGAGCAGCACGCGCCGCAGCGCGTTACCGACGGTAATCCCGTATCCCTGTTCCATAGGGCTGATGATGAAACGCCCGTACTTTTGTGACGTCGCGTCGCCCTCAACCTTGGGCAGCACCATGTTATTCGTAACCACGTCCCCTCCTTTAGATGGGACTAACCGACTGTGGACCAACCAGCACTAGCGTGAGTAGTATTCCACAATCAACTGTTCGTTCAGTGGGAGGTCAACGTCGCGGCGTTCCGGCTCGCGCTCAACCACGCCCTTCACCGCGCCCATATCCAGCCGCAGCCATTCAGGGGCCGGGGGACGCTCTTCCATATACGCGGGCAGCTCTTTGAAATACGGGCGCTTCATGCTGCCTGGCCGGATGGTGATCTCGTCGCCGGGGCGTACCACGTACGACGGCACGTTGGTGCGGCGACCGTTGACCTCAAAATGCCCGTGCTGGACCAGCTGGCGTGCATGCGCGCGGGAATCGGCCCAGCCCATGCGGTAAATCACGTTGTCCAGACGGCTTTCGAGAATGGATAGCAAGTTCGAGCCGGTCAGGCCCGGGCGGCGCAGCGCGTCGCGGAAATAGCGCCGGAACTGGCGCTCCATAATGCCGTACACACGGCGGGCTTTCTGCTTTTCACGCAACTGCAACGAGTAGTCGGACGCACGCCCGCGCCGGAACTGGGCGTCTTTGCCGTGCTGTCCGGGGGGATAGCTGCGGCGCTCAAACGAGCACTTGGACGACAGGCACCGCGCGCCTTTGAGATAGAGTTTTTCGCCTTCACGGCGGCACAACTTACAGACAGGTCCAGTATACCTTGCCATTGATCCTTGGCTTCCTCCACACCTAGGACAAGTGTGTTTACACCACTCGCCTATTCACTTATCGAAAACTGATACTACGATCCAGCCGGCCAGATGACCGGCACCTACTAGACGCGCCGTTTCTTGGGCGGGCGCACCCCATTGTGCGGGATCGGTGTCACGTCGGTGATCGAGCGCACCTTTAACCCGGCGGCCTGGATGGCGCGGATCGCGGCTTCGCGGCCCGGCCCCGGCCCCTTGACGAACACATCCACTTCCTGCATCCCGTGTTCTTTGGCGGCGTCAGACGCCTGCGTGGCGACGATACGCGCCGCGTAGGGCGTGCTCTTGCGGCTGCCCTTGAACCCGGAAGTGCCCGCGCTGGCCCATGTGACCACGTTCCCCTGCTGATCGCTCATCGAAACGATCGTGTTGTTGAACGTGGCATGAATGTGGGCCTGCCCGTAAGGGATGTTCTTCTTTACCTTACGTGGACCACGGCGTGGTCCTCTCCTACGTCCCATTGTCCTCGATCTCTCCTCGATCTCACTCTACTCGCCTGCCACGCGCGGCTGACAGCATCAGAACACGGCCCCGAACGACATGATGTTGGGTGAAAATGCCGAACCGGCCACACCAGCCGCCAGTGCCGTGTTACGCCGGAACGCACGCCGCCTGCACAGCCACGGGCGCACCGGCCCAGGAAAACGACGGAGCGTTATTTCTTCTTGGCCCCGCGACGCCGGCCACGCCCGGCAACCGTCTTCTTCGGTCCCTTGCGTGTCCGGGCATTTGTCTTTGTCCGCTGCCCATGCACCGGCAAATTGCGGCGATGGCGCAGCCCGCGATAACTGCCGATCTCGATCAGTCGCTTGATATTCATCTGCACCTGGCGGCGCAGTTCACCTTCAACGCGGAACTGTCCGACACCGTCACGCAGCTTGGTGATCTCATCCTCGCTCAGGTCAGTCACGCGCGTGTCCGGGTCGATGCCGGTCGCGTCGAGAATTTCCTTGCTGCGCGTGCGGCCAATGCCGTAGATATAGGTGAGAGCAACTTCAACGCGTTTATTACGCGGGAGATCAACACCCTCAATACGTGCCATATGTCGATATCTCCTCGTTCTACGGCGATCTGTAACAACCGCCGGACGGAATAGTTATTTTAGCGAAAAGCGATCCGCTTGACCAGGGTTACTTTGCCTGCACGCCCGCGTTCATACCCGGGTGAGAATCATCGGCGGCCCGTCCGGCGTGATCGCGATCGTGTGTTCGTAGTGCGCGCACAGCGACCCGTCACGCGTGACGACGGTCCACTGATCATCGAGCGTCTTGGTCAGCGGTTTCCCGGCCATGACCATCGGCTCCAGCGCGAACGTTATGCCCGGCACCAACGGCTCGCTGCGGAAGTGGCGCGACCGCCGCCGCCCGGACGGCCACCAGTTCGGCACCTGCGGTTCTTCGTGCATCGTCCGGCCCACGCCGTGCCCCGTATACTCGCGGGCGACGTTAAAGCCGTGCGATTCGACATACGCCTGGATCGTGCGCGAGACGTCGCTGGTCTGCTGGCCCGCGCGGGCCGCCTCGATCCCCTTGTACAGCGCCGTTTCGGTGACGTGCAGCAGGCGCTGCGCCACCTCGGATACCGCGCCCACGCCAACCGTGAAGGCCGCGTCGCCCACGTACCCGTTATAGACCGCGCCGCAGTCGATGCTGATGATATCGCCTTCGCGCAGCACGCGGTCAGCCGACGGGATGCCGTGAACGAGTTCTTCGTTGACCGACGCCGTGATCGTCGCCGGGAACGGGTTCCGGCTGCCGGGCGGGTAGCCCAGGAACGCCGGGATCGCGTCGTGGCGGCGGATCACGTCTTCGGCGATGGCATCGAGTTCGAGCGTGCTCACACCGGGCCGGATCGCGTCGCGCACGGCTTGCAGCGCCAGCGCGGTGATGCGCCCGGCCTCGCGCATGATCATCAGTTCATCGGGCGTTTTCGGTTTGACAGGCATAACCGATCCAGGTTGTTCTGTGTCTGCAAGGAGGGAAGCTGCCCCTCCCTTACAACAGTCTCCGCCGAACTTGTCGCGCGGATATCGTCGGACCCTAGCGCATGAACCCGTCGTAGTTGCGCATGGTGAGCTGCGCCTCTAGCTGGCGCATCGTGTCGATCACCACGCCGACCACGATGATCAACCCGGCGCTGCTGATCACGAGCGCGGGGTTGCGGTTCACGGCGGCTTCGCCCAGCACAAACCGCTGGATCACCTGCATCACCCCCGGCAGCACCGCCACCGCGCCGAGAAACAGCGCGCCGACCAGCGTGATCCGGTTCACGATGCGGTTGATGTAATCCTGCGTGCGGCGTCCCGGACGGATGCCGGGGATGAACCCGCCATTCTTCTGCAGGTTCTCCGCCAGGTTCTGGTTCTGGATCATCACGCCGGTGTAGAAGTAGGTGAACCCCACCACCAGCAGGAAGTAGATCAACCAGTAGATGAACCCTTGCTGGTTGCCAAAGGTATTCTGAATCCGGGTCGCCAGATCGCCGCTGAAGAACCCCGCGATGATCGCCGGGAACGTCACAATCGACTGGGCGAAGATCAGCGGGATCATGCCGGCGGTGTTCACCTTCAGCGGGACGTGCGTCGAGCCGCCACCGTACATCTTGCGCCCGCGCACGCGCTTCCCGTATTGCACCGGGATGCGGCGCGTCCCTTCCTGGATCACGACGATCACCACCACCGTGATGATGGTCAACAGGACGAACGCGGTGATGTTGAAGACGAAATTCGTCTGCAACAGGCTGTACAGGTTTGCCGGCACGCGGGCCACGATCCCCGCGAAAATGATGATCGAGATACCGTTACCGATACCCTGTTCTGTGATCAATTCACCCAACCAGATCGCGAACATCGTCCCGGCGGTCATTGTGACGATGACCGAGATCGTAGTCAGCAGATCGTCGCCGCTGCCAAATCCGAAGCCGGGGATCAAGGTCGTGCCGGGCAGCACCTGGCTGACCTGGCTCTGGAAAATATTGATCTGGCCGATCGATTGCAGCGCCGCCATCGGGATCGACAGGTAATAGGTGTAACGGTTGATCTTTTCCTGGCCCCCCGGTTCTTTGGAGATGGCTTCAAGCTGGGGGATGATCGGGACCAGCAATTGCAGGATGATCGAGGCCGTAATGTAAGGATACACACCGTTGGCGATCACGCTGAAATTGGATACCGCCCCGCCAGATAGCAGGTTGAGCACGCCCAGAAAACCCTGGTTTTCGTTGGCGAACAGCTCATCCAACGCGCCCCGGTTCACGCCGGGCACGGTGACATGCGTGGCAAACTGGTAAATCACCAGGATCAACCCGGTGTAAAGCAGTTTGCGGCGGAGGTCAGGCAATCGAAATGCGTTGCGCAGCGCCTCGAGCATAATGGTCTACGTCCTTATCGCTAGTATTGTCGAGATGGTCGTCTAACGTTGCCGGCGCGAGGGGCCGCCCAAACAGCCCCCCCACGCGGCAACAATCTCGTGTCAGTCGGTGCTCTGCTGCCGTTCGCGCAGGGCTGCGAGTTGCTCTTTGCGCAGCTTCTTAACCGTGGCGAACGCACCGGTCACCAGCAGCTCGAGTGTCGTCACCGAGCCGCCTGCCTGTTCGATCTTCTCCCGGGCGCTCTTGGAGAAACGGTGCGCGCTGACATCAAGTTTGATATCCAGCTCGCCGCGCCCCAGGATAACCACCGGTTCGTCCGCCTTCTTGATCAGGTTCTTTTCCTTCAGCGTCTGCGGGGTCACGGTGTCACCGGCTTCAAACACGCGGGCCAGATCGTCAAGGTTGACTTCCTGGTAGACCACGCGGAAGATGTTGGTGAAGCCGCGCTTGAACGGCAGACGGCGCACCAGCGGCAACTGCCCGCCTTCAAAGTACGGCCCCTTGCCGCCACCACTGCGCGCGTTCTGGCCCTTCGTGCCGCGCCCGGCGGTTTTGCCCTGCCCGGCGCTGATCCCACGGCCTACGCGTTTACGGTTCTTGGTCGCCCCTTTATCCGGGCGCAGTTCGTGTAACTTCATGCGTCCACTTCCTCCACCTGAACCAGGTGGCTGATCTTTGCGATCATACCACGAATCGGCGGGGTGTCGTCGTGAACCACCGACGCATGGAGCTTGCGCAGCCCCAATGCTTTGACGGTTCCCTTTTGCCGCTTGCTATACCCGATCGGGCTTTTGACCAGGGTAACCCGCAGTTTCTTCTCGCTCATTACCCTTGCTCCTGCTGGCCCTTGCGCTTGCGGATCCAGAACGGCTGTACTTTGGCCGGGTCCTTGCCGCGCATTTGCGCCAGGCTCTCAACGTCGCGCAGTTGCTCCAGGGCGTCGATCGTCGCGTGCGCCACGTTCAAGATGTTGGCGCTGCCCTGGCTCTTGCTCAGGATGTCGCGCACGCCGGCGGCTTCAAGCACCGCGCGCACGCCACCGCCCGCGATCACGCCCGTGCCGGGCGATGCGGGCTTGAGCATCACGCGCGCGCCGCCACGCCGGCCCAGGACTTCGTGGGGCACCGTCGTGCCGGACAGCGCCACGCGCTGCATCTGGCGTCGCGCCCGGTCGGACGCCTTACGGATCGCGTCCGGGACGCCGCGCGCCTTGCCGATGCCGATGCCAACCTGGCCCTTGTTGTCGCCGACGACCACAACGGCACGGAAAGCAAACCGGCGACCACCCTTCACCACTTTGGCGACACGGGTGATGTCAATTACGCGCTCATCAAGTTCTTCGCGGTCATCGTCGCGCCGAGGTTCTCGTCTACCCATCGTTCTCTCCCAAAAGGTCAGCGCCGGCGGGCGGCGCGCGGCTCGCGCACCACAGCGCCGCGCCGACACCTCAATTTCTGCGTTATGTGCTTAGAATTCCAACCCGGCCTTGCGCGCGGCGTCGGCTAACGCCTTCACGCGGCCATGATATCTGAAGCCGCCCCGGTCGAACACGACGGTCTTGATGCCGCGTTCCTGGGCCCGCTTTGCGATCAGCTCGCCCACCAACTGGGCCGCTTCGGTCTTGTCCTTGCCATCGATATCACCGCGCAATTCGCGGTCAACCGTCGATGCCGACACCAGCGTGTGACCCGCCTCGTCATCGATCACCTGAGCGTAAATGTGGCTCAGGCTCCGAAACACGTTCAGGCGGGGGCGTTCAGCCGTGCCGGAGATTCTGGCACGCACCCGGCGATGCCGGCGTTTGCGCGCTTTACGACTCTTTTCGCTCATGGATTCCACTCTCTACGACACTACAGGCTAGCCAATCTTACCCGCTTTACCGGCCTTGCGGCGGACGTATTCGCCCTCGTACCGCACACCTTTCCCCTTGTAGGGTTCCGGTGGCCGCAGCTTGCGGATGTTGGCAGCCAACTCGCCCACAACCTGCTTATCGATCCCGCGCACGCGGATGATCCGCCCGCGCTCTTCCACGACGAACTCGACATCTGCCGGCGGTTCGACGGGGATGGGGTGCGAATACCCTAGATGCATGACCAGCGTCGTGCCTTGCATCTCGGCACGATATCCGACACCCTCGATGGTCAACACGCGCTCGAAGCCTTCGCTCACGCCGGTCACCATGTTCTGGATCAGCGCGCGGGTCATGCCGTGCAGGGCGCGATGATGTTGCTGGTCGGTCGGTCGGTCCACAATGACGGCCCCGTCGTCAACCTTGATCGACATGTCCAACGGGAATGTATGGCTCAACTGCCCCTTCGGCCCCTTGACGGTGACTTCTGTCCCGTCAACCGAGACCTGCACGTTTGCGGGGATCGCGACCGGTTGTTTCCCAATTCGTGACACGGTCCTGTTCCTTCCTCTGTACCTACTCGTGCAGCGCCGGAGCAACTGGCTGGGCCTGGGCGTGTCGTAGAACCTCTGGGCGAAGACGGTCCTCGCCCAGCTCCTCTACTCATGCCCGACGGCCACAGTTCAGGCGTATAGGGTCGGCGCTCTGCTCACTCTGCTACCAGACGTAGCAAAGCACCTCGCCACCAATGCCCTGTCGGCGCGCTTCTTGCCCGGTCATGATGCCTTTGGGCGTGGTCATGATCGCGACGCCCAACCCACTGAGCACCCAGGGGATATCATCCTTGCTCACGTAGATGCGGCGGCCAGGCTTGCTGACGCGCTTCAACGTGGAGATCACCGGGCGGCGCTCACGACGCGGCCCCCAATACTTCAGCTTGATCACCAGCATCGGAAAGGGATCGCCTTCGGTGACGCTGAAGTCCTCGATGTACCCTTCTTCTTTGAGGATCCGCGCGATGCCCACCTTCGTCTTGGAATGCGGGATCGCCACCGTCTGGTGCTGCGCCATCAGCGCGTTGCGAATCCGAGTCAACATATCAGCTATCGGGTCGCTATTCATCGTTTACTCCGCTGCATTTACCAGCTCGACTTGACCACGCCCGGAATCTTGCCTTCGAGCGCAAGCTCACGGAAGTGAATGCGGCACAGGCCAAACCGGCGCATATACCCGCGCGGGCGCCCGCAGACCTTGCCCGAATTCGGGTCAACGTACTGGCAGCGATTACGGACGCGGACCTTGTACTTCCGCCGCTGTTCACGAGCGATCATGCACTTTTTCGCCATGCGATATTATCTCCCGGTTCTTCGCCGCGTTACCGTTCGCGGAACGGCATGCCCAACAGTTGGAGCAGGCGGCGACCTTCTTCATCAGTCTGCGCGGTCGTCACGATCGTGACTTCAAAGCCGCGCACCTTGTCGATCCTGTCGTAATCGATCTCAGGGAAGAGCAGTTGTTCGCGGACACCCAGCGTATAATTGCCGCGCCCGTCGAACGAATCCGGGCTGACCCCACTGAAGTCGCGGGTACGCGGCAGGGCCACGCTCACCAGCCGGTCCAGGAAGGACCACATCCGCTCGCCGCGCAGGTCCACCTTGACGCCGATCGCACGCCCTTCACGCAGTTTGAACGTCGCGATGCTCTTGCGCGCCCGCGTGACGACCGGCTGCTGCCCGGTGATGGTGCGCAGGTCTTCGACCGCGCCGTCCAGCGCCTTGGGGTTATCCAGCGCCTCGCCCACGCCGACGTTGAGCACGATCTTCGCGACGCGCGGCACACGCATCGGCGTCGAGAACCCAAACTCTTCCATCAAGACCGGAACGACTTCGTTACGATAGTGTTCCGCCAAACGATTTCTAGCCATCGTTCCTTCTTACCTCACTCCGGCAGCCGGTGCTAGTCGATGTCTTCGCCGCACTTTTTGCAGACGCGGACCTTGGCCCCGTCCTCATTGATGCGGAACCCGACGCGTGCAGGTTCGCCGCACTGCGGGCACACCAGCATGACGTTGGACCAGTGGAACGGCGCTTCAAACTCGATCCGTCCCGGTTGGACCTGGCTACGCCCGGCCTGTACAGGCCGCTGGTGCTTGACCACAATGTTCACCCGCTCGACAACAACGCGCTGCTCTTTCGGGTGTACGCGCAGGACTTCACCCACTGCGCCCTTATCCTTACCGGCGATCACGCGAACCGTGTCGCCTCGCTTAATCCGCTGCATCGCTGTCTCACTCCACTCTGCTTTGGCTCGCTGTCAACATCCGCCGCTTACAGCGTTTCAGGAGCCAGCGAGACAATCTTCATGAACCCTTTTTCACGCAATTCGCGGGCTACCGGCCCGAAGATGCGCGTCCCGCGCGGGTCTTGGGTATCCCCCTGCAGGAGCACCGCAGCGTTATCGTCAAACTTGATGTATGACCCATCGCTGCGACGGTATTCCTTGGCCGTGCGCACGATCACCGCCCGCACGATCTCACTCTTCTTGACCGATCCCTGCGGGGTAGCGGACTTGACCGTGCCGATCACGATGTCGCCCACACCGCCCCACTTGCGCACCGAGCCACCCACGACCTGGATCACCAGGATTTCGCGTGCGCCGGTGTTGTCGGCCACCTTCAGCCGTGATTCGTTCTGGATCATCGTCTTCTCGCCTCACTCTGGCTAAGCGTCCTGCCGTTTATTCCGGCAGCTCCATCACTTCTTCGACGGCCCAGCGCTTGGTCTTGCTGATCGGGCGACTTTCCACGATGCGAACCAGCGCACCTACCGGGATCGAATTGCTTTCGTCGTGAACTTTGTAGTTCTTCCGGGAACGGATCACTTTCTTGTACAGCGGGTGCCGCGTGGTGCGCTCAACTTCGACGACCACTGTCTTTTCCATACTGTTACGGATGACCCGCCCCATAAGCCGTTTGCGCTTATTCGGCATCGCTTTCCTCCTGCACCACCAGTTCGGCAGCCAACTCGCGCTCGCGCTGGATGGTCAACAGCCGCGCGATCTGCTTTTTCACCTGGCGAATGCGCGTGTAATCTTCAAGCTGACCGATTTCCCATTGAAAACGCAGGTTGAACAGTTCTTCTTTGGAATCGTCCAGCGCCTGCCGAAGCTCAGCGTCCGTCATCTGGCGAATTTCCGCCGCCTTCATCATCACTGCACCTCCTCACCCGAGATGGGGTCGATGCGCTTGACGAACTTGGCCGAGATCGGCAGTTTGTGGGCCGCAAGGCGCAGCGCTTCGCGCGCGGTGTCCTCATCGACCCCTGCCATCTCGAACATGACGCGGCCCGGTTTCACCACCGCGACCCAGTGGTCTACCGACCCTTTACCCTTACCCATACGGCTTTCCGCCGCACGCTTGGTCACGGGCTTGTCAGGGAAGATGCGAATCCACACGCGCCCGCGACGCTTGATGTGGCGCATGACAGCACGGCGCGCCGCTTCGATCTGGCGGCTGGAAATCCAGCCCGGATCGAGCGCCATCAGGCCGTAGTCGCCGAACTGGACGGCGTTACCGCGTCCGGCTTTGCCTTTCATGCGGCCACGAAACTGCTTGCGGTGTTTGACCCGCTTTGGCATTAACATGGTCGTATACACTCCTCACCATCAGCCCCCCCGCGCGCGCGGCGCAGCCAGGACTGCTCATTGGCTCATGTAGATACGTAGACGTCGGTCGGTTCCTGGTCGCCCTCTTCGTCCAGGACGTCGCCTTTATAGATCCAGACCTTGACGCCAATACGTCCGAAGGTGGTCAGCGCCTCAGCGGTGCCATAGTCGATATACGAGCGCAGCGTGTTACGCGGCACGCGGCCTTCCATCTGCCATTCGCGGCGCGCCATTTCCGCGCCGGAAAGACGCCCGCTGACCTGAATCTTGATGCCCTGCGCGCCCTGGCGCATGGCCTGCCCGATGGCGCGCTTCATGGCACGGCTGTGCCCGATGCGGCGCTCCAACTGGCCGGCGACATTCTGCGCGACCAGGCGCGCGTTCAGGTCCGGGTCTTCGATCTCCTCGACCTCGACCTTGACCTTCTTGCCCGTGATCTGTTCCAGTCCCTGGCGCAGCTTCTTGACGCTTTCGCCCTTGCGCCCGATCACAATGCCGGGCTTGGCGGTGTAAAGCGACACCTGCACCTGGTTAGGGTAGCGTTCGATCTGGACATCCGCGACACCCGCGCGCGCCGCCGAATCTTCGACAAACTGGCGGATCTCAAAATCCTCGTGCAGCAACTCGCGGTAGCGGTCGCCCTCGGCAAACCAGCGCGCGGACCAGTCCCGGTTAACCTTCAGCCGGAACCCGATGGGGTGAATTTTGCGTCCCATTAGTAGCTCAACTCCTCATCTCGCTCCGTGAGGACCACCGACACATGCGCGGTACGTTTGATGCGCGGCTTGTAGCGCCCCCGCGCACCGGCCTTAACGCGCTTCATGCTGGGGCCTACGTTGGCTTCCAGGTGCGAGATATAGAGATCACGGCGGTTCAACTCGAAATTGTTTTCCGCATTCGCGATCGCCGACTCAATCAATTTGGACAGGAAGCGCGCGCCCTTTTGCGGCATGTACTTGAGCACGACCAACGCCTGGTCGGCGTCCATGCCCCGCACCTGATCGCAGACCAGGCGCAGCTTCTGAGCGGAGATCGGCAAGTGACGGGCAGATGCTCGAACGTCCATCATGCTCTCTCCCTACCTGCCGACCGCTTGCTTTCAACCAAGTGTCCCCGGAAAGTGCGCGTCGGCGCGAACTCACCGAGTTTGTGGCCTACCATATTTTCCGTGATGTAAATCGGCACATGGCGGCGACCGTCGTGCACCGCGATGGTGAAGCCCACCATCTGCGGGAAGATCGTCGACGCCCGGCTCCAGGTCCGAATTACCTTCTTATCACCGCGCTCGCGCATTTGTTCCACTTTGCGGAGCAGTTTGGGATCGATGAATGGCCCTTTTTTCAGTGAACGCGACATCTTAGCCTCCGATTATCCTGCTTACCGGCGCTTGCCACGACGCCGCACAATGAACTTGTCGGTGCGCTTGTTGGAGCGGGTCTTCTTGCCCATAGTGGGTTTGCCCCAGGGGCTCTTCGGACTCGGCATACCAATCGGCGAGCGACCCTCACCGCCACCATGCGGGTGGCTCTTGGGGTCCATCGCGCTCCCGCGCACAGCCGGGCGCCAGCCCAGCCAGCGCCGGCGGCCTGCCTTACCGAGCTTGATGTTGCCATGCTCGGTATTGCCGACCTGGCCGACGGTCGCCATACAGCGCTCGTGAATGCGGCGCACCTCGCCGCTGGGCAAACGGACCTGGGCGTAGGTGCCCTCTTTTGCGAGCAACTGCGCCGACACACCCGCCGCGCGGGCCAACTGGCCCCCGCGCCCCGGTTCCAGTTCGACGTTATGGATCAGCGTACCTACCGGAATATGACGAATGGGCAAGGTGTTCCCGGCGCGAATTTCGGCCTCTTCGCCGCTCATCACCCGATCCCCAACGCGCAGGTTCAGCGGCGCGATGATGTAACGCCGCTCGCCATCCGCGTACAGCAGCAGCGCGATGCGCGCCGAGCGGTTGGGATCGTACTCGATCGATTCCACGCGGGCCGGGATGCCGACCTTGTCGCGCTTGAAGTCGAGTTCGCGGTAGCGGCGCTTGTGCCCACCGCCGCGATGCCGGACCGTGATCTTGCCCCGGTGATTGCGCCCGCCGCGTTTGCGCAGCCCTTTGACCAGCCGCTTCTGCGGCTTGACCCCCGTCAGCTCCTCGAACGTGCTGGAGGTCATGTCGCGGCGACCGGGCGACGTTGGCTTGTACTTCTTTACTGGCATAGCGTAAACCTCATGTCCTTCCGTGCCGGCTGCTCATTAGCCCCGTGAGGTACGGATATCTGACCGCCGGCTCGCCTACCTTCTGTTAGACTTCGAAGATCGGGATGCGCTGCCCTTGCGGGACCGTGACGATGGCTTTCTTCCAGGCGCTCTGGCGAATGTAGAACGCCCGCCCGCGCCGCCCGCGCTTGGGTGGCATCACCATTGTACGGACTTTCAACACATCCACATCGAAAATGCGCACCACCGCATCCGCGATCTGAATCTTGTTGGCGCGCATATCGACCTCGAATACGTACTGGTTGACATCTTCAACCATCTCGGTCGACTTTTCGGTAATGACCGGGCGCTTGATAATGTCGTAGAGGTGCAGTTCCTTGCTCACAGCGGCTGCTCCTTACTCGTTCTCAGGCCCGGACGCCGTGCCCAGCCAGACCTGGATCGTCTCCAGGGCGTCTTGCGGGATCACGACCCGGTCGTGCGAGAGCAAATCCCGCACGTTCAGATACGATGCGCGCAGATACCGCGCGTTGGTCAGGTTGCGAATGCTGCGCTCGACGTACTCGTCCTTGTCCGCCAGCAGCACCAATGCCGACGCGTCGCCAACGAGATTACGCAACGTCTGCTCCATCTCTTTGGTCTTCGGCGTATCCAGCGCCAGATCGTCAACCACGACGATCTGATCGTCCGCCGCGAGTGCCGAGAGCGCGCAGCGCAGCGCCTGACGACGCATCTTGCGCGGCATGGCCTTGGTATACTTGCGGGGCCGTGGCCCGTGCGCGACACCACCGCCCACAAAGAGCGGGGCCGAGCGCGCACCATGACGGGCACGTCCGGTGCCCTTCTGGCGATACCACTTGGACTTCGTCAGCCGAATTTCGCTGCGGGACTTGGTCTTGTGCGTCCCCTGGCGCGCGTTCGCCATCTGGCGCACGTACGCCTGGTGCATCAGCCCCGTATTCACTTCGACTTCGAAGATGTCGGCTGGCAGATCGACCGTTCCGACCTGCTCGCCGTCCTTGTTGTGAACTGGTACTTGCATGATTCCGACTCCTTGACGCGGCACGGCTTAGTGACGCTGCTTGCGGGCCTGCTTGATCAAGAGGATGCCGCCCTTCGCGCCCGGCACGGAGCCGCGCACAGCGAGCATGTTCTGGTCCGCATCAACCGCGACCACCTCAAGATTCTGGATCGTGACGCGCTCGCCGCCCATCCGCCCGGCCATGCGCATGCCTTTCAGCACGCGGCCAGGGGTCGAGGTGGCACCGATGGAACCCGGCGCGCGCTCGCGGTCCGACTGGCCGTGTGTCTTCGGCTGGCGGTTGAACCCGTGCCGCTTGACCGTACCGGCAAAACCGCGCCCCTTCGACGTGCCCACCACGTCCACAAAATCACCGACATCGAACGCATCGGCCACGGTCACTTTCTGCCCTTCTTCCACGCCGTTAACCTCCTTGACGCGGAACTCGCGCAGCACGCGCAAGTCAGGCAGGTCCAGTCCGTTTCGCTTCAGGTGGCCCTGCTTGGGCTTGTTCAGGCGCGACTGGCCGTTCTTGCGCGACGGCAGTTCGTCGAAGCCCAACTGAACCGCGGTGTACCCGTCTTTTTGTTCGGTGCGAACTTGCGTGACGTAGCACGGCCCAGCCTCGATCACCGTCACCGGGATCACCTGCCCGTTCTCGTCGAAAATCTGGGTCATGCCTACTTTTCTACCAATGATGCCCTTCATGGTGCCTCCAAGGGACTGTGTGGCGCGCCCGGCGCTTCACGCCGCGCCCCACGCATCATCCCGGTTTCGCCTACTCTTGTTACAGGTTTGCGTGTATGCGATGTAAGGCCCTGGTTGCTTAAATCCGGCGGCGCATTCCGCAGGCGAACTAAATCTTGATCTCGATATCGACGCCCGCCGGGAGATTCAACCGCATCAGCGTATCAATCGTCTTGGCGTCCGGGTCCAGCACATCGATCAGCCGCTTATGCGTGCGGATCTCAAAGTGCTCCTGCGAATCTTTGTCGATGAACGGCGAACGCCGCACGGTAAACCGTTCGATGCGGGTCGGCAGCGGGACAGGCCCCACCACGCGCGCACCGGTGCGTTCCGCCGTCTCCACGATACGCTGGGCCGACTGGTCCAGCACGCGATGATCGTACGCCTTCAAACGGATGCGGATTTTCTGCTTGGCCATTGCGTTTCCTCAGACTGCACTTTCGTTTGCAGATTACCGATAAAGAGGCTGACAGATACCACCGGCATAGTTGGCTTGTGAGCGGTGCAACTTGCCAGCCTCTGGGTTTCTATGTCCTGCGCCGTCACTCGATGATGTCGGTGATGACGCCAGCGCCGACGGTCAGGCCACCTTCGCGGAT
>CAYRNY010000008.1:0-190134 GCA_964425755.1 uncultured Anaerolineaceae bacterium
CGATCGTCCCCACGTTCACATGGGGCTTCGTGCGCTCAAACTTTCCCTTGGCCATACTGATTTGGTCCTCCGAATGTACCTGTCAGGGAACTTAATATCAAAGGCGATCTAGAAACACTGAGCCTACGATGGGATTTGAACCCATGACCTCGCCCTTACCAAGGGCGTGCTCTGCCGCCTGAGCTACGTAGGCATCAATCGATGTGGATATATGATTAGCGTAAGCCTGGAGCTTACAAGGTGGGCCAGGTAGGACTCGAACCTACGAAGGCTTCCGCCAGCGGATTTACAGTCCGCCCCCTTTGCCGCTCGGGACACTGACCCAGGTTAGTAAAAGGCGGTGCGTTGCGCACCCCAGAGCCGACGATGGGAATTGAACCCATAACCTAGCGCTTACAAGGCGCTTGCTCTGCCGTTTGAGCTACGTCGGCGTGTGGCGGTCATTTTACCACGCTCGTGACGCAGCCTCAAGGGTGATTCTTCAGGGCATTGTTCCCTCAGAACCGCACGGAATTGTAGCGAACGCGTTGGCGTTTGTCAATGGTCCGATCACCTTGGGAGTGGTTAAGGAACCTCACCTGTAGGTTCGCGCTGGATACTGGATGTTTGAATACCTCTAGGCCGCAAGCGGTGTTACAATCTGCCAGCAGGTCAGGCTGTGTGATGCATCACCAACATTCATAGAATCGACGTTTTATAGCGTTTAAGGACAGCGTATGACGATCAAGCATAACTTCGAACTGGTCCGCCAACAGCACATCGCGGAGTTGAACGCGGATGTGCAGCTTTTCCGGCATATCAAGCTCGGCACGCAACTGCTGTCGGTGCAGACAGATGACGAGAACAAGGTGTTCGGGATCACATTCAAGACACTGCCGTCCGATTCGACCGGGCTGCCGCACATCATGGAGCATTCGGTCCTCTGCGGGTCGCGCAAATACCCGGTCAAGGAACCGTTTGTCGAGTTGTTAAAAGGGTCGTTGAATACGTTTGTCAACGCGTTTACGTTCCCTGACAAGACGGTCTACCCGGCGGCAAGCCAGAATGTGCAGGACTTCTACAATCTGATCGACGTGTACCTGGATGCTGTGTTTCATCCCAACCTGACGCCCTACACGCTGAAACAGGAAGGCTGGCATTACGATCTCACGGATGCGAGCGAGCTGATGGCGTTCAAAGGCGTGGTCTTCAACGAGATGAAAGGGGCGTATTCTGATCCGAACAACCTGCTGGCCCGGCTCAACCAGCAGTCCCTGTTCCCGGACAACACCTACGGGGTCGATTCGGGTGGCGATCCGGCGGTGATCCCCGACCTGGCGTTCGAGCAGTTCATGGATTTCCACCGCACCTACTATCACCCGTCAAACGCATTCGTGTTCTTCTACGGCGACGATCCGCCGGATGAACGGTTGCGGATCGTGGATGACTACGTGAGCGCGTTCGAGCCGGCGGAGATTAGCGCAACAGTCGAGCGCCAGCCGCGTTTCGACGCCCCGCGCGAGATCGTGCATCGCTATGTGGTGGCGGAAGATGAACCGGACAGCAAGCGCGGCTATGTGACGGTCAATTGGCTGCTGGCGGAAGGCGGCGATCCCGAACAGGTTCTGGCATTTACGATCCTGAACCATATCCTGATCGGAACCCCTGCCTCACCATTGCGCAAGGCGCTGATCGACTCGGGATTGGGCGAAGACCTGGTGGGCGGAGGGCTGGAGCCGGACCTGCGCGAGCTGGCTTTTTCGACCGGTTTGAAAGGGATCGCAGTAGAAACGGCCCCGCAGGTTGAACGGTTGATTCTCGACACGCTCGCACAGCTTGCGGACGAGGGCATCGAACAGGATATGATCGCCGCGTCGGTGAATACCGTCGAGTTCGCCCTGCGCGAGAACAACACCGGCCCCTATCCGCGCGGTCTGATGGTGATGCTGCGCGTGTTGCGAACATGGTTGCATGGCGGCGATCCGTTCGCACCGCTCGCCTATGAAGCGCCGTTGGAGCGCATCAAAGAGCGCCTGGCGTCGGGTGAGCGGGTATTCGAAACCCTGGTCCGCGACTATTTTCTCGATAACCCTCACCGTACAACGGTTGTGCTCAAGCCCGATCCGGGGCTGGCGCAAGAGCAAGCGGCACAGGAACGCGCCCGGCTGGAGCAGGCCCACGCCGCGATGGATGAGGCCGAACTGGAGCGCGTGATCGCCGAAACGCGGACGTTACGCCAGCGCCAGGAAACGCCCGATCCGCCGGAGGCCCTGGCGACGATCCCGCGCCTGGAGCGGGACGACCTCGATCCGGCGATCAAGACGATCCCGTTGGATGTCAGCGAACTGCTTGGCGCGCAGGTGCTATATCACGACATCTTCACCAATGGCATTGTCTATCTGGATGTAGGCTTTGATCTGTGCGTTCTTCCACAAGGCGATCTGCCGTATATGGGGTTGTTTGGACGCGCGCTGCTGGAGTTAGGTACCGCGACGGAAGATTTCGTTAAGTTGTCGCAGCGTATCGGACGGTCAACCGGCGGCATTTCCCCGGCAACGTATACGTCGATGGTAGCGGGCAGCGACCGCGTGGCGGCGTGGAGCTTCCTGCGCGGCAAGGCGACGGTCGAGCAGGCAGGGGACCTGCTCGCGATCCTGCGCGATGTGTTGCTGACGGTTGACCTGGATAACCGCGAGCGGTTTCGGCAGTTAGTGTTGGAAGAAAAAGCGAAACTTGAGGCGGGGTTGGTCCCGCGCGGGCATCTCGTCGTGCGCTCGCGGTTGCAGTCGCACCTTAACCCGGCGGACTGGGCGACGGAGCAGATGGGCGGCATTGATTACCTGATGTTCGTGCGCCAGCTTGCCCAGGCGATCGATACCGACTGGCCCGGCGTGCGCCGGAAGCTTGAAGCAATTCGCGCCCGGTTGGTGAATCGCCCGGCGATGTTGTGCAACGTGACGCTGGATGCGGAGAGCTGGGCGCACGTCGAGCCGCAGCTTGGCGAATTTCTGGCTGCGCTGCCGGAAGCCGCGCCCCAGTTTGCGAACTGGTCCCCGGACTACGTGACGGGTGGCGAAGGGCTGGCGATCCCGGCGCAGGTGAACTACGTCGGGCAGGGCGCGACGGTATACGATCTCGGATATGAGCTGCACGGTTCGATCTTGCCGATCACGAACTATCTGCGGGCCACATGGTTGTGGGAACGTGTGCGCGTGCATGGTGGCGCGTATGGCGCATTCATCACCTTTGACCGCAAATCGGGTGCGCTGGCGTTCCTGTCATACCGCGATCCGAACCTGCTCGGCACGCTGGAGAACTACGCCAGGACTGCCGATTTCTTGCGCACGATCAAACTGGATGATGATGAGTTAACCAAGGCGATCATCGGCGCGATCGGGGTGCTGGATGCGTACCAGTTGCCGGACGCAAAAGGTTACACGTCCATGACGCGCTACCTGACCAATATCACCGACGAACAGCGCCAGGCTCTGCGTGACGAGGTCCTGAGCACGACAGTGGACGACTTCAGGCGCTTTGCGGACGTGGTGGAACAAGTAGCCGCCACGGGGGACGTGGTTGTGCTGGGCGCGCCGGATAGCATCCAGAAGGCGAACGCCCGGCGCGGTGATGGTTGGCTTTCGATCACGCGCGTGCTGTAAAAGCTTACCGGGACATGGCCGTTGTGCGTCGTGGCGTGGAAAAAATGTGTGGGCAACGGTGTTAAGAGCCGTCGCAGTGCGGTATAGTTATCCTCAGGATAACGGGCGCTGTCTGGTCGGTTGCTGGGCGGCCAGGTAAGCACGCAGAAAGCATGTACACCAAAGCGCGGTGACGCAGAATGACCGAACGCGCGGAGACAACTCAAGACGTGACGACGCCCGCCTGGTTGCCGTTCGCGGCGCTGGTAATCGGGCTGTTCGCTGTTTCGACGGCGGCGATCTTCATCCGGCTGGCGCAGGCGGACGACGCGCCTTCACTGGTACTGTCGGCGGCGCGGTTATGCGTGGCGGCGCTGGTGTTGACTCCGCTTGTGCTGCGGCGGCACCGCGATGAGTTGCGGGCTGTCAGCTTGAGCGATCTCAAGTGGGCTTTAGTGTCGGGCGTGGTGTTGGGGCTGCACTTTGCGTCGTGGATCACGTCGCTTGAATACACGGCGGTGGTCAATAGCGTAACCCTGGTGACAACCAACCCGTTGTGGGTGGCGTTGCTGGCCCCGATTGTGCTGGGCGAAAAACTCGATCGCGCGGTATTGCTCGGACTTGCGCTGGCGATGAGCGGCGGAATCTTGGTCGGGTTGAGCGGTGAGGCAGGCAATCCCCCGACGCGTCACGATCCATGGCTGGGCAACGGCCTGGCGTTGGTCGGCGCGTGGATGGCGGCGATCTATTTCATCATCGGGCGGCGGTTACGCGCGCGCTTGAGCCTGGTGGTGTACATCTGGTTGGTGTATAGCGCGGCGGCTGTGGTGCTTGTGGTTGCCGTCCTGCTTGCCGGGCAGCCGGTAGCCGGTTTCCAGGCCCAGACGTACCTGTGGATGGTATTGATGGGCCTCGTCCCGCAGTTGATCGGGCATTCGTCGTTCAACTACGCGCTGGGTTTTCTCCCGGCGGCTTACGTGAGTCTGATCGTGTTGGGCGAGCCGGTTGGCAGCGGGCTGCTGGCGATCATCTTGCTGGATGAATGGCCGGTTGCGCTGCAACTGGTTGGCGCGGCGTTTATCCTGGTGGGGATCGCCGTTGCCAGCCGCGAAGACCGGCTCGCCAGGGCGCGCAGGTCAAAGATGGCGCCGGTTCCAGAATGAGATAGGTGTAACAGGAGTAACGGATACTCATGGATGGTATTTTTGGTGTTGGGTTGGCTGAAGTGATCTTGATCGGTCTGGTGCTGTTCATTGTCGGCGGGCCGGAGAATACGGCCAAGTGGGCGCGCGAATTAGGGCGCTGGGTCCGTATGGGGCGCGAAGCGCTGTCAGATGCGCTGGCGCAACTCGAAAAGGAAATGGGCGACGACGGCAAGGAGATCGTCGACGCGGCGCGGGAAGTCGGGCAGGAATTTCGTGAAGTGCGCCAGATGACTTCGGCACGCGGGTGGTTGCAGTCGTCCGTCACGACAGACAATAAGCCCCGGCAGTCCGCGTTAGCGCCGGATGCCAAACCGGAACCTATCACCCCCTCCGATGATGCCCAGGACTCGGACGCGGCGCAAAAAGCCGGCACTGCGCAAGAGGAAGCTTCTCCTGAGGCAAATGGCAAGGACACGGCTTATTCAGCCTGGCTGCCGCGAGAAGAATGAACATGCGCGGCGCTGCTTAACCTCGTTATTCCCCTTCTGATTGCCCGGCCCTTGTGGGTGTTGCAGCCGGTGTTGGAATCGCTTATAATCGGCTTACATCGGATTAATTGGTTTTATCTAATTGATCAGATAATTCGGCGCGACCTGAAATGAAAATGTCTGATGTCTGACTCTAACCTTACGTGCGAGATTCTGCGTTACATCGTCGAGCGCCAGGTGCAACCCGGCGAGCGCTTGCCAACGATCAACGATCTGAGCGCCGAACTTGGCGTGAGCGTGAGCAAAGTACGCGAGGAGCTGGCAGCAGCACGTGCCTTGGGGCATATCCAGATTAAGCCGCGTCTGGGGATGCAGGTGCAGCCGTTTGATTTTGCCCCGGCTGCGACGCTGAGCATCCTGTATGCGTTGGGCCTGGATCGCGGGCATTTTCATGACTTTGCGCAGTTGCGTAACAGCGTTGAGATCAGTTTCTGGCACGAGGCTGTTGCCCGGTTGACCCCAGAGGACATTAGCGCACTGCGCGCGCTCGTGACGCAGGCACGGCTCAAGCTCACCCAGGTTCCGATCGAAGTCCCCTTTACCGAGCACCGTGATCTTCACCTATTGTTTTTCCGGCATCTTGAAAACCCGTTTGTTCAGGGAATCTTGGAAGCGTATTGGGCGGCGTACAAGGCGTTTGGACTGGCCCTATACGCGGACCTGTCCTACCACCGCGAAGTGTGGGACTACCACGAGCGGATGGTCGAGTGCGTGGCCGCTGGGGATTTTGATGCAGGGTTGCAGGCGTTGCGCGAACATATGATATTGTTGCGCTATTTGCCGGACGAGCAAGCGACGCATCCGAATTCCCACCAGCATACCAATCATACTAATACGGCATCTGATAGCGGGCCTGAGATAGTAGAAAGGTCATCGTCTATGCGGCACTCTTTTGAATAAACAGAATGGTTAGGCAGACATGCCGTTTTTTGCGCGACGATGGACAGTACTTAATCACTTACATCGGCTATCTGAGACGATCTCAAACACATAAGCAGTCCCTGTAGGAGCATGATACCTGATGAGCGACGTTCAAACTTCTCCGTTAGACGAGGTGCTGGGCGACCAGAATACGATCGTAAACGATTTTCAGATCATGATCGCCACCGTCAACGGGTCCGGCAGCCAGACGGCAAACACGGCGATCTTGCGGTCGCTTTTCCGGATGGGCATACCGGTTAGCGGCAAAAACATCTTTCCATCGAATATTCAAGGCTTGCCCACGTGGTACACGATCCGCGTGAACAAGAACGGTTACATCGCCCGTCAAGAGGACTACCAGATCCTTGTGGCGATGAACAAGGAGACCATCAACGAGGACATAAACAATCTCGCCAATGGCGGAGTTTGCTTTTACCCCGACGATTGGCGGATCAAGAAGAACCGTGACGACGTGGTCTTCTATCCGATGCCGGTCAATGATGTGATCAAGCAGTCCGACGTGCCCAAAAAGCTGCAGTCCTACGTGCAGAACATGGTCTACGTTGGCGTGCTGGCCGCGCTGATCGAGATCGATCTGGACGAGGTGGCGTTCTCGCTGGACTTCCACTTCAACGGCAAGCGCAAACCGATCGAGATGAATATGGGCGTTGTTCGCGCGTCGTATGAGTGGGCCCAGGATAACCTGGCGAAGGCCGATCCGTACCTTGTGCGCCCGATGGATGAGACCGAGGGGATGTTGCTGCTGGACGGCAACTCTGCGGGCGCGATGGGCGCGGTTTTTGGCGGTGTGACATTTGCGTCCTGGTACCCGATCACCCCCTCGACCAGCCTGATCGATGCATTGCGGACGTACCTGAACGACATGCGCACCGATCCCGAAACCGGCAAAGCGACTTATGCCGTCGTGCAGGCGGAAGATGAACTCGGCGCGATCGGCATGGTGATCGGGGCGGGGTGGGCTGGCGCGCGCGCGATGACGGCTACGTCCGGGCCTGGCATCTCGCTGATGAGCGAGTTTGCGGGGATGGCGTACTTCACTGAGGTCCCGTCCGTGATCTGGGATGTGCAGCGTGTAGGACCCAGCACCGGGCTACCGACGCGCACCTCGCAGGGCGATGTGCTGGCCGCGTACTTTTTGGGACATGGCGACACCAAGCACCCGGTGTTGTTCCCCAACAATATCAAAGAGGCGTTTGAGTTCGGCTGGAAGGCATTCGACCTTGCCGACCGGCTGCAAACATTAATCTTCGTGCTCAGCGATCTTGACCTGGGGATGAATCTCTGGATGAGCGAGCCGTTTGAGTATCCGGACACGCCAATCGATCGCGGCAAGGTGCTCTCGGCAGAAGATATCGAACGGCTTGGGAAATTCGCGCGTTACGAAGACGTTGATGGCGATGGCATTGGTTGGCGCACATTGCCGGGCACCGACGATCCGCGTGCGGCGTACTTTGCACGCGGCACGGGCCATGACGAGAAAGCCATCTATAGCGAACGGCCCGAGCATTGGGTGGCGAACATGGAGCGCTTGAAGCGCAAGTTCGAGACGGCGCGCCGCCTTGTGCCCCAGCCGGTGGTCGACAAGAACGACGACGCGTCGATCGGTCTGATCGCCTACGGCACGACCGATTCGTGCATTGTGGAGGGGCGTGATATGCTGCGCGAGCGCGGCGTCGAGACAAGCTATTTGCGGCTGCGTGCGCTGCCGCTGTCAGATGCGACGCGCGCGTTCATCGAGCAGCACGAGCGCGTTTACGTTGTTGAAAACAATCATGACGGGCAGATGGCGCATATCATTCAGATGGAGTACCCGGAACTGGCGGCCAAGATCATTTCCCTGGCATACCTGGACGGTTTGCCACTGGCCCCGCGTTGGATGATGGAATCGCTGTTGGAGAAGGAAGAGGAGCTGTAAGCAATGGGTTCTCGAGTGAATGATCTTGGCTTGACGCGCAATGACTACAAGGGCCGCCCTTCGACGCTATGCCTGGGCTGCGGCCATAACTCGATCTCGAACCAGATCATCGCAGTGGCTTATGAACTGTCGATGGATCCGCATACGATCATCAAGCTAAGCGGCATTGGTTGTTCCAGCAAATCCCCGACCTACTTTCTGAACCGGTCGCATGGATTCAACGCGTTGCACGGACGCATGCCGGCGATCGCAACAGGGGCGACGACCGTCAACAACCAGTTGACGGCGATCGGCGTTAGCGGCGATGGCGATACCGGCAGCATTGGCCTGGGGCAATTCAAGCACATGATACGCCGCAATGTGCCGGTCGTGTATATCGTGGAGAACAACGGCGTATACGGGCTGACCAAGGGCCAGTTTTCGGCGACCGCTGACATGGGGCAGGAACTGAAATATGCCGGTGTGAACGAGCTGCCCCCGATCGATATCTGCATCGAGGCGCTGGCAAGCAATGCGTCATTTGTGGCGCGTTCGTTCGCTGGTGATGCGCCGCAAGTGCGCGAGTTGCTGAAGGCCGCATTCCATCACAAGGGGACCGCTGTACTGGATATCATCAGTCCGTGTGTGACCTTCAACAACCACGAGACGTCAACCAAGAGCTACCCCTACGGAAAGGCGCATGAGGAGCCGATCCAGGATATCACGTTCATTCCACACTACGAGGAGATCGTGATTGACGACTTCGAGCCGGGCAAGGTTCAGGCAGTTGAACTGCACGATGGCTCGCACGTCGCGCTGAAGAAGCTCGACCCGTCCAAACACGATCCGACCGATCGCCTGGCCGCGCTCAAACTGCTTGAGGAAGCGCGCCAGAAGGAGCAGTTCATCACCGGGCTGATCTACGTGGACGAGGGGCGCCAGACGCTGGCCGAAACCAGCCACCTGATCGATGAGCCGCTGATCCACCTGCCGGACGAAAAGCTGCGTCCCTCGCGTGAGCAGTTGGAGACCGTGATGAACCAGTTGATCTGCTGTAACTGAAGCAGCAACGCGTGCGGTCGCGTTGAACTGAAACAACCAGGCGGCATTTCCGTGACAGGGATGCCGCCTTTTGTGTCATGCTTGCTGTTTACGGAACGGCAACCGGCTTGTTGCCCAGATACAGACGGTGACGGTGCATACGCACGTTCTCGAACGTCAGCCCCAGCGCGTCGATCAACTCGTCAGGCCGCACGTTGCCGTGTTCGCCCGTTTTGACCCAGGCGTTCAAATTCCCTGCACCATCTGTCGCCAGTCTCAGGATGAGCGGGCGCAGATCGTAGGTCTTCTTGCGCCGGGTACGCTCGATTGTGGGCTGCGCGAGCAGGTGCTCAGCGCGTGCCTGTAATTCCTCGGCATCCAGCGCCGGCTCAAGCGGCGTGATGATATATTCCGCGCTGGTGACCTGCGGCGGCAGCGAAGGCGCGGTGATGGGTACTTCGTCCAGCGCGTAAATGCGTAGCCCGGCGGGACTCTTGGCGTCCAGCCGCGCGATCCATTCAGCCGGAAAATCGCCGTCGAGCGGCGCAGTCAGCCACGCGTCGAACATCTCGCTCTCGCTGGTCAGGCCGACCGCGAGGGCCGCCGCAAACTGCAGGCGCGGGCGCGGGTTATAACCCTGCGTGTACTCCAGCGGGACTATTGCGCGGCGCAAGATGCGCTCCCAGGTCGTGACCAGGTCCAGGTGGCCGACGAAACGCATTGCGCCGAACTTGCCAAAGGTGATCCGGATTCGTTGTCGTGTCAGTCGTTGGTTCATGGGCGGGATTATACCAATGCAGGCATTGGATCGACTATGCCGAGTTTTTACCTAGTGCGCGCCACGCTTGCCTGTTATACTCCGTTGGCGTCACGAGGTGTTGCAGCCAATACCGTAACCATTACGATTACGAGGTGTTAGTACGCATGACTGAACCGGACATCCACGCTGGCCGCGATTATGCGGAAGCCGACGATGGTGAACTGGTCGCATGGGCGAAAGACGATTCGTCAGCGTTTGGTGAACTATATAGCCGGTATGTCAACAAGATATACAACTACGTTTACTACCGTACCGGCAACCATCACGACGCTGAGGACCTGACGTCGCGAGTGTTCTTCCGGGCGTTGTCGCACATCGGCAATTACACCGATCGCGGTGTGCCGTTTTCGGCATGGTTATACCGCATTGCGCACAACCTCGTGGCAAACTGGCACCGGGATCGTGGGCGGAAAAAAGTTGTGCCGCTGGATGAACATATCACAAGCAGCATGAAATTCGACGCGCCGGAAGCTGTGACCGAGAGTAATGAAGAAGAGGCGCTGTTGTTGGAAACGATCCGCGATCTACCCGCTGATCGGCAACAGTTACTGATCTTGAAGTTTGTGGAACGGCTGTCTAACGCGGAAATTGGCGCGATCATGAATCGCACCGAAGGGGCGATCAAGTCGTTATATCATCGTACGTTGCTCGCGTTGCGAAACGATCTCGAGGTTCGCGCGCAGGCACAACCTGAACGTCGCTGGCGGTTTGGGCGGCAATCCGATCGCTGATGACCCACTGGTAATGGGCAGGTAGGGGAAGCACATGAATTTACGGGGAATTCTTGGTAACCGGGTTTCGTCGCAGCTTCAGGATGTGTTGCTGGCACATGCCGATGCGCTGGTGAGGGGTGAGGCGGAACGGGATGTGTTGCTGGCGCATTATGACGCGACGATCCGTGATCAAGCTGTCGAACTGATGGATATCGCTGAGCGCATCCAGAACTCGATGCCAGCCGTGAGACCGTCGGAACGCTTTGTGGCACAACTGGGCCACCAGTTGGCGCAACACACCGGCGACGATCCGCAATCGCTTTGGGAGCGGATTCGCGATCTGCCGCCTGGTATGCAGCTTGCGGCAGGCATCGGCGGCGCGACCATCACGGCGGGGTTGGTGCTGATCGCGTCGCGCACGATGCCGAACGCGCTGTCGTTTTGGCGCAACCGGCGGGTTTTGACCGTCTAAAAAGACGCGCGCTGCCTGAATCTCACGAACACAACAACAAGCACAGGAGCATAGAGAACCGATGAGTGGTGAACGCTACGCCAAGATCACGGGATGGGGGAAGTACGTTCCAGAGCGCGTGCTGACGAACGATGATCTGGCTCAGATGGTTGACACCAGCGATGAGTGGATTACCACGCGCACGGGGATCAAAGAACGCCGTATTCGCACCGAGAATGACACGACATCCAGCATGGCAGTCGCTGCATCGCAGGAGGCGCTGGCTGGCGCTGGGATCACGGCCAGAGACCTCGATTTGATCATTGTGGCGACATCATCACCGGACTATTTGCTGCCTTCGGTGGCGAGCCAGGTACAGGATATGCTTGGCGCGCAGTGTGGCGCGTTCAGTCTTGTGGCGGGGTGTTCCGGCTGGGTATACGGGCTGGCGACGGCGAACCAGTATATCGTCAGTGGCGCATACGATCGTGTGCTCGTCGTGGGGGTTGAGATCATCTCGTTTGCGATGGACTTCACCGATCGCACCACGTGCGTGTTGTTTGGTGATGCGGCGGCGGCGACGGTGGTCGAGGTGACTGACCAGCCGGGTGGCGTGCTGGCGTTCGAACTCGGTTCGGACGGTTCTGGCGCGATGGCGCTGTATGTTCCTGACGGTGGCTCGGTCAACCCAATCAGCCAGCGCACGGTGACCGAACGCCGCCAGTATCTGCGCATGGACGGCCCTGAAGTGTTCAAGTTCGCCGTGCGCACACTGGCAAGCTCGATGAAGCGCACGATCTATGATGCCGGGCTGACGCCTGATGACATCGACCTGTTCATCCCGCACCAGGCCAACGCACGTATCATCGAAGCGGCGGCACGACAGATGCGTGTGCCGAAAGAGAAATTCTTCATGAACCTGGATCGTTATGGCAATACCTCAGCCGCTTCGGTGCCGCTGGCGATGGTTGAGGCGATCGAGGAAGGACGCTTAAAAGATGGCGACACCGTCGCGATGTGCGCGTTTGGCGCGGGGCTGACCTGGGCTTCGGTCGTGTTCCAGATGGGTACCGTTTCCGGCCAACTGGCGGATAGCCTGTTCTCGGTGGGGCGCGCGCGCTATTATGCACGGCGTGCGTCGGATGCTGTCCTGGACACGGCGCAGTCGGCCCTGCTGCCGCTCTATTCGTTCCTTTACCAACGGCGCAAAAAGAAATGAATCCCGCCCTGGTCTGATAATCCCGCCCCGGCCTGGCTTGATAGGTCGGGGCGTTTGTTTTACACTTTCAACGCTTACGCGCTCCCCGCACACGTAACTGTATGGGCTGCAGACGGGGTATGCGCGATCCGTGCCAGGACGGTTCCATGGCTTACCCGCATTCGTTGTATGCCAGCAACCGGCAGCGAGGCAGCAGTGGCTATCATTTCGATGCGCGAAATTCGGGATAAGGATGATGCAGCATTTGGTGTTATCGCCCCATCCGGATGACGCTGTATTGAGTTGTGGCGGGTTGATGTACCGGCTTGCACGGTCTGGCGCATCGGTAACAGTGTTTACCGTGATGGCCGGCCCGCTGCCGCCGGATGTGGTGATCACGCCGTTCATCGAGGAACACTTGGTGCGCTGGGGCCTTGGCCCTGATCCCGTGCCCGCGCGGCGCGAAGAAGACCGCCGCGCGCTGGAAGTGTTGGGCGCAGATGTTATTTTCGGTGCGTTCCCTGACGCGCTCTACCGCACGGATGGCAGCGGCAATGCGCTATATCCCGACCTTGCACGATTGTTTGGCGAGGTCCGTTCCGATGATCCGGTGCTGGCGAATCTTCACGCGATCACGGCGCAGTGTGATCTGGCAGCGGCGATCTACGCGCCGCTGGGGGCGGGGCATCATGTCGATCATTTGCTGGTGCGGGATGCGGTGCGGCGCTGGATGCGCACGCGAAGCGAGGTAGCAGTTTTCTTCTACGAAGAGTATCCTTATAGCGCCCGTGGCGCTGCGGTCGTGCAGGCGGCGCTTGACACGCTGGAGCATCCCGCCGAACCGGTGATCCACAGGCTAGACGATGCGGCGATGGACGCCAAGATACGGGCGATCGCATGTCACGCGTCCCAGATCAGCACGTTCTGGCGCGATAGCAACGCGATGGCGCGCGCTGTGCGTGCTGATGCGGTTGCCGTGGGGCAAGGGGCGTATGCCGAACGGCTATGGCGGTTGAAGGGCAGTGCATAGGAGTCAGATCGATGGATAGGGTACAGACTAATCCGCTGGAGCAGGCGCAACAGCTATTGAAAGCGCTTCAACAGCAGGCGGATGGCGACCTCAAGACGCAGGTGGATGAACTCAATCGCCTGCTGCTTGATGCGTCGCGCCGGGGCGAAGGCGAGACCGCCGAGACGCTGCGCCAACAGATTGACGAGCTGATCCAGACCAACGCCGCGTTTGTCTCGGTGATGGTCCACGAGATACGCGTCCCGATGACGAGCATTAAAGGGTACTCGGACATGCTGGCGAAAAATGTGGTCGGCGAGCTCAACGAAATGCAGACGCAGTTCGTCGAGACGATTCGCTCAAACGTGGAGCGCATGGAACACCTCGTGTCCGATATCAGCGATATCAGCAAGATTCGCTCGGGCCGGCTGCGACTTGAGGCGAAGATGGACACTTACAAAAACATCGCCATGAAAGTCGAGAAGAACACTGCCGATCTGGCTGCCGAGCACAATCAAACGCTTACCTTTGACACCCCGCAAGGCTTGCCGCTGCTTAATCTGGATGGGGAACGCCTGGCGCAAGCCCTCACCAAGCTGGTGCAGAATGCGCTGCGCTATACGCCGGCGGGGGGCACGATCACCGTGCGTGCCGAAGACGTGGATGGGAATCTAAAGGTTGCGGTGATTGATAACGGTGTCGGCATGACTGAGGACGAACAAACGCACGTCGGTGAACTGTTCTGGCGTGCGGATAACGAGCACGTCCGGTCGTTTAAAGGGCACGGCCTGGGACTGCCGATCGCGATCGGTCTGGTCGAACTGCTCGGCGGCGACTTCTTCTTCGAGAGCGAGGCGGGCAAGGGCAGCACTTTCGGTTTTGTGGTCCCCGGTATGCGGTGACACATTTGCGACCTGCTGGGAGGGGCACATCTGGCGACCTGCTGGGCGGGATACATCCACAGGTTCCGTTTTTGCATCTAACAGATCGGGCAACGCTGGCGTGCCTGTTGGTTGCGGACAGTTTCGAGTACACATGTCACCCTGACCGCGTTATACTACCTGTGTTTGTTTACAGACGATCCACCTGGAGGCGTATTTGTGAACCTGCATGAGTACCAGTCAAAACTACGTTTTGAGGAATATGGTGTGCCTATCCCCAACGGGAAGGTTGCGCACTCTCCACAAGAAGTATATGAAATCGCAAAGGAACTTGGCACCCCTGTGGTGGTGAAGGCGCAGGTGCTCACCGGTGGGCGCGGTAAAGCCGGCGGCGTGAAGCTGGCTCAGACACCAGAAGAAGCACAAGCCCGGGCCGATGACATCCTGGGGATGGAGATCAAAGGCCACAAAGTGCTTAAGGTGCTGGTCGATCCGGCGTCGGAGATTAAGGCCGAGATTTACCTGGGCGTGACCAATGACCGCGCCGCTCGCAAGCCGTTGATCATGGCGAGCGCGGAGGGCGGTGTTGACATCGAAGAAGTCAACCGCCAAACACCGGAAAAAATCATCCGCGAGCATATCGATCCGTTCCTGGGGCTGCGTGATTACCAGATTCGCAACCTGGCTTACGGCATCGAGTTGCCGCGCGAGTTGTGGAAGCAGTTCGGCAAAATCGCGCGTGGTCTGTACAACTGCTACATCGACAGCGACGCGACACTGGCCGAGATCAACCCGCTGATCATCGACGGTAACGATAATTTGCTGGCGGTGGACGGCAAGATGTCGATCGATGATAGTGCGCTGTTTCGCCACCATGACCTCGCGGAGATGCGCGATACAAGCGCAGAGCCGAAGGAAGAGACCGAAGCCCGTGCTGCTGGCTTGAGCTACATCAAGCTTGACGGTGAGATCGGGTGCATGGTCAACGGCGCGGGGTTGGCGATGACAACGATGGATATGACCAAGCTCTTTGGTGGTTCCCCGGCCAACTTTCTCGATATCGGCGGCGGTGCAAAGGCCGAGACGGTCGCGGCGGCGTTGCGCCTCATCCTGGTAGACCCCAACGTGAAGGCGGTGCTCTTTAATATCTTTGGCGGCATCACGCGCGGTGATGAAGTCGCCAGGGGCATCCTGGATGCGCTGGAGGAAGTGCAAGTCGATTTGCCGATGGTGGTCCGGCTGGTCGGCACGAACGAGGAAGAGGGACGCCGGTTGTTGAATGAGGCGAACATTCCGAACATGATCACGGCGGAAACGTTGGCCGAAGCGGCGCAAAAAGCCGTCGAAGCGGCACAGCGCGCGTAAAGGGGACGGAAAAGAGACAATGGCTATTCTGGTAAATAACGACACGAAATTATTGGTTCAAGGCATCACGGGACGTGAAGGCCGGTTTCACACCGAGCAGATGATCGAATATGGTACCAACGTTGTTGGTGGCGTCACGCCTGGCAAAGGCGGCGAATGGGTGCTTGGCAAGCCGGTGTTTGACACGGTCAAGGCGGCGCGCGAGGCAACCGGCGCGAACGCAACAGTGATCTACGTCCCGGCAGCGTTCTGTGCAGATGCGATTTTTGAGGCCGTGGACGCCGGTATCGAGTTAATCGTCGCGATCACCGAAGGCGTGCCGGTGCTGGACATGATGAAAGTTCGCGCGCGGCTGGACCAAAGCGACAGCCGCCTTGTGGGGCCGAACTGCCCCGGCCTGTTGACGCCCGGACAGGCGAAGGTTGGCATCATGCCGGGCCACATTGCCACACCGGGGACGGTGGGTGTGGTGTCGCGCAGCGGCACGTTGACCTACGAGGTTGTGCACGCGCTGACGCAAAAAGGCATCGGGCAGAGTACGTGCGTCGGCATTGGCGGCGATCCGGTCAACGGCACGAGTTTCATCGATGTGCTGGAACTGTTCGAGGAAGACCCGCAGACCGAAAAGATCGTACTGATCGGGGAGATCGGCGGCGCGGATGAAGAGAAGGCAGCGCACTTCATCGCCAACTACATGACCAAACCGGTCGTTGCGTTTGTCGCGGGGCGCACCGCGCCGCCAGGGAAGCGCATGGGTCACGCGGGTGCTATCGTTGAGGGTGGCGCGGGGACCGCCGAAGACAAGATCACAGCGTTAAACACGGCAGGTGTGAAGGTCGCCGATCACCCGGAACAGATTCCCGATCTGCTCTAGCGTTTTTGCCGGCATGCTGGTTTCTGTGCGGCATCGCCGGCGCGGGTTGGTCGCTGCGCTGTGGTCGAATTCCGGCAGAACTGGGCGGAAGAATCCGCGCAATGGCTGCTATGTGGCGATCTCGGCTCTTGACCCTGCCAATCCACTATGGTATGCTTCGGCAGCAAAGGCGTTGACGGAAACGAGTACACGCCGGATGTGCACGCAGCGAGTCCGGGATGGTGGAAGCCGGATGTGGCACCGGGGTGGAAAATCCTTCCTGAGCCGCAGGCTGAACACGTGCGCGCAGAAGCGGGTATGGCAGTAGGCTGTGCCGGGGTGGTCGCCGTTATCACGACCTTGCCATAAGTGTTGAGTGGCAACTGAGTGTCTCGCCCTGCCGGGCGAGGAATGAGGGTGGTACCGCGAGAGTCTGAGGCTCCCGTCCCTTGAGGGATGGGAGCTTTTTTATTTGGGTTTGCTATGCAACGGAGCAAAGAGTCATTGGCGCAGGTTGACGACGTTGTGATCCGTGCGGTCGAGCCACGGGATGCTGACGCAATTGCCCGCATGTGGCAAGCTTTGACCGATTACCACGTGCGGCTTGATCCGCGTCTGCCGGGCGCGACACCTGGCGCAGCGGAGCGCTATGCATCGCGGCTTTTGGAACGGCGCGACGACCCGCACACGCGTGCATATGTGGCGGAAGTCGGCGGGCAGGTCGTCGGTTACGTGCTCGGCACGATCATCGACCTGCACCCGGATCTGTTTGAACATGTCGATTCGGGTTTTATCGCGGATATCTACGTTGACCCGGCATACCGGCGACTCGGGATCGCGCGCGATCTGGTCGAGACGATCAACGCGTGGTTTGCCGGGCAGGGCGTGCAGCATGTCGAGTGGCAGGTCGCCGCTGCAAATACGGTGGGCCTGCGCTTCTGGGAAGCGATCGATGGATTGGCGATCATGGTGCGCATGCGAGCCGAACTAGGAGAAGACGAGGAACAGATGTAATGTTGCGGTGGTTATGGGCGTGGTTGGGCGCGGCACGCGCGTGGACATTGGTGATCACGGTAATTGCGGTGATTGTCGGTAGCGTGATCGCGCAGCTGGCTATTGATGATGTCGACCGTTGGCTTAGCGTGCAGCTTGCACTGGTTGGGGTGTTGATTGCCGTGTTGGGGATCGTGTTCAGTGGACGTATATCGCCGCAGGCCCGCCGGCGTCTGTTGATCGCATTGGGGCCGGGGCTGCTACTGATAGCATTGGGCGTGATCTTCCCATCCCTGGCGCTGTTCTTCGGTGGTGCAGGGGTGGGCTGGATGCTCATGAGCCAGTTTGTGCTGCGGGGACGGGTACGCATGGAGTATCAAGCGGCAGTCAAACACATGCGCCGGGGGGATTATGACGCCGCGATCGACGTGATGGGTGATGTCATTTGCGCTGAACCCGAAAACGCGGAACATTACCGTTTTCGCGCTGAGTTGTTCCGTCTGGCCGGAAAGACCGGGCCAGCAGCCGATGATTACCAGCGGGTGACCGAACTGGAGCCAGAAGCGACCGCCGGGTATACCGGGCTGGCCGAGATCGCCATGCAGGATGGGAAATACGAGCAAGCCTACGACTACGCGCGGCAGGCCGCCCGGCACGATCCGCACGGCTGGATGCCGGTGTACAACCTCGGCATGATCGCAGACCGGCGCGCAGCCCCGGACGACGCGGTCACGTATCTGGAGCAGGCGCTCGCCCGGCGGATACCGCAAAGCCGCTACCGGTTGATGACGTATTTATGGCTGGCGCGAAACTATCACCGGCTGGGGCGCACAGATGACGCGGTGCGCGCTGTTGAGCGAATGCGCAAGGAAAGCGGCGGTCTGCGCGAGTGGGAGATCATCATGCAGAGCAACGACTCCGGCCCCTTGCATGAGCTGTTGGCCGGTGATGTCGTGCTGGCCCAGCAGTTGGTCGAGTCGAGCACGCCGCTGGATGTGCTGGCCGCACAGCAGGAGTGACGGTCGCCTGTTCGGAAGTGCGCGGCCTTTGCCGTAAGTGGCTGCCGAACCGACGTGCGATCGGTAGTTGTGGAATTGGTGTTGATGTGCTGAGAACAAGGAATCCGGACCGCGAAACCAGGAGGAAGCATGTTTAAGCCTGTAGCACCGAAAGTTGATGTCGAAGCCGTGGAACAGGATCAACTCGCATTCTGGCGCGAGCGCGATGTGTTCCGCCGCTCGATGGCGGAACGTGAACGTGGCCCAAACTATGTCTTTTACGAGGGTCCGCCAACTGCCAATGGACGCCCCGGCACGCATCATGTGCTGGCGCGTGCGTTCAAGGATATGTTTCCGCGCTACCACACGATGAAGGGCGAGTATGTGCTGCGCAAAGGCGGTTGGGATACGCATGGCTTGCCTGTTGAGATCGAAGTCGAGAAAGAACTCGGTTTGCAGCATAAGCACGAGGTCGAGGAATACGGTATCGCAGCGTTTAACGAGAAATGCCGCGAAAGCGTGTTCCGGTACATCCGTGAATGGGAACGCCTGACCGAGCGCATCGCGTTCTGGGTGGACCTGGATGATGCCTATGTGACGTACAAGAACGAATACATCCAGAGCGTGTGGTGGATTCTGCGCCGGTTCTGGGATAAGGGCTTGCTGTACCAGGGGTACAAGGTCGTGCCATACTGCGCCCGCTGTGGAACGCCGTTGAGCAGCCACGAGGTTGCTCAAGGGTATGAAGAAGTCGCTGATCCGAGTGTGTTCGTGCGGTTCGCCGTGAAAGATGAGCCTGGCGTGTATTTCCTGGTCTGGACCACCACGCCCTGGACTCTGCCCGGCAACGCGGCGCTGGCGGTCAACCGGCGTGAGGATTATGTAATGGTCGAAGGGCCGGCGGCGGGCGGCGAGGGCACCGAACGCCTGATCCTGGCGAAAGCGTTGATCGGTAAGGTGCTGGTCAACCCGGAGGCGTATACGATCGTTGAGGAGATGAAGGGCGAAGCGCTGGTCAGCAAGCGTTATGAGCCGCTGTATACCTTCTTGCCGGTCGAGGAAGACTACGCGTACGTCGTGCATGGCGATTTCGTCAGCATGGAAGATGGCTCCGGCATCGTGCATATCGCGCCGGCGTTCGGCCAGGACGACATGGAAGTCGGTCGCGAGTACGGGCTGCCCACAATTCTGACGGTCGACGCCGAGGGGCGTTTTGTGGAGGACGTCGAACCCTGGGCCGGGCACTGGGTCAAGGATGCGGATAAAGATATCAAACGCGAGCTAAAAGAACGCGGCCTGCTCTACAAGGCGGAGCAGTACATCCACAATTACCCGTTCTGCTGGCGCTGCCACACGCCATTGCTGTACTACGCCCGCGAAACCTGGTACATCGAAACGACGCGCTATCGCGACAAGATGATCGAACTGAACCAGACGATCAACTGGGTGCCGGACCACATCAAGAACGGGCGCTTTGGCAACTGGCTGGAAGAACTGCGCGACTGGGCGCTGGGCCGCGAGCGGTTCTGGGGCACGCCGTTGCCGGTCTGGGTATGCGACAACCCGGACTGCGATCACAAGCACTGCATCGGTGGCGTCGCGGAGCTGGCCGAACTGAGCGGGCAGGACCTCTCCGACCTGGACTTACACCGTCCGTACGTGGACGAGGTCACGTTTCCATGCACGGCGTGCGGCGGCACGATGCGGCGCGTCCCGGAGCTGATCGACGTGTGGTTTGACAGCGGCGCGATGGCCGTCGCGCAGTGGGGATATCCCTACTATAACCAGGAAAAGTTCAAGGAGCAGTTCCCCGCCGACTACATCTGCGAGGCGGTGGACCAGACGCGCGGTTGGTTTTACAGCCAGCACGCGATCGCCGCGATGTTGTTCGAAAGCGTGAACTTCAAGAATTGCATCTCGCTGGGGCATATTCTGGACGAGAAAGGCCAGAAAATGTCCAAGAGTAAGGGCAATATCATCGAACCCTGGAGCGTGATCGACAAGTACGGCGCGGATGCGTTCCGCTGGTATATGTACACTGCCGGCCCGCCCGGAGAACCGCGCCGGTTTTCGGTGGAACTGGTCGGTGATGTGTTCCGCAACTTCTACCTGACGCTGTGGAACGTCTACAGCTTCTTCACCACCTATGCCGACATCGAAGGGTTTGAGCCGCAACCGGACGCGCTGCCGGTGTCCGAACGTGACGCGCTGGACCGCTGGATTTTGAGCGAACTGCATGCGTTGGTACGGGAAGTCACGCAGGCGTATGAGAACTACGACGTGCCCCGCACGACGCGCCCGATCGAGCAATTCGTCGATGCACTGAGTAACTGGTACCTGCGCCGTTCGCGCCGTCGGTTCTGGCGCACGGATGCCGAAGCCAGCGAAACCAGCAGCCTGTCGGCGTTCCAGACGCTGTATGAAGTGTTGGTTACCGTCTCCAAACTGCTCGCGCCGACGATGCCGTTTCTGTCCGAGGAGATGTACCGTAATCTGGTGACGAACGCTGATCCTGCCGCGCCGGAGAGCGTGCACCTGGCGTTCTGGCCGGCGTACGACCCGGCATTGATCGACGAAAAGCTGATGGGTGACATGCGCCTGGTGCAGAAACTTGTCAGTCTGGGCCACGCCGCGCGTAACGAAGCGGGGATCCGCGTGCGCCAGCCGCTGGCGGAAGCTGTATTTGTGACGCGCTACAGTGCCGAAGCACCGATCGTGACCGAACACGCAGCGACGATCGCCGAGGAATTGAACGTGAAATCCGTCCGTGTGGTCGAAGCGGCGGACGAGATGGTCGCATACCGGCTCAATCCGTTGCCGCAGGTGTTGGGCCGCGTGCTGAAGGGGGACTTCCCAAAGGTTCAGCGGGCGCTGCGCGAAGGCGATCGGGCGGACGTCGAACGCTGGGCCAAGACGTTGCTCGAAGGTGACGCGATCACGGTAACGGTCGATGGCGTGGACTACACCGTCACACCGGAGCAGTGTGAAGTGCTGCGTGATGCTGCAGAAGGATACACGGTAGCTGAAGACTACGGTTATCTTGCCGCGCTCTCAACCGGCCTCAGTCCGGAACTGGTGCGCGAAGGGCTGGCACGCGAGTTCGTGCGGCGCGTGCAGACGTTGCGCAAAGAGGCCGACTTCGATATCAGCGACCATATTGTGCTGACCTACCAGGCCAGCGAGCGCCTGGCGCAAGCAATCCGGGCGCACCGGGACTACATCGCGAGCGAAACGCTGGCCGACGATCTGCGCGAAGCCGCCTCGGAGGATGGCGCGTTCAGCGGCGAATTCGCGTTCGATGACGAAACGGTGACGGTCGCAGTGCGGCGGTTGCCGTAACCCGATACGGCATAAGGGCGGGACAGCGCCCGCCCTTACTTCTTGCCCGCTAATTGGCTGTCGGCTACAATCATCAACTATGCGAGCGTTTTTCGAAACTTTGGTGCTATGGGGCTTTGATTATGGTCACGACGAAGGAAGAACTACACGCTGTTCTGCTGAAGTTGCGCGCGACATATCAGACAAAAGTTGATATGTGGGAAAACGATGATGCGCTGGATATCACCGGGACAGGGTACAGCAATCACCAGGCAGACGACGCAACAGCGGTTTACGACCAGACCGTGAGCGCGTCCACGATCAAGGCCATCAAAGCCCGCTTGCGCCAGGTCAACGAAGCGCTCGCCAAGTACGAAAAGGGGACCTATGGCCTGTGCGAGAATTGCGGGCGGGAAATCGATATCGCGCGGCTGGAGGCGATCCCTTATACACCGCTGTGCCTGCGCTGTGCTGAGGCGCTCGAATATAACGCCGGAGTATAAGCGCGTGACGACTCAGCGCCAGCAGCAATCCGCACCGCACACAACGATCACCCACTGGCTTTTCCTCATAATTATTGCCACATTGGCGATTACCGTCGATCAGGCGAGCAAAGCCTATGTTGTGGCGCACCTCGATTTGCACGAGTCCTGGATGCCGCTGGACTTCATCGAGCCGGTGTTCAAGTTCACGCACGTACATAACACGGGCGCGGCGTTTGGTTTGTTCCCGGACGGCGGGACGGTGTTTTTTGTGATCGCGCTGGTCGTTTCGGTGGTGATCGTGTATTACTACCGCAAGCTGCCCGGCCAGGTGTGGCTGATGCGGCTGGCGTTGGGGCTGCAGTTGGGCGGGGCAGTCAGCAACAACCTGATCGACCGCGTGCGTCTTGGTTACGTGGTGGATTTCTTCAATGTGACCTACTGGCCGGTGTTCAACGTCGCGGATAGCTGCATCGTGCTTGGTGTGGCGTTGCTGGCGTTGGAACTGCTGCGCGAGGAGTGGCGCGACGCGCGAGACAAGGCGGAGCGGCATCAGGCGGCGTTTGGTGCCGAGGAAGTGGATAATAACCTTCCGGAATCTCCAGAGGAGCAGGCGTACGGTTGAACGACTTTCCCGTAGATGTGCAAGGCAGGCTGGACGCCACGTTCCGCCTGCCTTTTGTTTTGTTGGTGCACGGCGCAGTATGTCTACCAGGCGTAGGCTTCCGGCGCAGCGCCGCCGGGACCGGGCCAGATCTCGTCAAGTTTTTCCATCGCGTCGTCGTCGAGCGTGATCGCCAGCGCGCGCAGGCTGCCTTCGAGCTGGTCCAGCGTGCGCGGCCCGATGATCGGCGCGGTCACGACCGGGTTGTGCAGCATCCAGGCCAGCGCCACGTCCGCTGGCTCTTCGCCTAGCTCAGCGCAGAAGTTCTCGTATTGCTCCAGTTGCGGGCGTAGCTCTTCGATCCGCTGCTGGACGTGTTCGCTGGTGCGCCGGCCTTCCTCCGCTTTCTTGAGCGCCCCGCCCAACATGCCACCGGCCAGCGGGCTCCAGGGGATGACGCCCAGGCCGTAGCTTTCGCACGCCGGCAGCACTTCCAGCTCGATCATGCGCGCGGTCAGGTTGTACAGGCTTTGCTCGCTGACCAGCCCCATGAAGTGCCGTTCTTTCGCGGTTGCCTGGGCCTGCGCAATGTGCCACCCGGCGAAGTTGCTGCTGCCCACGTAGATGACTTTGCCTTCACGGACGAGCTGCTCCATCGCCTGCCAGATCTCTTCCCAGGGGGTGTCGCGGTCGATGTGGTGCATCTGGTACAGGTCGATATGATCTGTCTGCAGGCGGCGCAGGCTCTCTTCGCAGGCCCGCTTGATGTGATATGCCGACAGGCGCGATTCGTTCGGCCAGTCGCCCATGCGCCCGAAGACTTTGGTCGCCAGGACGACCTTCTCACGTCGTCCGCCACCCTGGGCCAGCCAGCGCCCGATGATCTGTTCGGTGACGCCTTCCCCCGTCTTGCGGCCATAGACGTTCGCCGTATCAAAGAAGTTAATCCCAACTTCGAGCGCGCGATCCATGATCGCGTAGCTATCTTCCTCAGTTGTCAGTGGTCCGAAATTCATCGTGCCCAGGCACAAGCGGCTGACTTGCAGTCCGGTACGACCTAAATGTGTGTATTGCATGCGTGGCTCCTTGACATATAAGGCATTCTGGTACAGAAAAACACTATGTCGATTATCTCAAGCTTACGGCAGCATGCCCACTTCTGACCGGAGTACCGGCTGTCTTTTTGGCCGTGAGATGATAGAATAGCGGGCAAATACTTAACGGGTTTGACAAATTTTGGAGTGTATCATGTCGCGTGTAATTCGTGCTCCACGGGGAACTAAACTTACCTGCAAGGGCTGGCTGCAAGAAGCGGCCATGCGGATGTTGATGAACAATCTCGACCCGGATGTAGCGCGCGATCCGGATAACCTGATCGTGTACGGTGGGCGCGGGCGTGCAGCGCGCAACTGGGAAGCGTTTGACGCGATCATTAGGACGCTGCGTGAGCTGGAAGATGATGAAACGTTGCTCGTGCAGTCCGGCAAGCCGGTGGCGGTATTCACCACCCATCCTGACGCGCCGCGTGTGCTGATCGCTAACTCGAATCTCGTCCCTGCCTGGGCCACGCAAGCGCACTTCGACGAACTCGAACGCCAGGGTTTGATGATGTACGGGCAGATGACGGCGGGATCGTGGATTTATATTGGCACCCAGGGCATCCTGCAGGGGACGTATGAAACGCTCGGATCGCTTGCGCGGCAGGAAGGATGGGGCAGTCTGCGGGGCAAGCTTGTCCTTACTGCCGGGTTAGGCGAGATGGGCGGGGCGCAGCCGTTGGCGGTCACGATGAATGAGGGAATCGCGTTAGTCGTGGAAGTCGATCCGCGCATGGCCGAACGGCGGCTGCGCATGCGCTACATCGATGAGGTCACCGATGACCTGGAAGAAGCGCTCCAACGCGTTATGACGGCCAAAGAGGACGAGCAGCCGTTATCGGTCGGTTTGATCGGCAACGCGGGGGATGTGTTCCCGAGGCTGGTCGATATGGACATCGTGCCGGATGTTGTCACCGATCAAACCTCGGCCCATGATGCATTATCGTATGTGCCACACGGCATGAGCTTTGACGCGGCGCTGGAACTCAAGCGCCAAAATCCGGACGAGTACCAGCAGCGCGCCCTGCAGACGATGGCCGCACACTGCCAGGCGATGTTAGCCTTTCAGCGGCACGGCGCGGTCGTGTTCGATTATGGTAACAACCTGCGCCAGCGTGCGTATGACGCGGGCGTGACGGACGCCTTCGATTACCCCGGTTTCGTGCCGGCCTATATCCGCCCGCTGTTCTGCGAAGGAAAGGGACCATTCCGTTGGGTTGCCCTTTCCGGCGATCCGGAGGATATCTACCGCACGGACGAGGCGATCCTGGAGTTGTTCCCGGAAAACGAACACCTGGCACGCTGGATCAGAATGGCGCAGCGTGATGTTGAATTCCAGGGGCTTCCGGCGCGGATTTGCTGGCTGGGGTACGGCGAGCGCGCGGAGGCTGGACTGAGGTTCAACGAATTGGTCGCTGCCGGAGAGGTCAAAGCGCCGATCGTGATCGGGCGCGATCATCTGGATTCCGGCTCGGTTGCGTCCCCCAACCGTGAAACAGAAGGCATGCGTGACGGCACGGATGCTGTCTCGGATTGGGCGATTCTCAACGCGCTGATCAATGCCGTCGGCGGGGCGACATGGGTGAGCTTTCATCACGGCGGTGGTGTGGGAATCGGGTACAGCCAGCACGCGGGGCAGGTCATTGTGGCGGATGGCACGCCGGGAGCTGCACGCCGTTTGCAGCGCGTGCTGACGACGGACCCGGGACTGGGGATTGCGCGGCATGCCGATGCTGGCTACCCGGAAGCCATCGCTGCTGCCCGACGACATGGAATCACGATTCCCATGCTAAAATCCGACTAAGCTGCACAGGCGCTTAGCGGGCAGATTATCACCCGTGCAGGGTGCTTGACAAGCAAAAGTTGTGATGCGCCCTGTTTCGTAAGTTTACTTGCGCATAACCGGCTCGTCCAACTGGCTGGCTGAGCTGTGTACTTGGTGCGGGATGGGCCGTTTTTTGAGTAGGGCATTTGCGCTGTGGGAGAGGCGAATGGTTAGAGAGTACCGGAGTGAAATTCTTGAGCGAACCCTTCGCACGTTGCATACGGCTGTTCCCGGTATTATTGCGTCGGTGATCGTCAACATTGATGGATTGCTGGTGTCGGCCTATCCGCCCGGCAACGATGACGACTATGCCGAGAATCCCACGAGCAGCCCGCAGGTCGCGGCGATGGCAGCAACATTGACCGGGCTAGCGGAGCGAACGCTGGGCCGGCTGGCACAAGGGGAACTCGAACGCCTGCTGATGGAAGGCGAAGAGGGCGTTATGATCGTATATCCGGCAGGCCGGGCGACGCTGGCCGTGCTGGTTGAAAAAGATGTCAAGATGGGAATGGTATTATACGCTGCGTCGCGCGCCCGCAACGACGTGATGAAAATCTTGGGTAGCTGACCGGCATACGGTCAGGACGTCTATAAGTCAACAGGTGCGGCTGGTGCGATCAGTCGCGCTTTTCTTCTTCCGACGCAGGCGGTTCTGTATCAGGTTCTGGGTCAGTGGCCGGTCCGGCGTGCTGCTCATCCGGCTTGTCTGGTTTGGATGCTTCGGCCTGTGGCGGCTCATCGGGTTGTGTGGTATCAGCCGGTTTTGCATCGGCGGACTTGGCATCGGATGTTTGCTCTGCTGCCTGCGGGGATGGTTTCGGCGGTTTTGGCGGCTGGCTCGGTTGCATGGCGCTTGGGACCGGCCCAGTCTTAGGTGCGGGCGGGATCGTTTTCGGTTCTTGCTGTTCTGCTGGCGCAGCGGATTCAGGCGGCTGTGCATCCCCTTGTTTTTCCGACGGTTGTGCAGCGTCCGGTTGTGCGCTCGGTTGTTCTTCCGGCGGCTGAGCAGCACCTACTGGTTGGTCCTGCGGCTTGTTGTTACCGCCGGGGACTGGGGCTGCTTGCGCGGGCGCTTCTGGCGCTTCTTCGGATGTAGTAACTGCAGTTGATTCGGAGAGCGTTTTGGACTCAAAGCTGATGCGGATCATCATCTGCCCCAGCCGGAGTTCGTCGCCGTCGTGCAGGCGGTAAGGCCGGTGCGCGCTTAGCCGCTGCCCGTTGAGAAACGTCCCATTGCTGCTGCCGAGGTCCCAGACGTCCAGGCTTGTTTCGTCGTTGCGACGGATCGCCGCATGGCGACGGCTGACCCCCATGCGGTACCCTGCAAAGGGTGTCAGGTCTACGTCAGGCATCGCACCGGTTGCCGGATCACGCCGTCCGAAGATCGCTTCCTCTTTCGGTTCGAAGATGATCGGTTCCGGGCTGCCTTCAATGTCGAGCTTCAAAGCATCGCCTGCCTGAAAGGTAGATGTGCCCTGAACTTTTGCGTCTGTTACGGTGCGTGTTTCGATACCACTTTGGGATTGCTCCTCCGTCGAGGACGCTGTATTCAGGGATTTGGTATCCAGCGGCATTTTGCCGATCAAGCTAGCTCCGCAGTTTTCGCAGAACACCACGCCAGCTCGGTTTGGATGGCCGCAATTTGGACACTGCTGCATTCAACACCCCCTGCTGAAGATTCCGAGGAACGGCTCGCATGTCCTGACGGTACTCCAGCAATGAAAAATCCGTCGACTATTCGCATCAGTCACACAAAATTATAGCTGGTATGGACGCTGGGCGCGAGTGGTGATTGTATGGAATTGATCGCTTGAAAGAACTATGACCAATCCTTTCGCGATGCGTTATAATATGTGAAACCAACAGAGAGAGCTTTTCATGAACGATTTCAACCCATCCGACGGCGATCTTATCCGCCGCTTGCAGCAAGCCGATCTCGATGCCCTGGGCGTGTTGTTCGAGCGTTACCGGTTACAGGTTTACCGGACCGCACTGGCGATCGTGCGGGATCCGGTGGTGGCTGAAGATATTCTGCAGGATTGTTTTCTCAAAGTGCACAACAATGCCGCCCGCCTGGACACGGAACGTCCGCTGGCCCCCTGGCTGTATCGCGTTACGGTGAATCTGGCCTATACGTGGTTGTCGCGGGGGAAGAATCGTCGTGCATCGTTGGATAACGTCGTTGACCGGATTGCCGGCCCGATGAAACAAGCGCCGGACCAACTGACCGAACAAGTCGAACTTCGCCAGAACGTTCGCAAGGCTATCGAGGAGTTGCACATCGATCAGCGCGTGGTGGTCGTGTTGTATTACCTGAACGGCTTGAGCTTGCAGGATATCGCGCAAATACTTGATCTACCGGTCGGTACGGTGAAATCCCGGCTGTATTATGCGCGGGAGAATTTACGTGGCAAACTCGGTCAGAATCTGATGTGGTTACCTGAGGTTGCGCATGGTTATGCATAGATTAATCCAGAAACTGCAACTGTCATTGCGCCAGCAATCTGATACCGACGATCAATTACTGGATCAGTGGATCAGTGAGGCGATGTTGGAAGAGGCTGTGGCCCAACCGCCTTCGGGAGCCTGGGAGCGTTTGCGGGTGGCGTTGGATCGCCGCCGTGTGCAGCGCTACGGCATGTGGGTGCTTGATGAACCCTTGCGCGATCCGCCTGAATCGCTGCCGACGGTGTTGAGCCATGCCCAGTTCCGGCGTGCAGAGCGCCTGTATGTGGGTAGCCGTCCTCATCCTATGTGGTACGCGAGGGACAACGTTTTTGCTCATCTTGTGCCTACATTTTCCGCGATGATCAACTATTGATGCGGTCAATGAATGGGACCGGTCCTCAAGAGGGCAGGCGGCGCTTGCCCTTTTTTGTTGGGTGGAATACGCCGGATGTGTCCCTTTAGGCAGCATGGTATAATGACGCTCGTTTTACAGTACCGTTTTGCATTGTACAGTGCGAGGTAATTGTGACCGATCCAAAAGCGATTGCACGTTTGATTGACCACACGTTGCTAAAACCTGCCGCCACGCGCGACCAGATCGCGCAGTTATGTGACGAGGCGCGCACGTACCGTTTTGCATCGGTGTGCGTGAACCCGGCCTATGTCAGCCTGTGCGCTGAACTGCTCAGCGCTGTGGAAGATGTCGCGGTATGCACTGTGATTGGGTTCCCGCTGGGCGCGACGCTGCCGGAAGTAAAAGCGTTTGAGGCCGAACGCGTTATTGCCGACGGAGCGCGTGAGGTCGATATGGTGCAGAATGTCGGCGCGTTGAAGTCCGGTGATGTCGGTTTGGTACAGCGTGATATCGCCGCTGTGGTCGCGGTGGCCCATGCACATGGCGCGCTCTGCAAGGTGATTCTTGAAACCGCGCTGTTGACCGATGATGAAAAAGAACGGGCTTGCCGGATCGCACAGGCTGCCGGTGCGGATTTTGTGAAGACCTCAACCGGCTTTGGGCCCGGCGGCGCGACGGTGGCGGATGTGGCGCTCATGCGGCGCGTCGTTGGCCCGGCGCTGGGTGTAAAAGCGGCGGGTGGCGTGCGCAGTCTCGCCGATGTGCAGGCAATGGTCGAGGCGGGCGCGACGCGCATTGGGGCCAGCGCGGGCGTGCAGATCATGCAGGAGGCTTACGGCGATGTGACCGGCACCGTTCCTGGCGCAGACAGCGCATATTAGGACACCGGTTCAAGCTCGGCGAACGTGAAGCATTCAGCCTTTGGGTTGCGTTGCGATGACCTCTGCGTCAACTTCTTCATTGGCACCGGTTACACGAACCCTGGTGATCGTCATGCTGCTCGTCGCGGTCGCTGCGGGCGTGGCGCGGATTCTACCCCAGCCGCGCACAATCGATGACGCGTTTATCACGTTTCGCTACAGCCGTAATCTCGTTGAAGGTGAGGGTTTCGTCTACAATCCCGGCACGCACACACTGGGCACGACGACGCCGCTGTACACGCTCATCATGGCTGCCGTAAGCGCGCTCACGGGCAGCGATCGCTATCCCTGGATAGCGTTGTATGTGAACGCGCTGGTTGATGCAGCCAGCGCGGTCTTGCTGGCATGGCTCGCGTATCGCCCTACGGGATCGTCGTTGCTGGCAGCAGTCGCCGGCCTGGTATGGGCGTTCAATCCTATCAGTGTGACATTTGCGATCGGCGGGATGGAAACCAGCCTCGGGATATTCTGGGCGATGGCGGCCACCGTGCTATATGTTGAGCGGCACGAGCGCTGGATGGCATTGTGCGCGGCGCTGGCGATCTTGACCCGCATCGACACGGTCATCTGGGTGGGACCGTTGTTGTTGCACCAGTGGTTCCTGCGCTGGCGCGGTGCCGGTTCCCCGCGCGGTTTGCATGCGCTTGTACGCAGTCTGCCCTGGGGAAGTTGGGCTGTGTTTGTTGGGGCGCTGTTGCCCTGGTTCGCCTTCAGCCTCGTGTATTTCGGTTCTCCGCTGCCGAATTCGCTTGGTGCCAAACAGGTCGCCTACCAGGTTGAATCGCTGCAGGCGCTGTTACGCTTGTTGCAGCACATCGCCACTCCGTTCGCGGAGCATCACGCGTTTGGGTCGTATGGGATCATGATTGGTATCGTGACCTATCCGGCGTTGGCCGGTGCCGGGACGCTGTTCGCGCTGAGGCGCATGCCGCGCGTGCTGCCGTACGTGCTTTATCCCTGGGTCTATATCGCGGTGTTCAGCGTGTTTAACCCGCTCATGTTCCGCTGGTATGTTGCGCCGATCACCCCGGCCTATATATTGGCTGTGCTGTTCGGCGTATGGGGCCTGGGCGAGGCCGCGTTACTCCGGCGGGGCCGTGCTGTGCTCCATACCGGCGTGCTGGCAGTAGCCGGTACGCTGTTCGTGCTGTTGACGCTCAATGCGTGGCGATTGCATCCAACGCACGGCCCGGATCGCCCCGCGCCCCAGATGGCATGGCATGAGATCGAACTGCAATACAGGCACGTGGGCGAGCGGCTGCGCGAGCATTACGGCGTGACCGACGCGACGCTGGTCGCGGCGGGAGATATCGGCGCGATTGGATACTACACCCGCGCGCGGATTCTGGATACGGTCGGGTTGGTGACGCCGGAATTGTCCGCATACTACCCGGTGGGCGAGCAGTACCGCGAGGCGGGGGCCAGTTACATCGTGCCGCCGGAGATGCTCTTTGATTTCGAACCGGCCTATTTCGTAATCATGCGCGGCTACATCCACGACAGTCTATACGAAGATGACGAGTTCAATGCCTTGTATGAACTGGTCGAATCGATACCGACCGATTACTATGGGAACGCGATGCTGGTTTACGAGCACCGGGAACGGGGAGCGGAAACGCCGCTTGCGGGTCGCCAGACAGTACCCCACAGTGAGAACAGCAGCGATTGATGGGTTGCATACGCTTATTTTGAAGGCAGTCCGCGTAACAGTAGGGGGGATATTTCGGTGCTAACCTCGCGTTGGCCGGGCTGATTCGGGATAACGTTGGGGCGCTTAGGGGATATCGCAGCCGTCTTTCCGGCGGGTTCAGCCGCCACCCGTCTGCCCATGCCTCAGCGCCAGGGGTCCGGCTGTTTGATGAAGCGTCCTTCAATGCCTGCATTGCGGAACCAGGCGGGCATCTGGTCGCGCAGGACGACCATCTCACTCGCGTAGTGTGATGTGCCGATCAGGTTCATGGGCATCTGCGGCACGACATCGCGCATGATCGTGCGCTGGTTCTGCGCGAACTCGTAATCGCCGATTAACCACCAGTGCCCGGTGACGTACGTGTCGCAGCCGAGATCGCGCACCCGGGTGAGTTGCTCAGGGCTGCTGCCACCACCGGGAAGCACGGCAATGTGGTGCACGGGTTGGGCGTTAAAACGTAGTTGGTTGTAACGAATGTAGGGTAACTCGGTGATGGCGGCTAATCGTTCGGCGAAATCTCCAAACGTGGTTTCGCGCACATAGCCATGCACCCCTTCGATGTAGCCGTTCTCGTCGTGAAACGGCTCCTGGTCGTGTATTTTGAGTGCCTTTGCCAGCGCATTGACCGTGCTGATCTCCTCGTGGCAGTCCAACGGTGCGTGGCAGCAATAATAACTGACGTTGTGCTCGCGCAGGTCTTCGAGCTGTTCTTCACCAATGCTGGCGAAACCTCTGCCAGACTCTTCGAAATCTGCCGGGTGGTGGGCAAAGATCAACGCGCCGGGGGCTTCGCGTTCAAGCTCCAGCGCGAGGATCGTGTCCAACACCGCCTGGTCGGGGAAAACCACCATATAGACACGATCGATCTCGCCGGTGCTGTCGAGCATCAACCCATTCCATCCGCCGCTCACAAACTCGGGGCGAGCAAAACGTTCGTATACCGCGATCTCGTTAGCTGGAATGATCGAGGTCCAGAGATCGCGCTCGTTAAAGTCCTGGACGTTGAAGAAGTCGTCCAGTTTTTGGACCAGTTCGCGCTGCTGCATTAGGTGCCCCCTTGTGTTTGCGTATAGTGGCGTGCTTCGCTTTCCACCAGTTCGACGATCGCCGTTATTGTGGGATCGGCGGGAGTGGTGTCCGTGATCGAGTGCGTGCGGGCTGCGGTGACGGTCCAATCTGCCCAACACAAGTCGACGCGTGCGAGGTGTCCCTGCATCACATCGCCCAGCACCGGGCGCGAATCACCAATGGCGGGCAGGGCGCCAGTCGACCGGTCCACCTGGACGACCGCTTTTTCATTCGGCGGCGGGGTGCCGGGGGCCACGGTAATGCTCACGCCGGGTTTGGTCAGGGTTTTTGTGCGTTGCCAGATGATCACCGGCATGATCATATCCGCCACCAACCGGCGCAATGACTCGGGCGGGATTGGCACTTGTTCGCGGGCGCCGATCAGCGCGGCATCATAGCCCATCCCGTCCAGCGCCAGGAACGGCGCGCGTCCGTGCGTGGCCTGGCAGACCCATGCATCTGGCGCGCAGGTGTCGCCCAGGTCCAGCAGAAAGACTGGTCCTTCGGCTTCTTGACGTGCCTGCCGGATCAATGTGAATAGCTTCGGGAGCAGGTGCAGCTCACCGCGTAAGTTGGCCGTGTATAACAGTGTTACGGTCCCGATTGCCGTCACTAGCGCTATCCCTTTAAGCTTCCACCGCTACCGATTGTAGTGAGTTTCGGGCCTATTTCAAAAAAATGTTCGGTGGCTGTTGAAAGGGCCGGGTTACGTACCTTTCCATTCGGGCTTGCGCTTTTCCAGAAACGCCGCCATGCCTTCTTTCTGGTCCGCGGTGGCAAACAGCGCGTAGAAGTGGTTGCGTTCGTAAGCCAGCCCCGATGAGAGCGACGTCTCAAGCGCCATGTTGACGGCGTCCTTCGCGAGGCGGATCGCGACCGGGGCACGCGCAGCGATTTCGCTGGCGAGGCGCACGGCTTCATCGACGTACGCATCGACCGGTACCACGCGGTTGACCAGCCCGAAGCGCGCGGCTTCTTCGGCGCTCAGGCGGCGGTCGTTGAGCACCATTTCCATGGTCAACGCTTTGCCGATCGTGCGGGTAAGCCGCTGCGTGCCCCCCGCACCGGGGATCACGCCGAGGTTGATCTCCGGCTGGCCGAAGACGGCGCTTTCAGAAGCGATGATCATGTCGCAGGCAAGCGCCAGCTCACAGCCGCCCCCCAGCGCGTATCCGCTCACAGCCGCGATCACGGGTTTTTTGATCGCGCGCAGCCGTTCCCAGCGGGCGATGAACGCTTTGTTCATCATCTCGACCGGTGTGGCTTGGGCCATTTCGTTGATGTCCGCTCCTGCTGCGAATGCCTTGTCGCTGCCTGTGATCACCATGCAGCGCACGTCGTCGTTGGCGTCCAGCGCTTCGAGTGCGGACATCAGCTCGTCCATCAGCGGGCCGGTTAGCGCATTGAAGGTGCGCGGCTGGTTGAGCCGCACCAGGCCAACCCCTTCGGCAGGATATTCCACCAGCACTGTGTCGTAAGTCATATTGTACCGCCTCTCAAGAAGTATCTTATGCCGCTCGGCGCATGTTATGCGAAACGCTTAGCATTATAGCAGTCTGTCACATATAGTAGAAAACAAGCCCGATTCGCGGTCAGGATTCAAGCGTGTTTATGGACGCGTGGCGGTGGCGTGCGGTCAATGTGAGATCGCGCGTTTGACGACGCGCAGCGTTTTTCCAAAGCTGGGCAGGTAGTCTGCCAGTTCTGCATATTGGCCGTGCTCGTGTTCGACGATGTAACGCTTCAGTATGTTAACCACGCCGGGAAGGAGCTTCAGCCCGTTGACCTTCTTTTCCATCAGGATGTAGGCTTTGGCTTCCGGCTGGCCGATCGTCTGCTCCAGAAAGATCGCCACCGTCCCCGCGACGAACAACGCGGTGAGCTGGTCGCCCCAGGTGGGGTATTTGCGCCGGAAGTCGTCGCTGACGGGCAACGGCGTGGCTGTGTTTGGCGCGATGACAGCCGCTTTTTTGCGCAGATAGCCGTCCATCAACAGGCGCGCGTATTGCGACACTGCCCCCCGCACGACGTGTGCCGCATCTTCGTCGAACGGCCAGGGTTCGTTGTCGCCCCAGGCGATACGCGGCGGCACCATACAGAACAGCGCGCCGTTCGATTGCACGCCGATTTCGCCATCACTGGGATAAGAGATGTTCGGCATCAGGATGAGCTGCTCGTCGATCGCGCCGAAAAACGGCTCAAAAAAGCCGTAGAAATCGATAGCGCTGACGATCTTTTGCGTTTGCTCTTGCGCAAGCTGCCAGGTGTCGCGTTCTTCATCCCACCACGTCGTCAGGCCGGTCTGCGCCATAAAATCCCGCAGTTGTTCGGTCCAATATGTGGGGACTGCAGGCGGGTATGCGGCTGGGGTCAGATCGGGCCACGAGAGTGTGAGCGCAAACGCGTAGATCATTTCCAGCGGCGTCCCCTGGTCTAACAGGGCTTGCAGCGTGCAAACCGCCGGGTGCGTGGCATGGTCTTGCACGCGGCGGGCAGTGTTCCGTGCGTGGCTGTGCGCGCGGTGGCGTTTGCGATCCTGCTCGATGGCCGGCCAGGTTGTGGCGGCCAGCACGGCGGATACCAGGCGAGCGCGATCATCGATGGTTACCCTGACGGGGTGAGCGATCATGTGTTTACCCAGTCCTAAAGCACGCAAAGGCGGAAATGACCAGTCTATGGCGATGTATTCTACAGTACACGCCGCCGGGTTTCAAACCCCCTGCGTGAGCTTATACCATTCGTGACCCCCCGTCGACGATGATCGCCTGCCCGGTGACATAAGTCGCGGCGTCTGAACACAGAAACAGCACCACGCCCGCGACATCTTCCGGCGTGCCGGTGTGCGCCTGTGGGATCGTGCCCGGAGCGGCGGGCTCGCTTTCGGCGGTGATGTTGCCCGGACAGACGGCGTTTACGCGGACCCCCTCAGCGGCAAGGTCACGTGCTGCTTCGCGCGTCAGGCCGATCAGCCCGGCATGGCTGCTGGCATAGGCCACACCATCCGGGTATGGCTCGGCATATCCGGCGGTGCTGGCAAGGTTCACGATCACGCCGCCGCCTTCGTCCGCCATGACTCGCGCGGCAAGCTGTGTGAAGAAGAACGCCGCGGACAAATTGAGGTCCAGCACGCGCCGCCAGTCGTATTCGTCGAGCGTGCGCAGTGGCGCGCGTTTGTTGATGTCCGCCACATGCACCACGACATCCAGGCTGCCGAACGCGTCACGCGTGGCTTCGATCATCGCGCTGACCTGCATCCGGTTAGAAATGTCTCCCGTCCAGCCGAGCGCGTTGCTCCCGGCGTCCCGGATGTCGTTCACGATGTCATCGATGCGGGCGGGATTCATGCCGTTGACGGTCACCGCCGCGCCCGCTCGCGCCAGCGCCAGGGCAACCGCGCGGCCCAATATCCCGTCGCAGCGCGTGACAAGTGCCACCTGCCCGTTGAGATCAACTGTGAAATTCGCGCTCATGTCGTCTTTTGTCTCCGGTCAAAATAAAACAGGAGCAGCACCGATCGCTGCCCCTGTAACGCTAAGCACATGCCATGCGGTTAGGCGATGGTCACGTCCTTGTTGAGATACACATTCTGGATCGCGTTCAGGATCTCGACGCCTTCGTTCATCGGGCGTTGGAATGCTTTGCGACCGCTGATCAGGCCCATGCCGCCTGCGCGCTTGTTGATCACGGCGGTACGCACGGCCTGTTGCAGGTCGTTCTCGCCGGAGGGGCCGCCGCTGTTGATCACGCCGACACGCCCCATGTAGGAGTTCGCGACCTGGTAGCGGGTGAGGTCAATCGGGTGGTCCGACGTCAGTTCGGTGTACATTTTCTCATCGTACTTGCCGAACTTGAGCGCCTTGAACCCACCGTCGAGTTCCGGCATCTTCTGTTTGACGATATCGGCCTCGATCGTCGCGCCGAGGTGGATCGCCTGCCCGGTGGTGTCGGCGGCAACGTGGTAATCTTTGCCCTCGTGCTTAAACGCCGAGTTGCGGGTGTAGGTCCACAGGATCGTCGCCATGCCCATCTCGTGCGCGATCTCGAAGGCCTTGCTGACCTCAACGATCTGGCGGCTGGATTCGGGCGCGCCGAAGTAGATCGTCGCGCCGACCGCGACGCAACCCAGTTCAAACGCCTGTTGGATCGAAGCGAAGAAGATCTGGTCCCACTTGTTCGGATAGGTCAGCAGCTCATTGTGGTTGAACTTGAGGATGAACGGAATCTTGTGCGCGTATTTGCGCGCAACTGAGCCGAGCACGCCGAGCGTCGTGGCGACGGCGTTGCACCCGCCGTTGATCGCTAGCTCGATAATCTTTTCCGGGTCGAAGTAATCCGGATTCGGGGCGAAAGACGCGCCCGCCGTGTGTTCGATGCCCTGGTCAACCGGCAGGATCGAGAGGTAGCCGGTCCCGGCCAGACGACCGTGATCGAACAGTTGCTGCAAGCTGCGCAGCACCGGGATTGAGCGGTCCGACTGGGCAAATACGTCATCAACAAACGTTGGGCCGGGCAGGTACAGGCGATCTTTGCTGATCGTCTTGCACGTGTGGCCGAGCAGGTACTCGGCTTCGTCACCCAGCAGGGATTCGATTTTCTGAATATCGTAAGTCATTCTGAGGCTCTCTTTCTTCACAGGTCGCAGGATGAGCGATTATCCGGTATATATTCCCTCATTCTGCGCCGATGCAAAACGGTCATTTATCATTTCACCGGGGGTCATCCGGCACTCTTGAACTCACCAGGGCCGATCATAACATGGCTTGGGCCGGGCGCAAACATTTCGGACGTGTTTTATGCTGAACGTACATGTTGCTGATCTCCCCGCCGCAGCGGGGACTTACGTCGTGTGGTTGCGAGTCGCTGGGCCGCTTCGGCTGGCGGTGGGGCGCTTGGGCGTTCAGCCATTTGCGCCGGGACTGTATGCGTATGTCGGCAGCGCGCACGGGCCCGGCGGCCTTAACGCGCGGCTGCGGCGCCATCTGCGCGCCGACAAGCCCCGGCACTGGCATATTGATGCACTGACGGCGGCGGTGCGGGTTGTGGCGCTGTGGTACGCGGAGTCACCGGAATGCCTGGAATGCCACTGGGCGGGGACGTTTGTGCAGGTTGCGGATGTGGAGTTGCCTGTCGCGGGTTTTGGAGCTTCGGATTGTGCCTGCGTGACGCATCTGTTCGTCGTGCCGCCTGCCAGGTTGCGGACAGTGTGGGAGGCGCTGGATCGTCCGCACTGCGTGACAGACGATCCATTGTTCACATTTTTGGGGTGACCCGGAACCGGATCGGTTTGCCACGCAGCATACGGGTTTGGGCGTGCAGCACGGGCAGCGCGACTCCAATCACGGTTAGCACAGCGACCAGCGGTAAGCTTGCCAGTTCGAGCAGGCGCTCATGCCGCGTGTGGGGATGCGTGCGCGGCGGGCGCAAGTGCCGGTCGAGCAGCCACGCGCTGAATGTGAGCAGCGTAACGATCGCGATGGCGGCCTGTAACGCGATCAGAGGGGCGCTGTGCAGGTTGGCACGTATTACGTCCCGGTGCAATAACAGGGGAAGCTGTGGCCCCAGGAACAGCACGATCCAGCCCGCGCCGGCAAGCAGGTTGTCGTATGCCACGCGCAGCAGCAAACCCGTTGTGCGCAGCGGTGCGATGTGCGGGTGGCGGCGCATCTGCGCGATGGCGTAGCCGATCTCTTTTGCGCCCCAGGCGTGGCGAAACGTCTGTAAATAGCGTTCGCGCAGCGCAGCCAGGATAGTATCACCTGTCACAGCCTGAACGTGAAAGGGCAAGTAAACCGGCTGGACGGATTGGTCACCCTGCTGCCGGAAATACGCGGTGAGATACAGGTGCCACTCGTCCGCGATCGCGTCGCCTGCCCACCCGCCGGTTGAATCAAGCAGGCGCAGGCTCAACGCGTAGGACGACATCGGCAGGCTGTGCCAGGGACCGGCAAGATAGGCCAGTTCCCAGGCGGACGCGGTTGCATGCAGGATGCGCAGCAGTGGGTGAGCTTGCCACACGTTCGCATGGTAGCGCAGCGGGGCCTGCCAGAACGTCTTGTAGCGTGCCGGATCGGTGGCGAACAGGGTGCTCAGCGCTTCAAACTGGTGCGGATGCCAGATCGTGTCGGCGTCCATCGTGGTGACGACGATGTGGTCGGGGTTTAGACCCTGCTTTTGGACTACTTCGTGCCGGGCCTGTCGTAATGCCCAGGCCAGATTTGCGGATTTGCACGGTTGCTCGCCGGGAAGGTTCGCCGGGTGAAAGGTTATCAGCAGTTGGGCGAAGCGATTTGCATATGCCGCGTGAAGCTGTGTCGCGGTCTCGTGTGCGGCAGGGTCGGCGGCTTCCAGCGCCAGCACCACCGTGATCGCGGTGCGTGCGTCGCGCTGTGCGCTCAGGTGATCGAGGGTGCGCTCTAACAGGGCAGGCGGTTCGCGATAGGCCGGGATCAGCACGAGATGGTGGACCGCGTTTAGCGGCAGGCTGTCTTGCGTGCGGCGGCGTTCATATTCACAGCGCCAATCCAACGTTTCCCAGCACCGGATCAGGTACAGTCCGCGCATAACCGCCACAGCGCCGACCGCGAAGCGTGCCGCTGCATAGCTTGCGAGCAACGCTGTGCCCGTTAGCAAGGTGTGCGGCACGGCGATTCCCATTAGCGCGGTCAGCAACAGTGCCAGCCATGCCAGCCCGCCAGGGATCGCGTCCAACAGGCGATACGCCGTCTGGCTGGTCTGGCTCCGCGAAGGTGAGAGGCGCGATGGGGAAGGTGTGATCATAGACTCAAAGTATGTTTTCAGTGCTGTGATAGACGTGAAATAGTTGTGAAATTGTGCGAGCATACCAGGCGTTACATGTGACGATCGCTGGGTTTTAGCGACTTTATCATAAGCGCAAGACTTTTGTAAATGCAAAAAACTTGTAAAATAGTAGTAAATAACCTGCAAAAACAAAAAAGGTTGGTTGTCGTCTATGGCTACAAAAGTGCTGATCGTTGAAGACGATGTGGATATGAACCGCTTGTTGCGCCTGGACCTGGAGCGACATGGTTATGAGGTCACCACCGTTACCAATGGTCTGGATGGACTGCGCACGTTTCACGATGTACGACCTGATCTTGTTGTGCTGGATGTCGCGCTGCCTGGGATGGACGGGATGACGGTGTGCCAGCGTATTCGCGAGCTGTCGAACGTGCCGATCTTGATCATGACGGCGCATGCCGTGACCGAGGAAGAAATGGCCGAAGGTCTGAACCTCGGTGCGGATGAGTACATGATCAAACCGCTGCGAAATCTCGAATTCCACGCGCGGATCAACGCGCTGCTGCGACGCGCGCAATTGAATGATGATGGTGGTTCGCAAAGCACCCGTTATATCGATGATCACTTGATCGTGGATGTCGATGCCCGGCGGGTGCTGGTGGACAATGAGGAAATCCGGCTAACGCCGACAGAGTTCAAGCTGTTGGCGACGTTCGTCCGGCACAAAGGACAGGTGCTGACGTTCCAGCAACTGCTGGAGCAGGTTTGGGGCTACGAGTACAGCACCGAACACCATTATCCACGCATTTATGTATCCCACTTGCGCCGCAAGATCGAACCCGATCCGAAAAGCCCGGTTTATATTCAGAACGAGTACGGGGTAGGGTATCGTTTCGTCGGCAAGTGAAAGGGCGAAACATCCTCCATCGCGGAACGCCGGGTAGGTTATCCATTATTTGGGGGCCCTGCTTTTATGCGATCGGCTTACGACGTAGGGGGAGCGGAAGCCGGGCGCAGTGCGATGATCCGGTGAGCAAAACTGGCGTGGAAACGCGCTGCCGGAATGCGTGCGTTGGCGCGAAGTTTCTCATGGCGGCCCGATGGATTGTGCAGCAGGTAATGCGTAGGGCTTCCCTGTTCCCATTCGAAACCATAGACCAGCACCAGATGTCCCCCGTAACGGCCCGGCGTAGGATCGCGTTCCCCGATTTCTGGCGTAACTGTAGCTGCGATCAGACTCCCTTCGCGGACATACGCGCAAATTGATAACGGCGATACGTAGCCGAACGGTTCGGCCAGCAGGCCATATCGCCTGGCAAGCTGGACCTGGGCCGTGACAGTCCAACCGTGATCGATCCAGTTGCCACGCGCATCGCGCACGGTGTATCCGTTCAGCGCCAGCCCCTCGCGCACCAACTGCCAGAGGCTTGGGCGTTGGTGGGGCCAGAAGGCCTCAATCGCCATCTTCAACACGGCCAGCGCGCAGATGCGCGGTGCCCAGAACGCGTAGTCTCCCGGTTCTGGTGCGCCAAATGAGCGCCACCGCGGGTCGGTTTTGCCGTCGTAGCCTGTGTGGATGTAGGCGTAGGTCAGCTCCGGGCTGGCGAATTGTGCGTAGTAGGGTACGTTAACGCCCGCCCGGTACGTGCCATCCGGCAGGCGCGCTAACCGCAGCCGCATGCGCCAGTGATCCGGCAGACTGAGCAGCGGGTCCAGGCGAGGGTGCAGCGCTGCTTTTAACCGTACTAGCGGCCCCTGATGGCGCATTACTTTTTGAGACCCTTCAATCCGCGCGCGGCAGCGTGCGCCAGCAGCCCGGTTTTGTAATTGTAAACGGTCTTGCGCTTTTCGGAGTGTGCTTCTTGTGCCAGCCGGATCAGCTCGTCGACGACGTCAGCCGGGGTCATGCCCTCTTCCTGCCACAAATAAAAGGCCAGCGATCCAGGCATCGTGTTAATCTCGTTCAAGTAAACGGTATCCGATTCTTTGTGCAGCAGGAAATCGATCCGTGCGATGCCGCGCCCGTCCACTGCACGGAACGCTTTGATCGCCAGTTGCCTGATCTTCTGCGTGAGTTCTTCCGAGATCGGCGCGGGGATTTGGCGTTCCGCACCTTTCATGCCTGCTGCCCCCTCGCTGCGCATGTATTTCTCTTCGTAAGTCAAGAACTCTTGCCACGTGATCGGCTGTTCGAGCACCGACGCGCGCAGGTCGTAATTCCCCATCACGGAGCAGTTGATCTCAACTGCGTTTTGCACAGCGGCTTCGATCAGGATGCGGCGGTCAAAGTTAGCCGCGATGTTGATGTAGTTCCGCATCTCCTCGGCGTCGTTCGCACGGGCCACACCAATGCTCGACCCCAGGGTGGCCGGTTTGACAAACACCGGGTAGCCGAGTTCCGTCTCAACGCGCCGGACGATATCACTTGACGTGGTAACCCATTCATGGCGGTCGAAGGCCACATACTTGACGATGTCGATCCCGTGTTGTGCCAGCACAGTCTTGAGCATGATCTTGTCGCGCGTCACTGCGGATGCCATCACGCCGGTTCCCACATAGGGAATGTCCGCCAGTTCCAGCAACCCCTGGAGCGTGCCATCTTCACCATGCGTGCCGTGAACCACCGGGAACGCTACGTCCAGGCGCTGCAGTTTGCTGCGCCCGAACAGGCCACTAAGCGGCGACTCGATCAGGCCGTGATGTTGTGTGCTGGGTGAGATGATCGCGTCTTTGTTCCCCACGATTTCGGCGATGTTTTCGGCCTGAAACTGCTTGACATCGCGCAGGTTCGGCCCGGTGATCCAGCGCCCGTCACGGGTGATATAGATCGGCACGATGTTGTATTTGGCCGGGTTCAGGGCTTGCATTACCTGCTGTGCCGTCACGATTGAGACATCATGCTCAACGCTGCGGCTGCCAAAAATTACGCCAACGGTCGTCTTTTCTGAGTTCTTGCTCATGTCTATCTGTCCTTCGTCGTGTGCATGGTTGGAGACACGCCGGACGGTTTACAAATAGGTATCCGGCAGGTCGTTCAAAAAGAGAACAGTGTCACCCGCTTTGACTTCGCGATGAAACCAGGCGATGGCTTCCTCGCGGGTATCGTACACATGCAGATGCTTCGGATCAAAACCGGTCTCAGCGATCCCCTGCTGGATCGGTTTTGTCTGTTCGATGCCGACCAGCACGATGTCGGTGCATACCTGTGCTGCGTGCTGCCCGAGTTTGATGTTTTCTTGTTCTTGCAGCGGGCCGAGTTCCACAATGCCCGGTGTGATCAGCACGCGCCGCCCGGCTGTGTACAGGGCGAGCACGTCCAGCACATTGTGTGCACCGACCGGGTTGGCGCTGTAGGCGTCGTCGATCACCGTGATGCCGCCGGGCAGCGTCTTGCGTTGGAGCCGGTGCTCGGCGGGGGCCAGGCTGGCGACACGTACCGCGATCTCGGTAAGGGAGATGCCCAGGTGCCGCGCGACGGCGGTCGCCAGCAGGATGTTGGTAATATTGTGCGCCCCAACCAGGCCGGTGCTGAAATGTTCTTCTTCTTCCAGGTGCGTGTCGATCACGTCGAACTCCATGCCGCTGATCGTGTGCCGAATGTTGCGCGCCAGGAAGCGAAGTTGGGTCGCGTGTTCGGCGTTCTCCCATGTGATCGCGATGCGCTTATCCGGGTAACCGCGCTCGTACAAGCTGCGCACATAATGGTTATCCCAGTTGAACACGCCGACTCCGTCCTTTGGCAGCGCTTCGATGATCTCGTATTTTGCGCGGGCTGTCGCTTCGATGCTGCCGAAGCGTTCCAGATGTTGCGGCCCGACAGCGGTCACGATGCTGATCTGCGGGCGCGTCAGTTTGCATATGTCGCGAATTTCCCCCTCAACATAAGCGCCCATCTCGACGATGAAATAATCGTAATCGGGGTTGTTCGCCAATTCTTCGTTGATCACGATGCACACGCCCATCAGTGTGTTGTAGCTCTTGGGCGTCGCCAGCACGTTATAACGCCCGCTGAGAATATGAGCGAGATATTCTTTGGTGCTGGTTTTGCCGTAGCTGCCTGTGATGCCAATCACTGTAGGACCGGCTTTTTGTAACGTGCGCCGTGCCCGCTCGCGGAACATCCACCGGAATCCGGCTTCGATCGGATAATTCACCAGGTTAGCCAGCGGCAGAATCAGTGGCGCGAAATGGTAGATCGCCAAGCCAACGAATGTGATCACCGTGAACTGCGTCCGGTCGCCCGCATCGAGCAGGGTGTTCACCATGACGGCGGCGCTGATCGTCGTGATGATCGCCAGGGCATTGGCCGTGATGAGCAGCCGGATCGCGCGCTGAGTGAGCTTGAGTTTTTGTTTGATCTCTTTGGCCGGTTCGGGGATCGCGCTCAAAACGGCGGCTATGCCCCAGATCACGAGATACACTGCTGGTGTGTTTTGCCCGGAAAAGCTCAACACGACCGCCGTAAGCAGCGCAACGCTGACGTAGACCATTGCACGCCACATCACATAACGTTGCGGCCTGGCGAGGAGCCAGCGAAGATAACGCGCGCTGTCGTAGCCTTCGATCTGGAAAAAGCGTGCCAGCCGCCAGGTGCGTAAGATGACACCCCCCAACCAGAGAATAATCAGAACTTCACCCATCAGGCAGTTAGCTCCTGTTGCTGAAGAAATGGTCAGCGATACGCACAAAATCCCGTTGGCGCTCCAGGTAAGCGAAATGCCCCGCTCCCTGGAACACGATCAGGCCGGCATCAGGGATCAACTGCTCGAGCCTGCGGCCCTGCCATAACGGGGTGTCGGTATCGCGTTCGCCCCAGATCAGCACGGTAGGGGCCTGGATGCGTGTCGCGAATAGGCTGAGGTCCTGTTCGATCACGCGCAGGAATGTATCGCGCAGTGGCCCGGCGTCCAGGTAATCTTCTGAGGCATAGCGCTGGTTGTAACGACGTTGCAGGCGCTCGCGCAACGCGCGCATGCCGAGCGCGTTCAGGGTGTGGCGCGCGGTGCGGGACGCGAGTTGGCGTACGCGCTGGCGTAATGTGGGTGGCGTGCGCAGCCCGGCGGAATCCGTCAGCACCATCTTGTTGACACGCTCGGGGTGCTCTGCTGCCAGCATCAGCCCAATGCGCCCCCCGAAAGAATGCCCGATCAGGTGTGCGCGGTCCAGCCCGTGAGCGTCCATATAGGCGATCACGAAACGCATATAGTCCGCCACGTCCCAGGTTTGCGGCGGAAGGGCGCTCTGACCGAAGCCGGGTAGGTCCAGCAGGTGGACTTGATACCCGCGTTCGGCCAACGCTTCGGCGATCGGCCAGAAGCTCCTGATGCTGCCACCCCAGCCGTGCAGCGCGATCACCGGGTCACCGTTGCCAACAATGGCGAAGCGTGTGTCGATACCGTTGATGATCTGGCGGGTGCCGTCCGGTCCAGTCACGAGCGTACCACCTCGATCTTTGCGCCTAATCCAACGAGTTTATCGATCACGTTTTCGAACGTGCGGTCGATGAGTTGGGCGTTATCGATCGTCACGCTGTCCTCAGAACACAGCGCCGCAGCCAGCAACGCCAGCCCGGTACGCACATCAGGCGTGTCCATATACTCGCCGTGTAACGGCGTAGGGCCGACAACCAGCGCGCGGTGTGGATCACACAACACGATCTGCGCGCCCATCGATGTGAGCTTGTCGACAAACAGCAGCCGGTTGGCGAACAGCTTTTCGTGAAGCAGTGTCGTGCCGCGCGTTTGAGTGGCGATCACGGTCGCCATTGCGATCAGGTCGGACGGAAAGCCAGGCCAGGGCGCGGTTTCAATCGGCACATCCTGTTCTTCTTCCTGTTGCGAGACGCTCATGGCTTTGTGTACCGGCACAAACAGCGTGTCGCCGTTGAAGAACAGATTGACCCCCAGCCGTTTGAATACGCGTGCAGTCAGATGCAGGTGCGCAGGATTGATGCCTGTAATGTTCAGCGTCCCCCCCGTGATCGCGCCAAGCGCGGCCATACTGGCGGCCTCAATGTGATCTGGCGAGAGCGTCACACTGCCGCCGGTCGGGGTCGTCGTGCCCCGGATGCGCAACACATTCGATCCGGCCCCGTCGACCTGCGCGCCCAGCGTTTCGAGCAGCCGCAGCAAGTCTTGTACATGCGGCTCGGATGCGGCGTTGTGGATCACGGTCTCGCTGCCCATGCGCGCGGCCAGCATGGACACCAGTGCCGTAGTGGTCACACTCGCTTGCAGCAGCAGAATCTCCTGTTTTTCCCAGGGTTCGATCTGGAAGTCGATCACGTCTCCAGTTACGCGCACATCCGCACCCAGGTCGCGCAGGGCTGCGAGGTGCGTGTGCAAGCGGCTGATCGGGAACGTGATCTCGATCCGGGCATGCTGTCGCCGCGCCAGAAGCGGCGCGAGAAACAACACCGTACTGACCTGCCGCTCGGTCATGTCGCGGTCCAGCGAGCGGGTATGCAGTGCGGGGGTCTGAAGGGTAAGCGTGCTGCCCTCACGCGTGATCGTGCTGCCCAACGCGCGCGCAGCCTCAAGCATTTGGCTCGTGCTGAGCGTATGCGGCGCGTTGGTGATCGTGACGGGGCGGTCGGTCAGCAGCGACGCTGTGATAACCGCCAGGGCTGCGTTGCTGTTGCCGGACGGCGTAAACGTGCCTTCCAGGGGGTAGCCCCCGTGTACAATAATCCGCATGGTCTTCCTCTCCACTGGCTCCGGGACGAGCCTGCCGCGTGATTATACCAAGAAGCACAGAGCCTCCAAGAGGCGGTTCATGGGCTGCGAGGCAAAATTTGTGATGTTTGGGGCAAATACGCTATGCTTTTGTCGTTTAATTTTTGGTATAAAACATAATTTAATAAAAGTTAAGAAGACGGTTTGAAGCGTTGAGAGAGTGAGCTTAATGTTTTGCCTGTCAGGTGGTTTTGAACTCTGGATCAAATCATTGTATAGTAAAGTCTTGTTCACAATGAAACTCATATTGAGGGGGGTACAGATCGATTTTTGCCTCCACGGATTTCCGTTCGGACCACGCCTGTGCAACACGAGCCACCTGCGCAGGTTGTGGTTGCGGTGTTGCACGACGGTGAACTACATGCTACTGACATTGCCTCATACACAAGAAGGGAGTCCACATGCGTAGTTTAGCTGGCCTACCATTACGGCTGCGGCTGCTGCTCGGTGGCGCAGTGGCGGGACTGGTGATTGCGATTATCGCCATTATTCTGTTGGTCAGTTCCGCTACGGATGCTGCCTATGAGCAGCCGATCGCTTACAGTCACGCCCTGCACGCGGGTGAACTGCAAATCCAGTGTCAATATTGCCATACCAGTGTGGCAAAGGGGCCGGTCGCGGGTATTCCAAGCGTTGAGAAATGTATGGGATGTCACGAACACATCGCGACGGACCGCGAAGAGATCCAGAAACTCGCCGGGTACTGGGAGCGCCAGGAACCGATCCCCTGGGTGCGTGTTAATGAGCAACCGAGTTTTGTGTATTTCAATCACTCGTCGCACGTGTCCGCCAGCGTGACCTGCGGCGCGTGTCACGGCGACGTTGCACGTATGGACGTTGTGGAACCGGTGGTTGAGATGAACATGGGTTTCTGCCTGGACTGTCACGGCGAGCAAGAAAACAAAGACGCCTTGTGGGATTGCACCGTCTGCCATCGTTAGGAGCGAGCTATGACCAAGATTTCTCGTCGCAATTTTTTGAAGGTGAGTGCGGCAGGTACGGCGACAGCAATTCTGGCGGGCTGTAGTCAGGAAACAGAACGCTTTGTCGAGCTGGAACCTTACGTTCGTGCGCCGGAAGAGCAACTCGCCGGCATACCGAACTGGTACGCCAGCACGTGCCGGATGTGCCCGGCTGGGTGTGGCATTATTGTGCGCATCATGAACGGGCGTGCCGTCAAGATCGAGGGCAACCCTGACCATCCTGTGAATCGTGGCAAGCTGTGCGCGCGCGGCCAGGCAGGGTTGCAACTGCTGTATAATCCCGACCGCGTGACCGGCGCAGTCAAGCAAGACGAGCGGGGATCGCGTGATTTCGATCCGCTGCCCTGGAACGACGCCATTAATACGCTGTTTGAAACCATCAATGCGGCAGATAGCAGCGCGATAGCGATCTGGACCGGATCGACTACGTCCGCGCATCTGTATCATCTCTTCGCGACCTTTGCCGACGCGATCGGTGCTCCGGCACCGCTGCGCTACGATATCTACAGCGGCTTGAACGGCTATGCCGCGCTCACCCAGGCCAATGCCGAGTTGACCGGGCGGGCAGCACTGCCGAGTTACGACCTCAGCCACGCAGACGCGATCTTCTCGTTTGGCGCGGATTTTGTCGGTACGTGGCTGTCGGCGACTGCTTTTGGTGTGGAATACGGTAATTTCCGCGATCAAGCTTACGGCAAGCGCGGTTACCTGGTGCAGTTTGAGCCGAAAATGTCGATCACCGGCGCAAAGGCCGACCGCTGGGTCCCGGTACAGCCGGGGGCGGAAGCGTTGATCGCCCAGGCGATCGCATACCTGATTGCACAGAAAGAACTCGGTTCGCCGGAACGCGTCGAGCGCGCGCAGGCGCTGGTGGGCGCAGTAGACCTCGAAGCGGCGGCAGCAGCGGCGGAGATGACCGTTGATGACCTGGTCGTGCTGGCGCGCGCGTTCGCTGAGGCGGCAAACCCGCTCGCGATTCCGGGCGCTGCGGTCACCGGGGGGAGCAACGCACACGCGGCGGTGATGGCGGTGCAGGCGCTCAACATGATCGCGGGGACGATCAACCAGCCTGGCGGCATGGCGCTGGCGCCCGATCTGCCGGTCGAAGGTCTTTCTGCTCCAGTAGCTTCATCGTTCGCAGATGTGCAGGGGCTGATCGAGCGTATGAACGCCGGTGAGATCGAGGTGCTGTTGCTTCATGGCGCTAATCCGTTGTACGACCTGCCAGAGAGCACGGGCATCGCCGATGCGCTGGCGAACGTCGGCACGATTGTGTCGTTTAACACGCTGGTCGACGAAACAACTGCGCAGACGGATTACGTGCTGCCGGATCGCGTATACCTGGAAGGGTGGGGTTACGAAGTGGTGACGCCTGCATTCCAGGGGCTGCCGGTGGTAGGCAGCCAGCAGCCAGTGGTCGCGCCCCTGTATGACAACCGTTCGACCGGTGACGTGTTGCTCACGGTGGCACGAGGTATCCCGGCGGCGGCTGCGGCGCTCCCCTGGACGGACGAGGTGGCGTATATCGAAGACATGGTTACGCGGCTGGGGAAGGGTGCCAACGGCGGCGAAGATGCCGAGGTTCAATGGGCGCGCTTCCAGCAATACGGCGGCTGGTGGCCGGAAACCGCGCCGCAAAGCGACATCGCCGAGAGCACACTGGCGGGGCCGCTGGAAGTCGGCGCGCCAGCCTACCAGGGCGATGCAGAGGAGTATCCGTACTTCCTGCACCCGTACATGTCGGTGCTGCTCAGCGGCGACGGCGGGGCGAATATCCCCTGGTTGCAAGGCTCGCCCGATCCATTGACGACCATTTCCTGGCAAACATGGGTCGAGGTGAATCCCGCGACGGCAAAGGCACTTGGTGTTGAGAACGGTGACGTTGTGAGGATTGAGTCGCCGCACGGCGCGATCACCGCGCCGGTTTATACCTTCCCCGCGATCCGGCCCGACACGATCGCGATCCCGGTAGGCCGGGGGCACTCCGACCTGGGCCGCTACGCCAGAGAGCGCGGCGCGAATCCCTTGCGCCTGGTCGGCGTGGAAGTGGACGAGTCCGGCAATAACCTCGCGTGGGCTAATGTGCGTGTGAAGCTCTCCAAGACGGATGAGAAGCGGGTCAGACTCGCGATGCTGGAGAGTCACGTTGATGAAGAAGAAGCAGGCGGCGAGATACACGTACCGTTCTAAACCGGCCTGTGTGACCGCTAACGACTGACGCTGACGAATGACCAGGAGTGACTTGCATGTCTGAACAGACAACGACTGGACACAAATGGACGATGGTAGTCGATATGGACAAATGCACAGGCTGCCAGGCCTGTGTCGTCGCCTGCCATGCCGAGAACAACATCCCGGTTTCGAGCGAAGAGGAAATGCAGCGGGGCCGGAGCATGCACTGGATTCGGATCGAGCGCTATTGGGAAGGCGAATATCCGAACGTCAAGGCGCGGTTTATTCCGGTGTTCTGCCAGCAGTGCGGCAACGCCCCGTGCGAGCCGGTGTGCCCGGTTTATGCTTCGTATCACAGCGAAGAAGAGAACCTTAACGTCCAGGTATACAACCGCTGCATCGGCACACGCTACTGCGGCAACAACTGCCCTTACCGCGTGCGTATCTTCAACTACTTTGCGCCGCATTGGGACGCGCCGCTCGAACAACAGCTAAACCCCGATGTGACGGTGCGTGGCCCCGGTGTGATGGAGAAATGCACGTTCTGCATCCAGCGCATCCGGCGCAAACGCGAAGAGGCCAATGTGGAAGGGCGCCCGATCGAAGACGGCGACATCGTGCCGGCATGCGCGCAGGCATGCCCGACGGACGCGCTGGTTTTCGGTGACAAGAACGACGAGAAGAGCCGCGTCGCTAAGATGGTGCCGCACGAACGCCAGTTCAAATTGCTGGAGAACCTGGGCACGGAACCGGCGGTCTATTACCTGAAAGGTGGTGAGACGCATGTTGGAGACTAGTGCTAAGCGTGGTCCCTACTGGGAGCAGGAACTTCCTGAAGACGAACACCTGGCTCAGCAGATCGAACATGCACGCGACGAACACTTGCTTTTAGACCCGCGTCCACCGGAAGAGCTGAACGGCGTGGTGCTCGCGGCCATGACAAAGACCGGCCCTCGCTTCTGGCTCGTGGTGCTGGGACTTGGTGGCCTCACGGCGATCTTTTTGGCGACGTGGATCATTCAGATCTTCAGCGGCATGGGCGTCACTGGGCTGAACCGCTCGGTGATGTGGGGGCCGTATATCGCCAACCTGATCTATTTCATCGGGATCGGTCACGCGGGGACCTTCATCTCGGCGGCGCTGCGCCTGATGCACATGGATTTCCGGCGACCGATCGCGCGGGCGGCTGAAACGATCACGCTGTTTGGCCTGGCCGTGGCGGGGTTGTTTCCGATCATTCACGTTGGCCGCATCTGGAAGCTGTTCTACATGGTACCGATCCCCAACCAGCGCGAACTGTGGCCGAACTTTCGGTCGGCGTTGTTCTGGGATATGACCGCCATCACGACCTACATCATCGGCAGCACGATGTTTATGTATCTTGCGTTGATCCCCGACCTGGCGATGGCCCGCGACCATACAACGGGCTTGCGGCGGCGCATCTATGGCGCGCTGTCGCTGGGCTGGCGCGGCACGATCAACCAGTGGCATCGCCTTGAGATCGCGAGCAACATTCTGTCGTTTGTGATCATCCCGGTGATGTTCTCCGTGCACACAGGTGTATCCTGGAACCTGTCGATGTCGATCCAGCCGGGCTGGCACAGCTCGATCTTCGGGCCGTTCTTCGTGGTTGGTGCGCTTTACTCCGGCGTTGCGGCGGTGATCATCGTCATGATTATCGTGCGTAAAGCGATGGGCATGGGGTACTTCATCCGCGAACAGCACTTCAACGCGATGGGTGTGTTCTTGCTGATCCTGACGCTGTCCTGGATTTATTTCTACTTTGCCGAGTGGATCACCAACTGGTACGGCAATTTGCCGCCGGAGAAGGCGATTCAGCAGCAGTTAACCGGTCCGCTGGCCCCGTTCTTTTATTTAATGCTGTTCTGCAACATCATCGTGCCCCTGGCGACGTTGTGGTCGCGGCGCATCCGTACCAATCTGGCCGCGATGCTCGTGATCGCGATCTTCATCCAGATCGGCATGTACATCGAGCGCATTCTGATCGTTGCCGGTATGCTGTCACGCAGCGAACTACCGTTCAACTGGGTGGACTACGTGCCGCGCGCGCCTGAGATACTGATCAGCATCGGCACGTTGGCGTTCTTGGGCCTGATGTACGTGTTGTTCACTCGCGTCGCGCCGATCATCCCGGTGTGGGAAGTGTACGAAGGCCAGGCGATGCAGGGCAACCGCCGGATCGGGCGTGCGGTGCTGCCGACGCGCACGGATACGCACTAGGAGGAAACAATGGCCGACCTTATGTTGCTCGGTTTGTTCGATAATGTGGATGTGACCGCGGACGTGCTGGACGATGTACGCGAACTTGGTGTTGAGGATCGCGATGTCGAGGTCATGTCGAATATTCCGTATCCTGCCAAGTTTTTTGGACGCAAGCCTGCCCGTACCTGGTTCGTGCCATTTGCGCTGGGTGGGGCATTGGTCGGGGCGCTGCTGGCGACGTTTATTACGTTCGGCACACCGGCGATTTATCCGATCCACGTTGGTGGGCAGGGGCTAACACCGGTTCCGCCGAGCGCGATCATGTACTTCGAGTTGATCTCGCTGTGTACGATGATCGGGACATTCGCTGGTTTCTTGCTGCGGAACCGCTTTCCGATCATGACGCGGGAAATGCTGTACGATGAGCGCATCACCGAGGGATACATCGGGGTGCACGTGCGGGCATCCGGTGACGTGGCGGAGCAGGTTAAGCGTATCTTCGAGGAACATCGTGCCCACGCGTGGCACATGGAAGATGCGTCGAACTTCAAGAAACAGGGTATCCGGCATTTGTTATTCTGGGGTGGAGTCGGCACGGCAGGGTTAGGTGCGTTATTGGTCCCGCTGCTGCTGACCTATGATATCATCAAGGTGCCCTGGGTTAACACGATGGCGAATACCGTCGCTGTTCAGCATCAGGAAGGCCCACGCCGGGCCGCGCCTGCCGAGGCGATTCCGATACAGGGGCCGGTGCTGATCGCAGGGCAGCCGGCGAGCCAGCCATTGGAAGCGACCGAAACGTCGATCCAGCGCGGCGAAATGTTGTACGGCATTAATTGCGCGCTCTGCCATGGCTGGGGTACCGAACAGAGTGGTGCAACGGTGGGGAAGTACTTCCCTGAAGCACCCGCGATGACATCCGATTACGTCCAGGGATTGTCAAAAGAACACATCTTCCTGGTGATCACTAATGGCAAAAACCGCATGCCGCGTTTGGCCGAGAATCTGAGTCCTGGCGAAACCTGGGATATCGTTAACTATATCCACAACCTGAGCGCTGAATCAGGTGCCGCCGGGCAGTGACGTGTAGCTTTGTGAATGCAGAATTGTGGGCGGAGGCCCGGCAACAACTGAAACGGAGGTCTGTTGTGTTCAAACGAACCTGGATCGTAATCTTAAGTGTGCTTGTGCTGGGGCTGCTGGTCAGCGCGTGCGGCGGGGGCGATCTCGCGGAAGACCTGACGCCGATCCCCACACTGCCACCGGGCGAAGAACCCGCGCTGCTGGACGCGCTGCAAGCCGCACCGGAAGCGACTCAGCCGCCCGATGAAGACGGCGAAGCGGAAATGAGCCAGGAAGAATTGGTGGCGCTCGGCGAGCAGGCATTCGGTCAGTGCGTCTCGTGTCATGGTGCAGAACCGGGCGCAGGTCCGGCGCTTCCGGGCATGGCCGAGCGCGCGGCCACGCGCATTGAGGGCATGAGCGCCGAAGACTATCTGCGCGAGTCGATCGTCGAGCCGGGCGCGTACATCGTTGAAGGTTATAGCGACATCATGCCCGCTAACTACGACGAAACCCTCACCGAACAGGAGATCGAGGGACTCGTGGCGTACATCATGGCGGAATCCGGTGCGGACGAGCCGGCGGGTGAGGAGACTCCTACAGCCGAACCGACAGAAACACCTACCGAGGAACCTGCTGACGATGAAGATGCCGAGACCGCTGGTGTGGAAGGCGATCCGGCTGCGGGCGAGCCGTTGTTCGTCCAGAACTGCGCGAGTTGCCACGGTGAGGAAGACGGCGTTGGACCGGCGCTACCCGGCATGGCAGAGCGTGCGGCAGAACGAGTCGAGGGGATGAGTGCCGAAGACTATCTGCACGAATCGATCGTAGACCCCGGCGCATATGTGGTCGAAGGTTACCAGAATATCATGCCACCGGGCTATGGCGATCAGTTTAGCGAGCAAGAGTTGCAGGATATCATCGCCTACATGATGGACCATTAGACTGCCTGGCTGATCGCTGGCCGCGATAAGTACATCACTGGCGGCGTTGCGTGTACACCTGCGCGACGCCGTCTTTCAATTTCGTAAAGGCCGTTACTGGTTCGGCTTCACCGCTCGTGGTAGGATAGTCGCGTTGCCTAATCATGTTGAGAGTTGTGCGTCATGCCGCGACGTGTTCGCCAATTGCTGTTGATCTGTATCCTGTCCGCGATCGTGCTGGGTGTGCTGGCAAGTGATGCCGCGCAGTTGCTTCGCGCACAGGGCGATCCGACTGCAACGCCCAACATCAACTGGGTGCGCGAGCCGAGCGGGATCAACGTGCGGGGCGGCCCGGGGACCGAATACAACGTGCTTGGCGCGCTGCCGATAGGGGCCTGGGTGCAGCCGTTGGCGCGCAATTCTCAGGGCGACTGGATTCTGATCACGTATCGGAACACACAAGGATGGGTGCAGGTCGATGGCGTGACATGGCGGTTGAACGTGGCGGCACTGCCCGTGATCGATGATCCTGAACCAACACCGATCCCCCCACCGCAAGATTATAATGCGCCGGGCAGCCCGACTTATACGCCCAATGCCAACTGGGTCAGCGTAGGCAATGCCGGGGCGTTTGTGCGATCTGGGCCGGGGCAGGGATACGGGGTATTGGGCGAGCTTTACACGGGCGACGTAGTCGACCCGGTCGCGCACGACCGCGCGGAGGACTGGGTCATGATCCGCTTTGGCAGCGGGTACGGCTGGCTGCGCTATGACCTGGTGGTGTGGGCGGAGGATGTGCTAACGCTGCCTGTCGTGGACGTGCCCAATCTGACACCGTCCTTTACGGCGATCCCGATCGAGCCGAGTGCTACGTCTACCCCCACCGCTACCGCGACGTTGACGCCTTCCCGGACCGCTACAGCATCCGCCACGCCAACCCGAACCGCGACCCCAACCGCCACAGCGACAGCGTCGCATACGCCCACACCGACGCTTACCGCGACCGCTACCATGACGCCGACGCATACCGTGACGGCTACCCGCACGTCGACGCCCACGCCTACCGCGACCGCTACGCCGACGCGCACCTCAACACCAACGCCATTGCCTTCTGCCACGGCTACACCGAGCGCGACGCCTACGCTCACCGCTACGGTTACGCCGACAGCGACGCCAAGTTTCACAATGACGGTGACGCCCAGTGCCACATTTGCCCCGACGGTTACCCCTTCACTGGCTGTTGCGGTGCAGCAGGCGGTTGTGAGCGCGACCGCGACATCCACCTTGACGGCGACCGCTACCATCGATCCGCCCAGCGCGACTCCGACACGCACTTCAACGCCAACGCCCACGGCAACGGCTACGTTGACTGCTACGCCGGTTCCGTCGGCAACACCTACCGCGACAGCTACCGCAACGGCTACAGAGACCATCACGCCGACTGCTACTGCTACCCATACCGTGACTCGCACGGCGACGGTGACCGCCAGCCCGACAGATGTGCCGACCGGTACTGCCAGCAGCACGTGGACGGCTACCGTGACTCCCACCGCTACGCACACGGCCACGCGTACGCCCCCCCCCAACGTGACGTTGACTCCCACGCCTGTGCCGGCTGACACGGTGACGGTCACGCCGCAGGCGGTCGCGGCTGCCGGTGAAGCGGACAGCGACGGTGATAACACGAGTGGGGCACCGGACCAGCCGGTACCCGGTAGCGCTGTTGTTGAGCGAATAGCTGGTGCCAGTGGCGAAGAAGGTCCACCGGTTGGGATGTTGATACTCGGCGGGCTGTTCGCGCTGGGGCTGTTGGGCTATGTGGGGGTGTACGTGATGAATGCGGCGAATATCGCGCGCTATCGTGAAGGCTTTGTGTTATCCGTGTGCCCGGTATGCGAGACCGGCGTGTTATACGTTGAGGATCGCCGCTATCGCGTACTGGGGATTCCGCGTGTGCGCCGCACCGTGCGTTGCGATACCTGCCGCTCGGTGTTGCGCCAGGTCGGGGCCGACCAATGGCGTTACGCGGTGGATGGGGCGACGAATCCCGCGCTTTATGACGCTTACAACGGGCAAGTACTGGACGAAGACGATCTACTGGCTATCTCGCCGGAATTCCGCGATGCACCGCTCGAATTTATCGAAGAAGAGCACCATGATTAGCCGTACCGTTGGTGGCCGGCGTGTTGCCGCCCGGATGTGAAAACGGTACGATCGTCACTGCGCCGGGATGTATCTGCCTGGCTAGATGCGGGGCTAAGCGGCTTAGGGGGCTGATTGCCGGTACCGGGCACGACTGCATGCCGTGCATTGGGGCCATTTCCTGGTTAGCAGCTATAGGATGCGCATGTTGCCGCCGCACCCAGGCGGCGCTGCCAACGGTGCGCTTTCCAGTTTCGTTAACGGTTCACCAGCAGGAGTCTATTGTGTCACGAACGATCAAAACGCCCGAATGGGTGAAGGATGCAGTTTTCTACCAGATTTTTCCGGATCGCTTTGCGCAGAGCAGCCGTGTCCCGAAACCGTCGAATCTTGAAGCCTGGGACGCACCACCGACCCCGAACGGCTTCAAAGGCGGGGACTTGCTCGGCGTGATGGAACATCTCGATTATCTGCAGGAGTTGGGGATCACGGCAATTTACTTCAATCCGGTGTTCCAGTCCGCGTCGAATCACCGTTACCACACGCACGATTACTACCGCGTGGACCCGCTGCTGGGGGGCGACGCGGCGCTGCGCGAGTTACTCGATGCGGCGCACGAACGCGGGATTCGCGTAGTGCTGGATGGCGTGTTCAACCATGCCAGCCGGGGCTTTTTCCAGTTTAACCATATCCTGGAGTGCGGCGAGCAATCACCCTATCTGGACTGGTTCACGATAAATGGCTTTCCGCTGAACGCCTACGATATCTCAAAAAAACCGAATTACGCGGCCTGGGTCGGCCTGCACGCTCTGCCAGAATTCAACACCGCGAATCCCCAGGTGCGCGAGTTTATTTTCAATGTAGCGGAATATTGGATCACATTCGGGATCGACGGGTGGCGTCTGGACGTACCGGCGGAGATTGACGACGACTCTTTCTGGCAGGAGTTTCGCGCGCGGGTCAAGGCGCTTAACCCCGACGCGTATATCGTGGGTGAGATCTGGGTTGCAGCCCAGCGCTGGTTGCAGGGGGATCAGTTTGACGCGGTGATGAACTATGTCCAGACACACGCCGCGGTCGCTTTTTTCGGCGCGCGGTCCCTTGCAGAGCTGTGGATGGGGGGAACCTATCCGCCGCCTGAACCGTTTGACGCGGCACAGTTTGCGCAGGCGATTGAGGATATGCTCGCGCTCTATGACTGGGAGATCACGACAGCGCAGCTTAACCTGCTCAGCAGCCATGACATGCCGCGTTTCATCAACATGGTCAAGCAGGATCAGGCGGCGCTGCGAATGGCGATGTTGTTCCAGATGACGATGCCCGGCGCGCCGACGGTTTACTACGGCGACGAGATCGGTCTCACCGGGGGATATGAGCCAGGCTGCAGGGGTGCGTTTCCTTGGGATGAGTCACGGTGGGACGCGGATCTACGCGCGTATGTGCAGTCCGCTATTCAACTACGCAACGACCATGTCGGGTTGCGGCGCGGCACGTACCAGACGCTGCTGGCCGAAGGTCAACACTACGCCTATGAGCGCGTCCATCAACATGAGCGTTACGTCGTTGCGTTCAATACTGCCACTGAAACGGCTCCGCTTAATATACCGGTTCGCGGGGGGGAGGGGCAGCCCAGGTTACTGTTTGGTGAGGCACAGGTCACCTTGACCGGTGATATTCTGACGCTGGATGTGCCTGCACGTACAGGTGTTGTGGTTGTGTTTGAGCAGTGAGCGTGGTGGAATCTGAGGGAGCTAGATAGCGTTATGATCGCCGATCAAGCAGTATATCGTGCCGAACCGCGCAAGGCCGTGCAGGTAACCTTTCCTGATGGCGTTGTGTTCGAAGGGCCGGTTGGCACACCATTAGAGGCGTTTGTGCAGACGTATGAGCGCGAGCAGAACCCCGGGGGACTGCTGGCTGTCGCAGCGCTGGTTGACGGGCGCCTGCGCGAGTTGACACGCCCGGTCACGCGAGATGTGCTGGTGCAGCCCGTGCGCATGGATGTCAGTGACGGCAGCCGGATTTACCGGCGTTCGTTGGCGTTTTTGCTCACGGTGGCGGCGGCGGAGCTGTTCCCGGGGGTGCAAATCGAGGTCGAGCACTCATTGCCCAGTGGCGGATATTTCTGCCGCGTGCACGGGCGCGAGCGTTTCACCGTGGACGAAATTCGCGCGATCAAAGAGCGGATGCGTGCGATCGTCGCGGAAGAGGAACCGATCACGCGCGAGCAGATTCCACTGGACGAGGCGCGCGCGATGTTCGCGGCCTGCGGTGACGATGACAAGGTGCGCTTGCTTGAATTCCGCACAAAAGACTACCTCACGATCTACCGCTTGCGTGGTGAGACGGATTATTTTTACGGTTACATGGTGCCGCATACCGGCTATCTTCAACTGTTTGATCTGCAGACCGAAGCGGACGGGTTTATCCTGCAATATCCGCGCCGCGAGCATCCGGGCGAGATCCGACCGCCGACGAAATCACCACAACTCACGGCTGTTTTCCGCCAGCGTGAGGATTGGCTGCGACTGCTGGACGTGGGATATATCGGCAGTCTGAACCAGAGAATTCGTGATGGTGAGGCGCGCGAGATTGTGCTGGTCATGGAGGCGTTGCATGAAGGCCATATCGCCCAGATCGCGTACCAGATTTCGCAGCGCCACAGAGAGGGCCTGCGGCTGGTGCTGATCGCGGGGCCGTCGTCATCCGGCAAGACGACGTTCTCAAAGCGCTTGGCGATCCAGTTGATCGCGCACGGCCTCAAACCATATACGCTGGAGATGGACCGTTATTTCGTCGAGCGCCATAAAACCCCGCGCGACGAAAACGGCGAATACGACTTCGAGGCGTTAGAGGCAGTCGATCTTCCCCTGTTTAACGAGCAGTTGCTGGCCTTGACACGCAGCGAGGCTGTGCGGATTCCGCACTTCGACTTTGTAACCGGCCTGCGTTCATTTGAAACGCACGAGACCCGGCTGTCACCGGACCACGTATTGATCGTGGAAGGGATTCACGGGCTGAACCCGGGGCTGGTGTCGTCTCTTTCGACTGAGGGGCTATTCCGCATATACGTATCGGCGCTGACCGTGCTCAACATCGACCGGCACAACCGGGTGCCAACAACGGACGTGCGCTTGATCCGTCGCATCGTGCGTGATGCGACGTTCCGGGGGTATTCCGCCCTGGATACGCTGGCACGCTGGGAAAGTGTGCGCCGTGGTGAAAAGCGTAACATCTTTCCGTACCAGGAAAACGCCGACGTGATGTTCAATTCGGCCCTGGTGTATGAACTCGCAGTCTTGCGTCCGCTGGCGGAGCCGCTGCTGCTGCAAGTCGAGCCGGGTAACCCGTACTACAACGAGGCCAAGCGGCTGCTATCGATCTTGGGCTGGCTCAAGCCGATGCCGCAGGAACTGGTGCCGGACAATTCGCTGCTCCGTGAGTTCGTTGGTGGTTCAAACTTGCGCGATTTTACTCCCGGGCTGCACTAGGTCCGTTGCTATGCAGGTGGTGCGTTGTGGAAGCTGACCATCTTTCACGCAAATTGCTGACCCGGTTTGATGCGATCCGGCGTCAGGAACACGAGCAGATCACGGCGCTGCTGGATGTATTGAGCCGCGTGGACGGCTTGCCCGATGACCAGATGGAGCAGGCGCGTGATGCCCTGTTCCATACCAACCATCCGTTCTTGATGGTGATGGTCGGGCCGTTTGGGTCCGGCAAGTCGAGTATCATCAACGCCTTGCTTGGTGAGCGCGTGCTGGATGTGGGGCCGATTCCGACGACGGATCACATTGTGATCCTGCGGCGCGGCGCGGACCTGCAGCGCTCGCGGTCAGGTGACATCGAAACCGTGTTCTACGACAGCCCGCTGCTCGAAAACTTGAGCCTTGTTGATACGCCAGGACTGGAATCGGTGTTCCTGACGCATGACGAGGTGACGCGCCGGTTCTTGCACCGCGCGGATGTCGTGTTGCTGGTGATGCTCGCGACGCAGGTGCTGACTGCGAGCAATCTGGAATATTTGCAGCAGTTGAAGACATACGGCAAACGGACGATCGTTGTCGTCAATCAGTTAGACCTGTTAGACGAGGATGAACGACAGCAGGTGCGTGATTTTGTGCTCGAGCAGGCGCGCGCCCACCTCGGTGTGGAGCCGGTGATCTGGTTGGTGTCGGCAAAGCTGGCGATGGCGGCCCAACAGGAAGACCCGCGCGACGAGATCGCGTGGGATGAAAGCGGTTTTGCCGATATCGAGGCGTATATCAAAGAGACGCTTGGCGACGTGGACCGGCTGCGCCAGAAGCTCGAGACGCCGGTCCAGGTTTGCCAGAACGTGACGAAATCCGCGCTGACGTTGGTGCAGGAACAGCAGGCTGCGCTTGACGCGCACCGTAAGACGCTGGCGAATATCGAAGCGCAGATTGACCAGGGGCGGCGCGAACAGCAAAGAACGGTCGACGACACGTTGGAATCGATCGCCCGCACCTGGGATGAGGCTGCCGCGCGTGGCAGTGACGCGATCGGCGATCTGTTCCAGTTTTCGCGCGGGATCGGGTTGTTCTTCGGCGGCCTGGGTGAGATTGTAGGTATCGGGCGGTTGGTGCGTCGCTTCAGCGGGCGGACACGTTCCGGCGCGGCGTTCGAGGCGCACAAGGTCCGCCAGGCGTTGCAACAGATTCCCGAACAAGTCGACCAGCTTGGCCCGCGCCTGGAAGGGCGCGACCTGCAAGATATCGATGATCTGGTTGATTACACGCGCCGGGCAGTGGACGGGCTGCCGCCGCGACTGGCGAGCAAAGTGATCGGCAAGATTCAAACACCGTTGCGTTACGAACGCGGGTTCTTGCGCGACGTGCGCGGCGCGTTGGACGATATATTGCGCGCGGCGGAGACGTTCGAGACTGAAAAGCTGGACCGCACCCTGCGCAATACGCTGATCATCCTGGCGTTGTGGCAGATTGTCACTGTGGTGATCGTGGTGGCGACAGTGACCGGTGCGTTGTTTAATTTGGGGTCCGATGCCGGGACGGTGGCGTTGGTGTTTGCGATCGGCATCGCGGCTGTGCTGTTGGGATTGGCGCTGGTTCCGTTGCGGGGATGGTTTTTGCGCCGCAGCTACGAGCGTCGTATTCGCGGCTATCGTGATGATTATCTCGACAAGTTACGCCGCGCTGCGGAACAGGTGGTCGCGCATGGCGTGCAGTTGCGCCACGATGCCGCTGCGCCGTTTACGCGGCTGGTGGTGTCCCAGACGGAACTGCTCGACGAACTGCGCCGCGATCTGCAAGACCAGCAGCAGGCATTTGTGCGTCTACAAGGTGGGTTGGCCGATCTGGCTCCGCGCGACCAGCAACCGGGCCAACAGGTGGAGGATCGATGAGCAACAGCATTGTGTTGGAAGGCCCTATCGCAGACGTGCGCGAGCGCGAAGTGCGCCTGCTGCAGGCTGTCGCCGAGCAATTGGGCCAACTTGGCGAGGACGCCGCACAGGATAAACTGCGGTTGCAGCAGAACGCTGCCGACTTGCAGGAGATGTTCTTCCTGGTGGTGATCGTCGGCGAGTTCAATTCAGGCAAGTCAACGTTTGTTAACGCATTGCTGGGGGACGATATTCTGCCAATGGGCATCACGCCGACGACCGACGCGATCGAGTTGGTTCGCTGGTTCCCGCGCAAGCAGCATGATTTTTCCTGGCGCGAGCCGGGCATCGTGCGCGAATGGCTGCATCCAAACGTCGGCGTGCCAGGTGTGGTGATCGTCGATACGCCGGGAACGGGGTCGGTCTTCCGCAAACACGAGCGAATTGCCAAGAACTTTCTCAGCCGCAGCGATCTCGTGGTTTTTTTGCTCTCCGCCAAGCGTGCTTTTGCCGAAACCGAGCGTTTGTATCTTGAGCTGGCGCGTGATTATGGCAAAAAAGTTGTTGTCGTGATCAATCAGGCCGATCTACTGGAACGCCGCGAGCGCAAAGAAGTGCAAGCGTTTGTAAAGCAGCAGATACACGAATTGCTTGATCTACAACCGGATATCTTCATGGTATCGGCGAAGCAGGCGCTACAACACAAGAGCAACATTGCGGGTCTGTTTTCCGGCGCGACAGACGACCCCGGTGGGATAAACGCGGTACGTGAGTACCTGCGCAAGACGTTTGAACGCGTGCCCCCGGCCAAACAAAAGCTGTATACCCAGCTTGACTTTCTGGATAGCATTATTCAACGTTACATTACCGTGCTGGACAGACAGATTGCCCTCATCACCAGCGATACTGCGCTGGCGCAGGATTTGCGCCGCGAGCTTGAACAGCAAGCCGAAAGCCTGAACGACCATCTCGACATGGCCCGGCGCGATCTTGACGCGGTCTTTGCCGATCTGAGGACGCGCGGTGAGCGTTTCATCCAGGAGCATCTGACCGTTCAGCGGGCGGCTCAAACGCTCGACCGGGACGCGATGCAGCGGGCGTTTGAGCGCGCGGTCGTCGGCAACACGCTGGAGCGTATCACGCGGATTTCAGAAGAGTACGTCAACCGTGTGGTGGATAACAGCCGCCGCTACTGGCGTAGTATCTTGAACCGCCTGAACGACCTTGAGACCATGCTGGACCAGGAAGTCGGCTCGATCGATGCGACCGGTTATGCTGAACAACGGGCGGCGCTGCAAGACGCGATCGCGGTTGCGGATAGGGAATTACACTCCTACACCGCCGACAGCCTCGCGGAGAATCTACGCAACACATTTCGCAGTAACCTGCTGCGCTTCTCGACGGGGTTCACGGCAGCCCTGGGGGGGATTGTGGCCGTGGTGTTGGGTGTGGCTGCGAAGGGGGCGGTCACGGCGGCGGCTGGCAGCATACTGGCGACGTTTGTTGTCGGTCCGGCGCTGCTGGTTGGCGGCGGTACGGCGGCTATGCTTTACTGGCGTAAGATCAAGCGGGATGCGCTAGAGGAGCTTGAACGCCGGCTCGATGCGCTGCAACACAGTTATAATGAGGCAATGGTCGACCTGACCAACCGTGAGCGTAGCCGCCTGGTGCAGTACGGCCAGCAGATTCTCTCACCGGTTTTCAGCCAGTTGACGGTGCTTAAGGAACGCCATTCCGCACAGAAAGCCACGCTCGAAAACTATGCTGCAGAGTCCCGGCAGTTGCGCCAGGAACTGGACCAGATCGAAGTATCAATGGGCACGTAGCAGGAAAGCACATCTAGCAATTAGCCGAGATTGATGTGCAGGATCTCTTGCGTGTAGCCCATGACCTCCACGTCGGGGCGGTGGCGCTCGATCCAACTGAGTATGCTTTCCAGCACGGCTTCGGTGTGCGCTTCGCCGGTGCTGATGATCGCCACTCCCAGCGATGCTGACTGCCAGGCATCGTGCAGGTCGATTTCCGCGATCGCGATGTTGAATTTCTTGCGCAGCCGCGCGATCAGGGATTTCAGACTGCCGCGTTTTTCCTTCAACGATGCCATCCCTGGCAGATACAGTTCGATGGTTGCCACCAGAACAATCATGGTCGTTGCAGACGGCTAGAGCAGCGCGTCATTTCCTTCATCTTTGAGATGGCTAACGATCTGCTTGACGTCCTGTGAGCGTGCGCGGTGGCAGACCAGCAGCACATCATCCGTGTCCACAATCACGATATCCTCTAACCCGATCGTGGCGACCACGCGGTCGCTAAAGATCAACGCGTTCGTGGTATCGAGCACGATGTGCTTGCCGCCGCGCAACACGTTGCCGTTGCCGTTGCCATCCAGCACATCGTACAGTGTGGCCCAGCTACCAATATCGCTCCAGCCCATATCAACCGGGATCACGGCCATCCGCTCGGCTTGTTCCATCACCGCGTAATCGATCGATAGGCGGGGCATCTGCGGCCACGCGTCGTTGAGCACCGCCTCGTAATTGATTTTGCCGATCGCCGCCGCGATCCGGCTTAGCAGCGCGTGCATTTCCGGCTGTTGGCGTTTGTATTCGTTCAGCGCGTAGTCTACCGGGAAGATGAACATGCCGCTGTTCCAACTGTACTGCCCGGAAAGCACGAATTGGCTCGCCCGGTCGAAGTCCGGTTTTTCGGTGAAGGCTTCGGCGTGGTAGACCTGGAAGTCAGCGTGTTCCGTCAGAATATCCCCGCGCTTGATATAGCCGTAACCCGTCGATGGGAACGTCGGCGCGATGCCCAACGTCACGATGTAGTTGTTGCGCGCGTGTTGGGCGGCGGTCGCCAGCACGCGCCGGAACTTTTCATGATCGGCGATGTGGTGGTCGGCAGCCAACACCGCAACAACCGCTTCAGGATCGCGGTGCCGGATGTGAAGCGTCGCCAGCCCCACTGCGGGGCCGGTGTTCTGCCCAAACGGTTCCACGACAAAGTTGCTCGCAGGGATGTCTGGCGCGTCCGCCTGCAATTGGGCGACCTGGTTTTCGCCGGTCACGATGAAGATGCGCTCCGGCGGAATCAATGGAGTGATGCGCTCGATCGATATCTGGAACATCGAGCGTTCGCTGAGCAACGGCAGCATTTGTTTCGGGCGGTCTTTGCGGCTCAGCGGCCACAGGCGCGTGCCACCACCGCCGGCCATAACCAGTGCGTAGAGATTATTCATCGTCACTCTCAGTTTGTCTTGTATATCAAACCGTAACCAACGCCGGCTGCGCGGCGTGTTTAGCGCCTCGTCAATCGAGGCGGTACTGCTCGCTGCGCCCGCGCGCCAGCGTGTAATACATGCCGTCCAGCCTCCGCACGATGCCTTTTAATTCCATCAGCGAGAGCAGGCTGCTCACCTGGGTGATCGGCATGTCTGCACGCTGGCACAGATCGTCAATGTGAAGCGGTTGATCGCCCAGGTAGCTGGCGATAGCGGCTTCTTGCGGATCGTCCGGGGCGACCTCGCGCATCTGCGTTTGTACCGCGACGGTGTCGCGCGTCAGGTTCAGTTCGTCCAGAATATCTTCGGCGCTCATCACGAGTTTCGCGCCGGACTGGATCAGGCGGTTGGTCCCGGCGCTGGATTTAGCGGTCACGTTGCCCGGTACGGCGAACACGTCGCGTCCCTGGTCAGCAGCGGCATCTGCCGTCAAAAGCGCGCCACTGCTGGCGGGCGCTTCGACCACGGTAACACCAAGCGCCAGCCCGCTGATGATCCGGTTGCGGACGGGGAAGTTCTTGCCTTCCGGTTGTGTGCCTGGCGGGAATTCAGACACCAACGCGCCGTTCTGTGTGATCGCCTCGGCAAGCTTGCGATGTTCGGGTGGGTATACCATGTCAATGCCGCATCCCAGCACCGCGATCGTGCGCCCGCCGGTTTCGAGCGCGGCCTTGTGCGCGGCGGCGTCAATGCCAAGTGCCAGCCCGCTGATGATCGTGATCCCCGCGTGGACGAGGGGGGCGACAAGTTGGTAGGTGATATCGCGACCGTACACCGTCGCGCGGCGCGTGCCGACGAAGGCAACAGCCCAGCGGTCGGCGTCGGTCAGCGTACCTTTAACGTACAGTACGGGTGGGGCGTCGGGCAACTCGCGCAATAAAGCGGGGTAGTCGGGGTCTTCCAGGGTCAGGGCGGCTGCGCCGGCTGCATCGACCTGCTGCTCAAGTCTAGGCAGATCAATCTGCTGGCGCGCCTCCAGCAGGCTTGCGCGCGAACGCCGGTCTAATCCGGCGGCTTTGAGTTCGCGCTCGCTCGCGTGCCAAGCGCGTTCCAGATTCCCGAAATGCTCACGCAAGGCGCGCACACGTGCCGGGCCAATACCCTTGACGTTGTTAAACCCTAACCAGTAGTGGCGTGCGCTCATGGTGATTTTGTCCCTGCTGCACAGTACAGACGTGCAGCATAGCAAGGGCTGAAACCCCTGTCAAGCGTATCAAAAAGAGGCGGACGGGCGCGCGTGGCCCGCAAATGGCATGATGATCAGTCGCCTAACAAGCCTGCGAGGATATGTACCGTCATGCTCCCTGCGTCGAGATCGACGTCCAAAATACACTCGTCAATATCCGGCAGCAATACTTCGCCGCGCGGCCCGCGCACGACAAATACGTCGTTCGCGCCGGTCTCGATGATGTCGGTGATTTTGCCGAGGTGTTCGTCTTCGTCGGTGTAAACATCCAGCCCGATCAACTGGTAGATATAGACTTCGCCCGGTTCGAGCGGCACCGCATCATCGAGCGTGACCATCACGTACAGGTTGCGCAACAACTCGGCTTCGTTGCGATCTGCAAGCTCTTCGAACTGCAAGATGATGATCCCCTGGTGCACACGGGCGCGTTCAATCGTGTAGGCTGTCGCAGTGGCGGGCTTGTCCTGGTCGGGGCCAACAAAAACCTCCCGCCCGGGGACGATGTTCTCGGGGTAGGCGGTGAGAACCTCCATGCGCAGTTCGCCCCGGATGCCGTGCGGGCGCAGGATGCGTCCGAGCAGCAGGAACGGCGGTTGTTCTGGCGGTGTGTTGGTAGTTGGCATGATGGTTTTGGGCTGGTGCAGTGATTGTTCCGCCAGCCAAGTATGACGTCAGATGATATCAAGTGTGATGCGCTGGCCTTCTTTGGCCGCCACGACACGCACCAGTGTGCGCATGGCGTTAGCGACGCGCCCGTTGCGTCCGATGACACGGCCCATGTCTTCCTGAGCGACCTCAAGTTCCAGGATCGTGGACGAACCCTGCTTGATCTCCGTCACTTTTACCTGCGAGGGGTCGTCAACCAGTGATTTCGCAATATATTCGATCAATTCTTTCATCGTCTGCACTCCCTAGCCCGACTCTTAATACATCACTTTAGGCGGTCAACATGAAAAGAGGAGCACGACGATCAGCCGGCGCACGGGGCATATCCCTGTCCGGGCTGATCGCGTTCTCCTGCGTACTGCTCATCGGGTACTGCGCAGTCTACTCGTCCGCTTCAGCTTCCTCAGCGGGCGCTTCATTATCTTCTTCAGGGACTTCCTCGGTTTCGGTTTCTTCAGTCGCGGTCTCTTCTGTTTCGGCTGCTTCCTCGGCGGCGTCTTCAGCCTCGACGGATTCAGCTGTCTCACCAGCTTCTTCCGCCTCACCGAGCGATTTTACCGCTGCTGTTGCCTCGGCTTTGCTCTTGGTGGCCGGGCGTTGTGTCTTGGGGCTGACCGGCTCGCGCGCGGCTTCTTCTTGTGCGGCTTCTTCGAGCAGCTTCTCAAGGTCTTCACCCTGACGCAGACGCTCGAAGCGCCCCTGTGTACCGAGCTTGTTCAGGATACGTTGCACGGCTTCGCTGGGCTGGGCACCGACGCTCAGCCAGTGCAGCGCGCGTGCTTCGTCGATTCTCATCGTTGCCGGTTCGGTACGCGGGTTATAGAAGCCGATAACCTCGATATAGCGCCCATCGCGCGGACTGCGCTGGTCGGCAACAACAATACGATAGCTTGGTTGTTTCTTGCGCCCTACACGGCGCAGACGGATGCGGACCATTTGTGACTACCTATCCCTTTTATCTCATTGGCGAATGTACTGAGCTGTCGCGCGCCGGGAGAGGGATCGGCAGGGAAAGTCTGCCTGTAAGACATCGCAACAGCAGGGGAATATCCCCGTTACCTTAGTTAAACAGACCGGGGATACGGGGTACTTGCCCCTTCCCGATCAATTTCATCATACGCTGCATCTCGCGGAATTGCTTGAGCAACGCATTGATATCCTGCACCGTCGTGCCGCTGCCCGCGGCAACGCGTTTCTTGCGGCTGGCGTTAAGCAGCTTCGGGTTGCGCCGTTCGGCGGGCGTCATCGAGTTGATGATCGCCTCAACCTTTTTGAGCTGCTGCTGCGCCTCTTCGTTGTCGATGTTCAACTGCTGGCGCATGCGCCCCATGCCGGGGATCATGTCCAGGATCTGTCCGATCGAGCCCATACGTTTGATCTGTTTGAGCTGGTTCTGGAAGTCTTCCAGCGTAAACTGGTTTTTCATCAGCTTGCGCTGGAGCTTTTCGGCCTCTCGTTCATCGAACGTTTGCTCAGCGCGCTCGATCAATGAGAGCATATCGCCCATGCCCAGGATGCGGGATGCGAGGCGGTCCGGGTGGAACAACTCCAGCCCGTCGATCTTTTCCCCCGTCCCCATGTACTTGATCGGCACGCCGGTCACGGCACGCATGGAAATCGCCGCGCCGCCACGCGCGTCACCGTCAACCTTGGTCAGGATCAACCCCGTCAGGCCGATGCGATCGTTAAACCCTTCCGCGATACGCACGGCTTCCTGCCCGGTCATGGCGTCGGCGATGAGCAGGATTTCAGCCGGTCCGGTCCGGTCGCGGATCGCTTCCAGCTCTGCCATCATACTCTCGTCGATTTGCAGGCGACCCGCAGTGTCGATGATCGCGACGGTGGCGTCGGCTGCTTTCGCCGCCTGCAAGCCGCGCACCGCGATATCAGGCGGTGGTGCGTCCGTCCCTTCCTCATGATACGGCACATCGATCTGTTTAGCCAGCGTGACCAACTGGTCAACCGCTGCGGGACGGTACGTGTCGCACGCGATCAGGAACGGGCGGCGGCCATCGCGCCGCAGCATGACGGCGAGCTTGGCCGCGGTCGTTGTCTTGCCGGACCCTTGCAGACCCACCAGCATGATCACGCGTGGGGTCGGCCCGCTCAAATTAAGGCGACCGGGCTGGCCCAGCGTGTCGACCAGTTCTTCGTTGACAATTTTGATCACCTGTTGAGACGGCTTAAGGCTTTTCTGGACCTCAGCACCGATCGCGCGCTCGCGCACGCGCTGGATGAAGTCTTTAGCAACCTTAAGGTTGACGTCCGCTTCCAGCAGCGCCATGCGCACTTCGCGCATCGCCTTTTGGACGTCGTCTTCCGTGAGTTTGCCCTTGCGCCCTAGCTGCTCAAAGACATCTTGCAGGCGATCACTCAGGCTTTCAAACATTCCCTTGCCTCAACGAATCTGGTATGCATACCGGCTCAGAATTGTAAAAGATAGCCCGGGGTCCGTCAAGCCTGTTCAGCGGCATTGGACGGGATGACGTGCCAAATGGAACCGCGTGTCACCCTGCTGGCCCGATGCAACGGAGCTGTGCCCTGCCGGGTAGGGGGCGGCTCGCGCGTTCTTGCGTTTGTGGCTTAGCGATGCTCGCTCTCCGCCAACTCGCCCAGGAACCACCGCTCATGTTCTGACAGGCCGGCTTTGAGCAGCAAATCCGGGCGGCGCTGCCACGTCCGCCGGATCGCTTCGCGTCGCCGCCACTGCGCGACCGCGCCGTGATCGCCGCTAAGCAGGATATCCGGCACGCGCAGCCCGCGAAATTCCACCGGGCGCGTGTAGTGCGGGTATTCCAGCAGCCCCATTGCGTGCGAGTCTTCTTCCGCGCCCCATCGCGCGCCCAGCACGCCGGGGATCAGGCGCGCGACGGCGTCAATGATGATCATCGCGCCCAGTTCGCCCCCGGTGATCACGAAATCGCCGATGCTGATCTCGTCGGTGATCACGGTCTGGCGCACCCGCTCGTCGATGCCCTCATAACGTCCGCAGACCAGGATCAGCCGATCGTGCTGTGCGAGTTCGGTGGCGATCTGTTGATTGAATACGCGGCCCTGGGGTGTCAGCAGGATCACGGGAATGCTCGCAGCGTCGCCACGCACCGCTTCAACAGCGCTGACCAGCGGCTCGACCCGCATCACCATGCCGCCCCCGCCACCATACGGCGTGTCATCGACGGTGCGGTGTTTGTCGGTCGTGTAGTCGCGGATATCGTGCCGCCGGATCGTGAGCAGGTTGTTTTCCTGGGCGCGCTTGAGGATGCTCTCGGTCAGCGGGCCGTCGAACATGGACGGAAACAGCGTCAAAACGTCGATGTGCATCGCGATAAGCCTTTATTGATTGCATCGGCTATAATCAAGGAACCTGAAGGGTAATTATAGCGATATTTGACTGACAGACGATGCATTTTAAGGCGTGTCATGAACGAAAACGTTGATTTGCTTGTACATAATATAGGCCAGCTTTGCACGATCCCGGCTCACGATGGCCGCCCACAGCGCGGGCACGAGCTGGGAGACCTGGGGATCATCACAAATGCCGCGGTCGCGGTTAAAGATGGTGTCATCGTCGCGGTTGGGAACGATGCCGATGTCACCGCGCGGTACAGGGCGGCAACAGTGCTCGACGCATGCGGACAGCTTGTGACACCTGGCCTGGTTGATCCGCATACGCACTTGATCTGGGCCGGGCATCGTGCAGACGAGTTCGAGCAGCGTATCTCCGGGGCCACATACCAGGAAATCATGGCGGCAGGCGGCGGGATCAACCGCACGGTACGCGACACGCGCGCCGCCGAACTCGATACGCTGATCGAAGAGGCCAGGCGGCGTTTGAACGGGATGCTGGCGCATGGCACGACGACGGTCGAGGTAAAGACCGGGTACGGACTGGAAACGCACGCCGAGATCGCGATGCTTAACGCGATCGCTTTGCTGGATATGGAGCATCCGGTTGAGCTGGTGCCTACGTTCCTCGGCGCACACGCGATCCCGCCAGAGTACGCCGGTGACGCAGACGGGTATGTCGATTACGTGATCGAGGACATGTTGCCCGCCGTTGCCGAGTGGTGGGACGATAACTGGCCCGGCGTGTTATTCTGTGATGTGTTCTGCGAAGTAGGCGCGTTTGATCTGGCGCAGACACGCCGCATTCTTGAAGCGGCCAAGATGTACGACATGGCGCTCAAGGTGCATGCCGACGAGTTCGAAGCTTTGGGAGGCACGCAGTTAGCGGTGGAACTGGGCGCGGTCTCTGTCGACCATCTCGTCGCGACACGGGACGAAGACGTCGCGGCGCTGGCGGATGCGGACACGATCGCGGTTTCGCTGCCGCCGACGCCGTTCGGGTTGGCGCATCACGATTACACCCCTGCCCGCCGCTTGTTGGATGCAGGGGCGGCCCTGGCGATTGCGACGGACTGCAATCCCGGCACCGGGTGGAACGAAAGCATGCCGTTCGTCATGGCATTGGCTACGCGCTATCTTCGCCTGACCCCGGCGCAGGCACTGGCCGCGGCGACCGTGAACGCGGCGTACGCGATCAGCCGGGGCGATCAGACCGGCAGTGTGACGGTGGGCAAACAGGGCGACCTGGTGATTTGGGACGCACCGAGTTACGAGCATTTGAGTTACCGGTTCGGTACCAATCTGGCACAGATGGTGATCAAGCGTGGGCGGGTGATCTATGCGGCGCGCTGGGGAGGGACGTTTTGAGCATTCTGGCGGGCAACCGGGAGCAAAAGCTACGTTTGCTGATCCGGTTGTGTGGCGAGTTTTCCAGGGGATTGTTGCAGCGGTGAACACTTTTTCCGGTTGCTGCGTATAACACATTATAGGGCACAATGTCTTCTTCTTACATCCACATATAAAATACGCTTGGGTAGGATTATGGACGACGTCCACCTTGTACGCCGCGCACAAGACGGCGATGAACGTGCCTCCCGGCAACTGTTCGAGATGTATCAATTGCGGACCTACAGGTTGGCGCTTGGCCTGTTGGGCGACGAATCAGACGCGGAAGAAGTCGCTCAGGACGCGCTGACCTATGCGCTGCTCAACGTCACACGTTATAAACCGCATTTGAGCAGTTTTAGCACCTGGCTGCATACCATCACGGTCAGCCGGGCCCGCGACAAACGCCGGCGCAAGATTCTTCCCAGTATCCCGATGGCGCAGTGGATCGGTATGGGCAACCAGATTCAGGATCATACGCCCGGCCCTGAGGCGCACGCGATGCGTCATGAGACCGAAGGCGGGCTGATTGAGGTTCTGAATCAACTCAGTCCCAAGCTCCGCGAGGCAGTCGTGTTGCGATTTTACGGCGATTGTACGTATAAGGAGATGGGAGAGATCATGGGTTGCTCTCTCAATACGGCGCGGTCCCGGCTGCGTCTGGCAATTGAGAAATTACGGACCCAGTTGGGGGAAGAAGACTATCGATGGTTGGCAACGGAGACCGTCCGCTAGACCAGGCGCACATTGATGATATCACGCTTGAGGAATATGTTCTGGGGCAGTTGTTGCCGGATCAAGAAGCGGCGATCCGGCAGCACCTGACAGAGTGCGCACGCTGCCGTAACAAGGTTTCGGCGTATCGCACGCTGTGCAGCGACCTGTCGTCGAAACTACGCCACGAGCTAGATGAAGCCGTCCCCAGCCCCCAGATGTCCTTCGATCGTGTTGCGTCTGAATGGCAGAAACCACGCCGTCGATTCAATCTCCGCTATCGGCTCCAGCAGGTTGTCCCCAGTGCATCGCTTGTGCTGGTTATGGCGTTGCTGGTTTTGGGGCTTGTGCTGATCTTTCCCGGTGATGATACGGCAGCGTTACGGCGTCTCGATCTCGCGGACGCGTATAGCGGCCCCCCGACAGTGGTCGCGGCCTCGACCGACGCGGGGTTGATCGTCGTGCAGCTCGATAAAGACGGCGCCAACGTCGTTAAGCGTTTGGGCTATGTGCGCGATCCGCAGCAGTTGCGTCTTGCACCCAGCGGCCAGTGGGTCGCGTTCGAAGAGGGGCGCACGCTGCATGTGTTGGAGTGTGTCGCGGATGGCGTGCATGTGCGGTTGGACGTCAGCAGTGGCGCGGATTGGTCCTGGTCACCAGACAGCCGGATGCTTGCCTACACCGATGGTGCGGGGCGGTTGATGGTGTTTGAGGTCGCGACGCAGTCAAACCGCGTCATCGCACCGGCACGCGATTCGGCGTGGGGCAAACCGGTTTGGTCAACTGACGGGCAGCAGATCGCGTATGCGGTCGTGAATCCGTTGCCGGTCAGCGGTGGGGCGATCCAGCAGCAGAGCATCTGGCGCGCGAACCCGGTGACGGGTTACCGGGTCGAAGTGGCACGCAATCCGCGCCCGGATCAGACGTTGCTAACCCCGGCAGCCTGGGCGAATGGTACGGCGAACCTGCTCGCGTGGGACAATAACGCGGCTGCGCTGGGCGGCACATCCGCGCTGTACTGGGTCGACGTGGCCGCGCATCATGTCGCACAGCTTGAAGGGCAGTCATTGGCGTACGGTACACAGCTTGCCTGGCCGGTCAGCGCACAGCAGGTTACGTTGATGACACGCGACAACCAGCTTCTCGCGTTGGACCTCAACGGTCAGCATTCCGAATTGCTCACCGACCAAATTCCCTGGCCGCAGACGCTTGATTGGGCGCCGAACGGCGCGTGGATGGCTTATACAGTTGCCGGTGCCGCTGGGGGCAGCGGCCTGTATGTGTTTGCGCTGGATGAACAGGCGCTCGAACAGGTGTCACTTCCCGCAGGCGCGACGGAAAAGACTGTGTTTTGGGCCGGGCCGGAGCATCTGTTTGTGATGCGGCAACCGGAAGGTGCCAGGTATAGCGAATTGTGGCTGGTCCCGCTGACGACAGGTGAAGCCGCACAGCGTGTAATGTCGCGTATTCACCTGCCTGAAACGAACATGCACAATGGTTGGCGCTGGGGAGATGTGATCGCTACGCAGATGATCGCGGCGTATTGACACGCACGTCGAATTTTGGCGACGATATTTGCGATGCAGTGACACCAACCGGCGTCACTGCTTTTTGATCTCAGTCGATGACGATTAACTCGCGCAGCGTGTTCAGTGTCGCGGGACCGATACCGGGAACGTCATCCAGTTCTTCCATACTTTGGAACGGCCCGTTCTCTGTACGGTAGTCGATGATTGCCTGTGCCAGCTTCGGCCCGATTCCCGGTAAGGTTTCCAATTCTTCGCGTGTGGCGGTGTTGACGTGTATTAGCCGGGGATGGTTTGGGGTCGGGGTGCGAATTGTATCTCCCGTCCGCGGCGGCACGTAAATGTAATCGCCGTCATCCAATAACTGACTCAGGTTGATCTGCGCGAGATCGGCGTTGTCCGTCGCGCCACCGGCGGCACTGATAGCATCTTCCACGCGGCTGCCGGCGGGAAGCGTGAGCAACGTTTCCCCTGTAACGATTTCGCCTACCACGTAAACCGTGTAGTTCCCGGGCGTCGCCGTGACGATCTGCACGCGCGGCGCAGTTGTCGTTTCTCCGGACGTGGCGTGTGTGGGAACGTGTACGTGATCACCGTCCTCAAGTATCTGCGCCAGGTTGACGCGTTCCAGGTTGGCATTTTCGAGGGGGCCGCCCGCGGCCATCAGCGCGTCGAGCACCCGGCTGCCGTATCCCAGCGTGACGACCGCTTCCGGCGTGGCAACCGCGCCCGTGACGTATACCACGTACGGCCCCGGCGTTGCCGTCGCGGTAGGGGTTGGCGTGACAGAGGGAACCGGTGTTGGCTCCGGCGGTAGCACACTGATCGTAGCCGGTTCTGGACGCTGCCACATCAACACTGCGATGCCCGCAATCAGCGCCAGCGCGATCATGATGAAAATGGGGTATTTGAAACGTTCGAGCAGCGGAAGCGTTTCACCGGGTGCGCTCGGGGCGGGGTTATCCACCGGCCTGACTCCTTGATAAATACAGCATGCTTACATTTGGTTTTCTTTCCAGCGCGGCAGGGTGATGGCGACCTGCATATTGTGCGCGTCATCGCCGGTTACAGGCGTTGCCTGGACCTGACCGTTTACCGGGCGAACATGCGCTTGCGCGGCTGTGACCAGACGTTGTACGGCGTTGGAAGCCCTGAAACGTTCGGGTGTGCCCAGGTCAAGCGGGCGCACGGGTTCCATGCTGGATAACGATGGTGTGCGGGCACTGTACATGATCGCGATTTGGACGGTATCAGCGCTGTCACTATGGCACGTGATCCGGATCGCAGATTGCGCTTCAATGCCTTCAAACAACTGCTGGAGTATCTCGCGCACAACGTCACGTACTGTGTAGTGGCAATACACGCGGACACCGTCCGGCAGATCGCTTACCAGGTTGAGTTGCTGCGTGCCGATCCGCTGGATGGTGGTAAATTCCTGCTTGCCAAACGCGAACAGGGTGTTCACTGCGTGGGGGAGTGGAGCCTGCACGGCGGGCGTGACGAGCGCCGTGCGCAAGTCACTAAGCAGTTGATCGAGCGCTTCGGATAACGTCACGATCATGTTGATCGCCTTAACCTGCGAGTCGGTTAGCGGCCCGTGTGCGCCGCGAGACACGCTCTGGCTGAGCTGGATCAAACGCTGCGTCGCGTCCGGGGTCTGCGCGCCGATCAGCGTATCCAGGTCGCATTGCAGCGCGGGCTGGATATGCGCCGCGTAGTGGATGATTGGATGGTTCGTCACCCGGCGCAGGCGCGCGATCGTGCCAGGGGCGAACGGGACCGCCGCAGGCCAGAAGTCCGGCGCGACGCGCCCTTCGGCAACTGCAGCCCACAGAGACAACAGCCCTTCTTGAGCATCAGCAGCGGCAAAATGCGTGACGAACTCGCGCCAGGATAGGCCGGGCAGACGATCTGTGTCCGACGGTGGGCTGATGTTGAACGACCCGATGACGCGCCGGATTGTGGCGGTTTCGTCCAGCCCGATGAAGCGCTCACCGAAAGGCGCGATCCAGTGGCCGGTCTCAGCGGGATGTTGTGTGAGATTGGTGGTGTGTTCTGCTGGCACGGGTCTAATCCTGTTCGGGAATGTCTTCGTCCCACAGCGGCAGTTTGAAGCTGAATGTCGTGCCGGCGTTCTCTTCGCTGGTGAACCAGACGCCGCCCCCCATCGCTTCGAGTTCCATCTTGACCAGGTACAGGCTCAGGCCGTACCCAAATTCCGCGATGATCTGTGGCTGGTGCGCGCGCTGGAAGGGGCTAAACACGCGACCGGCTTCCTTTTCACGAATGCCGTATCCCATATCGATGATGTCGATGCGCACAGAGCGCGATCGGGGGGAAGGGATCGCGCGGATCGTGATGCTGGTGTCCGGAGGGCTGTACATGATGCTGTTGCGCAGGATGTCGCGGAACGCGTTAGTTACGTGTGGTTTGCTCGCGTGAACGACGATACCATCCGGCACGTCGAGGCGGATCTGATCGCGGTGGTCGATGTCAGGGTCAGGGTCTTCGACCAGTGGCGCTTCGGCAGTGTCTTCGAGCAAGTCTTCCAGAAAGTTGAGCAGTTCGATCGGGCGGCGGTTGTGGCGGACGATCTGCAAAAGTTGGCCGGTGCGGATGTCCTCCAGGCGCTGCAACTGCTCGACCAGGATTTCGAGCCGGAACATGTGCACCGCCATGATCCGCGCGAAGCCGGATACTTGCCGGGCGAGGTGATCGGCACTGGTGTCCGGTTTGCGATTGGCGATGACCTGCTTGATCAATTCTGCGTGACCGCGCGTGCTGGTGATCGACATGCGCGCTTCGCTGCGGAAGCGACTCATGAGCTCGGTCAGGGCCGACCAATCCGGTTGTTCGATCGTGATGACCGTGTAGGCTGCCCCTTCAGGGTCGTAGATCGCAGAAGCCCAGCAAGGGGTATAGGCCCCACCTAGAAAAGTGTGAAACCGCACCGGCTGCGCCTGCCGCAGCGCTTTAGCGCGGATTTCGTCGGCTGTCAGGCTTTCGTTGCGCACGGAGTCGAGCAGCATCGCAGCCGCGCGCCAGCCTTCCGCGCGGACGAGGACCAGGTTTGCCCCCAGCATCGACCGGGCGGTGGCATTGTCCAAGACAAGCTGATCGTCTGCATCGAAGATAAGCACCCCCTGGCCCAGGCTATCCAGGACGGGTTGCAGCGCGAGTTGTTCGATGATTGTGGTCGGTTGAGCCATAATGCCTCCCCCCACATATTATCGCCAGCCTGGGGAGATTGTCCAGTTCGGTCGCTTGTCCGGGTGAGACAGGACGTGCTGCAAAAAGCGGCTGCCTGCTGTGCAAACCGCCGCCTGAAACGTATGGTTTACGTCTGCCGCTCGCGCAGGTGAGGGTAGAGCAGCACTTCCCGGATCGTGCTTTTGTCGGTCAACAGCATGACCAACCGGTCAACGCCGATCCCGCAGCCGCCGCACGGGGGCATACCATAGCGCATCGCGCGCAAGTAATCTTCATCAACCGGCGTCGCTTCGTCATCTCCTTCGGCGTAAAGACGCCCCATTTCGATGAAGCGAGCCTCTTGATCTTGCGGATCGTTGAGTTCGGTGAAGGCGTTGCCCATCTCCATGCCACCGATGAACAGCTCAAAGCGCTCGACATGAAAATCATCTTCGGGCACCATTTTCGCAAACGGCGAGATATCACGCGGATAGTCCAGGATGAACGTCGGCTGGATCAAGGTCGGCTCGACGGTTGTACCCAGCAGGTGATCGACCAGCTTGCCCCAGGTGGCGTTGGGAGACGCCTCAATGCCGGCTGCTTTCATCGCCCGGTGCAACGATTCGGCGTCGCGGTGTTGCATGTAGTCGATCCCCGTGTGGGCTTTGATCGCCTCGCGCAGCGTGATGCGTTTCCAGGGTGGCGCGAGATCGATCGCGTGGCCCTGGAAGCTGATCCTTGTGCCGCCCGTGACTTGTTCGGCAACAAACGCGATCATGCGCTCGGTCAAGTCCATTATGCCGTGATAGTCGGTATAAGCTTGGTAGAACTCCAGTTGGGTGAATTCCGGGTTGTGCTTGAAACTCACGCCTTCGTTGCGGAAGTCACGCCCGATCTCGTACACCGCGTCGTACATGCCCACCAGCAGCCGCTTGAGGTACAGCTCAAAGCTGATGCGCAGATACAGGTCCTGGTGCAGTTGGTTGTGGTGCGTGATGAAAGGCCGCGCTGCCGCGCCACCGTAGATCGGCTGCAGGATCGGCGTCTCGACTTCGAGAAAGCCCGCCTCGTCCAGAAAATGGCGCAGTGCGGCGACCGCACGCGCGCGCTTGCGGAACACGTCGCGTGTCGCCGGGTTCACTGCCAGGTCAGCGTACCGCTGGCGGTAACGTTCCTCAGTATCACTGAATTCGCCGTACCGCTCGATTGTGCCGTCATCAAGTCGGCGTTCTTTGATTACGGGTAACGGGCTGAGCGCTTTCGCCAGCAGCTTGAGTTCATCAACCAGCACGCTGATCTCGCCTGCGCGTGTGCGCATCATGGTTCCGCTGGCCTGAACAAAGTCGCCCAGGTCCAGGCCGTTTTTGACCAGTGTGTTGTAGACCGCATCGCCGACGTTGTTGATCCGCACAAAGAGTTGCACGCGGCCTGCGCCGTCCTCAATGTGGGCGAAATAGACCTTACCTTTGAGATTCTGGCGCACGATCCGCCCGCAGACCGTCACGTTGATGGCAGGGGTGTCCTGACCGTCTTCTTCTACCGCTTCGAACGCCTGGATTGCCTCGGTGGTGGTGTGTGTGCGCTCAACCCGGTTGGGGTAGGCGTTCACACCTTGCGAAATCAGATCGTTGAGCTTACGAAACCGGTCTTGTTCCGGGGGATTGGTTGGCTGCCACATGTAGGCGCTCGTCTCCTTGCAAATGTGGATCGTTCTAATAGACGGGTACACTGCGCTTGATTGAGAGCAAGCTTATTGAGAATGCCATATATCCCGCATCCCGGCAAAAACAACGCCCACGCTAGCGGGTGCTGGCATGGGCGGGAAGAGCAGCCGCTAGGATGTCGCGGCGTTATTCGATGGCCTTAATCTCGAATTCGATATTGCCATCAGGCGCTTCAACCGTGACATGATCACCGACCTGGCAGTTCATCAAGGCGCGGCCCAACGGGCTTTTGTGTGAGATTTTACCCGCTCGCGGATTAGCTTCAGCCGCGCCGACGAGAATGTACTCTTCGACGATGTCGGTTCCGATTTCCTGAACGGTAACTTTATTGCCCAGGCCGACGGTATCTTTCGGTCCGTTGTCTTCGATGATCTGCGCGTTACTCAGGATTGTTTCCAGGCGCATGATCTCGCCTTCGATAAAAGCCTGTTCATTCTTGGCGTCTTCGTATTCGGCATTCTCGACCAGTTCACCGCCTTCTTCCAACGCCAAACGCAGACGCTCTGCAACTTCCTGCCGCCGGACATTGCGCAAATAGTCTAAGCGCTTTTCGTATTCTTCCAGCCCTTCGCGGGTCAGGTAGTGGACTTCGTCGTTCATCCCCACTCCTCCAGTGTGTGAAGTGACATGGTGCTCGCGCCTCGGATTTGCATGTTACCAGCGATAACGGTAGGACACGCCTAAACGCACAGATAATGTCCTTATCCGGGCTGCGCCATGTACCTAAACCAGTTGTGTGCTTGAATTGGAAATTGTCGTAAGTTCCGCAAACATAAGACTAAGTTTTATAAAAACACAGCCAACGCTGTGTCCCTGTCCGGCTCTATGATAGATTGTATTTCAAAAATAAAAAACAATAGACCGCCTGCCAGGGCGATCCGCACCTTTTCTCGTAAGATGCCCTATCCTATCATACTTCAAGCCGCTTGTAAAGCAGTAGTGAAGAGGAAAATATGTGGTGCGCGTAGCAAGTATTTTGTGTCGGTTCAGTGCTGTGGATAAAATCTGTTAAGTGCCAAACCGAGGCTTGACAATCCCCCGGCGCGCGGCTAGAATGTGGCTGTGTTAACAAATGACATGTGCCAAAGGCGATGAACGGAAGTAGTAAGCCATCACCTCAGTGAGCCGGGATCGGTGCAAACCCGGCAGGTGCCCCGGTGAGCACGCCACAGGCTGAACTCGTCCTGGAGCCGCGCGGTTGAACGTCAGTAAGTCGCGCCGGAAACGCCCGTTACGCGTATTGAGTGGATGGCACACCACGTTTGAAGGGCCCATAGCTCAGCTGGGAGAGCGCCACAATGGCATTGTGGAGGTCCAGGGTTCGAATCCCTGTGGGTCCACTGCTTCACGCCATCAACCAGGGTGGTACCGCGGAGTCCTCTTCGTCCCTGACGCTGAACACGTTGTCAGGGGAATGAAGGGGATTTTTTGGTTTTATGTAGGATTACGGGCATGTTTTTGCTATAACGTTTGTAGTAAGGGCCGTCAAATCAGACCGGTGGATGCAGGTACCAAGTGTTGTGTGGTGTAGTACAAGGACAGGCTGATGACTAACAACAAGAAACGCCCGTTGATCGATCGTCTCCGCGAGCTACTTGATACGCTTCAAGATATGCTTGAGCCTCGTCGTCCTGCTCCTGCGCCTGTTCCGGCGCGTGATGATCGATTGCGCCATCGTTGAGCGGTTCGCCAGGCCATGTGAATGGCACTGGTAGGCGTGAAGAGTGGGCGGGAGCCAGGCCAGGTTGTACCTTCAACTGGGCCGTTGCCGCACAGGACATTGCGCGTACCAGACATTGCGCGTACCAGTCGCTAATTACCGGCCCAGCAGTCCGGCATCGTGTGATGCGAACACCTGCTTGGGCCGTTTGATTTTGAAGAGTTGTGTTGGTGTGTGAGATGAACGACGACACTGGCATGCAGTTTTACCGGCGAAAGCTGCGTTACTGCCTTCTCGCGGGCCGCCTCTGGGCGGTACGTACCATGCTGGCGCGTATGTTGTGCGGCGGCTTGATCGCCGCTGAACCACATTTGAATTGTCTGGAAGCGCACGAACAGATATGGAGCAAGTGAACAACGATGGCCGATAAGTATGTGCCACATGAGATTGAGTCGAAATGGCAGGCTAAGTGGGAAGAAGACCGGTTGTACCGGTCCGAAGTCGATTGGGACAAGCCCAAGCACTACGCCCTGACCATGCTGCCATACCCCAGCGGTGATTTGCACATCGGGCACTGGTTCGCGATGACACCGTCAGATGCCCGTGCGCGCTTTATGCGCATGAAAGGCTATAACGTGCTGTTCCCAATCGGCTTTGATGCCTTCGGCCTGCCCGCTGAACAGGCGGCGATCAGCCGTAACATTCATCCGGCGGAGTGGACCTACCAGAACATCGAGCGCATGCGCAAGCAGTTACGCAGCATGGGCGCGATGTTCGACTGGGAACGCGAAGCGGTGACCTGCGATCCGAGCTACTACAAGTGGACCGAATGGTTTTTCAAGCTGTTCTACGAAAACGATCTGGCCTATCGCGCCGAGGCGCTGGTCAACTGGTCCGACGCGTTGCAGACGGTGCTGGCAAACGAGCAGGTGATCGACGGTAAGGACGAGCGCCTGGGGCAGCCTGTGGTCCAGAAGCTGATGACGCAGTGGTTTTTCCGCTATACGGCGTATGCGGAAGAACTGCTGGACTTCAGCAAGCTGGACTGGCCGGAGCCGGTGCGCATCATGCAGACGAACTGGATCGGGCGCAGCGAGGGCGCGCGTGTCGTGTTCCGTACCGAACAGGGCGACCCGATCGAGGTGTTCACCACCCGGCCCGATACGCTGTGGGGCGCGACGTTCATGGTGCTGGCCCCGGAACACCACCTGGTCGATAAGGTCACGACGGACGATCAACGCGCGCTTGTGGAAGCCTACAAGGAGCAGGCCGCCCGCGCTACCGAGATCGAGCGCATGAGCGAGGAACGCGAGAAAACCGGCGTGTTTACCGGTGCGTATGCGATCAACCCTGTGAATGAGGAACGCATCCCGATCTGGATCGCGGATTACGTCATGATCAGCTACGGGACCGGTGCGATCATGGCCGTGCCGTATGGCGACCAGCGCGACTTCGAGTTCGCCAAGAAATACGACCTGGAGATCATCCCGGTCGTGATTCCCGAAGGCGAGACCCAAGCGCCTGATCCAGCCGTAATGGACGCGGCTTATGACGGGCCGGGCGTAATGGTCAACAGCGGCCCCATTAACGGCACGGTGCATAACGGCGAGAAGGGACGCAAGAGTCCGGCAGTAGCGGCTGCCATCGATTACCTGGAAGCGCACGGTATCGGTAACGAGGAGATCAATTACCGTCTGCGCGACTGGTTAATCAGCCGCCAGCGTTACTGGGGCTCCCCGATCCCGATCGTTTACCGCCAGGACGGGACCATCGAAACCGTACCGGTCGAAGACCTGCCGGTCGAGCTGCCGATGGACGTGAACTTCAAACCGACGGGGCAAAGCCCGCTGACGTATCACGAGCCGTTCCTGTACACCACCGACAGTGAAGGTAACCCGGCACGTCGAGAAACCGACACGATGGACACGTTTATGTGTTCGTCGTGGTACCATTTGCGCTACCTGAGCCCCGACTATGACGCAGGCCCCTTCGACCCGGAAGAGGCGGCTTACTGGCTGCCGGTGGATACCTATACCGGCGGCGCGGAACACGCGACGATGCACCTGCTGTATACGCGGTGGTTCAACAAGGCGATCCGCGATAACGGCGTGTTTGCCGATGCGTTGCGCATCGCGGCGGAACACGGGCGCAATGCGGAAGAGCTGTTCGATGAGCCGATGCTGATGCTGCGCAACCAGGGGCAGGTGCTAGGCGCGGAACGTCCCGGTGACTACGTGCGGGCAGTTGGTGTACGGCATGGCGATATGCTGATCGCTGACCGCGTCGACGTGATCGAAGACCCTGATGGCGACATTCCCGCGTATGAGGGGGACGTCGTCGAGGGCGAGCTGATGAAGCGCGTTGAAAATACATTGTTCGTCGGCGCGGCGAAACAACTGGTTGAGGTGCCGGAATCGGCGGTTGTAAATATCCCCAGTATTCCGGGCGAGAACTCGGTAAACCAGTTGAAGCACCACCTGGAAATTCAACGTATGTCCAAGAGCAAGGGCAACGTGGTCAACCCGGACGAGTTGGTACAGGCATACGGTGCGGATACCGTGCGTGCCTACCTTATGTTCAACTTCGACTGGCAAAAAGGCGGTCCCTGGAACGATCATAACATCAAAGGTGTGATCGGCTGGCTGCACGACGTCTGGGATATCGTGACGGCAGGCGCACCAGTAGGGGCTGGCGACGAGGCCGCAAACCGTGATTTGCTGCGCAAGACACACCAGGCCATTGACGCGGTGCAGCGATCGTTTGAGAGCTTCAGCTTCAATACGGCGGTCGCCGAGCAGATGAAGCTAAAGAACATCGTGCAAGATGCGCTGCGCTCGGGCAGGCTGGGCGAACAAGCCTGGAATGAGGCGATCAGTGTGCTGCTGCGCTTGATGGCCCCTGTCACGCCGCATATCGCTGAGGAGTTGTGGTCGCGTCTGGGCTGGGAATATAGCATCCACACGCAGCCCTGGCCGGCTTACGATCCGGCGATCGCCAAGGAAGAAGAGATCACGCTGGTAGTGCAGGTTAACGGCAAGGTCCGCGACCGCATCCAGGTGCCCGCCGATATCACCGAAGAGGCAGCCAAACAACTCGCGCTGGAGTCTAGCGGTGCCAAGCGCCACATGGACGGCAAGCAGCCGCGCAAGGTGATTTATATCGGCAAGCGCGGTATGGTGAATATCGTCGTTTAGCTGCGCGGGGGTGTGCGGTAAACGATCACGCCGGGGGCGACAGGCTCCCGGCGTTTTGTGTCTATGCTATTGGCATGCATGCGGATTCACTTGCCGGCTGTGTCGCTTGGAGCGTCCCCGGTCGTGGCAAGCGCGAACGTCTCACCCTGGCGGTATTCGTCCTGCTGCTCGACACTGCGATAGACGGTCGCTCGACCGCTACCCGTGACCTCGAATGTGTCGCCGGGGCGCGCGATCAAGTTGGTGTGCTGGTCCACGCCGATCAGTGTGATCCCGTCCGGAAGCGTCGCTAGCAGCCTGTCCGGTGGTAGCCGCCCTGCGATCAGGTTGTGATGCGGCAACACCGCGAGTTGCGGCGCGAGACCCAACCCGGGCAGCCACTCGTGTGCAAACCAGAAGTACGCGCCAAGGACCATCGCGCTCGCGCCAGTGCCGTAGACGGCGGCTTTGCGGTCCAGCGCGGCGTGCAGCGCCTTTGCGGTGTGCGTATGCTGGACACGCTCGATCATATCCAGCGGGCTGCCATCGCTCAGCACGATCACCTCGACCTTGTTCAGTATTTCATACTCGGTCTCAGTGTTGGCGAGCGTCTGATTCGTGATCAGCTTGTAATCGGCTTGCGTCGTCAGCCGTTTGAAATAGCGGGCCGTTTCGTGCGCGATCTTCTGGTGTTTTTCCATCGCTGCGACCGGCACCACGATCACGCGCGGGCGGCGATTGCCGCGCACGTAGCTTAACCAGGCGCGGTCGGCTTCGAACATCGAACTCTCGAAGGCTCCACCGCCGTTGAAGATCAAATAGCCTTTTTTCATGCCTGCCATCCTGTAGAAGCTGCAAGGACCCAAGTTGACCTGTAAGCCGCGTTCTGTCACAGCGCTATACTGCGCTGTGTGGTGATCATCTCTCTAGAACGCCAGTTGCCCGGCGCTTCAAGCAGCCTACCCGGAACTGATAGCGGGACGGGCCGCCCCTCGTTCCTGCTTGGCCTTGCTCCCGGTGGGGTTTGCCTAGCCGCGCATGTCACCATGCACGCTGGTGCGCTCTTACCGCACCGTTTCACCCTCACCCCTTTTCAGGGGCAGTACACGTCTCTGTGGCACTGTTCCGTCGGGTCACCCCGCCTGGCGGTTAGCCAGCACCGTGCCCTGTGGAGCGCGGACTTTCCTCATCTCCCGCCGATCCAACACGCGCGGGAGACGCGATCACCCGGTCAACTTGGGTCTGTGCATTATTATACCATCCGTGTGCCAGCGGTTAAGTTAACGTTGTATAGGATCGCCGTTCTGGACTGCTGCCAGCCAAGCGGGCAATGCGTGCCAGTGCTGGACCAGCTTGGGCCAGTGCGCGTTTCGCCCAGAGGTCGATGGCAGTACGTAGACTGCCGTCACGCCGATCCTGTCCCGCTGCGGGCCATAGGATAGCGTTTTGACGCCGTAAAACTGCTGGGCAGCGGTCTTGCTGTTGAACGCCAGCGCGACCGGCGCAAAACGTAGTACCCGTTCGCGCAGCCCAGCAGGGTCGATCCGGTCAATGTCCAACTCGTCGTCGTTACCGGACTGGCGTTTTTCCAGGTCCGTCAAGCCGATCCCGTACTGCGGCAGCGTTTGAAATTCCGCCGGCTGCAATTGGCGCGGGGTCAGCCCGATCGCATGCAGGATGCTCCAGAACCGGTTGCCTGGTCCGGCGTAGTAAGCGCCAACTGCGGCAGATTTTTTGCCCGCAGCCATGCCGCAGAATACGATCGTCAGGCCGGGCCGTAGCACGTCCGGCAGGATGGCATCATCAGGACTGGTCATGTGGTTACCTGGGCGGTTCGATCACCTCTGCGCCGCCCATGTAGGGGCGCAGTACGTCCGGTATCACGATACTGCCGTCTTTCTGCTGGTAGTTCTCGATCACGGCAATCAGCGCGCGGACCATGCCCAGCCCGGACCCGTTGAGCGTGTGCACGTGCTGCGGGCGCCCGCCAGACTCGGGCCGGTAGCGGATGTTCGCGCGGCGGGCCTGGAACGCTTCCGTGTTGCTGCATGAGCTGACTTCAAGCCATTCCTCGCTGCCCGGTGCCCACATTTCGACATCGAACTTCTTGGCGGCAGAAAAGCCCAGGTCGCCCGTCACCATTTCATTACGCCGGAACGGAATATCCAGCATGCGGCAGACGTTCTCGGCGTCCTGTACCAGCGTTTCGAGCTCAGCGTAGCTCGTTTCCGGCGTGGTGAATTTGTACAGTTCGACTTTTTCGAACTGGTGCACGCGTTTGATCCCGCGCACGTCGCGCCCCGCGCTCATCTTCTCGCGGCGGAAGCAAGGTGTATGCGCGACGTAGTAGATCGGCAGGTCGGCTTCTTCCAGAATTTCGCCAGCATGCATGTTGGTCAGCGCGACTTCAGCGGTCGGCAGCATGTAAAGTTCCGCATCCTCATCGCGATACACGTTTTCCGCGAACTTCGGGAACTGGGCCGAACCGTACATTGCGTCCGCGCGGACCATGAAAGGCGGGTAGATCTCGGTATAGCCGTGCTGCATGGTATGGACGTCCAACAGCCAGTTGATCATCGCCCGGTAAAACCGCGCCCCCGTGTGTTTGAGGATGTAGAAGCGCGTACCGGATAGCTTTACCCCGCGCTCAAAGTCGATGATGTCCAGTTCTGGGCCAAGCTCCCAGTGTGGCCTGGGCGTGAAGTCGAACGCGCGCATTTCGCCTTGCGGGGGGTGGACCACGTTTTCTTCTTCGCTCAGGCCGACGGGCACACTTTCGTGGGGCAGGTTCGGGATCCACAGCATGTGTTCGTTTAACTGGGCCTCGACCTCGCGCACCTGCGCGTCAAGTTCGGCCACGCGGTGAGCCAGGTTTTTCATGCTGGCGGTGAGTTCATCAAGCGCGGCTTTGACGTTCGCTTCGCTTGTGTCCGCCTCAGGGTCGGGCTGCGGCTCGGCAAGCGCGTTCAGAAACCCTTCGACATCACCCTGGGCGAGCGCCTGGACCGCCTGCCGCGCGCCGCCGATCACGGCAGCTGGGGACAGGTTCTTGTTGCCCCGGAAGCGTCCCATCTGCTTGTTCATTTTGTTGCGGTTGGCCTTGATCGCTTCGACCTGCGTCAGCAGGGCGCGGCGCTGTTGATCCAGCTCGACAATGCGGTCGATGCGGTCGATCGCGTCTTCGTCGTTGAGATGGCGCAGTTGTTGTTTGACCCAATCCGGTCTTTCGCGAATAACGTCGATATCAAGCATGTGGTTGTGTCCTCCTGTCGCTTGTACGCTGCTCCGTACTGTGTGATGACCTACTGCCGCCTGCGCTGTGAGTTGGTGTCGTCCCGTTGCTGCTGGCGCTTGTACGCGGCGCGATTCCTGGCGATTTGCAGCCCGGCCAGCACCAGGCCGATCACGGTGATGGCAATCACCAACATGTCCCACACGGTTGGTTTCATGAATTCGAGATACATATCGCGTGCTCTCCGAAATTAAAAACCCCTTCGCCTGTCTCAGGACAAAGGGATTCGCGGTGCCACCTGGATTCGTCTGCACCTCGCGGGGCAAACCTCAGCGAGTCGTTAGTTGTGCGACTCAATTGCTGTAACGGGCGATCCCGGCCCACCTTAGAGGCGCAGCGGCCCGGTCGGTGGGCGACGTAATCAGGAATGGAGTTCGGCTCGTCCGCGTGCCGCTTCGCACCAGCCAGCGGCTCTCTGCAAGCGCGCAACGACCTACTAAGTTCCGTCAGAGTCGTTATGATGATGGTATCAGATTTTTCTGTGCCGCAGTGTAACAGCAGTGCTGCAGCGTGTCAAGATCACAACCGTGCCTGTCGTCTGAAGTGTGTCCCGGTCGATACGTCCCGAAAAACAGGCACAATTTTGAACCAAACCGGGGGACAAACGATAAGCATATACAGATGCCCCACGCAGGTTGTTCGTGTGTAGGGCGTTGATTCAGGAGGCAGGTCACATCATATACGGGAGGGACATCACTATTGCTGATCTGTTAAGCTGGATATTCTTTCTTGTCTAGCCAGTTGCCTGTGCTGTTTTTTGCTCGTCCTTTATAAAAGCATTGTTTGCAATAGCATGGCGATTGACTTAGAATTCCGCGAGTTTTGGGAACAATATGTTCGCGTTGCTGCACCCGCTGGCGTCACCGGAGGCAGCAAAGGAGAGAGTGAATTTTGACAGTCTTGATGGAGGTCAAAGACCTCACAACACGTTTCCACACTGAAGAGGGGACTGTCCATGCCGTCAACGGTGTTTCCTATACCTTGCAGGAGGGCGAGACCCTCGGCGTGGTAGGGGAAAGTGGATGCGGTAAAAGCGTCCACGCGATGTCGATCATGGGCTTGATCCCGCAGCCGCCCGGTGAGATTCCCAAGGGCGAAGTGATTTTCCGGGGCCGCGACTTGCTCAAGCTGAGCAAGAACCAGCAGCGATTGGTGCGCGGAGCGGAGATCGCGATGATCTTCCAGGACCCGATGACCTCGCTGAATCCGGTGCTGACGGTGGGGCGCCAAATTACTGAAGCGCTCAGGTTGCACCTGGGGATGGATAATGAACAGGCGCGTGCCCGCGCGGCTGAGTTGTTGGCGATGGTGGGCATTCCGTCGGCGAGAGAACGCCTGGATGACTATCCGCACCAGTTTTCTGGTGGCATGCGCCAGCGTGCGATGATCGCGATGGGGTTGTCCTGCAATCCACAGTTGCTGATCGCCGATGAGCCGACAACGGCGCTCGACGTGACGATCCAGGCCCAGATTCTCGATCTGGTGCGCCGCCTGCGCGACAAGATCGGCATGGCGATGATCTGGATTTCGCATGATCTGGGCGTTGTGGCCGGGCTGGCCGACACGGTAAACGTGATGTACGCCGGGTACATTGTTGAGCGTGGGCCGGCGAAAGCCGTCTATGGTGACCCGCGCCATCCCTATACGCTGGGGTTGCTAGGGTCGCTGCCGCGCCTCGACCAGAAGAGCAAGAAACTGTTCTCGATTAAAGGGTCACCGCCGGATATGCGCTATCTACCGAAGGGTTGTCCCTTCGCGCCGCGCTGCCCCTGGGTAACCGAAGAGTGCCGCGAAGAGAATCCCACACTTCGGCAGGTCCCGGATGGTCCGTCGAACCACACAGTGGCATGCTTCTATGACGTTCGCGAGAAGGAGGGCGGTTATGAGCTCGCGTAGTTCTGATGTCAAGACCCAGGCACAAACAGCACCGACTTCTCGATTCGACGGCAAGAAGAAACTGGTCGAAGTCCAGGGATTGAAGAAATACTTCCCGATCAAATCCGGTATTCTATTCCAGCGCCAGGTTGCCGCAGTGAAGGCGGTCGACGGTGTGAGTTTCCACATCTACGAGGGCGAGACGCTGGGGCTGGTGGGCGAGAGTGGTTGCGGTAAGTCTACGACCGGGCGCACCATTCTGCAGTTGTATGAAGCGACGGAGGGCAGTGTCAAGTTTGACGATGTTGAACTGACCGAACTCAAGGGCGAGGCGCTGCGCAGAATGCGTCGTGAGATGCAGATGATCTTCCAGGACCCCTACGCATCGCTCAACCCGCGTATGTCGGTCGGGCGCATCGTTGCAGAGCCCCTGGTAGTGCATGGGATCGGCACGCGCAAAGAACGTGAAGAACGTGTCGCGGAGTTGTTGGAGCTGGTGGGGTTAAACCCCTACTTTGTGCGGCGATACCCGCATGAGTTTTCCGGTGGGCAGCGCCAGCGTATTGGTCTGGCACGTGCGTTGGCGCTCAACCCGCAGTTTATCGTCGCCGACGAGCCGATTTCGGCACTTGACGTGTCGATCCAGGCGCAGGTCGTGAACCTGATGCAGGAGCTGCAAGAGGACCTCGGCCTGACCTACCTGTTCATCGCGCATGACTTGAGCATGGTTCGCCATTTGTGCGATCGGGTGGCGGTAATGTATCTGGGCAAGGTTGTGGAGATCGCGGAGAGCGAAGAACTTTATACGAATCCGCTTCACCCGTATACGCAGGCTTTGTTGTCGGCGGTTCCGGTGCCCGATCCCGAGGTTGAAGAGCATCGCCAGCGGATCATTCTGAAGGGGGATGTCCCCAGCCCGATCAACCCGCCGAAGGGCTGCAATTTCAACACGCGGTGCCCTGTGTCGGTTGACGTGTGCTTTGATGAAGATCCCGCCCTGGTGGAAGTGCTGCCGGAACACTGGGTATCTTGCCACCGGGTTGTTTGATGTTTGATGCAGGCGGGGCGTATAACGCTCCTCATTTCTCGGACGAGACATCCATGTCCGCCGTACATATCGACTTCCAGAGATGTCTGGAAGCACCATGCCTCGCCAGGCTGTGAAGATCGCAGGGCGAGTCTTGCATGGTGTAAGCGAGGCGGGCTAGAAGGAGATTACACTTATGGCAGTTGCAGAAGGCGCGGAGCCGATCTCACTGCAAGAACACGAAAAAGAGCGATCGAGTCCATGGCTTGACGCCTGGCGGCTGTTTCGCCGTAACAAGATGTCAGTGTTCGCCTTGATGATGCTTATGGTCATCTTCTTCATCGCGATTACGGCCAAGCTATGGACAGAAGTTGGTTTGCTGGATGCGCGTGGTGGGGCCGCGGCCCGTCACACGATCAATCCGGTGAACGTCGCGCAGCAGGACCCCTATCCCGATCCGGGGATGTGTGCTCGCGATGGTCAGGACCGCAACCCGTATTGGTGTAGTTGGCTGAGCGATGAAGCTTTGGTGTTGGTACAAGAAAGCCACTGCTATTTCGGTGAACCGGATACGAGTCAGCAGCAGTGGTGCTATCTGTTGGGTGGTGATAGTAACGGTAAAGACTGGTTAACCCAGACGGTATACGGTGCACAGGTTTCCCTGGCGGTGGGTGTGGTCGGTGCCACCATGAGCCTGCTCGTCGGAATGATCTACGGCGTGATTTCCGGGTTCTATGGTGGGCGCATCGATAACATCATGATGCGTTTCATCGATTTCCTGTACGGTTTTCCGGTCCTGGTGATGATTATCCTCTTGCAGGTTTTCTTCACCGAGATCGCGCGCGAGTACCAGGACTCGGGCCGGGGTGGGTTCGTAGGCTTTGTGCTCGACCTGAACAAACAGATGGGTGGTCTGTTGTTCCTGTTTGTGGCGCTTGGCGCGCTCAACTGGATCGGCATGGCCCGTCAAGCGCGCGGCCTGGTGTTGTCCTACCGCGAAAAAGAATTCGTGGAAGCGGCGCGTGCCGTAGGGGCAAGTAACCGGCGCATCATTTTTGTGCACTTGCTGCCAAACATTCTCGGCCCGCTGATCGTGCTCGAGACACTAGCCATCCCGGGGTATATCTTCACCGAAGCGTTCTTGAGCTTCATTGGCCTTGGTGTCCAACCGGGCACGCCGAGTTGGGGTGCAATGATCAGCGAAGTGCGCACGCGCGGCGGATTTTTCTCGAACCGCCATATCTTGCTCGTGCCGAGTGTGGCGCTGGTTCTCACCACACTGTCGTTCAATTTCCTGGGCGACGGTCTGCGCGACGCGCTTGATCCGCGTATGCGCGGTACATGATAAGCGCCAAACACGTGTAACGAGGAGAAATTTACGTGAGAACACGAAAAACACAAGGGGCAGCGGCCCTGCTACTGGTTGGTGTCAGTTTGCTGTTGGCGACTATGGCCTGCTATTCAGGCCAGATACCCGGCGTTTTTGAATTGACGCCGTTTTACACGCCAACGCCGCTCGCCGATCCAGAGGACGCTCGCTTTGAGGAATTGCAACTGGTGCTGGCTCCACGCGAGGCGGGCCGTACTTTCTTCAACCTGACGGTTGATCCTGAGCCACTGCGGGACAGCCTGGTGAATTCGAAGACAATGTGCCAGGGGGATTCGGCGGCGCGGGTGTTGTACGCCGGTGTTGATCATCATGGCGATACGTACTACCTGATCAACTGCGTTGGTTCAGTTGGATGGGTAGTGGAAGACCGGCTGGCCGGACCGCTGCTGTTCGCGCAGGACGATCTCGCCATCACAGTCGTGCCGGAGGGCGGCGTAGGACAGGCGGTTGAACTGCTGGATGACGCCTTTCGCCCGTTGCCGTTTAACCCCCTGCAAAGCTGCAAGCCGGAAACAGTTGTTCGTGTCAGCGATCTGATCGCGGCTGATCCTGATAATGACGGGGAGAAGACGATTTACTACCAGATCGACTGCCCGACATCGGGGGGCCCGCTCAAGGGCTGGGTCACGAACAAGGATCTGTTTGGCCCTGTGCCGATCAATGTTGATGAACGCGCTGTCGCAAGAAATACTCCTGACCAGGCATTTCAACTCTCAAGCGAACCTGCACCGCCGACTGCTGAGAATGCAGTTGACGGCGCGTGCTCAGCCGGCGATATCCTGACGGCCCTGGAGGTACACCTGGTCGACGATCAGGTTTACTACAGGGTGTCTTGCGGCGAGGTTGACGGTTGGGTGACCCCTGAAATGTTTGTTGGTCCGCTGCAGTACGATATTGGCGTTAACGTCGTTGTTTATGTGCCGCCGGTTCCGATATTTGCTGACGAGCAAGTAGCAGGTGGTGTGGCCGATGTTGAAGGAGAACCGGGCGATGTAGTGGATGACGCAGCCGATCCCGCGATAGCAGGGGATGTTGTCGAACGCACGTCAGCACAAGGACGCGAGGTGATCCAGATCACGCCGCCGCTCTACTTGACGGAAAACCCCGGTCCGGCAGACGTTACAGGTGAAGATGCCAATGTTGTTGCCGAGTGTTCATCCGGTTCGGTAGCCTCGATCGAAGAATATGCGGCGGTTGACGAAATCTACTACCAGATCGTGTGCAACGAATGCACGGTAGGTGAGAACGACGTGATCACGTGCGAGGAATATACCGGCTGGGCTGATCAGCAGTATCTCGAAGGTCCGGTTGACTTCGTCATCGGTCAGCGCGTTGCATTTGCTGATCGTAGCGCTGCTGTGGAAACGGATGAGGATGGCGTAACCTGGGCGCGTATTCCGCCCAATATCGCGAGCGCGGGCACGATCGGGTCGTACACAGAGTTCACCGGGCGCTGCGTGCGGGATGAAGGCATGGAAGTAACGGGTATCGTCCTGGAAAAAGACCGCACCCGTAACCGGTTCAGTTTCTTCTACGAAGTTCAGTGCACCGGACAACCTTCAACGATCACACAAGAGCAGGAAGGCAACATCGTCCGACCGAAGGTGATCTATAACGACGAGGAAGCGTTGATCACCGGCTATGCTTCAGGCCGTGATCTGGTTGCGCTCGAAGAATAAGTCTGCACTGTGAAACTAGGCTCTCCGGGGCGAACGGCCTGTTCGCTCCGGGGATGGTGAAGAATACGAGGACGTTGATATGACCGAAGCACAGACACAATCCAGCGGGGGCGCGAACCCTATCCTGATCATTCTGGATAAGGTCGTGCGAATGCTGGGGGGCGCAAGCATGGTCAAGTTCTTGATCCGGCGTGTGCTGGCAGCCATCCCCGTGTTGTTTGCGATCATGCTCGTGACGTTTGTCTTGTCGCATTTGCTGCCTGCAGGACCGTTCAGTTTTGCGGCAGGCAGCAAGAAAATGCCGGATCACTTGGTCCGGCAGCTTGAACAGAAGTTTGGTCTGAACAAGCCCGTGCTGTTCAATACCTGGAATGACGGATACTTCCCCGATGGTGACGATTGGAACATTATTTCCAAACGTACCGAGGAAGTGGTCATCGGCGGTAGCAGGCAGGGTAGTATTCGGACGGTCGAAGAAACAAAGTGGAAGATCGACCTGCTGGACTCACAGTTCTTCAACTATGTATGGGGGGTCTTGCAGCTTGATTTTGGCCCGTCGCTCAACAAAGCACTGCGTGACCAGAACGTGCAGGTGAGTGACGAGATATCCAAGCGCCTGCCGGTGTCAATGCAAGTCGGTGTGTTTGCGGTGATCCTGGGCTTTTTGCTTGGTGTGCCGCTTGGGGTGCTGGCAGCCGTTTACCATAATTCGCCGATCGACTATGTCGCGATGTTCTTCGCCGTGTTAGGACAGGCTACACCAGCAATTGTCATCGCCCCAATCTTGATCATCATTTTTGCAGTCGAGTTGGACTGGGTACCGGTCGCGGATGACCGGAACCAGTGGCAGCAAGGTCCAGAGTTTTCACTGTACTACCTGCAAATACTCGCGCTGCCGGTGATCACGTTGGGGACGGGCATGAGTGCCGGTATCGCGCGTTTGACCCGCGCCAGCCTCTTGCAGGTTTTGGGTGAAGACTACGTTCGCACGGCCCGCGCGAAGGGCTTGCGCGAGCGTGTCGTGATTTACGTTCACGCGCTGAAAAATGCGTTGATCCCGGTAGCGACGATCCTGGGGCCGTTGCTGGCTGCCGTGTTGACCGGCACGTTCGTCGTGGAGTTGATCTTTGTCATTCCGGGGCTGGGTAAGGTCTTCGTGGACAGCGTGACAGCGCGCGATTACACGATGATCATGGGGGTCACGATTTTGTATTCCGTGTTCCTCATCGTCGGCAACATCCTGGTGGACATCATGTACACCTGGCTGGACCCGCGTATCCGTTTCGACTGAGCGCGTGTTTTGTTCCATACAACATGCTTGTTTGATTACCCTGAGGGCGCGTGAACCGCGCTCTCATGTTATGCCAGCAGTAAGTGGCTGGCGACAACATAAACGTGCATCGGGCGTAGGTTGTTTATTCCCCGTAGGTCGCTACAATTGAACCATCACGATATACCGGAAAAGCCTGCTCACCGGTTGTCTGTGTGGCGCAGAGGGAGCGAGTATGTTCTACGGCAGAGTGGACGTGTATTGGCCGGATAGACCGATGGAAAGCTACCGGCTGAACAAAGAAACGGTCGCGGTCGGTCGTTCGACCGGAAACGATATCGTCCTGGATACGACCACGATCTCGCGATACCACGTCATTTTCACGTTCAACGATGAGCAGGCGCTACTCGAAGACCTCGAATCGGTAAACGGAACGTATGTTGATAGCTTCCGTCTGAATCCTCATGAGCCGTTTGTGTTGCGCGGTGGAGAAGAGATTCAGATTGGGGAAGTGCGTTTAATTTACCATCCACCGGACGCACTTGAACGCACCGCTCCGGAAGACACCACACAGCGCGTCATCATATCCCGGCCTTCCTATCGGGTTGAGCTTGACGGGCCGGATATGGCGGTCGCGCCCGGTGCGCACGTCCAGGCGACACTGAACATCGAAAACATCGGTGAGGAGGCCGATCGGTACTTCGTTGAGATCGATGGCCTGCCTAAAGGCTGGGCGCGTGCCGATCAGGTCGAGGTGCCCCTGGAGCCGGGAGAAGAGCGGCAGGTGCTGATCAACTTCAAACCGTTGCGCCGCAGTGAAAGCCGCCCCGGTGAACACCCTTTCGTCGTGCGCGTGCGCTCGAAGTCGCGTCCTGCCGAAACCGTCGATGCACAGACCAGTTTGCACGTGTTGCCGTTCAGTGGATTCGGCATGGCGTTGGAGGAATCCGTTATCGCTGACGGTACGGGGTTCAAGCTATATCTGCACAACCAGGGAAACGCCCCGCTGCCACTAACCATTCAGGGAACGGATAAGACCGGGGAATTGGTGTTTGCGTTGCCGGGTGGCACGCTCCGGCTTGACGCGGGCGAGCGCCGGACGTTGAGCGGCACGATTCGCCCCAGGCGACCGCGCTGGTTCGGCGCTGAGCGCGCGCATGAGTTTGCAGTCGTCGCGCAGGCGCACGATGCATCGGGGTTTGTGGCGGCGGTACCCGGAAAGTACGTTGCACAAGGTCGTCTGCCGGGGTGGGCACCTGTGCTGGCGATTCCGGTGATCGCGTTGGTTGCCCTGTTTGTGATAGGTTTCGCGCTGTTGCTGGTTGGTGGTGGGGGTGATGATGACAGAAATGTCGTCCCGGAGATTCACACATTGGATGTCAGCCAGCCGGAAGTGCCGTTAGGCGAGTCCGTTATCGTGTCCTGGGACGTGACCGATGCGGATAACGCTTCGTTGACCGCGCAAAGCGTGCGTGGGCAGCGGCAGTTCCCTGTTGATCCGGATTCCGGTGAATTTCCCGTCACCTTCGATCAGACGGGCATATACACCCTGATCCTGGAAGCAAGAAACGGCGATGCCAGCAGCACGCTGACCACGCGGGTTGATGTGCGTCCAAAAGTGACACTCTCACTTACTGTGCTTAGTGGCACAGAGTTGGTTCGCAATGTGCAGCACCAGGTGCGCGTGCGGTGGAGCGTGGCAGGGGCGAAAGAATACGACGGTGGCTATAACATCTGGCTGGAAAGCTCGCATCAGGACGGTGCGCTGTTCGTGCCGCCCATGCCGCTAACCGGTGAACAGAATGTGTCGATCGTGCTGAGTAACGACGCCTCTGAATGGTTGGTCACGTTGTATGCCGAAGGCGAAGATCAGGTTGTCGCCAGTGTGACCCAGAAGCTCGCAGTGGTGTACCCGATTTGCGAGTTGAAAGCCCAGAAAACCATCGTGCGCAGCGGCCCCGGCGAAGCCTATCCCGCGATCTTGCCGCCACAGCCCGCCAACAACGAGCCGGGCACGACGCTGTCGTATTCGCCTGTGGCACGCGATCCCAGCGGCGAATGGTTGCGGGTTCCGGTGAGTATCAATGCGCTGCGGTTAGGCTGGGTGCGTCGTGATGATTTCGAGTGCACCAATTTCGACCCTGAACGGTTGCTGATCACTGCCGATTACCCGCCACCGCCGGAAGATGTATCCCCGGATGATACGGATAGCACGACTGGCGAAGAGGACATTGTTGAGACCGACGTGCCACTCCCGACCCCCACGCCCGCAGCGTCCCCGACCCCGACCGCTGCGTCATGATCCGGGCTGGCAGCCTGCCAGTTCGTGAATGAGCGCAGGCAGGAACGGTCATGTGCCATGTGCGGGTGATACAATACATATAATGAAATCTGTGCGTGGCTGGGCTGAGTAAAAACCGCCTGTAACGCGTAAAATATAATTAGAACCTGATAATTGGCAGCTTATGGTGATCAGTTCATATCGGGCGGCATGAGCCGCATTTCAACGCATCTGGGGCCGCCACTCGTGTTAAACGCATGGACGGTGACTGCTTCGGTGTGCGGCGTACTGTAACCCACGTGCTACGTTCCCCCTGCCCACGAGGAGATGACGACAGGATTGTGAGACGGCGATCGCCCATTCTATTGGTTATCCTGGTGTTGTTACCGCTGCTGGTCGGATTCGCCCAGCCGCGCCAACAGGCCGCGCTGACGCTGGATGTGAGTGCAGGGTATAGCGGTTTCTATCGCAGAGGACAATGGACCCCTGTACGGCTGAATGTCAGCAATGCGGGCGCGGGTCTTGATGGTTACGCGCGCGTGCGCCTGGGCGAGCTTGGCGGACTGGAAGAGACGACTTATCGCACGCCGTTGAGCCTGCCGCGCGGGGCGCGTAAGCAGGTGTTCTTGTATATCTCGCTTGAGAACTTCGTGCAGCATATCCAGGTCGAGATCGTGAACGACAGCGGGCACATCGTTGCCCAACATGATGTGTCGCTGCGTATGGCGGGTGCCGGCGACGCGTTATATGCCGTGGTCACGGCATCTGCCTACGGGGCCGTTGATCTCGCGGCGCGGGACGTGGGAAACGGCGTAGCGCGGCAGGTGAACTGGCGTGTTGAGGATATGCCGGCGCTGAGCGATGCGTTGATGGGGTTGGATCTCATCATGTTTCATGACGTGGATACCGGCGCGTTGCGACCGGAGCAGGCGCGGGCCCTGACGGAGTGGGTGTTGGGTGGCGGTCATCTGATCGTAGCGGGGGGTGAGACATGGCAGCGCACGACTGCTCGTCTGGTCGATCTCCTGCCGGTGACGCTGCGCGGGACTGTGCCGCTCGAGTCGGCGGCACCCTTCGGGGCGTATTTGCGCCGAACGGAGGATGATCTCAATGTGGAGATGACCGCGACAGATTCCATTGCCGCGCCAACAGCACGTGTGCTGCTGGCCGATGGCGATTTGCCGTTGATCGTGCGTGGGCGTTACGGTTCGGGCTGGGTGGATTTTCTCGCGGTGGATCCGAATGCTGAACCGTTGCGTTCGTGGCCCGGTAAAGCGGACCTGTGGTATACGCTGATCGCGTCGACCGGCCAGCAGCCGAGCTGGACAGACGGGTTCAGTGACTGGCAGACGGCGCGAGATGCTACCTTGACGACGTCGAGCACGGTCTTGCCAACGTTTTTCCAGTTGTGCGGTTTTCTCCTGGCGTACATTGTACTGGTGGGCCCCGTTAATTACCTGCTTTTGAAGCGGTTGGATCGCCGTGAATGGGCCTGGGTGACGATTCCGGTGTTGATTACGGTCTTTAGCGTACTGGCGTATGAGGTTGGGTTTAATCTGCGCGGTAATGTGCCGGTTGTCAACCGTATGTCGGTGATCCGTGCGTGGCCTGGGCAGGAACAGGCACAGGTGCTTACGCTGGTTGGGGTTCAATCGCCGCGCCGATTGTACTACGATATCGAAGCGGCGCAGGGGTATGCGCTGCGCACGCTGCCGGAAGGGGGGATCGGTGTCAACGTCCCGGTTATGATTACCGAGGGCACCCGCTATGTAGCGCAGGATATCTTGGTCGACGGGGGCACCGTGGCGAGCCTGGTGGCGAGCGGGTATGACACGGCTCCGCAACTCGATGCTTTTGCCGAATGGCGGTTGGGTACGGACCAGCCGCCGCGTATCACGGGTACGATCACCAACACAACCGGCGTGACGCTCGAAGATGCTGTCGTGGTGGTAAAAGGCGAGGCAAGCAAACTAGGCACGCTCAGCCCCGGCCAGACCGCGCAGTTCGATATCGTGATCGGTCCGCAGAGTCCGGGGCCGCTGACACTAGGCACGACCTATAATTGGGCGCGTCCTTATACGTATGGTCCCTTCCGGATCGGTAGTTCGTATGGTGGCTGTTTTTCACACGGCGGGGTGGCGCTGACGATCCCGGACGTGATGCAGGATGAGCAGTTCGTGTGCACCGTTTCACGCGTGTCGGGTCGCCAGCACGAAATTCGCCAGCGCTACCGGTTGTTGGGCGCGCTGGTGAAGGACCAGGAAGCAAGCGGTGGGCGCGGCAGCGGGGCTTATCTGTTCGCGTGGTCGCGGGAAGCTATGCCCTCGGTTGCGCTGGCTGGGCGCGATGCGGTTCGCGAAGACACCACGCTCTACGTATTTGACCTGCCGGTATCCACCGCCGATCCCGGGCAACGGGTTGAAGTTCCGCCGGGACTGACGACCTGGACGATCGCAGCGTTGGACGATCCGGCGACGATGCGTGACGTTCACCCAGAGGTGACGTTCCAGATCGACGACAGCGCACAGGCTGTGTTCCAGTTCATGCCGCTTCCGGATATGCGCTTCGAGCGCGTGGACGAACTGGCAATACATTTTCAGGGACAGGGTGATGTGATCGTCGCGCTGTGGAACTGGACTGCCCAGGCGTGGGAGCCGGTGTCTCTTGCTCCGGCATCGGATACGATGCTCGTGTCGCCAGCATCGGCATATGTCGGGCCGGAAAATGCGGTCAATGTGCGCGTGACGGCCCCCACTACGCTCTCGTATAACCGCGTGCAGTATATTAAGGTAGGTTATCGCGGCTGGCTGAACGTCGCCGAGGCTGCGAAGTAGGACAGGCTGATGGCATCAGAGCATATTATTGAAACACACGGATTAGTCAAACGGTTTGGCAAGTTAACCGCCGTGGATGATCTCTCGCTGCGTGTTGCACGCGGGTCGATTTACGGGTTTGTCGGGCCGAATGGGGCCGGAAAAACTACTACGATGCGCATTTTGACCACGCTGCTCACGCCGACGGCAGGAGAGGCGTATGTGGCGGGCTACTCCGTGACCGATTACCCGCGCGAGGTCCGCCGCGCCATCGGCTATATGCCGGATTTCTTCGGCGTGTACGATGATATGAAGGTGTGGGAATACCTCGACTTCTTCGCCGCGTGTTACGAGATCCCGGAGCGCGAACGCCCCAAGTTGATCGATGACTTGCTGGCGTTGGTCGACCTGACTCATCGCCGTGACGATATGGTCGAAGAACTCAGCCGGGGCATGAAACAACGCCTCAGCCTGGCACGCACGCTGGCCCACGACCCGGAGGTATTGATCCTGGACGAACCCGCGTCGGGCCTTGATCCGCGCGCCCGGATCGAGATTCGCGAGCTGCTGGTCGAGATGGCACGCATGGGCAAGACGATCTTTTTCTCGTCGCACATCCTCGCGGATGTGGCGGAGATCTGCACGCATCTGGGCATTATCGAATCCGGGCGAATGGTCGTTCAGGGCACGGTCGAAGAAATTCGCAGCCAGTTGAGTCTCACGCGCGAGATCAGGATCACGTTGTTGGATCGCGTGGACGAAGCAAAAGAGACATTGCGTCAGATCGATGGCGTGGTCGAGGTGCGCGATTTGCCGGACGATCGCGGGCGCAAGCGAATTCGTGTTGATTTCAATGGGGATGATACGAGCATTAGCGCACTGTTACAGGCCTTGTCAACCCGGGGTATCCCGGTTGTCAATTTCTCGGAGCAGACACGCGATCTTGAAGCGGTCTTTATGCGCGCGACAAAAGGGGTCGTGTCCTGAGTTAGGGAAGGGCGGTACGGATGCAGAGAGCTTCGTTCGCAGTGTGGACCTGGCCGTGGTGGCGCAAGCGCCTGCGCTGGCTGGTTGATAACCCGGTCGTGTTGAAGGAATTACGCGGGCGTATGCGCGGCGCGCGTGCATTCGTCGTGCTGACCGTCTATTTGCTGCTGCTGGGTGCGTTTTCATCGTTGATCTATCTGGCGGTATCCGAGTCGTCGCGGACGTTGAGCGGCCAGGTCAGCGTGGGCGAGATCGGGCGCACGCTCTTCGCGGGTGTGGTTGGGATCGAGATGCTGTTGGTTGCGTTCATCGCTCCGGCGTTTACATCCGGCGCGATCAGTAGCGAACGCGAGCAGCAGACGTTCGACCTGTTGCGTACGACGCTGCTGCCCACGCGGCTCTTTGTGTTCGGCAAGCTGTTATCCGGTATGCTGTACGTGTTGATCTTGTTGCTGGCAGCCGTGCCGTTGCAGAGCATCGCTTTTTTCTTTGGTGGCGTTGAGGAAACCGAGCTAATTTTGTCGTTTGTGATCCTGACTGCGACGGCGTTGCTGTTTGGCGCTATGGGGTTGTATTTCTCCGCCCGATCGGAGCGTACGCTCTCTGCAAATGTGCTGACCTATGCTGCGACGATGTTTGTGATGTTCGGCGTCCCGATCGTCTGGGGCGCGGTCATGTTGATCGTGGGTTTCTCGTTTGACCGTGTGGAGGCGTCCACGGTCCAGTTAGCCTTGCTGTACATCTCCGGTTTGATCTTGAGCACCAACCCGGCGATTACGGCGGGATTGACACAATATTTTTTGATTAACAGACGAACGGTCGGCTTGTTTTCGTATACACTAGCAAATGGGGATACCGTGACGTTGGTGTCGCCCTGGATACCGTTCACGGTTATTTACGTCGTGTTGAGTGTGGTGTTCTTCGTGCTGGCGGTGCGCCGCGTGAGCATGCTCGATCGTTGAGCGGTGAGCGGTGAGTTGCAGCGTGTGCAACACCACAAGCTCATGCACAGGCTGGGCAAATAGAAAGATGTCGTGGTTATGAATGCCATTGCGCTCGACCAGACAGCAAATTTTCTCGCGCGGCAGGTGCGGCGTTGGGACCAGCGCTTGCGCTTGCTCGCCAGTCTGATCTGGGGGCCGCGCGCCGTGATCGCGGGGCTGGCATGCGGTGTGACGCTCGCGCTCGTGGCGCGGTTGCGGGCCTGGTTGATGCCAGAACAGATAGCGTTATACACTGCTTTGGTGACGTCTGGGCTTGTCATGGCGGTGTTGGCTTTGATCTGGTTCTGGCCGCGTTCTGTGGTCATCAGCGCGCGGCGTTTCGATTACCGCTTTGGACTGCAGGAACGGGTCAGCACGGCGCTGGAACTGGTGAGCGGTTCGATCCCGCTGCCGGAGGAGTTGGGCGAGCGCCAGCTAAACGATGCGGTAAATGCGGCGGGCCGTGTCAATATGCGTGCCAACCTGCCGCTGCGCGTGCGTTGGGGCGAACTGGCGTTGCTGCTGGTGCTGGCGGGGATATTCGCGTATTTGCTGCTGGCCCCGAATCCCAAGGCTGACGAATTGCTCGCCCGGCGCAATCTGGAAACGGCGATCGATGCCCAAAGCGATGAGCTGCAAGATATGATCGCCGCCATCGAGAACGATCCGAACCTGTCCGAGGCCGAGCAAGAAGCGCTCACCGACCCGCTGCGCGAAGCGCTCGATACACTCCAGCAGCAAGGCGTTTCGCAGCAGGAGGCGGTCGCGGCGCTGGCGGAAGCGCAGCAGGCACTAGATGAGCTGGCGGACGGGGTGACGCCGGAGCAAGAAGCGGCGTATCAGGCAGCCGCAAATGAATTCGCGGGCTCCGAACTGACACAAGACCTCGCGGAGTCGATGAATGCGGCGGATTTTGAACGCATGGCGCGTGATCTGGCCCAGCTAGCCGAAGACATCGCGCGGCAGAACCTCACGCAGGAAGAGCGCGACGCGCTCGCGCAGCGCCTTGAGGACGCAGCCGAAAAGATCGCGGAGCGCAACCCGGCCCTGGCTGAGAAGCTCCGCGAGGCGGCGGATGCGCTACGGCGCGGCGATATGAAAGCGGCGCAGGACGCACTGCGTGAAGCAGCGGAGATGCTCCGGGAACAACAGCAGCAGCTACAGCGTTCCGATCTCGCCCGGACCGCGCAGGACACCACCCAGCAGTTGCAGCAGGGTCAGCGCGAACTCGCCGCGATGGAACAGGCGAATCAGCTTCCAGACGCGGGACAGATGGCCGGACAGGGCGCGCAGCAGACCGGCGACGAAGGTCAGCAGACCGCCACCGACGGTGAAGCAGGCGCAGGACAGGAATCCGGCGTGGGGATACCCGAAGGTGACGAGGCGGGAACCACCGGGACGGAGGGTGAGACTTCCGGCGCGACGGGTGCGCAATCCGCCGCGCAGCCGCAGCAAGCCGATGCCGGCCAAAGCGGGGAGAGTGAAGGGGGAGCAAACGCTCCTTCTGCCGGGCAGGGTGAAGGGGACGCGGGCGCGGATAATGTGACCGGGCAAGCCGGGGCGCTGGACGAAGGCGCACAATCTGCGGACAGTTCGGTCGATGGCGGCTTCGAAATGTACGACCCGGAGAACGAAGCGTTCACGTTGGGGGGCGAGAGCGAGGCTGCGGTTGACGTGGGTGGTGAGAGTGATGTTCCTGGCGAAGGGGTGGTGCAGGAAGGCGAATTCGGTCCCAACCCGCAAGGCGAAGCGGCGATTACGTACTCCGGCGCGTTCCGCGATTATGAGAGCGTGGTGAGCGATGCGCTGGAGAGCGGGCGTATTCCGCTGGACCAGCGGGATGTGATCCGCGAGTATTTCTCGTCGCTGGCCGGGGAGTGAGCAACGCCATGGTTCCCAGACCGAGAGGGGGTCTTTGTGTATAACCGAGTGCATCGCGGGTTGCTGGTAAGCGTGTGTCTGCTGGCGTTAGTTTTGGCCGGGTGCATCCAGCCGATCGATGAAGTGGACCAGACAAAGACCGCGCAGGCGACAATGGGGTTTGCGCCGGTTTCTCTTCCGACGCAGACACCTGCGACGCAGCCTGCGACTTCTCCGGCTGAAACAGGTATGGATGTGGCGACTGTTACCCCAGTGCCAGAGGTGCCGCAGCAGGTAGAGCAGTTCGTCCGGTTGCGCGGTGATATGCCCAACGACCTGGCGCTGTGGGGGGATCAGCTTCGCGGGCCTGATCGCCTGGTCGGGTTCTCGTATACCGGTGCGGCTGGCGTTCCGTGTGTCGGTTACTTGCTGCTCACATCGGCTGATGGTGGCTGGCGCGCGACGGATAGCGGGGCGTTGACCTGTGCCCAGGCCACACCGGTCGAGACGCTGGCGGCGAACACCTTCATATTGACCACCGACGGACAGCCGAACACGCTCGTCTTTGGCCGGTTGCAGGATCCGGCTGTCACGCAGGTGCAGGTTACGTTTGACGATGGCAGCAGCGAGAGTGGCCCGGTGGCTTCGGGCGGCTTTCTGGTCATCAAGCCCGGCGTTGCCAGCCCGACAGCGATCGCAGGGCTTGATGCCCAGGGCAATCCGGTGCTGCCGGACATCCCGTACTCGCCCGTCTAGTTACCCGAATCGTGTCGATGATCGCCGAGACAGACACGCCTACTTCCAGTTGAGGATGAAATCCATGAGTGACGCTACCGCTGCTAACTTGATCACGGCTGACGAATTTCACCGGACCGCCAACGCGATCTTGTCCGAAGTGGGCAAGGTGATCGTGGGCCAGGACAAGGTTGTGCGCCAGGTGTTGATGTGTATTGTAGCCGGGGGACACGCATTGCTTGAAGGCGTGCCGGGCCTGGGCAAAACGATGCTGATCCGCACGCTGGCGGACGTGATGGAACTCAAGTTCTCACGCATCCAGTTCACGCCGGACCTGATGCCCGCCGATATCGTCGGCACAAACATCATGGAAGAAAGCGAAGATGGGCGGCGTTACTTCCGCTTTGAGGCGGGGCCGGTTTTCGCCAATCTCGTGCTAGCGGATGAGATCAACCGGGCCACACCTAAAACACAGTCTGCGCTGCTGGAAGCGATGCAGGAGAAGACGGTCACAGTTGCGAATGAACGCTACCGGCTCGAACCGCCGTTTTTTGTGCTGGCGACACAGAATCCGCTGGAAATGGAAGGCACGTATCCACTGCCAGAAGCCCAGCTCGACCGTTTTCTGTTCAAGATCGACGTGCTTTACCCTTCGGCAGACGAGCTGGTCGCGATCATGGAGCGCACGACCGGTGCTGAGGTCCCACATGCCGATATGGCGACCACTGGCGAGCAGATCATCGCGATGGGCAATTTGGTGCGCAACGTGCCAATTGCGTCGCATGTCAGCCACTACATCGCGCAACTGGTGATCGCCACACATCCCGGCAGCGACGCGCCGCCCGGCAGCCTGGTGGAGCAATTCGTGCGGTATGGTTCCAGCCCGCGCGGGGCGCAGGCGATTGTGCTCGGCGCGAAGGTCAACGCGCTGCTTGAAGGGCGTTACAACGTTGCGTTTGAGGATGTGCAAGCGGTTGCACACCCGGCGTTGCGGCACCGCATTCTGTTGAACTTCGAGGGGCAGGCAGAGGGGATACTGCCAGACGATGTGATCACAGACCTGATCGAACGCGTGCCGGTTCCGGCAGAAGGGTAGGCCGTCATGACACTGGAAACGCTCGCGCTGCGCGTGCTTGCTGAACCGTCGCCAGATGCCCTGTGGCGTTTGCAGCCGCACCTGCTGGCATTGGGAACGCCGGAAGCTGAAGCGGCGCGCGCGATCGCCGGGATGTTTTACAGCTATCTCGCGAGCGTGCGCAGCAAGCTGTCTTCCAAGCAATACAGCACGCTGGCGGCAAAGCTCGCGGCGGGATCGGTGGGCACGTTTTCCGTCCAGGAATTGATCAACGCGCTGCGCACCGACCGCGCGAACGCGCTCAGGCATTTGCTGGTCGGCGGCATTGCGGAAACGCTCGAAGTGTTTTCCACGATCCAGCACATCAAGGCGTGGGAAGCTGAGTTCGCGTTCATGCACGAAGATGTCGTGTGGCAGCTTTACGAGCAATGGTGGCGTCTCTCCATCGAAACACAACCGGACCTGTCGCCTGACCAGCGGCACGGTTTGATCGATTCGCTGCTGGCCCCGGTGCGTGATTCGCGTGTGGACGGCGCGGTTCGTATGGCGATGGTGATGCGATTGTTCCAGGTGTTGTTGTTGGTACGGGTCGTGCCACTGTTGAGCGATCGCCACCTCGCGACGCTGGTCACGGAGTAATGTGTCGTGGATGATGGCGTCGCGATCCGTACAGAAGGATTGACCAAAATCTTTGGCCGCCGTAAGCGCAAACAGATCGTCGCGGTCAATAATGTAACGCTTGACGTTCAGGCGGGACAGGTCTACGGCTTTCTGGGACCGAATGGCGCGGGCAAAACGACCACGATCCGGATGCTGCTTGACTTGATCCTGCCCACGCAGGGCGACGCGTTCATCTACGGGCGGCATGTGCGCCGCGATCACTACGTTTTGCGGCGGGTTGGGGCGCTGGTTGAAGGCGCGTCGTTCTATCCGTTTCTCACCGCGCGCCGCAATCTCGAAGTGCTGGCGCGCACGGCTAATCAGTACGATCCCCGGCGGATTGACATGTTGCTGGAGCAGGTTGGGCTTTCGGCGCGCGCCGAACAGCGCGTCAAGGGTTATTCGACCGGCATGAAACAGCGTTTGGGGCTGGCAGCAGCGCTGCTGACCGATCCGGATTTGCTCATACTTGATGAGCCGACCAACGGCCTCGATCCGGGGGGTATGCACGAAATCCGCCAGTTTATTCGCAGCCTGGTAGACGATCAAGGCAAAACGGTGTTCCTGTCGAGTCATTTGTTGGGCGAAGTCGAGCAGGTATGTGACCGGGTAGCGATCATCCATTTGGGCGAGATTTTGCGTGAAGGCACGGTGACGCACCTGCTGGAGGGAAAAAGTTGCCTGCAGGTCGAGGCGGTGCCGCTGGATCGTGCCGCTGCGATCCTGGGCCAGCACTGGACGGTCACGGCAAATGAGCGTGCGCTGATCGTTGATGCACTGCGCGATGATGTACCGCATGTTGTGCGTTTATTGGTTGCCAGCGATATCGAAGTGTATCACGTCGCCAGCCAGCGCCAGTCGCTCGAAGAGTACTTCCTCTCGGTGGTGCAGGAGCGTGCCGCACATGACTGAGCCAACGCGCGCTGTAACGAATGCTAATAACCTTCGCGGCGGATTGCGCGCGCTGGCGAATCTCTTTCGCGCGGAGTGGATCAAGATCGCCGGTAACCGGTGGTCGGCGGTCGCGCTGGTCTGGATTTTTCCGATCGGGGCGGCGGGTATTGTGGCATTGCTGGCGCTGGTCCTCGCGCTGGATGCTGACGCCCGCGCGAATTTTGGCGTTGAGGAGACGTATCGCTGGACTGATCTCGCCGTCGGCGTGTGGAATGTCCCGAACAATCCGTTTTTGCGTGTGATTCTGCTGAGCTTCACGGCGGTGGTCTTCGCTGGGGAATACCAGTGGCAGACGTGGAAAAGCACCGTGCCGCGCAACAGCCGCGTGGCATTGATCCTGACCAAATTCGTCACGCTTGGCGTGTTCGTGCTACTGGCGTTCGTGCTCACGTCGCTTATCATCGCGGTGGGATTTGGCGTGCTGGCGTCGATCGCGGACTATGATTACGGTCCTGCGGTGACCGGCGCTGTGCTGGCGGATTTTTCTGAAGATTATGCGATTCAAGCGTCTACCACGTTCACCACGACAATCATTTCAGCGGGTTATGCGGCGCTGGCAGCGATGGTCACGCGTTCGATTCTTGGCGGCGTGCTGCTGAGTTTCGCGATCACGATTGCGGAGAGCTTCTCCGTGTTGGGCCTAGTGCTTATTGGCTATTTTCTGGATATTCCGAAAATCGTACATCTGTACCGTTTGACGCCGCTGTATAACGTGTTGAACGTATTGTCGTGGGTCAATGAAAACCGCGCGATCGATATGGGGCTGTTTGAAGGCGATCCGGCCAGGGTGATCATACTATCCGATTCGCTCTCTTTTTCGCTGGTGGCGCTGGTAGGGTGGGTAGTCGGAGTGGTCGCGCTGGCGGTGTTCTTGTTCCAGCGCCAGGATATCGTGACATGAGCAGCAGGCTACCGATTGGGTAAATCTGTATGGCCGAACGGGTTTTTGACGAAAAGACACTGCGCAAGCTGGACCAACTGACTCTGGTGGCAAACAGGGTCCGCGCGGGCACGATCAAGGGTGAACGCCGGTCGTCCAAGCGCGGCACCAGCATCGAGTTTGCCGATTACCGGAACTACGTGCGCGGCGACGATCTGCGGCGGGTGGATTGGAACATCTACGCGCGCCTGGGTCGTCCGTACATCAAGCTGCTGGAGGACGAGGAAGACCTCGCCGTGTACGTGGTGCTGGACGCTTCCGCGAGCATGGATTGGCCGCGTTCAGGCGACCGCGAATTGCACAAGTTTCTTTACGCGCGCCGTATCGTGGCCGGGCTGGGCTATATCGCGTTGAGCGGTGGCGACCAGTTGACGGTGGCGGCAGTGCGGGGCAACGGTACCGAGTATTGGGGACCGCTGCGCGGGCGCGGGCACACGCTCAAACTGCTGACCTGGCTGGAGCATGCTCACACCCGCGGCGGGTTTGATCTGAACCAGAGCCTTGCCGATATCGCGCGCCGCGCGCCGCGCGCCGGGGTGTGCGTGGTGGTCACGGATTTGATGGCCCCTGAAGGGTATGAGGATGGGCTGCGCGCGCTGCAAGGACGCGGGCACGAGGTTACGGTTATTCAGACGCTATCGCCCGACGAGGTCAACCCGGAAATTACCGGCGATCTCAAACTGGTGGATGTCGAAACCGGCGTGCCGCAAGATGTAACCGTCGACGCGGCGATGATGGAACTGTATTTCCAGCGCCTGCACGCGTGGCAATCCCAGATCAGCGCATATTGCACGCGGCGCGGCATCCATTACGTCCCCGTCGAGACCAGCACCCCCTGGGAACAGTTGATTCTGGCCGAATTGCGCCGTTCGCGTGTGGTGAATTAATGAAGCGAGTTGTACCCGTGGCCGGGGCGCGCGAGGTCTATTTGCTGCTGCTGGTGCTGTTGGTGGCGTTTGGCCTGCGCTTGTGGGACCTCAACGCGCCGAGTGTATGGCATGACGAGGGCTGGTCGATCCGCGCGATCCGCGATCCGATCCATACCCCGGATGACAACACACCCCCGGTATATTATGCTGCACTGCACATGCTCTGGTTGGCGGCAGGTGAGGCGCCGCTGGCCCTGCGCTATGGATCGCTGCTGCTGGACCTGCTGACGATTGCGCTGGCGGTGCAACTGGTACGTGCCCGTGCCGGTCAGGACGCAGGGCTGCTGCTCGCGCTGCTGCTGGCCTTTACCCCGCTGCTGTGGGCGTATGCGCGCGAGATCCGCGCGTACGTTGCCGTGCCGTTGCTGGCGGTGGTGCTGCTGGCGCTGGCGGACCGCTTGCTCGCCACGCGGCAATACTTCCGCTGGCGTGTGTGGGGCGTGTTGCTGCTGGCAGAACTGCTGCTGCTCTACACACACAACTTGAGCGTGCCGGTGATCGCGTGGCTGAATCTGGTTATGTCGCTGGCATACGTATATCGACGGGCGTGGCGCGCGCTGGGGATATGGGTTGCAGGACAGGCGGCGCTGTTGTTGGTGTATTTGCCCTGGGTGCTGAGTCAATCGCCGAGCGGCACACCACTCAACACGCCGCCGCGATTGAGTCTTGGTTTGGCCTGGGACGTCTGGCAAGGCTACTTCGCGCCGCTGCCCGTCATGATTGGCGCTGAAGATCTGCTGGTTGTCGGCAGCGCGACCTATGCGATGGTGTTTGCCCTCAGTGTGGTGGCGGTGCTGGTATGGCAGCGCACTCGTTTCGCGCTGTTGGTGCTCTCCCAGGCTGTATTGCTGCCGCTGCTGGCGACGTTCTTGCTGCTTGCCGCGAACATTGATTTTCACCCGCGTTATTATGTGGCCGGTGTGCCGGCGGCGCTGATGCTGGTCGCACTGGCGGCGACACAGGCGCGGCGAGCGCGTGCGGTGGTCATGCTGGCGGTGTTGGGAGTGGGCATCGGCACCGGGGCCGGTGCCATTGAAAGGTTAATCAACGATCCGCGTTACCAGCACGATGATTTCCGCGCGATAGCGGAATACTACGCTACGCTGCCGGAAAGCGCATTGATCGTGATCCCCTATGGTTGGGAACCCGCGTTGGACGTGTATTATGCAGACAGGTTCAATGTCCGCGCGGAGATACTTGGCATCGATCTGCACAGTGAGGCGGCGGCGGCCCGTGAAATGCTCAACGCGGCCCTGGCAGCGCGTGAATGGCCGGTACATGTTGAACTGCTCAACTGGTTCCAACTGCCCGCCGACCTGCGCGGAATGTATCCCTGTTTGCTGTCCTCTGCCGGGCAGCGCGTCGGCGAGCGTGTTGTGCAGGGGATCGCGACGACGGCGTATCGCGTGGAACGCCCGATCGCGTTCACAGCATTGGATGCGCCGCCGGTCGCAAACGATCAGGCGACGCTGGTTCATGCAGCGGCGGGCGGCGCGCCGGCGCTGTGCGTGCAAACGGACTGGCGGCTTGAGCGTGCGTTGGATAGCGACCTGCGCGTTTCGGCGCGCCTGCTGACGACCACGCCGCCTGGATGGGCTGTCGCGCGCAGCGATACAGATGTACGCAGCGTCATGCAGGAACCGACGTCTGGATTGGCGCGGGATGACATGGCGAGTGCCTTCAGCCTGCTGAAATTGCCGGCGGGTGCGCCGCCCGGTGAGTATATGCTGCGGCTGGTTGTGTTCAGCGTGCAGCAACCTCACGGCCTCGATTGGGCTGTGAGCGGTGTCCCGGTGGGGCGCTACGTTCAACTTGCGACGCTGCCGCTGGACGGAAACACGCGCCAACCGTTTGCAGAAGAACCGCCGCAGGCGATCAACGTGCCGGTCACGGAAGCCATCACGTTGCACGGTTTGGACGCCGGGCCGGAGGTGCTCAGCGCGGGGCAGGAGTTGCGTATAACGTTGTACTGGACGGCGGAGGACTGCTGTCGCCAGGAGGCATGGTCGGAGGGCACATTGGCGCTTGTGGGCGATGGCTGGCGTGTCGCACGACCTGTGAGCGTCTACGGGCCGTACAGCCTGGACTGGCACGCCTTGCGCGTCCCTGCCGGTGCCGCCGGGGACGCCGCCTTGACGCTTGACGTGCCGGGCATGGACTCCGTCGCTCTGGCTGCGTACAGCATCGAAGCGGCGGATCACATGTTTGCGCCGCCTGCGTTCGATGTGCCAGTAGATACAGTGTTCGGCGATCTGGCGGTGTTGGCGGGTTTCAGTGTAGAGCAGCGCACGCTTGCACCGGGCGAACCGCTTGATCTGACGCTGGTGTGGCGCGTGCTCGAGACGCCAGGCACATCGTACCGCGTGTTCACGCATTTGCTAAACGACGCGGGGCGCGTGATCGCGCAACACGACGGGTATCCCGTTAACGGCGAGCGTCCTACGACCGGCTGGGTCGCGGGCGAATATATTGCTGACCCATACAGGTTGACGTTTGATCCCGACTATGCTGATTACCGCGGCCCGGCACGGCTGGAAGTGGGCTTCTACGACCCGGAAACAGGCGTGCGCGTTCTGACGGCGAACGGGGCCGACCACGTGGTTTTGCCGGTAGAGATCAGGGTGCAGTAGCGATGCTATCATTCCTCACCCCATTGGCGCTGGCGCTGGCGGCGCTGGCGATCCCGATTATTATGATGTACATGCTGCGCCTGCGCCGTACAGAGATGGCGATCTCCAGCACGTTCTTGTGGCAACAGTTAGTGCGCGACCGCGAAGCAAACGCGCCCTGGCAGAGGTTGCGCTTCAACTGGTTGCTATTGCTCCAACTGCTGATCCTTGCGGCGCTGGTGTTGGCCCTGGCGCGTCCTTTCACGACGGTCAAAACGATCACCACCGGGCGCATCGTGCTGCTGCTGGATGCGTCGGCCAGCATGCAGGCGACGGACGTCGAGCCGGACCGCTTCGCACGGGCGCGCGCAATTGGGCTGGACCTGGTCGATACGCTCGGCGCGGACGATACGATGACGGTGATCCGCGTGGGTGAAGTACCGGAGGTTTTGGCCGCCGCCTCACGCGATAGGCTGGTGTTGCGGAACGCGATTCGCGGTGCGGAAGCAAGCGGCACTTCGGCGGACTGGTCCGCCGCCATTACTCTGGCAGCGGCAGGCGCGGCGGGTGTGGATGAGCTAAAAGTTGTGATCGTGTCCGATGGCGGGTTGCCGCAGGATCTGCCGCCCATCCCCGGTGATGTGCGGTTCGTGCCGGTGGGCGAGGATGGTCAGAACCTCGCGATTTCGGCGCTGGCGATCGCGGCTCTGCCTGGCGAACCACCGCAATTGTTCGCGCGGATCAGCAATTACGGTGACCAGGACGCCGAGGTGATCATGGATTTGCGGCTGGACGGCAGCGCCGTGTTGTTCACCGCGCGGCGATACAGGGTTCCTGCACGGGGATATGTCGATGTCTTTGACATCGAACTGCCGGAGACGTTTGAAACGCTAACCGCGCAGCTTACGCTGCCGAGTAATTCTCCCGTTGAGGATCATCTGGCAATCGACGATCGGGCGTACGCGGTGCGCGAGCGGGCGGGGGCGGGACGCGTGTTGCTGGTTTCGGATGGCAATATCTTTCTGGAGCAGGTTTTCCGCAGTTTGCGCGGCGTGCGGTTGTTCCATGCGGTACCGGGGGCTGATCTCGGCGGGGAGCCGTACGATCTTTATGTGCTGGACGGCGTGCTGCCGGATACGCTGCCCGATGGCGATCTGTTGTTGGTTAACCCTCCGCGCGGTACCGACTTTTTCACACTCGGTGACAGCGGCGTTCCCACCACAGAGTTGAGCGTCCATCCGGGCGATCTGCGTGTGCGTAACCTGGGAGTGTTTGTTGAGGCCGTGAATGTGCGGTCGTATCGCACGGTCGGTGATGTGGCGTGGGGCACGGTGCTGGTGCGCGCCGGGAACGATCCACTGGTGGTTGCGGGAGAGGTGGGCGAGCGCCAGGTGGTGCTGATGCCCTTCGACGCGCGCTATCCCAATACCGACATCGTGCTACAACCCGCGTGGCCGATCTTGATGGCCGAGTTAATGGCATGGTTCTCGCCGCCGCGCATCACGGATGCATCCGCCAGCCTGACGCCAGGCGCACCGTTGACAGTTCGCTTTATTGAAGACGCAGACCGCGCGGTGATCGTGCGTCCCGACGGCGACCGGAGCACGCTTGAGCCAGAAGCAAGCGAAGTTGTATTTGCCGATACCACGCAGCCCGGTATATACACCGTTGCGTTGCAGCGTGCTGGTGAGACGTTCAAAACTGAGCAGTTCGCCGTGAACCTGTTCGATGCGGCGGAGAGTCGAATTGAACCGGAGTCGAGCGTCACCATCGGCACGACGACGATCCGGCGTGACGCTCGCGAGGAATCAGGGCGACGCGAATTCTGGCCCTGGGTAGCCGGGATCGGGCTGGTCGTGCTGCTGGTCGAGTGGTGGGTGTACCAGCGGTCGCTGCGCCGTGTTCCGCGCGTGACTCTGGCCGGGCTGCGCAGCGGGCACGCGGGCCCCGTGCGGCGTGGGTGGAAAGGGTGGTTCAGCCGCTTCGCGCGGCACAGCGCGCGCATGACACGCCGCACGCGCTGATGTGGCAGACAATTGAGGCACAAGCGTCATGAGTTTCACTAATCCCAACGCCCTATTCCTGTTCTTGTTGCTGCCCCTGGTGATCGCGGTGGGCTGGCCGCGCCTGGCCTATCGCCGCCGCCGCGACACACTCAGTCTGATCATCCGCGTTGTGCTGGTGACGCTGATCATCCTGGGGCTGGCAGGCATCCAGATTCAGCGCACGGCGGACAAGCTGGCAGTGGTGTTTCTGCTGGATGGATCGGACAGTGTGCCGCCCGCGATGCAGAGCGCGGCAGTGGAATACGTGCGGCAGGCCGCGGAGGCGATGGGAGCAACGGATCAGGCGGCGGTGGTGGTGTTTGGGGCCGATGCACTGGTCGAGATCCCGATGACCGAACAGCTTGAGTTGGTGCAACTCGGTTCTGATCCCGTGCGGCTGAACACCGATATCGCTGAGGCGATCCGTGTGGGGCTGGCGTTGTTCCCGGCGGACACGGCGAAGCGCATGGTGGTGTTGAGCGACGGCAGGCAGACAGTAGGCGACGCGGAAGAAGCCGCACGGCTGGCGGCGGCGACTGATGTGCAGATCGATTATGTCGCACTGGTGCCGGAACAACAGGAGCAGCAAGTTGCCGGGCCGGAGATCATGATCGTCGATGTGGGCGTGCCGACAACGGTTAACGAAGGCGAACGGTTCAACCTGACGGTCACCCTTTCCAGTAATCGCGCGGGCAGCCTGGCAGAATTGCGCGTGCTTTCCGGCGGGCGGATCATTCACCGCCGTGATGTCGATCTGCCGCGCGGCACGACCAACGAAGTGTTTGAGATCGTCGCACCGTCGGCAGGATTCTTGGATTTCAACGTTGTGCTGGAGCCGCGTAGTGCCGATACGTTTTACCAGAATAACCAGCTTGCCGCGTTCACAGAGGTGACCGGCCCGCCGCGCGTATTGCTGGTGGCATCTGACACACAAGAAGTCGCGGAACTGCGCGAAGTGCTGACCAAAGCGGGGTTGCAGGTCGAGGTGCAAGGCCCGCGCGATCTGCCGCTTGGCCTTGCGCCGCTGAGTACCTATGACAGCATCGTGCTGGCGAATATCTCTGCTGCCGATCTCGCCGACGAGCGCATGGCGCATGTGCAATCCTATGTGCGCGATCTGGGCGGCGGGTTGATCGTGATCGGGGGGCCGAACAGTTACGGCGTTGGCGGTTATTTTGATACGCCACTGGAAGAAACACTGCCGGTTGAGATGCGGATCAGAGATCAGGAACGTATCCCGCAGCTTACGATGCTGTTTGTGATCGACCGTTCTGGTAGCATGCAGGTTTCCAGCGCAGGCGGTGTGACCAATCTTGAGTTGGCAAAGGAAGCGGTCGTGCGTTCGTTCGACCTGCTGCAGGACACGGACCGGACCGGCGTGTTGTCGTTCGATATCAGCGCGTATTATGTGGTCGAGGTCCAGGACGTTGGTGACGAGACGAACCGCCAGATGCTGCGTGAGCTGGTTGGTTCATTGCGTCCGGGCGGGGGAACCAGTATCCGGCAGGCGATTCGCGCGGCTGACCAGGTGCTGAGCCAGGATCCGTCTGAACTCAAACATATCATTTTGCTGACGGACGGGGGGGCCGACCAGAGTGGTATCGTGCCGGCAGTGGACCGGATGCACGATAACTACGGCATCACGACCTCAGTGGTCGCGGTTGGGCAGGATTACGCCGACTGGCTGCGTGATGTGGCCTGGGCAGGACAGGGGCAGTTCCATCTGGTTTACGACGTCTCGACCATTCCGGCGATCTTCACGTCGGAGACGTTGCTGGCGACGCGCTCGTACATTTTCGAGGAACCATTCTTCCCCCTGTTGGCGGCGCGCCATCCGATCGTGACGGGCTTTGACAGCCTGCCCGGGCTGCAAGGCTATATCGCCACGACTGAGAAAGATACCGCGACCGTGATCCTGCGCGGCCCAGAAGATGATCCGCTGCTGGCAGCGTGGCAGTACGGCTTAGGGCGCGCGGTAGCGTTCACGTCGGATGCATCGTCGCGTTGGGCCACGGATTGGATCGGTTGGGAAGGCTACGCGGACTTCTGGAATCAGGCGGTTCGCTGGTCGATCATCACCGGCAGCACGAGCAACATCGAAGCGCAGGTGATCGAACGCGGCGAGCAAGCCGTTGTGGTGGTGGATGTGCGGGACAATCGCGGGGAATTCCTCAACGGCCTGCAAATGGATGCCGTTGTTGTCAGTGCTGGCCTGGACCGGCACATGCTGGATTTACGCCAGACCGCGCCGGGGCGCTATGAGGCCGTCTTCACACCGACCGAGGAAGGCGCATACTTCATCACTGTGGCAGGCAGCACGCCGCCGGGGGCGGATGTGCTCGCGCCGCAGACTGTGATGCAGTCGACGGGCTGGGTGTTGAGCTATTCGGCAGAGTATCGTATCGAAGCGCCCGCCGGGCGTGATGCGCCGGTGAACTTGCTTGCACGCGTGGCAGCGATTACAGGGGGTGGCTCGCTCAAGGACGCGCCGGAAGCCGCGTTTGTGCACGATCTGAACCAGGAACAGGCCGCACAGCCGATCTGGCCGTATTTCATTCTGGCAGCGCTGTTGCTGCTACCGCTGGATGTCGCGGTCCGGCGCCTGGTAGTCACACAGCGCGATCTGGAAAAACTGCGGGCCTGGTTTTCGCGCCGCTCGGACGTGGAAAGCGCGGAGACAACCGCGCATCTGGAGCGCCTGATGGACGCAAAAGGGCGCGCACGGGCGGCACGTCAGCAGCCATTTACCGGATCGTCCGCTCCGGGACGTGCCGGTACGGACGCAGAAGAGGTCCCGCGAGAGGGCACGGGCAGGCGACCGCGTTCCAGGCCGCCGCGCGCCTCACATGAGCGCGTCATGCCGCCGTCTGCACAACCGCTTGAGGAGCATGATAGCTCGCTGGCGTCCAAACTGCTCGAACGCCGCCGCGCCTCACAGGACGATGGCGAAGATGATGCATAGGTCGCAGGTGGGGACACGCATCCAGACGGGTTCGCTGCGTGCTGTTAGATTGGTCGCTGGGGCGCTGGCGCTGATCGGGTTGCTGGGCTGCAATGCGGCGCGGATCGTTGACAGGCCGGCAGTTACGCCCGATGATGCGACGCCTAAGTTTGACACCTGGAAGGGCGTCGCACCTGGGATGCAGCGGCGTGACCTTCGCCTGGAGCCGTACAAAAGCGGTGTGATGCACCTGGTGCGGCTGGACCCCGCGATTGTGGCATTTCGCGTGCTGTATGATCCAGATGCTCCGCATTTTTTGCCTGTGTGGCATGAGCGCGTGCCTGACGCGGCGTTGATCGTCAACGGTTCGTTTTTTGATGGCGACCGGCGGGCTCTGGGTCTGGTCGCCAGCGACGGGCAGACGTTTGGACAGTCGTTCAACGGTTTTGGCGGCATGTTTCAAGTTTCTTCAAGCGGTGTGCGGGTTCGGTCGCTGGTCAGCGAACCCTACGGGGGCGAGCCGCTGATGCAGGCGGTGCAGGCGTTTCCCCTGCTGATCGAACCCGGCGGGATCATGGCACGTCGCGGCGAAGGGTTTGACGTGCCTTCGCGCCGTACCTGGATTGGGCAGGATGCTGCCGGGCAGATTGTGATCGGCGTTTCACACTACATGCTAACCCTGGCCGAGCTTCAAGAAGTCCTGTTCAACAGCGATTTGAACCTGGGTGTAGCGTTTGCACTCGATGGGGGGCGCTCGTCGGGAATGGTGATCAGCGTGCCGGACCTGGACGAGCATTTTCCCGCATTCGACCGCTTGCCGGTGGTACTCGCGGTTTATGTGCCGTGAGATGTGCGGTATGATCGGGCGCGTTGGTGAGGACGCACGTCCCTGTTTGATGCCAGGGATTGCACCATCTGGAACGGACACACGTTACATGCCGCAAACCACAGAGCCTATTCCGACGTATATCCTGACCCCTGGAGGGCTGGTGCCAACCGAATACCAAGTAACGTCATTGGCGGATGCTGTGGCATACGAGCCGGATGGCGTCTATACGGTAGCGCGCACGTTTTTTGGTGATCGCGCGCTGCTGTTGGATGCCCACCTGGACCGCCTGGAAGAGTCGGCGCACCTGGTTAACATCCCGCTGCGACTGGACCGCGCCCGCCTGCGCGCCGCGTTGCGCGAGCTGCTGCAGCGTGTTGGCTATCCTGACGCCAAGTTCCGCATCACCGTGCCGCGCATGCACCCGGAACAGATTTATCTGGCGCTGGAGCCATACCAGCCGGTGCCGGATGTGATCATGCAACAGGGCGCGCATGTGATCACGATCCCGGCGATGCGCCCCAATCCCGACGCGAAAACGACGGACTGGATGACCCAGCGTCGCACGGCATATGAAGGCTTGCCACCGGGGGTCTATGAAGGCGTGATGGTCTCGCAGGACGGGCGGCTGCTCGAAGGGTTGTCGAGTAACATTTACGGCGTTTTGGACGGCGTCCTGCGCACGGCGGGCGACGGTGTTCTGGCCGGGATCACGCGCCGCGCCATGTACGAGATCGCGCCGGAGGTGCTGCCGGTCCAGACCGTGCCGTTGCATGTCAGCGATATCCCGTCCGTGACAGAGGCCATGCTCACAAGCAGCAGTCGCGGCATCGTCCCGATCACGCGTATCAATGACCGGTCAGTTGGTGATGGCACAGTTGGACCGGTGGCGCGGCAGTTGCAGGCATTGTACGACCGCTGGACGGAGTCGCACGCCGAGCCGATCTAGCGCTCGTCCTCGCCGTTGTCGTCACGCATCCGTTCCAGCGTCGCGCGTTCGTACTGCCAGATTGGCAATGAGGTTAGCTGGCGGCGCAGTGCGTGCAGACGTGGATACCCGTCAGCGAAATCGGCGGCCCATTCCTGCGCAAAATCTCCGCTGCGAATCGTGTCAAGCGTACTCTCCATTTGCCGCTTGAGCTTGATTTCCTTGAAACGTTCAATACGCGAGAGTATGCCGTACTGCGCGGTGGGGTGGTGCATATCCAGGCTGGCCGGGACGCCGTTCTCAGCCCACTTTGAGACAACATAGCCTAACTCGCCGGATAGGTACTGGCTCAGCATCGCGGCTTCCGGCGGGAATCCTTCGTGGTTGAGGACTTCGAGCGCGGTCTGGAGCGCAGCGTGCAGCGCGGGAAGAAGCGCCTGCTGTGCGAACAGGTCGAGTTCCGCTTCTTGTTGGAATGTCAACTCGACCGCGCCTTTGTGCAGCGCGCCGATCGCTTTCGCGACGGCCAGGACACGCGCCCATGCTTCGCCCGAAGCGTCCTGGCCCACGGCGACAAAACTGGCGAAACCGTCCCCGCTGATGTAACTTTCGCGTACGTGTTGCCCGACTGCCAGCGGCGCGATGAGCACGACGTCAACAAAGGGCGGTGGTTCGATGAACCCAAACGCGACATTGTAGCCGGAAGCGAATATGAGGACGTCATCCGGTCGCAAATTGGGCGCGATATCCTGTACGTAGATTTGTGGGCCGATCTCGTCCGGCAAGAGCATCAGGATGATGTCGGCACGGGCAGCAGCTTCGGCAATCGACATGACTTCGAAGCCGTCACGATACGCCTGTTCCGCATAACTATCAGACGGGTTGCCGACCAGTACCGGGAACGCACTGTCGCGCAAATTTAACGCCATTGCGCGGCCCATGTTACCATAGCCCAGAATGGCGATTGTTCTGTCCATCAGCAATCCCAGGTTGGCATCTGAGTTGTGGTACATTACGGTCATCGTGTCTGTCCTTATGTGATGTGTCGGTTAAGGGCATGTCGCTCGGTTATGATTATGTTCGCAGGGTCATTCTACTCTTGAGTGTGCCAGGAAGGCCAGACGGATTCACAAGTCGAGGAAGGCGTCATTTCTAGATCCGCAACTCGTGTTGAGTGTCTGCGTATACCATTGTGAGTAGGGACAACTGACAGTTGGACCAGGTAGGGTGCATTACGTGAGTCAAGAAAACGATCCCCTTTGGGTGCAAAGAACGCTAGAGGGCGATCCGCAAGCCTTCGGGGAACTTGTTCAACGGTACGAGCGCGATGTATTTAACCTCGCCTATCGTATGTTGAACGAGCGGGGGGAAGCTGAGGACGCAGCCCAGGAAGCATTTCTGCGAGCATATGCTAATCTCGATCGCTATGACCCGAGCAGGTCGTTTAAAACGTGGCTGTTGTCGATCACGTCGAATCATTGTATTGACCGTTTGCGTCGCCGCCGGCTGATGTGGCTTTCGCTGGATGAACCGCTACCGCCACACCCGGCGCTGACAAGTGATGTGCCCGGCCCTGAACAGGCTGCATTAGAAAATGAGCGTAATGTATTGGTGCAGGAATTGCTCGATGAACTCAACCCGGAGTACCGGTTGGCGGTGGTGTTGCGCTACTGGTATGAACTCTCATATGCCGAGATCGCGGAGATGTTAGAGACGACCGAGAGCGCAATCAAGAGCCGCCTGTTCCGGGCACGGCAGAAACTCGCTGAGCGACTAGAATCTCGACCGATGCCGGCCCTTGATTCTATGGTTGAAGAGGTTCCTGATGGGGCGTGATGGCATGACAAACCGCAACAAATTGAACAGCGCGCTCGACCACGAATTGTCCGATGAAGAATTGGCGGCACTCCAGCAGCGATTGGAAGCAGCGCCGGAAGCCTCCGAGGAAGCGGACCTGCTGCGTAAGACCGATGAACTGCTGCGCACAACGCCGATGGTGGCACCCTCTCCCACGTTTGCAAAACGCGTGATGGAAGCGATCGCGGCGCTGCCGCTGCCGGGCTTCGCCAGGCGCGAACTCAACGCCGGGCTGGCGCTGGGGTTGGCGGCGGCGGCGATGCTGGCGATCCCTGTGCTGGCGGTGGTCTTCTTCCTACTTGTGAGCTTGCTCGCCGATCCGGCAACGTTTCACATGCTGTTGCAGACCAGTATCGACGTGCTGACATACGGCATTTCGCTTGTCGCGGATGTCGCGGAGCAGATTCGTGCGTGGGTGACCGGCACGCCTTTGGCGGTGGCGCTGCTGGTACTGGTCGTGCCGCTGTCGGTACTGTGGGGTTGGGTGTTGTGGTTGCTGCTCAGTGGCCGGGGGTTGGCAATCCGGCGCACTCGTTCATAGGATGCAATAAGGGGCGTACATAATAGAATGGAAATGCGTGGGATGACGCATAAGGACCCAGCGGCTCATGCGGCGGCACGGAACCCCGCATCGGCTGGCCGGCGGTTTGCCCGGTTGCTGATCCTGGTTGGTGTGCTGGTTGTGCTGGCGAGCAGTATGACCGCGTGCGGCGTGAATACAGGCATTAGTGAGGGGTTCAGCCTGGGGCGCACCTACCGCCTCGAAGATGGTGACCTGCGTGATGGCAACCAGGTCATTTTCGCGTACAATGCCGAATTCCAGCCGGAAAGCGTGATCGCGGGTGATCTGACGCTGACTGGCAACGATATTACGCTGGATGCGACGGTGCGCGGCAATGTTGTCATTGTGGCCGATCGCTTGCGGCTTGGCGAGACCGCCCTGATCGCAGGGGACCTGGTGGCGTGTGTCAACGAGCTTGACCGTCATCCCCACGCGCAGATTACAGGCGAGCTACGCCAGGAGTGTCTCAGTGATGATAGCGTCAGTCTCGCCAGCGTGATCGAAGCGGTCTGGGCGGGCTGGCGTGACAGCGTGTTTTTCCGGTTTGGTACCGTGTTGATTGGCGCGCTGTTATTCGGCGCGTTCGCCGCGCTGGGGACCGTTTTCGTCCGTCGCCCGATGGTGCGCATGTCCGAGGCGCTGCGCGAGTTGCCCTGGCTGGCGACCGGGGTTGGCGCGATCACGATGTTGGCCGCGATCGGGTTGACCCTGTTGTATGCCTTTATGTTGAAGTTGGTCGTGCCGCTGGTGTTGTTGCCGCTGGTACTGTTGCTCTGGTTGGCGCTGCTGGTGTTAAGCCTGCTGGGGTGGCTGGCGCTGGCGGAACCGTTTGGAATTTTCCTGCTGCGGCTGGCGCGCGTGGACCGGCAGCCACACATGATCACGGCGGCTATTGGCGGGATTGCGCTGGCGCTGTTGCTGCGCCTTTGGAGCGTGTTCTGGGTTCATGGGTGGATCATCTTGCTGGCGGTATTGATCTTTGGCGCGATCGGACTCGGCCCGGTGCTGCTGACCCGTTTCGGCACGCGGACATACGCCCAGTTATCGCCGCTTCGGGATCGGAGTGGTGACTGAGCGCGAGTGTGCGCTTCACGTCATGCAGTCAAGCTGACGCGCGTTTCCTGTGCTGGTGGGGGCGTGCGTTTTGTGTGCGGGAGTGGCGTTACAGCAGATCGACCGGATCAATATCGACAAACCAGCCCTCAGCGATATCCAGCGTCGCGAGCAAGTCCGCCGGGTTCGTGCTGCGGATCACCAGGTGCCAGCGATGCAGGTTATTGCGCTTGGCAAAGAAACACGGTGTCGGCCCGATCAATTCAGTAGCGGTGAATTGCCCCTTCTCGATGCGGCGCTCTAAGATCGTGCGCGCGCGATTGGCTTCGTATTCTGCCAGGTCAGCGGTCGGAAACTGGAACACGATCCGTGCCAGTCGTTTGAACGGCGGGTATTGCTGCGCCTCGCGGTAGGCGATTTCCTGGCGGTAGAAACGTTCATAGTCGTGCTGGGCGGCGGACTGGATCGCGTAGTGTTCCGGCAGGTAGCTTTGCAGGATCACCCGCCCACCGAGCACGCCGCGACCGGCCCGTCCGGCGACTTGCGTCAATAACTGGAAGGTGCGCTCTCCCGCGCGGTAATCAGGCAGTCCCAACGCGGTATCGGCGGACACGATGCCCACCAACGTCACCTGTGGCAGGTCGAGACCTTTGGCAATCATCTGGGTGCCGATCAAGATGTCCGCTTTGTGCTGACTGAATTGCTTGAGAATGATGGCGTGCGCGTCACGCCCTGTCGCAGTGTCGCGATCCCAGCGGATCGTGCGCGCGTTCGGGAATTCGTCCTGTACCGCCGCCTCGATCAACTCGGTGCCTTGCCCAAAATGGCGGATGCGCTGGCTGCCGCAGTCCGGGCAAACGGTGAAATGACTGCGTTTGTAGCCGCAGTAATGGCAGATCAGCGCGTGACGCGGCCCGTGATAGGTCAGCGGCGTGTTGCAGCGCGGGCACATCGCGATATAACCGCAGTCACGGCACATGACAAACGTCGCGGTGCCGCGCCGGTTCAGAAACAGGATCGCCTGCTCATCGCGCGAGAGCACTTCGTGCAGCGCGGTTTGCAGCACTCGGCTGAAAATGCTGCGATTTCCGGCACGCAGTTCCTGGCGCATGTCAACAACGTGCACCAGGGGCAGTTCGGCGCTCATGGCATCGGCGGCGTCGGTGGGGTGGTAGCGGGCGGTAGGTGCATTGAGCCGGCGTGTCTGTTCAGCGATGCGTTCCCGGTGCGCGATGATGCGGTCCGGCAGTGTGAGCAGGTGATAGCGCGATTCCCTGGCGCGGTAGTACGTGACGACGTCCGGTGTTGCGCTGCCGAGCAATACGGTGCCGTGCGTGATGTTTGCCAGCGCAACAGCCGTATCACGCGCGTGGTAATACGGTGGCTGGATTGGCGGGGATTGCTTGTAGCTGTCGTCGTGTTCCTCGTCCAGGATGACCAGCCCCACATCTGGCAGCGGGGCGAACAACGCGGACCGCGCCCCCACGATCACATGTAACTCGCCGGATCGCGCGCGCCGCCATGTGTCGTAGCGCTCTCCAGGGGTCAGGCGGCTGTGAATCACCGCCGTGCGACCCGGAAAACGACCCGCAAAGCGGCTTACGGTTTGCGGCGTCAACGCAATCTCCGGCACCAGAACGATCGCCTGCCGTCCCTGCGCGAGCGCCCGTTCCACTGCCCGCAGGTAAATCTCAGTCTTGCCGGACCCGGTGACGCCATGCAGCACAAACACCGCGCCCCCGTTCGAGTCTGGCGACGCCGCGCGCCAGTGCACGGTATCCATGTGCTGGCGGACTTCTTCCCATACGGCTTGTTGCGCCGAGGTCAGCGGCGGTGACACTGTCGGGACAAAATCTTGATCGTCCAGCGGATCGCGCCAGAATTCGCTTTCGCTGAACGTGATCAAACCGTCCTTTTCCAGTTTGCGCAGGTGCCCCAGATTTGTCCCGGTTTCCTCGTAGATCGTGCTGATGTCCACCGGTTCCCCCGCCTCTGCCAGCAGGTTCAGGATCGCCAGATATGGTTTGCCGCCGCGCAGATCGATGATCATGCGCTCCGCTTCTTGCGGCGAGATCGCAAGTTCGATGCTGGCGGGTTCTTCGTGACGGCGGATCACGCCCGCATCGCGTAGGGCACGCCGTGCCGAATAACTGAAATCCGCTGGGGTGAGCGGGTGCCCGGCGTCTAGCAGTGCTTGCAGTATCTCTTTTTGCGCAGGGGCGCGATCGAACGCCCCGGCTTCGATCTGTTCAACAAGGTTGTCCGGCGACGTCGCGAGTTTGATCATGAAATCGCTGGATTCAAGCCGCACCGCGCCATCTCTTTCGAGCGTTTGCAGTGGGGAAAGCGAACAGCCTACCGCGGCCTGCACAGCGTCCTGGCGCATCCGGTGACCGGGGGCGGCAAGCAGCACTTCCAGTACATTCGCGCGCCGGGACTCGCGGCCCAGGCGTGGCGCGATAGCAGGAATCTGGTCCGGCAGGATGGCGAGCTGGACGGTACGGACGGTTTTCGGTTTGACGTCCGGCGGATCAAGCACGGCTTCCTGCAACACGATCCCCTTCTCGACCAACACGTTCATCGAGCGTTTCCAGCGTTTGCGGGGCAGGGCGCGCTCGATCTGCCGTCCGCGCAGTGGACCGCGCCGCTGTAACAGGCTGATGAGGCGATTTTGTGCGTCGGAGTTGGTTTCGGCATGTTCTTCCACCAGCGTGTAAAGCTGGTCGCCGCGTTTGGCGAGACCGGGCGGCAACATCAATGCAAGGCACATGCCGATCGGGGCCAGCGTGTGATCCGCAAGCCAGCGTGCGAGTGCCAGTTGTGCTTCGTTGATCACCGGGTCCGGGTCAAGTCGCTGGACGATCGGTTTTGTCTTGGGAATCGGCGTGGTGTCGTGCAACCCGACCACAATCCCGGTCGTGTACGCGGTCCCGAAGCCGATTTTGACCAGATGACCGGGCGCGATCCGGCCCGCCAATTCTGGTGGTATGTGGTAATGAAAGGTATTGCGAATGGGCCGATTAACGGCGACTTCAGCATACATAGTTGGCTCCGGGATGCGGCGGGTTTGGGCTGCGGCGCTGGCGGTTACGATCCCTCAGGTGTTGGCACGCTGATAGAACACAGCGGATGTATAGCCAACGACTTGCTGATAATCGTGTGTGACGTCGCCTGACGTCGCGTAGTTTACCACTTCGGCAGCGTCCGCGCCGAGCCCGCGCGCGGCGATCATCACAGCGGCGATCGCTCCGTGCCCGCAGGCGATCTTGCGCCCGTCAGCTTCAGCCGCGATCACGGCTTGCGGGTCGAAGGCGGCGATCGCATCCAGTACACGCCGGTCAAGTCTATTGGCCTGTGCCTGGGTGTAGAAATGCGACAGGTCAGAACTGGCTACCAGCAATGCTTTACGACCGCGTAAAGCTTCCGCCAGCGCGTTACCGAGCCGTTCCGCGGTGATCAATGACTGGTCAACCATCGTGATCGGGATCAGGTAGAATTCACCGATCGTGCGTTGCAGAAACGGTAGCTCAATCTCCAGTGCGTGCTCCGGATCGTCGCGTACCGGCGTGAGAGGTACGCTTTTCCTGATCGTTTCGAGCAGATCATGCGCTACCGGGATCACGCCGAGCGGTGTCTCATAGGCGTCGTGCGCCGTTGTGAGCACGGGGTCGGGATAGGGATAGTGTGACGGTCCGATTATGGCAACGGTGTCTACGTCCATGCCTTGCGCCGCTGTGAATGCGTGTCCGGCGACGGGGCCGGAATAGCGGTGCCCGGCATGGGGAGCGAGCACTCCGACCAAGCGCCCATTGATCGAAGGCATGGTCGCGTCAGCGATATAGCGATCGATACTGCGCGCCAACTGCTCGGGGTGGCTGGTATACCACCGGCCCGCGATTGGAGACGGGCGAATGTCACGCGGTGTTTGTGTCGCAGGCGTCATTAGTAGCCCCCTCCAGATAGAATAGATTGGTTTGTCCGTTGCTATAATTCTACTATCTTAAGCAACGCGTCACTAGGGGCTTTAGCGAGGAGCCGATGGGACACGATCATAAGGACGCACGTGCTGTGATGTCCCGCGCCTTATTTGCGGGATTGTTGGCGAGCCTGGTCATTCTGCTCGGTTTTGTGCTGCTGCCGTATGTTCTGCCGCTGGGCGGCCCGGATACCGTGCCACCGTTAGAGCTGGCGGACCCTGACGGCGCGTTTGTCGCGATCGCGGGGGAGCACCTGTACTACACCCATGTCCCCGGCGAAGCCCCGCCGGTGATCTTGCTTCACGGGTTTGGTGGCTCGACCGTGTCCTGGCGCGATAGCGTGCCGGTTCTCGTCCAGGCCGGATACGCTGTATACGCGGTCGATCTGCTCGGTTTCGGTTTGAGTGAAAAGGGATGGGAGCATGATTACAGCCACCCGGCGCAGGCCGCGCGTGTGATAGGGTTTATGGATGCGCTGGGGATCGATCGGGCGGTCATTGTCGGGCATTCGATGGGGGGCAGCGTGGCGGCTCATCTTGCATTACGCCACCCGCAGCGTGTGGATCGGCTGGTGCTCGTCAGCGCCCCGATCGTCAGCGACGGCGAAACCAGCAGCATGTTGCCTGTGCCCGCGGCGTTGCTAGACCTACCGCTCGTGCGGCAATGGGGCCGGCTGCTGATCCGCGGTTTGGTCGTGCCGGAGTTTGATAGTTTGCTATTTGACGCGGCCTACCGAGACGGCATGATCGATGCGTCACTGGTGGAAGGCTATCGCCGCGTGCTGCAAACGCCGGAGTGGGACCTGGGCTTGCTGGGAATCATGCGCGATGCCAGAACGTCCGCGCTCGGTGATGCAGTGCGCGCGCTCGAGATGCCGGTATTGCTGCTGTGGGGAACTGAGGATACATGGGTTCCGCCTGAAGCTGGCGCCCGCTTAGAAGCGTTATTGCCGCATGCCGAACGTGTTGAGTTCGCGGGCGTGGGCCATCTTCCCATGCACGAAGTGCCGGACCAGTTCAACCTGGCGCTGCTCGAATTTTTGGCCCGGTAACTGATCAGGGGCCGGAATCAAAGCCGGGGATACGTATGTAGCGCGTAATCCCCGGCCAGATGTGTCAGTCGCACAAGTTCGGTGTGCTGCTAGCGTGGTGTTACTTGATGCGTGCCAGCACGTCGTCCTCGTTCATGAGCAAGTACGTCTTGCCTTCGTACTTGATCTCGGTGCCGGTGTACTTCGGGAACAGAATGCGATCGCCAACCTTTAGGTCGGTCACCATCTCATCTTCGTCACCGATCGCTTCAATCGATCCCTGCTGCGGTTTTTCTTTTGCCGTTTCCGGCAGCAGCACGCCACCGGGCGTCTGTGATTCGCCCTCAATCGGCAGAACGAGTACACGTGCGCCAAGTGGTTCGATATTGATACCAGCCATTGATTTTCTCTCCTTAACACATCGCAAAGGTTGTTCTGAGAACTTCCCCAGGTCACATGATGTGACCAAGTTGAAAATTTCAACTACTGTTCCGCGTGATTAGCGGTTGACAGCAGCTTTCAACTTCTCCAACAACATCATTTCTGGCGCGGCACCTTCGATGTAGGTGTCTTCATTGATGACGGTGCGCGGCACGCCCATGACGTTGTAACGCTGCCCCAGGTGCGGGAATTCCGTGACCTCCACCATGTCCGCCGTAACCTTATCCGATGCGTAAGCCAGTTGGTGCGCCAGCGTGACGGCGCGCGGGCAGTACGGGCAGGTCGGTGTGACGAACACTTGCAGGTGCAACGGCTCATCCAGCTCTGCGAGGAAGTTCTTGGTATTCTCGGTCAGTTCGAACGATCCCGTGCCAACCAGCAAAATCGCTTCCAGCAACGAGGTGAACTCGTAGCCTGACGGAATACCGTAAAACCGGACGCCGTAATTTTTGCCGTTTTCGCCCAGCACGGCGATCGCCGGGATTTTGTCCAGTTGCATTGCCTCGGCAACGTCTTTGTCGTCGACGAAGTCATGCACCTCGACGGTCACGTGATCGTTCAGACTGGCGACTTCTTCCGCGATTTGACGGGTTTCCTTGCAGTAGCCGCATTCGAATTCCTGGGTGAACATCTTCAACGTGACCGGCTGATGAACTGCTTGCAGCAGATCGCGTACTTGATTCTGGGTATCCTGATCCATTAACGTCATGTCAGTTTTTCCTTATGATGATCGTGCGGTTCATGTACACCCAGTTAGATGCAGCTAAAGTGCTGGGGTTGCGTTGTCTGCCATTCATCATACACTGAAACAGGCAACGTTTCTAACAGAAATTCGTTAGAGGTGGCATCGGTTCCGCTTCAGTCTATAATTGGTAGGAGTTGCGCGTTCACTGGTCATTCATGCGCGGTGAATGAGGATCATCATCCAAAACTAGTAACCGGGTTCGGATCGCAGGTTTCCCCTTACGACTTTATTTGTGCGAAGCGTATCCGGAAAGAATTACGTATGTCAAGAGGCTGTTAGTGAAAGGAGCGGCATGGCTAAATCAACGGTTACCTGGGTGCAGAATATGCAGCTTGTGGCGACGGATAGCTCAAAACACTCGGTTGTGTTATCGGCGCAGGATGAAGCCAACGGCACCGGTATGAAGCCCAGCGACCTGCTGTTGGTGTCGCTGGCCGGATGCACCGCACTGGATGTAGTTAATATCTTGCATAAGAAGAAAAAGCAGTTGGTCCATGTGCAGGTGGATGTTGAAGGTACCCAGCAAGATAGCCCACCCTGGCCGTTTACCCACGTGCATTTGCATTACGTCATTGTGGGGCATAATGTCTCCGAGCGTGATGTCGTCAAGGCGATTCAACTCTCACACGATAAATACTGCTCGGTCTCCGCTACCCTGAAGCCAGGCGTTGAGCTGTCACATGATTACGAGGTCATCGCGCCGGAAAACTTTCAGATGCGGTGACCAGCGTATACGTAAGGTGGTGGTGACGTGGATTTGCTCGAAGTGTTATTCAGGCGTGACGATCGTCGAAGCAACTTCGATTTTGCCGACCTGATCCGGATGTTCTCACGTTGGATTATGGGATGCGGTTGCTTGATCCTGATCCTGATCGTCGCGGCGGGATACTGGGTTGTTAACCAGGGTGAGGACGTGATCACGGTCGGTGTCGTGATTGCCACGATGATCGTTGCCATCGCATCCCTGATCAGGTCTAGCTTCGGCCAGTGAGGCCGGTTGCGGCACGTCGATGGTTCCCGATCACCGAACGAGGCACCGTAAGAGCGCGTCCGCACGCGGCGAATGCGCTCTCATACTTCCTCGGTCTGTTGCGCGGAACGGTTTTGCTCGTTGGCTTCCAGCATGTCGAGGATCGCTTGCCCGGTGATGAAGACGCGGCGTAACCCGGCGGGCTGGCTGGCGCGCAGTTGCCCGGAAGCCAGCAGACGCTTGACAGTGCTCAAGCTCACATTCAGTATTTCGGCCACCTCCGCGCGCGAATAGACGCGCGTGGGCACGATCGGTGGCCGCTCAGTGTGATGTGTGGACATGTTGGATCACTCTCAATAAACACGCACAATCGACGGGCGTGAGGGGTGTTGAACGTTCATGGAAAACTGCGCTGAACCCATTGCATCGGGTCGACCTGGACTCCGCCCACCCACATTTCCCAATGCAGATGCGGGCCGGTGGAGCGTCCGGTTGAACCCACCGTTCCGATCACCTGTCCGGACGTGACGGTGTCGCCTACGGCAACCTTGATCTCCGCCTGGTGAAAGTAACCGGTTACGACTCCCCAGCCGTGATCAATTAGTACGGTGTTACCCCGTACCGGCAGGTTTTCCGCCAACAAGACAACACCCCCTGCCGGCGCGACAACCTCTGAGCCGGGTGGGCCGGCAAAGTCAGTACCGCTGTGGAACGTATCCAGCACGCCGCCATTGTAGCTGCGCCGTGTGCCAAATTTCGACGTGATCGCCCCGGTCGAGGGCAGCCCCATCACGCCGTCGAAATATCGCTGTGCGGAAAAGTTACTCATTAACCGCGCGAAACGTTCCCATTCCGGGCCGGTCACTTGTGGCGCGAGTAGGTCCTGTTGCTCTGTGGCCAGCGATATCGCCTCTGAACCATAACCACCTTCTTCCACGCGCACACGCAGCATGACCGTGGTTTGGCTGCCGCTGCTGTCGGTGGCCGTCAGCACCAGGGGATAAACACCTGCAGCGGCAAACGCGTGCACACCGAACAATGCATAATGCTGCGTGGCGTGTTGCGTGACGATCTGCACCGGATAGCCCATAAACGTGCCGGTGACCGTGACAGGGTCGCGCGTGGTGAGCGTGATGCTCAATGTTTTCCCTTGTACCGCCGGGATCGGTGACAGGCTGGCGCTGGTGAACGGTGGGGGAACATCCTGGACCGACCCGGCAGGATCGTCACCCGGCACCCAAAGTTTTTGCCCGGCGAACACCGGCATGAGGCCGGACAGTGTGTTCGCCTGCAGTAAGGCGTGCAGCGGAACGTTGTGTGCGATGGCGATCCGCGCCAGGTTCTCGCCCGCTGTCACATGGTATATGTGATGCGACGCGGCGGCGGTTGTGTCCTGTTCCATCTGGAACGGGATCGAAAGCGTTTGCCCGATATACAGCAAGTTGGGGTTGGTGATGCGGTTTGCCGTTGCGAGCTGCTCTGGGGTGCTTTGATAGCGTTTGGCGAGCGTTGCCAGCGTGTCGCCAGGGCCGATGGTGTGCATGGTTACTGTGCCGGTGACGTTCGTGCCGGCGTTCGGAATCAGCAGGCGCTGCCCGACAGCCAGATAGCGCGGATCGCTGATGCCGTTCGCTTCAGCAATGGCGTCAACGGTGGTGCCATAACGCAGCGCGATCCGGTACAGGTTTTCGTCCCGCTGCACGACGTGGATCGTTGTGCCCGGTTTGCTCGTTCCGTCCTGGGCGGCAGCAGGTGCCAGGATGCCCAGTGACAGGACCAGTAGCAGGAGGAAAGTCCCGCCGCAACGGTAAGCAGCGCGTATCAGTTTCATGGGCGTGCAGCGATCTCATTTAGCAGAGTCTGGGCGCGGTCAAGCTTTTTCACGGCTTCGCTGAGCAGGGCGATGCCCTGTTCGGCTGAGCGTGCGAGCTGCACTGAAGCGCAGTCGCGGATGTACAGTTCAAGGGCCTGCGTTGCCAGCGCGGTTCCCTCTTGGTAGGATGCCAGGGCTTCCTCAAGCTGCGGGTCGGCAGTCCCTGGCGCGTTGAGCAGGGCTTGTTGATCAGGTGGCAGCGTGTAAGTGTCCGGCCACGTGCTGAACTGGCAGTAATTGGTCGTGGTCTGTCCGCGATCAGTGAGCGCCTGCCGCCATTGATCGAGCATCCCGGTGCCATATGGGTTCTGTAAATCAAGCAAAAAATCTTGCGTGAAACGCGCGTCAAGCGCTGCCAGGATCGCCGCATAGTCGAGGTCGGGGCGCGGCAGCGTTGGTTCCGGTGTCGGCGTGATGGTAGGTTGCGGGGTGGGGCTGGCTTCTGGCGCGGCGGTGGCGCTGGGATTAGCCGCAGGCACCGCCCCGACAGGGGTGCCGTCCGCCGGGGCAGGAGCTGCAGACGTTGAGTCCGGCACTGGCGTCGCGGTGGCGGGCGGCAGGGTGTTGGTCGGTGTCGGCGTGACGGGCGGCGCGGTCGGCCAGACCGTTGGAGCCGGATTGTTGATCGCGTTTTGCAGCAGCGTGTTGAGCTGGGCAAGCTGTGCATCGATATCGTCCAGCCGTTGCGCCGTTTTGATCACGCTGTTGGTCTGATCGTCAGGATTCAAGCATGCGTTGTCCAGCAACTTAACCGCGATCTCGAATTTCGGTGGCAGGGTGTCGTAGGTGTTAGCAAACAACCGGATATCCGGAAAAACGTATTGATCGTCTTCAGCCAGTTCGATCGGCGCGGGCACAGTGTATGAAATCGGGCAGTCGACGTGGCCGGTGTTGTTGTATTTCTGCGTTTCAACGCGTAGATTCGTCGCCAGTGCCTGCGCTTCACTCATTTTGCTGCCCAGTTCGACGATCAGTGTGTTGCGGTCGGTCACCTGAAGCTGCCGCGTCGGGACCACCACGTCGACCGGGTCTGCTGAATCGTTGTTGTCCTGCAACCACGCCCTGCCGTGTAACCCTAACGATACGATCAGTGCCAGCGCCAGCACGCCGAATACCACGCCTGACAGCCGGTTAGCGCCAGGTTTGCGCTGCATGCCTTTGAAGCGGGCCAGCGCGTCACGAGCAGCCGTGCGTACCTTTTCGTCTTGGTCGTGTTGGTATGCCTGTACCAGCGCAGGGATCACCTCTGGATCGCGCGTTTTGGCAAGCCGCCGGCAAGCCTTCAGGCGGTCCTTCGGCTTGGTCGCGGTTCGGAGTTGTTCGAGTAATGCTGTGCGCTCTGTCGTATTCATCCGGCATCACCTCAGGTTGGATGTCGACCTCAATAATATGCGAGGTTCCCCGCCAGGGAAAGATGAAGCTGCCAGCCTGAGCGCCGAACGGTGCGGGCCTCGCCTCGAACCCACATCCGGCAGCTTCCGTCAGCAAGCCGGGTGCCAGCACTATGCTGCGGTAGCGGAACCCGGCTGCTCAGAAAACACTGCGATCTGTCCGGTAATTATCCACCATTTCCGACAAGGCAACCTGTAACTGCGCGGTTTGCGCGCACAGGGCGTGCGTTCAGGTCAATTTGCGGCGGTTACGGTAAACGTACAATTCCCTGTGTCCATTTCGTTGGCTGTGCCCGGCCCGAACCGAGCATATCCGTCGGTGATCGCTTCGTCCCAGGAAAGCTCATACGCCACCTCATGCGTTCCGGGTTCGAGCTTGCCGACGGGATAATACCAGTACACAATGTAGACGCCGGACTCGGTCGTCATCTCGGTGGCGTATTGCTCCCAGTCTTCAAGCAACTCGCCGTCTAACCAGACTCTGTACTTGGCGTGTTCGAGATGGTCATCCATGTATTCAGGACGCGATACGTACCAGCTCCATTCAATGAACACATCGTCGTTTGTGGTTGGGGTCGGCGGGCGTACATTTTTCTGGCGGCAGTAGGCAAGAATATTCTCGCGCTCAGGAATGGGGGTGCTGGCCGGTTGTGCGTCGGCCCCATCATCCGGGCGGGGCGTGACCAACCCCACGACGCTGTTGAAGTCCGTGTCGATCAATGGGGCGAAGGCCCACAAATTGCGTGTTTCGCCGTTCTCATCTGTGATGGCGACCTTGTACCAGTCCTGACCCTGGGCGTTAGTCTGGATGCCCAGCACGCCGAGTTCTGTGCCGGATGGCAGGCTCATCACGATATCATAATCCGTGCCGGGCCCCTCACGCAGATTCACGTTTTCGGTTGAGCGAATCACGCCGGCGACAGTTGGTGTGGGGGTCGGCGTGGGCGTCGGTGTGGGGGTTGGCGGCACAAGTGTTGCACTTGGCACCGGCGTGTTTGATGGCGTAAAGGTGATGCTTGGAATAGGGGTAGCTGTGAAGCGTGGTGTGAATGATACAATCGGGCCAAGCGTCCGCGTTGGTGGGCTAAGTACGGCCTGGTTATCCGGCGCGGCTGGCGATGGCGTTCCGGTTTCGACTTCGTCACACGCTGCGAGCACGGCAACTAACAACCCTATCAACCCCCAGACGGTCCAACGGGGATACTTGTACATTCTCATCTTCTCCACAACAGGTCGTCGGTGATTGCGTTCAGCTTAGCAGCAATCGGCACTCTGCACAACCTGCTTTGAAGCAAAAATGCCAATTCGTCCAGTACACAGTCCGCAGCGTGGGGCGCTTGTTTCTCAATCGTCGGGCGCAGGGCCAGCGGACATGCCGGAAAGGCGCTTTCGGCGTTGTTCGAGCAGCATTCGCACGCGGTCGAGCAGGTTATTGGCGAGGTAGGGCTTGGTCACGTAGGCATCGGCCCCACTGTCCAAACCTTCGCGAATTGTGTCAGGATCGGCTTTCGCTGATAAAATCAGTACAGGGACCTGATCAAAGCGGGAATGTTTGCGGACCTGGCGCAGAAATTCTAACCCATCGACGTCTGGCAGCATCAAATCAAGTATGATGAGATCAGGAATCTCTGTCCTGAGGTGGTGAACGGCTTCGCGCCCGTTGGCAAATGTAACGGTTTGTACGTCGATGCGGCTCAACAACAGGATGATCAATTGGAGCAGATCGCGATCGTCGTCAATGACGACCACTGTCGGGGTTGTGGGGTGAGGGGCGTCAATCACTCTACCTTTACCTTTACCTTTTCCGTGTTGTGTGAGCGCAGCATTCTGCTTTGCGACGACACAAATACTCAGCCGGATGCGCGGTGAAAACATGGCGGATACGCTCAATACTAACGTTTTTATCATTGCGAAAGAATATAGGCAAATTCTGATCGGTTGATAAAATTCATCAAGATCGGCGCATCCAATTCGTACGCACGGTGTTTCTAATGATGGAATACGCTGTTTGTGTCAGATGATTGACAGTGGAAGGTGGCAGAATGCAGCCAGAACTGGTTGTCTTGATAATTGCGGTCGGTTATATCATTGGGTCGTTTCCAACCGCGTACCTTATAGCACGGGCGAAAGGTGTGGATATCTTCGCGGTGGGCAGCGGAAACATGGGCGCGAACAACGTCGCCCGTGCCTGCGGCCCGCAGTATGGCGCGTTGGTATGGTTGGTGGATGGGTTGAAAGGCATCGTGGCGATTGTCGTTGCACGCATGTTGCTGCCGGACCATCAGGCAGTGGCAAGTGTCTTGGGCGCGATCGCGGCGGTGGCAGGACATAACTGGTCGTTTCTTGCCACGCTGATAACCGGAAGCTTGCGTGGGGGAAAGGGCGCAGCGACCGCCAGCGGAACGCTGTTGCTGCTGCTGCCCACCTTGATCGTAGCGCTTGTGTTGGCGGTTGGCGCGGCGATTATTTTGCTAACGCGCTACGTATCGCTCGGCGTGTTGTCGGCGCTGGCGGTGGCGACGGCTGCATTCATTGTCCTGGTGATCGTGGGTACGTTTGAGCCGGTGTACCTGCTGTATGTGGTGGTGACGTGGATGGTTTTCTTCCAGCATCGCGCGAACATCGTGCGGTTGCTGACGGGCAAGGAACGTCGTTTCGGGGAGCGTGCCTGATCGGCCTTGGCTGTTTTCCTTCGCTCTTGGTGAAGACAAACCGCGATACACGAACGACAGCGCCCAAAACGGAAACCCGGGCGCTTTGTTTTTCGCGGCAATGGATGTCACAGCGTCAGCGATGATTGCGCGTGGCCGGGCCACCCCCGCGATAATCCGGCGCAAGGATGGCGAACACCTTGCAATAACGGCTGTCAAGCAGGCGGCTGCGGATCAACGGGTCGAGGTCGTCCAGTTTCTCGGTGGTCGTGAAGACGGTGGGCAGATGCGTCAGGTAACGGTAATCTACAATCTGCCTGATTTTCTCCAGCGCCCAGGATGAGGCGTTCCGCAGATCAAGCTGGTCCATGATCAACAAAGGCGCGGAGCGAATCTCGTAGAAGCGTTTGGAGAAAACACCGCTGGTGCTGCTGGCCGGGCTGAAGGCGGCGCGCAGGTAGTCCAACAGGTCTGGCACCGTGACCAGTATCACAGCTTCCCCGTACTCTCGGTGCCGAAAGTTGGCGATTGAAGCGGCAAGATGGGTTTTTCCACAGCCGTGTTCACCCTGAAACAACAACCAATCTTTCGGGTTCCGGGCGTAGCCATTCGCCAGTTCAAACGCGGCGCGCAGGTTGCGCCGTTCTTTTTCCGGCAGGCTGTGCGTGCGGAAGTCGAAGGTTTCGAACACCATCTTGCCGTACAGATCCAGGTCAAAGATACTGTGCTCGACCGTTTCGGTTGCCCGGCGAAAGTCCGGCAAGGGCATGTTGATCAGGTGAGTCAGGTTGCGATCTTCCAGCCGGCTGAGGATGCGTGGATCGAGTTGTTCCGGGTCAACATTTGACGTGATTACCAGCGGCAGTTTGTGCAGGTAGCGATGGTTGATGAGCTGGAACAGTTTCTCTTTGGCCCAGGGGGTCGGGCTTTCTGCGCCAAGATCGTCTAGCACGAGCAGCGGCGCGTTGCGCAGCCGTTCGAACAGCTCGTCATACTGGACCTGTGATGCTGGGCCGTAAGTGCCCCGCAGATGATCCAGCAGATCGGGCACCGTCATGAACAGCACGTGGTCGCCCTGTTGCAGGCGGTAATTGGCGATCGCCACTGCCAGGTGTGTTTTCCCGCTGCCGTAGTTTCCCCGAAATAGCAGCCACCCTTCGGGATTCTCGGCATAGTAACGGGCATCGTTAAAACTGTCGCGGAGCAGCGCGATCTGGTCCGGCGTGTAATGGAGCGGGTCCAGGACAAATGTCTCGAATGTCTTGTCGGACACGATATCCAGGTTGCTCAGCGCACGTAGTCGGTTCAGTCGCTGGGCTTCCAGAGTCTCGCGTTGGCATTCGCACGGGAACGCCTTACCGAAATCCGGATGTTCAACCGGTACATCTAACGTAACGTATCCCATCCCGTTGCAGATGGGGCAGGTAGCGCCTTGGTTGGTCATGGCATTATCAGTAGTCGACGTAGTCTGAGAATTCGCCTTCGAGATACCGGTAGCGATTCGCTTGAGATGGTCGTTGAGATTGTCCACTGTCTTTTCCTTCCGCCTGCCAGCGTTTGAGAATCGCTTCGACGTACTTCCAGCTACGTTTATTGCGTGCCACCGCGATCTGGATCGCTTCCTCGATCCATGCGCTGGGGTACTCTTGTTCGGCGTCTTTCAACTGGTCGCTGATGAGCGGCGTTAGCGGGCCGATATTCTGTTCATAGAGCGCGAAGATATTCGGGCGTTCGTGCACCAGTGCAACCGGCGTATCGCGGTCACCGGGTTCAAACTGTCCTGCTTCGATCGCGCGCACCGCGTTACGTCCCTGGGGCGTGTTCATGAAGTACAGGTCTTCCTGGCCCTCAACGCCATCTACGCTGACATGCAGCAGCGTGCCCCGTGAAGTCGCCCGGTCGAACGCCTGCCGGACCTTAGCGGCAGCTTGGTCAGCATCATCATCGATCCCCTGCAAGAAGCATGAATCGGCCAGGATTTCGCGCAGGCGCACATAGCGGTACGGGCCTTCTTGTTGCTGCAGCGCCCAGAAGCAATATAGCGTGAGTTTGAGTTCGACCAGATCGTCAATTGCCCCAAGCAGCTCGCTGAAAAACAGTGTCGGCACTTTGATGGTCTGCGTTTTCCCCGGCGGGAATCCGTTGAACGGTTGAATTTCTGTCACCGGCATCACCCCACATCATGTTAACAGGCTCCCATCCGATCATAACAGGCATGGCATAAGACGCCAGTACGCACTGGGTTCCCGTTAGTAGGCTCCCAGATCAACCCCGGTTTTGCTCAGGTTGGCAAACTGCGTCAGTTCTTTGCGGAAGAACAGTGAGATCGCACCTGTAGGACCGTTGCGGTGCTTAGAAACGATCACATCCGCCTGATTCGGGCGCTCAGTGTTCTCATTGTATACCTCGTCACGGTAAATGAATATCACGACATCGGCATCTTGCTCAATGCTGTTATGCGCGATGATGCCGTTTGCCACAAAATTGTGCGCACCCGGAACCGTGAGATCGTACACATCAACCATACCGGCGGGTGTGATAGAAGTGACACGGTCCCAGCGGACGGTTTGCGCCAGGTCGCGGGACGTGGCGCGCGGAGTCGCGATCCGGTGTCCGGGCTTTAGCGCGTCCAGGCGTTTCCACCCGCCGGCGGTCAAGAATTTATGATTGGCGGTAGCCCGAATGGTGCGGCCAGAGCATGTTGTCATGCGGAAAACCGGCTTAACTCCCGTGCAAAATGCGTGGGAAACCGTGTTTGGTACGAGTTGCCACGTTTCGGTGTTGAGGGCGGTAATGGCGAAACCGCTTTGCCCTGCCAGTTCGCGGATCGGCACAGATGTGCTTAGACTTGGCAGCTGGATCAGCGTATCTCCGGCCAGGCACCCGGACTCGCGCAGGTCGGAAAGCTGGGGACGCTTGTCCTGACGCTGTTCCACCGCGCGCGAAAGCTGCGCCGCAGCAAGCAGCGGTACGTTCAACTCGCGCGCGATCTGTTTGAGGTTGCGCGAGATGAAACTGATCTCTTGCACGCGGTTGTCGCTGTGCCCGCCGCCCGCGGTCATGAGTTGCAGGTAGTCGATCATGATCAGGTCCAGGCCGAATTCGCTGTAGAGCCGGCGGCATTTGGCCCGTAGTTGGATCGGTGTCAGGGCAGGGGTGTCATCAAGGTAGATGCTCAGTTTCCCTAGATTGCCCGTCGCGTTGACAAATAAGCCCCATTCACGTTCGTCAAGCTGGCCCAGCCGCAGGTTGTGCGTGTTGATGCCGGTTTCAGACGATACCAGGCGCTGCACGATCTGCTCGTTGCTCATCTCCATGCTGAAGATCGCGACCCGCGCCCCTGCACGCGCCGCGTTGAGTGCGACACTGAGCAGCCATGACGTCTTGCCCATGCCCGGACGCCCGGCGACGATCAGCAGATCGGATTTCTGGAATCCCCCCAGCAACCGGTCCAGGTCGGTGAACCCGGTCGGGACGCCGAGCGATTCGATCTCCTGGTTGTACAGGTATTCGACACGGTCGTAATACTCGTTCAACGCGTTGCGGATCGGCACAAGCTCGGTGCGCAGGCGGCGCTCGGTGACCGAGAACAGCGCCGCTTCGGATCGGTCGATCACATCGTTGATGTCGACATCTTCTTCGTGCGCCAGCCGCGCGATCTCACTGGCGGCGTTTAACATGCGGCGACGCAGCGCGGTACGCTCCACGATGCGCCCGTAGGTTTCGGTGTATAGCGTAGAGGGCGTGTGATTGATCAGGTACGTGATATAGGCGGGGCCGCCGGCGTCTTCCAGGCGGTTTTGCTGGCGCAGCTCTTCGACTACTGTCAAGTAATCGATCTGCTCGTTGCGATCGTGTACGCTGACGATAGCTTCCCATACCCAGCCGTTACGCACAATGTAAAAATCTTCGGCTTTGAGAAATGACGCTACCTCAAACAACGAATCGGGATTGATCAGGATCGATCCGAGTACCGCTTCTTCAGCTTCCACGCTGTGGGGAGGCTGGATTCTGATATCCTGGCTCATGGTAGGTTTGTATCCTGCTTAAAACTGGTTGGTGCATGCGCTATGCCCAAAAACGGGGCAGCCCAGGCCGAGCCGCCCCGTTGGGGTATGCTGATTGCTAATGGTGCCTAGTCGTTGTTTTCGTCGTCTTCCAGATCATCAAGATCGAGCGACTCGACAAAATCCTCGAAGGCGCTCAAGCTACCTTCATCATCCTCTTCACCAGGGGTGATCGCGCCGGTTTCGCTGTCCTCACCCGCGCTGTCTTCCACGTCCTCTTCTGCGGTAATCGAGGCGCGGTCCATAACGGATTCTTCGACGAATATCGGCACGTCCAGCCGGACCGAGAGCGCAATTGCATCGCTGGGGCGCGCGTCGATTTCGCGGGTTTGCCCGTCTTGTTCCACAACGATTCGCGCGAAAAAGGTATCGTTACGCAGATCGTTGACCACAATACGTTGCACTTCGCCGCCAAGCTCCGCGATCACAGATTTCAGCAAATCATGGGTCATGGGGCGCTCCATATTGACGTTCTGGAGCTTCATTGCGATCGCTTCCGCTTCGCACGGGCCAATGAAAATCGGCAGATAGCGCCCGCTTACGGGGTCTTTAAGAATCACTACCCGTAGCTGCGACATTAAGCTGACCCGGATGCTATCAATAAACACCTTAATCATATGTAATCCTGACTCTTCCACACATTCCCCAACATCGACAGATCTGCACAATGCTTGCTAGGATGATTATATCATCAAGTGTATCGCGTACCAAAGCGATTGCACCCGGTTAGGTGCCGCATCAACAACCTATTCGGCGTCTTCTGCGTCATCAGTGACAGCCGGCTCTGTTGTCGATACGTCCGGCGACTCCTCGTCGCTGGTGTCGTTTTCGGGCGAAGGAGCGTCGTCCGAATGTTCTGGTAGCGGGACGTGTGTCTGATCGAATGTCTGGGCTGCCTCGTGCGTCACCATCGTGATCTTCCCGTCGATGAAACAGCCCTCTTCCGTCGAGATCGCCGTCGCTGTGATGTCCCCCCACACGCGCCCGGTGCGCAGAATCTCCACTTTTTTCCCGCTGACATCGCCGCGTACCGCGCCCGCAATTGAGACGTTCTTGGCGTGGATGTCGGCAGTGATCTTCGCGGTTTCTCCGACGAGCACGTTCCCGTCGATCTCCAGTGTGCCTTCAAATGTACCATCCAGGCGTAGATTCCCCTGGCTCTTCAGGTCACCCTTTAGGGTTGCGCTGGCCCCCAGCACGGTCTCAAAGCCCACCGGTCGCCGTGACGGCGATGCCGCCGGCGTTGGCGAAGGGTTTGCGGACGGACCGCTGTCAGGGTGCTCGGGTTCTTGCTGTTTGCGGCCTCCCCAGAATGACATATGGTTTCATCCTTTGCCAACCTGAAACATACTATGTCAGGACTATACTCGCCCTGCTGCCGCGAGTCAACGTCTGTCTCATGATCGAGGCCGGGGTCCGGCGTCATGCGGCGGCGCTGTGGGGAGAAATTAACCCGCGCTGTGCGGGGCGACCAGACCGCTAACCGCGCACAGAAATCGACTCCAAGCTTTCATATTGCTGGGTTATGAGCAAGCGCAATGGCTGTGCTATAATGCAGACATTATGGCAACTGTGTAGGACATACGGGATGACACGAACCCTCGTAATTGCCAACCAAAAAGGTGGCGTTGGCAAATCAACATCGGTGATGAATCTGGGCATTGCGCTTGCTGAGAAAGGCCAGCGGGTATTGCTCGTCGATCTCGATCCGCAGGGTGGGTTGACGGCGGCGTTTGGTGTTGACACGTATGACGTGCGGCGCAGCGCGTTTTCGTTAATTATGTACAGTCATGTGTCGCTGGCGCGTGTTGTGCGGGCTGTCCGGCCCCAACTGGCGCTGGTGCCCGCCAGCCTTGACCTCGCGGCGGCAGAGATTCGGCTTGCCGGGACGAAAGATCGCGCGCATCGTTTGCGGACCGCGCTAAAACGCAGCCGGATCCCGTTTGATTACATCTTGATTGACACGCCGCCAGGGCTGGGCATCCTGACCGCGAACGGCCTGGTCGCGGCAGAAGAAGTGTTGGTTCCGGTGCAATGCCAGTACCTCGCGATGCGCGGTGTGCGCGCGTTGATGGACACGGTTGTGCGCGTAAAAAATAACCTGAATGCCTCGCTACGCATTGCGGGCTTGTTTGGCACGATGTACCGTCCCGATTCGGTGCATGCTCAGGAAGTTGTTACGGAATTGCGTGATGTTTTTGGTCCGAGGATGTATGAGACCTTGATCTACTATGATGATGTTGTTGCGGAAGCGCCCGTCGCTGGATTGTCGGTGTTGGAGTACAGCCCGCAGAATTCTGTCGCGCGGGGATATCGTGCGTTGGCGGAGGAGGTAGCCAGTGGATAATGACAAGAATACACAGCCGGGCAGGGCATCACTGCGCGGAAAGGGGCGCAAAATCTTACTGGGTGATCAGGCCGGGCAACCAGCGGCAGATGACGCCGGGCATGAGACCGCTGGCGACCGCCGCGGTGGTGCGCCGGATGTGCCCCAGGCTATCGATCCGTCGTCCCTGTCATTAGATCCTGATGAGACTGAGGCGCTGCTCGATTTTTCGACGGATGAGCCACCGTTCGATCCTGAGCAGGCATTTCCCGACCCGGTTTCTTTGCCGCCCGATGACAGCTTCCCGGCTGACGCCGCTGATGCTAGGGCATTTTCGGAACCTGAATCGCCTGATCGTACAGGGGCGGACTGGGCGTATTTTGAGTGGGAGGATACGGGGGACGCTGATCTTGCTCCTCACGAACTGGATATGCCGGATTCATCCGACACTTGGGAAGCGGCGGAATTTGAACAACACGAGGGTCTCGAAGAGCAGCAGCATACGATCACGACGCCGCGCACAGTGCGCCAGCCGCCCCATCATGGGGACGCGATGCCGCTGGGTGAGCGTCCATCCGATACGGCGAATACGTTTGTCGAGGGGCCGTATGCATCGGCTCGCGTGCTTGACGCGCTGGTGCCAGGTGCCCCGGAAGTGTGGGACGAACACGATGGCGGCGCGATCGAGGCGGCGAGTGTGGAACCTCCGCCGCAGCCAGCCGCGCCCCTGGTGCACGATCCGTTCGTGCCACATCCTGAGCGTCCGGCGTCCGAAGAACTGTTCGATCAGACCGCGCCGTCCGATCCCGATCTGATGGAATTGCTCATTGACGACAACCGTATCCAACGGTTATTGGACCGGATCGAACAAATGCAAGAAGAGCTTGCGACGGATTTTCACGCGGACCGTGCTACGGTGGACACACTCCAGCGTGAGCTGTTACAGGCCAGCGGCATGTTGCTCGAATCGCGCGACAATTACGATGATGCCCGGGCGATCGTATACCGCATCCGCACCGATATGAACCGCCAGCGCAAGATCGACGCCGATATCAGGCGCTATCGCCCGCTGCTGTTGAACTACTATGTTGGATGGGTCATTGCGCTGGGCGTGTTGTTCTTGCTCAAGGCGCTGTTCACCGGTGTGACGGACGCGGTCGGCATTGAGTCCGCTGCGGCGATGTACTATCCGACTTTGCTGGGGGCCGGTGGCGCGCTGATCTCGGGTTTCATGACGCTCGAACGGCATACGACTCGCCTGCGAGACTTCGACCCGATTCACATTAGCTGGTACCTGTACAATCCACTGTTGGGGGCGGTGATGGGGTTGCTGATGTTTTTGATCGCCTCCATTGCGAACGAAGACCTGCTGCGCGAAACGGCGAGTGACGCCGAACACGCAATTACGTATCTGCTGTGCGTGGTGGCAGGCATGAACCAGAATAACGTCCTGCACCGGTTGAACGACCTGCTGAAACGTTTCGGGCGCGGTAATCATGAGGGGACCGATGCTGACAGGTCCTGAGCATGTGCAACCAACGTGAGATGCGGCGTGAAACGGCCAGTTTGCCGGTTAACGCGTGTGTCCAGCCGGGGACAGCGGCATGTCAATCAACGAAAACACTGTTGTCGGGCGTCCAGGGTGGCACGCAGATCGCCAGCAGCACGAGGTCGTCAGTTCCGGTGTTGCTGATCTCGTGGACCTGGTCGGGCAGGATCACAACGCTGTCGCCCGGATTGAGCGTGGCATGCTTGCCGTCGAGTTCCATCTGTGCGGTGCCGGAGAGGATGTAGTAGCTTTCTTCAGCGTCGGGATGGTAATGCTTGCGCGATGCTTTGCCGGGTGGGATCACGATCTGCGCGAGGCTATGCGCCTCACTGTGCTCGGCGGCAGAGCCGAACAACTCAAACACAATTTCGCCATGCTTGCTGGTGTGTCCCTTGACTGACTGTGCGTTGTAAACCCGCATTGCACCGCCTCCTGTTGTAAACGTTCATAACCACTTGGCAATTAGCCCGTCCAGTGTGCCATCCTGCCGCATATCCGCGAGCGCGCCTTCGACAGCGTCGGTCAGGCGGAAGTTATCGTCACGCAATGCGATCACGTACTCGTGTGGAACGGTGGTATGCTCCGCCATCACGAGGTCGCTGTGCTGGGCCAGGTACTGCCGCGCGCTGACTGTATCCACCAGCGCGGCATCGACTGCGCCCTGCTGCACTGCTTCCAGGGCATCCTGTGGCAGCATCTCGCGTTCGATGGTCAGGTCCCGCAAGCGCCGTTTCCACCGCTGCGCAGCCAGATCGCTGGCTGACGCGATCTCCACCGCCAGCGTCTTGCCGTCCAGTTCGCGGATGTGCTGGTAAGCGCGGTCCCGACGCGAGACAAGTACCTGTCCGGCGTCAAAGTAAGGTTGCGTGTAGTGGACCCAGTTGTCCTGGGCCGGATCAACCGTCAGGCCGGCGATGATCATGTCAACCGTCCCGGTATAGAGCGCATCGTACAGCCCATCATAGCCCATGATCAGAATGGATGTTTCCACGCCCAGCCGCCGCCCGATCTCGCGGGCGATGTCCGCTTCCAGGCCTTCGATGCGCTCCGGAGTCCATTCGGCAAACGGTGGGTAGTTCGGGTCCAGCCCGACATACAAATCTTTGTTGGTCTGGATGCGTATCCAGGTCGTATCTTTCGGGCCGAGCAGCGCGCCGGGACGTGTCAGTAGCCACAGCGCGATCAGGCCGCTGAAAACGGTCAGCACCACCAGCGCGCGCCGGGGACGCTGCCAGGCCCAGGCGTGTGAGCGTACGAAGTTCGTGCGGGCGGCGTGTAGCTGTCTCATGGGGCGTAAGGGTTCTCCCAGCCGCGCGCGTAAGCCTGGATTGCCTCGTAGATCGGTTTGATCGTGAAGTCCGACGACACGAGCGCATAGTACGCGTCGCGCCGGTTGTACCGGTCGAACGGCTGGCGAAAGTTCCAGATGCACAATTGTTCTGCCCAGGGCCACGCCTCGACCATCTCGAACGCACGGAGTGTGTACGCGATGCGCTGGCCGGGCCTGACCGCATTAACCCAACGCGGATCGTCGTTCCAGCCGCTTTCCGTGATGATGACCGGTTTTTCGGCGTCGCCGTAGCGCCGCATAATTTCGCGCAGCAGTTCAATGCGGCGAAAGTTGATCGCGGCGCTGTCAGGTTCGGCTTCCGGCGGCTGGGTAAAACCGTACGTGTGCGCGGCCAGCGCGTCGAAGTACGGCGCGGCACCGGCCTCGTACATACGCGCAAGAAAGCTAAATTCGTTCATACCGGCGGCGCTGCCTTCTGTTTCGGTCGTCGGGGCCAGTGCGCCGCCCAGCACCCGGATGTCAGGATTGGCGGCGCGCGCGGCGACATAGGAACGGCGCAGTAGTTCGGTATACGCTTCCGGGTCGACGTCGCGCCCGCCCCATTCGAGACTCAAATTCGGCTCGTTCCAGATGATCACGCTGCTGACCGTGTCCGGGTAGCGTGCCACAAATGCGCCTACGAACGCGGCGAACTCGTCGAAATAGTCGTAAGGAAGATAGGCGAGCGTGGTAACTTTTTCACCGACCGGCGGACGTGCCCAGGCAGGGACTAATCCCAATCGCGCGATGACGGTCAGGCCCTGATTCTCCGCGTGGCGCAGGATGCGATCCGGGTGCGCCCAATCATACGTTCCACGGTCGTGTTCAATATACGGCCAGGGGAAGAACTCGACGATCGTCGGCGCACCCATTTCGCGCACCAGGGTCAGGGTGCGCTGAATCTTCCATTCTTCGACTTCGTCAGTCAAGCGGGTATGCGTGCATACAACGGGGTGTTGCGTCGCGACGCTTTGCGGTGGTCCGAGCGTAACGTAAGGTGGTGCGGGGGCCAATTCGCCCAGTAAGAACAGCACGACCGCCGCCCGCGCGAGCCACCCGGCATAACGAGCAGCGCGAGCAAGATAGCGGCGGTTTATGGAGTGGGGAGACATGAACAGTCAATCAGACGGGGCACGCCGATGGGTGCGCGGCGGCCCGTAAAGAAAGCGTTTCACCGCTCTGCGAGAGTTTGTGCCTGCGTCCCGCTCGTGCGTAGGCATCTGGGCGATGCTACTTGGCGTTTTTCGCACCCAGATCGGTGATCTGGCGCATGATAGCCAGCACCGCGACTGCCAGCTTCAGCGCGTCGATAGTGCTGATCCGGGGGCGTTCGGCAATGTCGTATTCCTCGGACACACGCGCGAAAAAATACGCCGCGAGCACGCCAAGGATCAAACCGGTCAGCCCACCAATGAGATAGGTTTGCGTCTTCCAGCTTGCGTTATCTGGAGTCGGGAGCTCTTGCGTCATCCGGGAAAACCTCCACGTAACGCCCGTTTGATCCGTTCCAGACGTGATTTGCGTTTTTCACGCACCGACTGCGCATAGAAATAAGCCGCGATCAGGCCGACCATCAGCGCGACAACGCCGCCGATCAGATACGCCCACACCTGGGCATCCTGCTCTTCGATGGTCTTGATCAGTTCGCTAACCTGTTCTTCGGCGCTATCAATGATGTCTTGAGCTTGACTGGTAATGTGATTAAGTTGGTCGGTCATCGTTCGTTTCCTTTGTCTTCGGCAGCGGTGCCGTCTGCTGCCAGCCGCGTACTATATGCTCCATACGTGTGACCCAAACGTTCAACCTGACCAGCGGCGCTGTAATGCGTGGGGCGAACTGGTCAGTTTTTACCGCGATCTGTCCTGTCAGCCGGCGTGCAACGCGTAGCGGAGTCCTGGCATGAGCGTAGCCTTTGCCGCTTAACCAGGCGAGCAGCGCCAGTGTGACATATGGGATCAGGCAGAGGAGCATCATTGGAAGTGCGATGAAGGCCGTCGCCACAACGTTCATCACGATCGTGATCTGGTCACGTTCCAGCTTGCCGGTCGCTACCCCAACTGCCAGCACCACGCACAGCGCGATCACCAACAGCATGGGCAGTGCTACTGGAAAGATGATCTTAAGCCACACGTCGCGGCGATGCGCACGTACAGGGTTAACACGGGATGGCGACGTTTGCATAACCTCTGCTTTCCTTCGCTTCGATTCTAGCACGGAACCGTCGATCCACCAATGACGGGCGGCGTGGTTCCGTGCCAGAAGTGTCTTGTTGACCGGAGTCAGTTCAGTCTACTATGGATACGCGGAAGAAATAGGTCGCATCCGTATCGGACCAGGTCACGCGTACACTCATGATATACGATCCGGGCTCGGGCGTGATGGTGAACAGGATCAGATTGTCACCTCTGCGCACGTCTGGCTGCCCGGTCGGTTCTCCGGTGTCGCTTAAATACTCCATGCGCACGCTGTCCGGGCGCGGCCCTTCGATCCTGAGCTGTGCCGCTGCGCCGCGTTGCAGTCTGATCCGACCCGGTATTGCCTCTTCGATCGGCAGTTCGACACATACACGCTCGCCGGTGGTTCCACGCTCGCAGAAGCGATACCCGGCAGGGTAGTATTCCTGTCCCGCGAACCTCAGTTTGACCTCAGGCACACTGCTCGGCGGTGCGACGGTCGGTTGCACGGGGCGCGGTGTGGCCGTCGGTGTGACTTGCAACTCTCTTTGCAGCTCAAATTCGAACACGCCATTGGCCTCAAAAGTCTCGCCGCCCGTGCGCCGAATGATCTGTATCTGGTAACCGGGGGCCTCGGCGCGCAGCACGACCTGATCCGTTTCGTGCAGCATGATCGGGTCAAAGACAAACTGCCCTTCGGCGTCCGTCGTTGTGGTGCCGGAACTGGCACGCTCAGGTTGTGCAGTGGAATTATGCGTGTAGCTCACCGTTGCACCGGCCACCGAGGTCAATTGCCCGTCGGTGACAAGCTTAACCGTGCCAGTCAACGCGAATTCTCCCAGGTCGCCGGCGATGGGTGCCGGCGTGGCGGTTTCACCGGCGGCAGCGATTGATGTGGCCTCGGTTTCGGGGCTTGCCGCCGCGATCGCGGCTTCCGTTTCGGTGGGGATTGGCGTTTCGGTAGGTGCTGGCGTCGGTGACGGCGTGGCGGTGGTCGTTGGCGTTGGCGTCGGGGTGTGCGTCGGAGTCATTGTTGGTGTCGCGGTCGGCGTGGCCGTTGGTGTGACGGTCGGTGTTGGCGTTGGCAGCACAACCCCTGAAATGCTCAACCCATAAATGTAGGACACAAACGCCTCATGACCCTGAACATCTGCGAAGTCAGCGTCCACTTGCACGCGGTACGTACCATCTGGAAGCTCTGCATTGAACACGCCGTCCGAAGCGAGCAAGTCCTGTATCTGGCCTGTACCGTCAAGAACTGTCGCCGTGAAGCTGGCCGGATCGCCCGGCGCGTCCTGGAGCGTGAAGCTCACGACGTCGCCCCTGCCCACCGGCACCGGTTGATCTGGTTGTTGCGCGTCGTAGTTGACGTCATAAGCGACGTTTTCTGCTGTCTGCGGCCAGTAGTACTGGTACACCTGTGTGGTGTACGCCTGTTCGTTCACCCGTAGTCCCACCACCGGGCGCTGGATCGTGGTGTCCTCTTCGCCACCGCAACCGCTGAGCGCCAGGCCGCTGAGAACAAGGATCAGTACCAGATAAAAAGGCGATCGTTTATGAGTCATGTGTATATTCCCCCGCTTAATGACGTGATTATGAAGCCATAGGGCTTGGATACCAGTCCGGATTTCGAAACCGAGCCAGGGCCAGCCGGATGATCATCTCATAGGCGCTTTGACGCGTTTCCAGGTCATTTGTCAGGATGCCGATCGCGCCGTTTTGGTGTTTGGTGTTGCTGCGGTTGATGAACTGGTCCATGGCGAAACCCAGTTCGCGACCGGCGCGCAGGTGATCTGCGACGGCCTCCGGCAACAGCACGCATGCGTTCCCGCCGATCCCCAGTCGCCCCGTCGCATCGACCAGCGCGCACCAGGCTGTTGTCATCAGGCCGAACTCTGTTTCCTGTATGCCACCTTCCAGGCCAACGCTCAGATCGGCCCCGGTGTGGTGCAACGCTGCTCGCGCCCGGTTCACCGCGCCGGCACGTGTTTCGGCGTCGCCCCAGGGTTGTTCGGATACCCCTGATGGCACATCGACGGTGATGAACTCTGCGTCAGGGTATAGGGGCTTCAAAACGGCGCGGGTTGCGCTACACTTAACAGGATTGGTTGATCCGATGACGATTCGCATCATGGTTTTTTCAACTCTAACTCTAGACTGAAAGCATTGTAGCATTGCCGCTGTAAAAAAACTAATCGGTACCAGCGCACTATGCTAAGAGGGTGGGAAGATGAATTTCGACGCGATCACGATGATGGCACTGGTAGATGAACTTGACGCGACGATCGTCGGGGGACGGGTTCAGGACACGGTGCAGATTGACGAACACAGTTTTGGCATGGAGATCTATGCCCACCGCCAGCGCCACTATGTGCTGATGGGCGCAGATCAGCATTACCCGCGTGTGCTGTTGGCGGGGGACAAACTGCGGCGTGGCGTGCAAAAACCGTCTCCGGTAGGGTTGCTATTGCGGCGTTATGCGGAAGGTGCGCGGCTGGAGCATGTCGTCCAGCCGCCCTGGGAGCGCATCCTGACCTTCCGCTTCGATGGGCCGGAAGGGGTTGTTGATCTCGTGATCGAGCCGATGGCACGGCGTGCGAACATATTGCTGGTGCGTGACGACGGTGTGATCATGGACTGCGTGCGCCGTATCGGGCCGCAAGAGAATCGCTACCGCACCAGCCTGCCGGGCAAGCCTTATACGCCGCCGCCACCGCAAAAGCTCAAGCGCGACCCGGCAACGCTCACCCTGACCCTGCTAGGGGACATGCTCGATGCTGAGCCGGGAGCGCGTGCGCGGCAGGTGTTAACCAAGCGGCTGTTAGGCGTCAGCCCCCAGGTGGCGAAGGAACTCGTGTTCCGCGCGACGGGTGCGATCAACACCCTGGCGGCAGATACCAGCGCGCGCACGTTGTTTGGGATTATCCGGGCGTTTTTTGACACGATTGTTGCCCGCGACTGGCAGCCGGGGGTTGTGCAGGAAGGCGATGATGTCCAGGCGTTCGCGGTGTATCCGGTGACGTTTCTTCCCGGTTGGACCGCGACGGAGAGTGTGAGCGCGGCGCTCGAACGGTATTATGGGCCGCTGGTTGGCCAGGATGCGTATGATGCGGCCAAGAAGCCGGTGCAAGCCGTCTTAGAAGAAGCGAGGATCAAAGTCGGGAAAAAACTGGAAGCGTTGCGCGAATCGCTGCGCGATGAACGCGATCTTGAGCGCCTCAAACAAAGCGGGGAACTGATCCTGGCTTACCAGTACGCCATTCAGCCCGGCGATACCGTGCTGCGCGCGCAGTACGAGGTCGAGGGACCAGAGCTTGAGATCGCCCTCGACCCGTCGCTCTCGCCGGTCGAGAATGCACAACGCTACTTTGAAAAGTACGACAAGGCCAAACGCGCGCGGGCTGGCGTCCCGAAGCTGATCGCGCAGGCTGAACACGAGCTGGAATACCTGGGCCAACTGGAAACGGACCTTGAGCTTGCGACGAACTGGCCCGAAATCGGCGAGGTGCAGGAGTCGTTGCAGCAGAACGGTTACTGGCGCGGCACGCAGACCCGGCAGCCGGGCGGCGGCAAGTCCGGCCCGCTAAAGGTGACCACCGCTTCAGGCTATGTCATCTGGGTGGGGCGCAACGCGCGCCAGAACGATATCGTCACGTTCGACAAAGGCGGCCCGGCGGACCTGTGGCTACACGTGCGCGGCGAACCTGGGGCACACGTGATCATCAAGTCGGGGGCTGCCGAGGTGCCTGACGACGTGATCCGGCAGGCAGCGGCGCTCGCAGCTTACTACAGCCGCGCACGCCATGAATCGCGCGTGCTGGTTGATGTCACGCGGCGGAAATATGTGCGCAAGATAAAGGGGGGCAAACCCGGCATGGTGACCTACCGTAACGAGTCGCCGGTCGAAGTCAGGCCGGCAGCGGAGTAGGGCTGGGACGCTTTGCCGCGACGACTGGCGGATCGCTTCTGACTGTTAGCGATCAGTTTCTTGGGTTTTCATCCGCTGCATGACCTGGTCGTACACTGCCAGCAGGCGCGGCGCGATTACAGCCCAGTCGTAATGATCGCGTACATACTGCGCCCCGTTTGCGCCAAGCGTTGCGCGACGGTCGGGGTGTTCCAGCAGATCGATCACCGCGCGTGCGAAATCCTGCGCTGTGTCAGCCAGGCGAAGCTCGTGCCCGTCAGTGACGTGCAATCCCTGCGCGCCCATGCGCGTTGCGACCACGGCTTGCCCGGCGGCCATCGCCTGCAACACTTTCAGACGCGTGCCGCTACCCATACGCATCGGGACGACATATACCGCCGCTGCCTGCAGGAACGGGTTAACGTCGGGTACCCAACCGGTGATCTGGACGCCATCTCGTTCGCGCAGTGCGTCCAGGCGCGGGTGGGGATGGCTGCCTACCACAAAGAATTTCGCGTCCGGCACTCGCGCTCGCACGCTGTCCAATATCTCCTCGGCGAACCACAGCGCCGCGTCAACATTGGGCCGGTAGTTCATTGTGCCGGTGAACACCAGTGCGTGTTCGCCCAGGTCCAGGCTGCTGTCACGGGTCACGTACTTTGCCGTGTCGATGCCGTTCGGGACCACGCTCACGCAGGCTTCAGGGGCAAGACGGTGAAATGCTTCGGCGTCGGCTTCTGATACCGCGATCACATGCGCGACGCGCTGGCATACCATGCGCTCGAACTGCGTTAAGCGTCGCCATTGGACCAGTGAATAAAGCGCCCCGATCACGCGGCGCGGGTGCAGGCTGCCGCGTTCGGCTTCGTAGATCGTGCGCTGCAAATCATATTCTGCGTTAAACGAGTCGTATATCAGCGGGGTGTCGGGTGCCTCGCGCGTCAGGACCGGCAGGTACGTTGCCATTTCCAGGCTCTCGATCTGGATCAGGTCATACGACTGGCGGCGTAGCAGGTCGGTGAGTTTTGCGGCGTAGGCCGGTGACGCGTAACGCTGCTGCATATCGGCGACGTTACTCAGCAGCACGTCGCGCAGCCGCCGCAAGTTCGAGCGCTGCGGGGGGGATACGACCTCGACGCTGGCGCAGAATTCGTCAAGTGCCGGGCGGTTGATGCGCAACTGATCGGAGGTGCCAAATGCCAGCACGTGGACCGCGTGCCCTGCGGCGTGGACGGCACGAAACAGGCCGTTGGTGCGCAGCGTCCCCCCGGCGTGCGGCGGTTCAGGTAACTGGGCGGTCAGAAACAGAATGTCCATAAGGGGATCGTCCTATTGTGCAGGCAGGTGTACAAGTCAAGACTATGTGAAAAAACGGCTTCGGCTCAGCCCGGCATTAGCTTCCGGTAGACGTTCAAGACGATTTCAGCGGTCTTGCGCCACGTGAAGGTTGCGGCCCGCGCGATCCCTGCTTCCCGCAGGTTCTCGTGCAGGGCCGTGTCAGCGAGCAGGCGTTGCATGGCGTCGGCAATCGCAAGCGGATCGTCCGGCTCGACCAGTATGCCTGCTTCCCCTACGACTTCCGGCAGCGAACTGCGATTCGACACAATGGGCGGCGTCCCACAGGCCATTGCTTCGAGCGCAGTCAGCCCGAAACCTTCGTAATGCGACGGCAGCACCAGCATCGCCGCGCCGTTGTAGATCGCTGGCAGATCGGCATACGCTGCGTTTTCCAGCCAGATGATAGCGTCACGGAGCTTGAGCGTATCGACGTGCGCGAAAATCTCGTCATATAACCAGCCCCGCCGCCCGACCAGCACCAGCGGTGGCGCGCTTGCCAGTTGTTGGCGCAGGTGATGGTAAGCATCCAGCAGGCCAGGGATGTTCTTACGTGGCTCGAATGTGCCGACAAACAGAACGTATATCTCCGGCAGCCCTAACCGTGCGCGGACGGTCTTAACCGTCTCTTCTGGCAGCGGGCGGAACCCTTCGTCCACGCCCAGCATGTGCACGGTTACTTTTTCCGGTGCAACGTCGAGCAAGGCCATCAGGTCGCGCATTGTAGCGTGTGACGAAACTAGGATGTGGTCGGCATGTCGTACCGCGCGGTGAATCTGGCCTCTGTAGTGGCGGCGGCTGCTGGCAGTCATGAACTGCGGGTAGTGCATGAAGTGCAGATCGTGAATGGTGACAACGTGCCGGCGTGCGCCATACCGGGGCGGGATGACATCCGGTGTGTGTAGAATATCCAGCCGGTGGGGCAGCAGTTCCAACCCGAACGTCCACTGTTCAAGCCGGTGATGGCACGGGGTCAGCGTATTGACGCGCGCAGTGTTCGGCCCAGGACGCTTGGTGTTCCGGTCGCGCAGGTGATGCAATATCAGGTAATCATTGCACGAGTCTAACCCCGCCAACTCGTAAATGAGATGCCGGGTGTATTCGGCGATACCGCCAGGACGGTAAAAGATCAGTCGAGCGTCGATCCCGATGCGCATGGCACCCAAGTATAGCCAAGACGCGCAGCATGACCAACCCTGAACTTCGGCAGGTAGGAGCAGGCTGGGGCGGGCACGCTGCCGGGGTCGTTCCGGGCAAGTGATGTGTGCTCGCGCTGTGTCTGACAAATTCACCCCATACCTGCTATAATCCGACACCGGATATGCTGATAGTGGTTGGTAGGAGCGTGGTATGGACTTACAACAAGCAGCCCGCATGATCGAATGGCTTGACGAGGAACGGCGGCGGGATAAAAACACGATCGCTTTGCTGGAAGAACGATTGGCGCAGCAGCAGGAGTTGATGACGCAGATGGAACGCCGCCTGGATGGGTTGGAGGGCGAGCAGTCGACCATGCGCTCGTCGTTCATCCCTGTCTCGCGTGAGCAGGAGATTACGGACCAGCTTCGGACCGAGTTTCAGCAGATGCTTGAAGGCGTGGAAAGCAAACGTCTGACCGCCGAGCGCGAAGCCGAACGCCGCGCCGATATCGCGCGGGAGAGCGTGGCCCGCATGGTGCGTGACCTGGAGGATCGGACCGAAGCGGTGGAACGCGCCATTGAGGAATTGCCGGCTGCCCGCGTAGAGCGCGATCGTGTTGCGTCCGCATTGGCGGCAGTCCAGCAGCGGATGGAAGACCTGACCAAAAAATTCGAGGAGCCGGAACGCCGGATCACCTTCCTTGAAGAACAGCGCCGCCAGGACGCCCGGCGTATTTCTGATATCCAGTCCGAAATGCCCGAGATTCAAAAGCAGGTTGATTCGACCCTGCCCAAGATCGAGGCGCTGGAAGGCATGGTGCTGCGCAACGAAAAGCGCCTGATCGAGATTCAGACTGCCGAACGCGACCGTCGCGATGAGATGCAGCAGTTTATCGACCAGCAGACGCTCTTGTTACAGCAGCGTGACCAGCAGGTCGCGGAGTTGACCAAAAGCTTCGGCTCGTACGACGAGGATATGCGCCGTTATGTCGAACGGTTCGAGAATTGGGCGGAAACCCACCGCCAGATGCGGAAAGTCCTGGAGGACTTCGAGCGTATCGCGGAACGCCTGGGCCGGCGGATCAACGAGGTCGCGGAGATGCAGCGGCTTTCTGAGGAGCGTTTCCGCCAGGAGTGGAACGATTGGATCGCGGACGACCAGAAACGCTGGAAACAGTTTACCCTGACCAACGATGAAGCGTGGCGCAACCACGAGAAACAACTCAGCCAGGTTCGCGAAAGCATCGAGTCGGTTCAGTCGGCTGTTACGCCCTTGAAGAACAGTGTCGATCGCATGTGGCAACTCGAACGTGCGCGGGCTGAGCTGTATCGCGATCGCTACCAGGCGCTGCTGTTGGAATATGACCAGGTAGAACGCACGACACCGGTCGCGGCGGCGGGGAACACCTCGTCTGCGGCGGCTTCCTCGCCCCCATCATCACCGGGGATCAACGGCCATAGCGGAGACAATAGCTGATCACGTCACAGTTGCCGCGTAAAAATTGAGCGTCGGGTTTCATTGTACCGCTTTTGCGTGCTGCCGGATGAGGCTTCTGTTTTGCAGGAGCCTCTAATCCTCTATAATGAGGGTGAGGCTGTTTCCACACAGCGGCAGGCAAGGGCGGTTTTTGCTGTTTGATTTGCACCACCGCGGGCGCGATTGCCTGTCTGAAGGCTTCCTTTGCTGTGGATGGCCTGCGTGAGCCGGTGCGCGTTTTCTGTATACATGATGACGGGTGCCTGGTTCGATCGATACTGACTGTAGCTTTTTAAGAAGTTTTGTTTGTGGAGCAAAATATGGTTGATAAGCAGATTACCAAAGAGGAATTGCTCGAAAAGGCCAAGAAGCCTGCCGCAGTAGCGAAGCGTTTGCACCGATTCTATCAAGGCAAGATGCAAACGGCGTTACGCTGCCCGGTGCGCGACCTGAATGATTTTGCGATCTGGTATACGCCCGGTGTGGCGGCTCCCTGTCGCGAGATCGCCGAATCCCCCGAACTGGTTTACGAATTGACCAGTAAGTGGAACACGGTTGCCGTGGTGTCGGACGGGACGCGCGTGCTTGGCCTGGGTGATATCGGCCCCAAGGCCGGATTGCCCGTCATGGAAGGCAAGGCGTTGTTGTACAAGTACCTGGGTGGGGTCGATGCGTACCCAATCATGTTGGATACCAAAGACCCCGACAAAATCATCGACACCGTCTTGATGATGCAGCCTGCGCTTGGCGGCGTGAACCTCGAAGACATCTCTCAACCCAAGTGCTTCCGGATCCTCGATACGTTGCGCGAGCATGCTGAAATCCCGATCTGGCATGACGATCAACAGGGCACGGCGAGTGTTGTGCTGGCCGGCATGATCAACGCGGCGAAGATCGTTGGCAAGCGGTTGGAAGATATGCGGATCGTGTTTGTTGGCGCAGGTGCGGCGAATGTAGCCTGTTCGCGGTTGCTGTTTTCCTACGGTGTCGATCCGGTCAACTGCTTGATGGTGGACATCAACGGCATCTTGGGCAAACATCGACGCGATATCTACCTGCGCCGCGCGGAATACGTGCAGCAGTGGAACCTGTGCATGATGACCAATGCAGAAGAGATCAAAGGGGATACGGAGGTTGCACTGCGTGGCGCGGATGCTGTGATCGCGCTGTCCGCACCGGGCCCGGGTACGATCAAGCCGGAGTGGGTTAAGAATATGGCCAAGGATGCGATCGTTTTCGCTGCTGCCAACCCGATCCCGGAAATCTGGCCCTGGGAAGCGGCGGAAGCCGGGGCAGTGGTCGTGGCGACCGGGCGATCGGACTTTCCAAACCAGGTCAACAACTCATTGGGCTTTCCCGGTATATTCCGGGGGGCGCTGGACGTGCGCGCGCGTACCATTACTGACGAGATGGCGATCGCGGCGTCCGAGACGTTGGCGGGAATGGCTGAGGAACAGGGGCTCGCGCCCGATCACATCCTGCCGACGATGGACGACTGGGAAATTTTCCCGCGTGAGGCGGCGACTGTCGCGATGAAGGCGATTGAGCTAGGCGTTGCGCGGCTGGAAACGACCTATGAGGAAGAATTCGAACGCGCATCAACGATGATCCGTGCGGCGCGTGAGATGACCCAACTCTTGATGGCGCAAGGCTTCATCCCTGAAGCCCCGGATCAGGAATGCGACGAGTAGGTGAGGAAGGACGGGTAAATACTTATGCATGAACTAATCGTTATTGGTGGCGGTCCGGCAGGACTCGCGGCGGCGGCGTATGCCGTGCGTAAACGAATGGACGCGTTGTTTATCTCGCGAGGCTTGGGTGGGCGTACCAAGCGCCGTCTCCTGTTACCCTGGGTAGAGGACTATCAGGTCACGGTGGGCGAAGAGACGATCCAGAAGTTCCGGGGCCAGTTGGACTACCTGGATTTCATGCGCGTGCGGTCCGAAGTGGCACGGCTCGAACCGACCGATGCGGGATTCTGTGTTACTGTGGCAGATGGCAAGCAGTACGAAACCCGGACCGTGATCATCGCGACAGGGGCAGTGGGCGAGCTGCTCAACGTGCCGGGAGAAGAAGAGTTCGAGATGCGCGGCCTGTGCTACAGTGCGATGACCTATGCCCCGCTGATGGTGGACCGTAGCACGGTGGTCATTGGCTCGCAGAATCTGGCGCTGCGTGCAGTGGCAGAGTTATCGCGGATCGCCACGCAGGTCACGCTGATCGCTGAGGATGATGGCGATCTTGATACGCCTGTCGGCCAGAATGTGTTGTGTGCAGAAAACGTCATTGTGAAGCGCCACGCCCGGGTTGACGCGATCAATGGCGATGACTTCGCGCGTAGCGTGGTGGTGCGCCAGGAAGGGCGCGTGCAAGAGATCCCCGCTGACGCGATCTTTGTCGAAAAGCAGTTGATCCCTAATTCCGATCTGGTGCTCGACCTCGTTGAAGTGGATGAGTGCGGGTTCATCAAGGTGGATGCACGGAACCGCACGTCAATGCCGGGATTGTTTGCGGCGGGTGATGTGACCAATGCGATGGCATTTCAGGTCCTGATGGGGTTGGGCGACGGCGAAAAAGCGGCGCTCAGCGCGTTTGATTACTTGCTGGGTATGGGCAGCACCGATTTTATCTGCGAAGTGAACGGAACGTAGGTTGACGACAGTCTAGATGTTCGGGCGGGCGGGGTGATCACACGAGCACCCCGCTTTTTGATCATCGTTTTGTCACGCGCTGTGGAGCGATTCGCGCTGGATGCGCGCCCCCATTCCGCGCAGCTTTTCCTCGACGCGCTCATAACCCCGGTCGATCTGCTGGATGTTATGAATGCGCGTGGTGCCGCGTGCGCTCAGCGCCGCAAGCAGCAGCGCCATCCCGGCGCGGATATCCGGACTGCTGATATTGGGGACGGCGTGTAACACCGTCGGGCCGTGTACGACGGCGCGATGGGGATCACACAGGAAGATGCGCGCGCCCATATCGCTGAGTTTATCGGTGAAGAACAGGCGGCTGTTAAACATCCACTCGTGAAACAGCACCGTCCCGGCGGCCTGTGTCGCGACGACCAGCGCGATGCTCATTAGGTCAGAGGGAAAGGCAGGCCAGGGTTGGGCCTTGATTTCAGGGATCTGGTTGCCCAGGTCGTGCTGGACTACAAGTGCTTGACCGCGCGGGACGATGATGTCGTTTCCGTCAACCAGCCATGTAACGCCTAATCTGCGGAAGACCAATGCGGCCATATCGAGATACTGCGGGTCAGCTTCGCGAATGCGAATCTCTCCCCCGGTGACGACCGCCGCGCCGACAAAGCTCACAACCTCGAGGTAGTCCGCTTCGACGCGAAACTCGCCGCCGTGCAGTTTTTCCACGCCGTGCACCGTGACCTGGTTGGTCCCTATGCCCTCGATTTGCGCCCCCATGCCGTTGAGCATGTGACAGAGGTTCTGCACGTGGGGTTCGGATGCTGCGTTGCGGATCACGGTCGTGCCTTTGGCAAGCGTTGCGGCCATGATCGTGTTTTCTGTCGCGGTAACGCTGGCTTCGTCGAGCAGGATATCCGCGCCGGTCAAACCGTTCGCGTTCATCGTGAACACCCCGTTGAAACGGATGTCCGCGCCCAGCTTCTGCAGTGCGAGGATGTGCGTGTCTAGCCGGCGGCGCCCGATGACGTCGCCGCCGGGGGGCGCGAGTTCCAGGTTCCCGGTGCGTGCCAGCATCGGCCCGGCGAAGACGATTGACGCGCGCGTCTTCTGGCACAACGCGCGGTCGAGATCGTGCCGGTCGATGCTCTTCGCGTGCACACGGATGGTGTGGTCGCTCAGCTTCTCAACATCCGCGCCGAGGCTGCGCAGAAGGTCACAGGTCACGCGCACGTCAGCGATATCGGGGACATTCTTCAGGATCACCGGTTCCTCGGTCAGCAGGCATGCCGGGAGCATTTTCAGCGCCGCGTTCTTGTTTCCGCTGACGGTAACTTCGCCGGTCAGGCGGTGATTGCCTTCGACTATAAACTGTTCCTGGATCATGGGTAAGTTTCTCTTTGGTGTTATGCGTTTCGCTGCAACACAACCAGGTCGCCGGGTTGCACGCGCATCGTCTGCGCCGCGTGTCCCTGGTTCTGCCCGATTTCAAGCTGGCCAGAACTGCCGACGAGTGCCGTTATTTCGTCAGGAGCCACTTCGCCGTAGGTACGCCGGATGCCGTGCAATGTGTGATCGGCTACGGTGATCTGGCAGCGCGTCGAATCCAGCCGGGGGGTGGCGTCTGGATGTCCGCCGCCAAATTCCGGTGTGAGCGAGAGCGTCCCGTCGTTTGCCCAGTGCAATTGACCAATGCTGGTGATGATATTGCCGAAGTGATCGACGTGCAGCACTTCGCCGTAAATGGTAGTCCCTGTGATCTCCAGGTGTGGCAGCGGCAGCCTGTGCCATGAATCGCGTTCGGGACCAAGCCGGTCAAGCGGTAACCCGTTGGCGAGATGTGCGGCGGCAGGGCTGAAAATATCGCGCCCGTGGAACGTCTGGCTGATGCTGGTGCGCCGGTAGGACGGATTGGTCAGGGTGACGATCCGCCGGACATGCATGCGCGCCAGGACGTAGCTCAGCACGCCGTTGTCTGGCGCGACATAAAGCCCGTGGGCAGTCTCCACCGCGATCGGATCGCGCGCCGTGCCGACGCCTGGATCGACTACAACCAAAAAGACGGTATGTGCCGGGAAATGACGGTATGCCGTTAACAGAATGTACGCCGCCTGGCGTGCATTCTGCGGCGCGACAGCGTGGGTGAGATCGACAAATTGCGCTTCCGGGCAGATGTCGAGCATCACGCCCTTCATCGTGCCGGCGTACGCGTCGGTTGTGCCAAAGTCGGTCAACAACGTGATGATCGGTCTTCTCAACATGCTCTTGATTGTACCAGTGATAGCGTGTGCGGCAACATCCAACTTTTGCCCAGAGCGCCGATCTGAGGTATAATTTTACGCGAAGACTGGCCGTTTTGTTCGTCTTATTTTATAATATACTTAATAACGAACATCCGTTCTCGCAGGCGATCTTGCGAGCGGTCGTTTAGGCGGCCAGGTGTCCTCAGTAACTCAATGAGCGATTGCCCGAAAACCACGCACTCGGCGGCCATCTGTTCAGGGCCGTCTTATATATGTTTTGTGTCTGGTGGGAATCTGGAGGGTAGGGCTGGTGGTTCTGGTAGGAGGGTTCAGTGGCGGAACAAATATCGCGGCAAACTGAAGCAAGTATTCGCGTGCTCAAGGGGCTGGAAGCGGTTCGCAAACGCCCCGGGATGTATGTGGGTGGCACCGATCTTCGGGCGCTGCATCACCTGATCTACGAGGTTGTAGACAACTCAATCGACGAGGCACTGGCTGAGCGTTGTGATCACATCGTGATCACGCTGCACGAAGACGACTCCGCGTCGATCATGGATAACGGCGGCGGTATCCCGGTTGGGATTCACCCGGATGAAGGCGTCTCTACGCTGCAACTGATCATGACGACGCTGCATGCCGGTGGCAAGTTTGACGAATCGGCATACAAGGTGTCCGGCGGTCTGCATGGCGTGGGCGTCTCGGCGGTGAACGCGCTGTCGGAGTGGATGGTCGCGGAAGTCTGGCGCGACGACAAAGTTTATCGTCAAGAGTACCGGCGCGGGTTGCCGGTGACTGGCGTGGAGTTCGTGCGCGATATGGAACCGGGCGAGACAACCGGCACGCGGATCCAGTTCATGCCGGACTTCACGATCATGGACCCCAACGAATTCAACTTCACCATGTTGGCGCAGCGGTTCCGCGAGATGGCGTTTGTGGCGCGCGGTGTGACGATCACGCTGCGTGATGAGCGCGTGCACCCGATTCCGCATGAGGTGACGTTCTATTTTGAGGGCGGCATACGATCCTTCGTGCGCTACCTGAACCGCAACCGCAAACCGCTGCACGAGGCGGTATTCGTCGAGCGTGATGTCGATATCGAGTTCGAGGAAAACGGACGGCAGGCCTTCACGATCAATGTCGAGGTGGCCTTCCAATATACGGATGCTTCGACCACGACCGAGTTGTACTTCGCCAACACGATCCACACGCCTGATGGTGGCAGCCACCAGGCGGGGTTGCGCGCGGCGATCACGCGTACGATTAACCTCTACGCGCGGAAAGCCGGGCTGCTGAAGGAAAAAGATCGCAACTTCTCAAGCAATGATACGCTGGAAGGGTTGACCGCGATCGTCAGCATCAAACACCCTGACCCGCAGTTCGAGAGCCAGACAAAGGTCAAGCTCATGAACCCGGAAGTGCAGGGGGCGGTGTCTTCGGTGACGGCAGACGCGTTCATGGAATTCCTTGAGGTGAACTCACGCGATGCGCGGCGGATCGTGGAACAGTGTATGACCTCGATGCGCGCGCGTGATGCCGCCAAGAAGGCCCGCGACCTGGTCCGGCGTGGCGCGAATCTGCTCGAGAACACGACACTGCCCGGCAAGCTCGCTGATTGCTCCGAGCGCGATCCGTCGCGTTCTGAGTTGTACATTGTCGAGGGCGACAGCGCCGGGGGTAGCGCAAAGCAGGGGCGTGACCGGCATTTCCAGGCGATCCTGCCGCTGCGCGGTAAGATTCTCAATACGGAGCGCGCCCGATTGAACAAGATCCTGGATAACAACGAGGTTAAGGCGTTGATCTCGGCGCTGGGGGTAGGAATCGGTGACGACTTCAACCTCGAGGGGTTACGTTACGGGCGTATCATCATCATGACGGATGCAGACGTGGACGGCGCGCACATCCGCACGCTGCTGCTGACGTTCTTCTTCCGCTACATGACACCGTTGATCACCGGCGGGCACCTGTATATCGCCCAACCGCCGCTGTACCTGATCCAGTACGGCAAGTCGCGTCATTATGCGTACACCGAACGCGAACGCGAGCAGATTCTTAAGGAACTCAACAAGCCCGGCAAGGCGTCTGTGCAGCGTTACAAGGGCTTGGGCGAGATGAACCCTGATCAACTGTGGGAAACCACGATGGACCCCGAAAACCGCACCTTGCTGCAAGTTACGATAGAGGACGCGGCGGAAGCGGATCGCGTGTTCGATATGCTGATGGGCAGCAGTGTGCCGCCGCGCAAGCGGTTCATCACGACCCATGCCAAGAAGGCGACACTGGACATTTAGCGCCACACCGTCCACAAGAAACGCAAGCGAGCCTGTTCATTCGTACGAGCAGGCTCGCTTTTCTTCCTGGTGAGATCACATCAGTTCAGTTGCACAATGCTGTTTTCTGCCAGCACCAGGCGGTGGGTGCGGGGCTTGGCGGGTGCTCGCACCACATACGCATTATCCGCGATCAAGCTGGCGTCGATGCGCCCTTCGATATTCCTGATCGTTACCTGTTTCATCACGATGCTGTGCTCGATCTCGCTGCACTCGATCACCACGTCATCCCCGATCGCAGTGTAGGGCCCAATGTACGAATCGCGGATGACGGTGTTGTCACCGATGATCGCTGGCCCGCGTACAATGCTGTCGATAATCTCGGTGCCCTCGCCCAGCGTGACCCGGTGCGATACCGTCGAACTGCCCTTAATGCGAGGGTCGTCTTCAATGGCGGGGCTGAAGGGTTTTTCCTCCAGCACCAGTCGGTTCGCCAGGACAATCGAGTCTGCGTTGCCTGCATCGATCCACCAACCATCCACCACGTAGGGGATTACGGTCTTGTTCTGGTCGAGCAATTGTTGTATCGCGTCTGTGATCTCTAGTTCGTTGCGCCACGAAGGTTTGATGTGCTCGATCGCGTCGAAAATGTCGGGCTGGAAGACGTACACGCCGGCGATCGCCAGGTTGGAGGGTGGGTCTTTGGGCTTTTCCACCAGCCGCTTGATCGTGTCGCCTTCAAGTTCCGCGATGCCAAATGCGCTTGGATTCGGCACTTCTGTCAGCGCGATCGCAGCACTGGCCTTCATCTCGGCGAAATTCTGGTAGAGCACGCGCATTTGGTCCTGGAAAATATTGTCGCCCAGGTAGACGATAAACGGTTCATCGCCGATGAAGTCCTGCGCTAGTTTGACGGCGTGTGCCAGCCCGCGCGGATTCTCTTGCGCGATATACGTCAGCGGCACACCTACCGTTTCCATTCCGTCACCAAGCTGCGCGTGGATTGGCGAATCCAGACTGTTGACCACCAGTCCGATCTCGGTCGCCCCCATACCGATCAGCGTTTCGATCGCGTATTTCAACAACGGTTTGTTCGCCACCGGGACGAGTGGTTTTGGCATGGTCAATGTAACGGGATAGAGCCGGGTTCCTTTGCCGGCGCAGAGGACAATTGCTTTCATGAACCCCTCTTTTCATCGTGGTAGTCAACTTGTCAACATATGCGAGCATACGGCAGAAAGATGCTAACGCACTTTCCTTTACGGATGCAACTGGTGGGCGCATTCAATTTCGTATCAGCCGTCTTGGGCTTGACGGAGAATGCGCAGCCACTTTTGCGCCTGTGCCAGACGCCTGCTGTTATCGGTGAGTAGGGATACTGCCACTTCCATATCAAGTATGGCCTGTTTGTGATCATCCAGTTCGTAAAATGCAACGGCCCGGTGATAATAGATTTCCGGGCGTTCTGGCGCGATCTGCTGCGCGCGCGAAAAGTGATCGATCGCCTGCCTGAAATCCCGTTCTTGGAAGGCACGCATACCGCGTCCGTAGTGGGCGATCCACTGGGTTGGATCGAGTTTGAGCGCATGTGCAAAATCGGCCTCGGCTTCCGCGGTCCAACCGGCTTGTAGCAACATCAGGCCGCGCGCCGCGAAGAGCTCGGCATTGCGCGGGGCATGTTCAATCGCGGCATCCATGTCATCCAGCGCCAGATCGAGCTTGCCCTTGGTGTATTGATCCAGGCTGCGTTCGTAGTAGCGTTCGGCAACGCTGAGGCGGATACCTTTCTGGCGATGCGGTGCTGGCTTGGAACGGCTCATGGTGATCAAACCTCATTCGCATGCTGCGATTCCCGGGCGCGCAGGCGTGCTGTGTCTTTTTGGGGCTGACTCGGGTATAGTCTAGTATAACGGTTTTGGGTGGGAAGAAGCGCTAAATTGTCATAGAATTGCGGTCAGTTATACTTAATGTGATGTTAGTCGAAGGTAAGGGGGATCGTGTGATTACATGTCCGCATTGCGGTTATGAAAACCCGGATAATCAGATCCTATGCATTCATTGCGGCCTGTTGCTTTCGATCGATCCTCAGCAATTGGATGCTGAGGATATGGGTGTGACTCGAGTGTTGGACAACCAGCCGCATGATCCCAATGTCCCTCGCTGGGGAACGGCGAGCTTGGGGGCAGAACGCAAATTGCTGTTGCACATGCGGGGGTTTGATACGCCGTTGATCATCCCCTTAAGCGATCGTATGGTGATTGGACGCCATAACAACGAAACGGGTGAATCGCCGGACATTCGCCTCGATGAGTATGACGCTGCCGAAATGGGCGTGTCGCGCCGCCACGCGATGATCATGGTCGAGGATGATGGGCTTAAGGTGATGGACCTGGATAGTGCCAATTTCACGTTTATTAACGGTCAGAAACTGATCCCGTACCAGTCGCGCATTTTGCGCGATGGCGATGAGTTGCGCCTGGGCCGGCTGGTCATCCGTGTGTCGTTTGCATAACGGGTCTGGTACCAACACAGTAACAGGTTAATGGACGGCTGCACGCTGCTGCACGCAGATGCCGGAGCGTATTCTGTAAGGTTGGGTAAAGGCGAATGTTCGATCCTCAAGACGCGCTGTGGTACAAGGACGCTGTATTCTACGAGCTTTATCTGCGGGCGTTTCAGGATAGCAACGGCGATGGACATGGCGACCTGCGAGGATTGCTGACCCGGCTCGATTACCTGCAGCAGTTAGGCGTTGATTGTATTTGGCTCCTGCCGATTTATCCCTCTCCCTTAGTTGACGACGGTTACGATGTCGCCGATTACGTGAATGTTCACCAACACTTTGGCACGCTGGAAGACTTCAAAGCGCTGGTTGAAGGGGTTCATGCGCGTAACATGAAGTTGATCGTCGATGTGGTGGTCAACCATACCTCGGACCAGCATCCATGGTTCGTCGAATCACGATCCTCGCGCACGTCCCCCAAGCGGGATTGGTACGTGTGGAGTCCCACAAATGAACGGTTTTCAAACGCGCGTGTGATCTTTCTCGACACAGAAACGTCGAATTGGGCGTTTGACGAGATCAACGGTGAGTATTATTGGCATCGTTTCTACAGCGCACAACCGGACCTGAATTACGACAATCCGGAAGTCCAGGAAGCCATGCTAGGCGTGATGGATTTCTGGCTGGAACTGGGCGTGGACGGCTTCCGGATTGACGCGGTCCCTTATCTCTTTGAGCGTGACGGGACCAACTGCGAGAACCTCGCCGAAACGCATGAGTACGTCAAGCGGATGCGGGCGCATGTCGATGCGAAATGGCCGGAACCGCGGCGAGTGTTGCTTGCGGAAGCGAACCAGCCACCTGAGGATGTGCACGCCTACTTCGGGAACGACAATGACGAGTTCCACATGGCGTTTCATTTCCCGATCATGCCGCGTCTGTTCATGGCGCTTAAACAACGCACCCGGCGAAGCATTGTCGATATCATCAACCGCACACCAGCGATCCCCGATGCGGCACAGTGGTGCATTTTCCTGCGGAACCATGACGAATTGACATTGGAGATGGTGACGCCGGAAGAGCGCGAATACATGTGGGAGCAGTACGCGCCAGATATGGACATGCGGTTGAATCTGGGCATTCGCCGCCGGCTTGCCCCCTTGCTGGATAATGACCGCCGCCGGATTCTGCTGCTCAATGCGCTTTTGTTGTCGCTGCCCGGATCGCCGATCATTTATTACGGCGATGAGATCGGGATGGGGGATGACTACCGGCGGCACGATCGGAACGGGGTGCGTACCCCCATGCAATGGGACACGTCGCCAAATGCAGGGTTCTCGGATGCGCCACCGGAAATGTTATACGAGCCGGTGATCGATGACGAGGAATACGGGCACCAGCGTGTGAACGTGGCCCAACAGCAGGCCGATCCGGATTCGCTGTGGCACGCGATGCGTCATATGCTGAGTGTGCGCAAGCAATACCGCGTGTTCGGGCGGGGGACGTTTGAATTCGTGCTGCCGGAAAACGAAACGATCCTGGCCTATTGGCGCGAATACGGCGTACCCGCACCGGCGCTCGTTGACGCGGTTGTCGAACTCGAAACTGAGGTGGTACCGATCGGTGGTGACATTGCGGGAACGCTGTCCGGGCGGGAACCGGCAGTGGAGTCTGCTGACGTGGTACCTGGCGCGCCCCTTATGGAGATAAGCGAGCGCTTCCTGGTGCTGGCGAATCTGGTGGACGAGCCACAGCGCGCGGAACTGGATCTGTCCGCGCATGTTGGTGTGCGCCCGGTTGATGTTCTATCCGGCGAGGAATGGCCCGAGATCACTGGCGATCCCTACCAGTTTGAACTGCAGCCATACGCTTATCACTGGTTGAGCTTGTTGCCTGCCTGATGCGCTGTCGCGTGCCGGTCGGCCCGGTTATTGGGATTCCACCTGGGTTTTGACCAAGCGCACGTTCAGCCGGCTGGCGATCACGATCGCGACGGTGCGGGCAAACGTTTCGGCGTTTTCGTAGGCTTCCTGATCTTCCTGGTGCTGGCGCAAGTATTCGATACCGGCTTTCGTATCGACGCTGAATTTGTCGCCTACTGTTGCGCGTTTGCGTGATAACTCGCTGCTGGTTGCGTGCTCGGTCTGCGCCAGCAGCAGCGATTCGTCCGGCAGCGTGAGGTAAATACCCCAGGTATAATGGGTGTAGGTTTCTTCGGTGACCAGGTCGGCGCGGTCATCCTCGGATTTAGTTTCGTAGATGCGCTCGATGACGTGCCGCAGTTCAACGTTGCGGACATCAGCGATCTGGATGATGCGGCCCTGAGGCCCGCCGAGAAAAACGCCTAACAGGCCGGTTGGAGGCACGAGACGGATCGTCCCTTGATCGGTATCGATGACGCACTGATTGAAGGCTGGCGCTTCTCCGGCGGTTTGTTTTGTAGCCAGGTCTTTGGCGAGTTTGAGCGTCACGTTGTTGCGCCCTTCGCCCACCCAGATTCCGGGATACTGTATTGGCAGTTTGACCGAATGGGCGAACAGTTTCACGCGTTGCGGACCGATATCTTCACGTTTGTGTGGAACTAACGGCCCGGTGACACCTGGCGAGGTTTCGCGCGTGGTGCGCGGAATCTTCTTTGCACCGAAGATTTTAAGCGGGCAGCCGAGATGTTCTGCTAGCTGGCGTCCCGCCTGTTGGGCCGCCGCTGCATAGAGGCTGTTGTTGCCGGGCGGCCAGTGGACGAGCTCTAGCCAGCGAGGTTTATCCTGGGCCGTGCGCGAGACATGGAAGCCCAGCCGCCAACGGCGCGTTTTCTCCTCGTAGCCGATGACCACGGCGCGCACGTACTCGGTTGAGAGCACCGTTCCCGGAAGTTTGTGGGATTCTGCAAAGCGTGGCGTGTACTCCATCACCCCTGCGCCGCGTGCGATCCAGAACATAGGGGTGCTGGACAGCGATTCATCGGTGGGGATCAGCCGCCAGAATCCGTCCTGAATAACGATTTCAACATTTTCCGCAGGGATGGTGGTCATGAAAAAACCTGCTAGGTCTAGAATATCAACTATACTAAGTTTAAGAAAAATTCACCGCCAAGTCTAGGTTTTCGTCCCCGGCTTGGTACCTAAGTGGGGGGATATGTACCAGGAGAGAGGATACTGATAATGAGCAGACGGCGAAAGAAACAGCAGCAGACAGATGCTCCCAAGCGACACCCGCTGCTTGTGTACCACAATCTTGGGCGGCGTTATCGTCCGCCAGCGGTCTTATTAATGGCGATGGGGATTTTTGCGTTGTTGCCGGCCCTGATCCCTGAGCTGGAAAACGAGGCGGTTGATCCGCAGGCGTTGGCAGGGGTGGGGGTGGTGGTGATCCTGGTCGGGATAGCATTTTGGCTTTTTACCGTGCTGGCGCTGCGGCGGTCTTATGTTGAGTGTGCGCCGGACTTGCTTGTTATTCGTACACCGTTCAATCGCAGATTGGTGAGCTACCGGCGCGTCAAGGAAGTGCGTGCTGAGCCGATCAACAAGTTGTATGAGAAACACAAGTTCAAAGGGATGGGCAAACCGCTGATGGAGCCGTTGTTGGGAGGCATGGCGGCGGTAGTCCACATGCGGTCGTGGCCCGTGTCCCAACGGAGGTTGCGGCGGCTTTTCGGCCCGTATATGTTCTCGCCGCGCGAGGGGGAAGCGGCCTGGGTGTTCATTGTGCCGAATTACAGTGCGCTGGTGCGGCAGATCGAGGAAGCGCGTTTGCGCAAGATTGACGAGGACCGTGGCGAGCGGGGCTACAAAGACCCCATCGAACGGCTGAACCGTACCGGATAGCAAGTCGATTTCGCGTGACATCAAAACAGGCGGCACGGTGCAGTTAGCCCATGTCGCCTGTTTGCGTCGTGTTCAGCGTGACGCAGTATTACTTGACCTCTACGCTCGCGCCCGCTTCTTCCAACTTGGATTTCGCGTCGTTCGCGGCATCCTTGCTGACTTGTTCCATCACGTTGCTCGGCGCACCCTCGACCAGGTCCTTCGCTTCTTTCAGGCCCAGACTGGTCAAGCTGCGGACGACCTTGATGACCTCGATCTTCTTCGGGCCGACTTCCTTCAGCACGACATCGAACTCGGTCTTTTCCTCTTCCTCTTCCTCAGCCGCTGCACCAGGAGCCGCTGCCATCATCGGCATAGCGCCCATCGCCATCGGGGCCGAGGCTTCGACGCCCCATTCCTCTTCGAGCATTTTCTTCAGCTCGGCAGCTTCCATCACGGTGAGATTGCTGAGTTCTTCTACCAGTTTTTGCAGGTCAGCCATTGTTAGTGTTCCCTTTCCTGTTGATTAGATGTGTCCGTGTGTTACGGTCAGTTTACGTGCGATATGTGAATTCGATATGTGATTGGCGACATGAAGTCACCGGTATTATGCGGCTTCTTCTTTCTGGCTATATGCCGCCAGGACATTGACCAGGCTTTCTGAACCGGCTTTGATGACGCCGATGAACTGGCGTCCGGGTTCGTCAAGCAGCCCGAGCAGGGTCTGCAAAGGCATCGTCACCATGCCGATCAGTTCGGCGCGCAGCGTGTCCAGCGGCGGCAGGTCCGAGATCGGCTCCAGATCAGCCCCGGAAATCACGGTCTCGCCCAGAATACCGCCCTTCGTGACGAGAATCGGGTGATCGTCGGCATAGTCCAGAACAGTTTTCACCGTAGCCGGCAGGTCTTCGAAGGCGAATATGGTCGCCACCGGCCCCGTGAGTAAATCTTCGGGCACCGCCATGCCGACCCTTTCCAGCGCGATCTTGAACAGCGTGTTCTTGGTGATGGTGAACCCGGCGTTCTTCTCGCGCAGTTTGCCACGCAACTCATCAAGCTGCGGCATGGTCATCCCGCGATACTCGGTGATGACGAGACCCTTGGCGCGCTCGAGCATGTCCACATACTGTTGGACAAGTTCCTCTTTGCGCTTTCTGTTAATAGCCAAGCGTGTGTTCCTCCTTTCGTCAGAATGTTTCCGCAGGGGAGACCAAAAAGCGGCCTCCGCGCATACAGCGAAGACCGCAACACAATCAATTCTTGCCAGTACGTACCTGGTTGTTGGGTTCGGGTCTTCACCTCGGCAGGTAGCGGCGTGCTATTATGCCCTTGTTCAGGACACCTGCTGTCTGCGGTAAAGGTCCGGCGGATGCCGGATATGAAATTGCGACAACATCATACCAGCCGCACATAGCAGCGTCAAGGATGGATCGTGCTGAAAGGTGCACTCTGTCACTGGCGCCGGAACAACTGGCGCAGTTTCCGCCGGATGAAGACCTGGCGCGCGTCTTTCCAGGCGACATCCGCCATGTTATCAAACGCTTCATCTTCCAGCCCGGCATAGCGGTTTTCGATGTAGATGTGTGTGATCGTGTTGATCGACATCTCACCTTCGGGCAGCGCATCAACCATCGAGCGCCGCCGTTCGTCAGGGGTGGTGGATTCTGGGAATGTCAACCCTAACCATCGCCCGTAGATCGCCAGCCGTGCGTAGGCGCGCTGCACGACGTTCAGATTGCCTAACCCACGATATTCCACGTACCAGATCACGAACAGCCCGGAGACGACAAGGCCCGTGATGATCAACGCCACGATACCAAGTATGAGCAAAATCGAGCGCAATATGTTTGTGCCGCCATCGCCTCCAACGCGTGTAACATCCGGCGGCGGTGGTGGTGTAGGCGAAGGTACCGCTGTCGGCGTGGGGGTTGGTTGGGATTGATCGAGCGGCGCTTGTGCTTCACTGGTAGGAGTCGCAGCCCCGGATTCCTGGCCCGGCTCAGGTGACGGCGTTGCCGTTGGGGCTGGCGTGAGCGTCGGCGGCGGTGTGACCGTCGGCAGAATCGTCTGCGGGAGTTGTTCCTGTGCGTCCTGGCGATCGATCGGCGCTTCATCAGCGGTGGGCTCGAACTCGATCCAGCCGTGGCCGGGGAAGTAAACCTCAACCCACGTGTGCGCATCGCGTTCGCGGACGAGATACGCGCCGCGTTCGGGGTCCCAGGTGCCCTGGGCGAAACCCGCTGCCATGCGCGCCGGTATGCCCTGTGTGCGCAGCATCATGATCATCGCGGTGGCATAATAATTGCAGTACCCCTCGCGTGATTCAAACAGGAACCATTCGACCGGATCGCTACCGGATGGTGGCCCTGGGATCGATTCATTGTACTGGATATAAGTTCGCAGCCAGGTTTCGATAGCCTTGGCCTGGTCATAAGGTGTTTGCGCGCCTGCTTGCGTCACGATTTGGGCAGCCAGATCGCGCACCGGTGGCGAGACTTCGCTGGCCCCTTGCAGATACAGGCGTGTGACCCAGGCGGGATACGCTGTCCCGGCCTGCCGCAACTGGTCAGCCGTGGCCGTGCTGAGCGAGGAACGCACTGTGTAGCTATCCCCCTGGCGTTGGGTCTCTCTGGCGCGGGCGATGGCGATATCGGCCTGGCGGTTCTCGTTGACGCAGTTCCGCCCGAAATCTTCCACGCAGTCCAGTTCAACCTCGACCGGCAGCCCGAAGCGCACCGGCTGAGGGGCAGCGTAGATCAATTTTGAGGAGCGCAGCAGCAACGTGACAGTCTGGTTGACGTCACGCCGGGTGCCGGAAAGAGTCGCCCCGATGTTGATCTGAAGTCCGGCTTCCTCAGTATAGGCGCGCACTGTACGAACATGCCGCCAGAGCCAGTTTTCCGGATCGTAGGTGTCATATACGGTCGAGCGCCAATAGTAGCGCGGGCCGAACGGGACCTGCACGTACATCACGGGTTGATCCCCTAACTGGATCGCGCCGCTGAGTTGGAGTTCGTCACCGCCGTAATAATCGGCTGTGGCGACGCCCTCGGACTCAATCGACGAGAACAGCCGGTTCCATAGCTCGGCCCATTCGACGAATGTGTCCCCTGAGAGCAGCGATCTGACACGATCCAGGCTCTTGTCATCATTACCGGTGGGGGCATTCCAGGCGACGAGAACGATCAATATCGCGAGCACCCCGCCAGCGTAGAAGAATGCGCGGCGCATGTACGGCGGGAAACTGACACGGTGGATGAACCAGTCGTATTCGCGTGTCTCAATATGTGACCGGATCAACAGCAACAACGCCAGGATCACGAACGCGATCAGGTAGATATCCAGCGAGTTGTCGCCCTGGTAGTAGAACTGGTTGGTGATCAACACCAGGCCGGTTGGCACGATCACGCGCCAGACGCGATCGATCCGGAATACGTGCCAGGCGGCGTTGTGCCCCAGGAACCAGAACAGCACCGACAGAAACACCACGAATGCCACGTCGTCGTATTCAGGCTGTTCGCCCGTCATAGCCTGGGCGAACCATAACCAAAGCCGGACCAGCAGCGTGTGCATGCGGTCCCACAGCGTGCCGTCATCCACGAGGTGCAACGCGTTGACGCCCAGGATCACCGCGCCGCTGTAGAAGCTGCTGAGGATAAGCGAGAACAGCTCGGAGTAGTGACTGCGTGCGAGCAGGAAGCCGAATCCCACGGCGAAGATGTTAATATACACCAGCGTATGCAACCCACCGGTCCACTCGGCGGCGTTCAGCGCCATGCCGGTGACGATCATGAGGCCCCAGGTTATCAGTAGGCTGCTGAGATCACCCCGTGCGAAGATCATGCGCATCTGGTTTCGTAGCCACCGCTGCCAGGAGCCAGGCTCGCGGGTGGGGGCCTGAACCGGGTGCATGCGTTGTGCTGTCGTCATAGTGTTTGCTACTGTGCTCACTTAGTGTCTGGTCAGGATTGTACGGTTTTTGAATCCTGCTGCCAATAGGATATGGTCACCTGCAAAGTTGTACGCAATTCCCGAACGGCATATAATTCCCGCCATGATACCTAAACGTTACCTGACTCTTCTGCTCGTTTGCCTGACGTTTTCCGTGCTGCTCGCCTGTGAGCCGCTAGCGCCGGAGCAAACTACATCGTACGTGATTGTAACCGGTGAAACGCCGGATGCCATCATTCAGCCGACCCCAACAGCGCCGCTGGTTCAGACCGCGCCCGCTGGGGGCAGTGCGACAGAGATGGCCGTAGGGAATACGCAGGGTGACCGTCTGGCTGGGGAGACAACAGGTGCCAGCGCGGGCGGCATAGTGAACACCCCTGTGCCGACCAACACGCCGATTCCTGCGCCCACTGCGATCCCATCTCCGACGCCATTTGTATGCAGTCAAGCTGCCGGGCAGGTCTATAGCCTATCGTTTTTCAGCGAGATCATTGGCGAAGACGTCGCCTACCGGATTTATCTTCCGCCATGTTTTTACGAAACGCTGCAACGCTATCCCTACGTGATCTTGTTGCACGGCACAAGTTATGATGACGCGATGTGGATCGATCTGGACGTTGCCGGGGCGATGGATCGCGGCGTGACCAAAGGCTCGTTGCCGCCGATGGCTCTGGTCATGCCGGACGGCGGCTGGCTGTCGGAACGCAACGACCAGCCGGAAGGCGCATCGTACGAAGATGTGATATTGGACGAACTGATCCCAACTGTTGAGCGCGATTTCTGCCTGTGGGGGGGGGCTGAGGGGCGCGCGATCGGTGGTGTTTCGCGCGGCGGTTTCTGGGCATTCAGTATTGCGCTGCGCCATCCGGACCTGTTCAGCGCGGTGGGTGGGCACAGTCCCCATTTTGAGCCGAATAACGCCAGGGCTGCTATCAATCCGCTTGACCTGGCCCGGTCGGTCAGCCTGGACAAAACACCGTTGCGTATCTACATGGACCATGCGACCGATGATTATGTTGGCACATTTGCCGAGATGATGGCCGGCATATTGCGTGATCGGGGCATCCAACACGACTACGTCATCAATCCGACGGGAAACCATGACACGGCGTACTGGTCGTCACATGTGCCGGACTATCTGGTGTTCTACGGCGCGGAATGGCCGTATGACATCTCTGAACTGCCGTCGTGTCTAGAACCGGTCCCGTGATGCCGTCATCATGTGACCGGCACGGTGCAAATACGGCGTTGGCGTTTACAGCAGGGCATCGAACAGCCGGACGAGCAGAACGAAGACGGTCAACCCTCCGATCGCACTCAAGACGATCATCAGCAGGCAGCCCCAGCGTGCCACGCGCGAGCGCATCGCGAAACGCAGCACGGCCAGAAACGTCACCGAGCCGCCGCCTGCAAAGATGGCTGCCAGATCGTCGACCTGTCCGGCCAGCGGGATAAAGTCTGGCACGGCGTCGATCGGGGATAGGGTATAGATCACCGTCAGCAGAATGATCGCCAGGATGCTGCCGGTGATGCCCCAGTCAAACGCTTGCTGCGCGATGTATCTGCCGGGCCGGGCTGGTTCACCGGGGTAGGTGCCCTCGTCGTCGTAATCAGCGTATTCGTCGTCATCGTCATAACCGTAGTCGTCATACGCATAGTCGTGTTCGTTGTTGTGCGACATAGTGGCCTCTAGTGGATGAAGGGCGGACAGCCCGCGAGAGATTCTTTTGACCGCCAATTTCCTGCCGCGCGTGAGAAATTTTGAAGGCTGCGTAAATCTTCTTGTCGATTGTTACGTCGAGTAGGATGGTCACGTAAGCGCCGAGTCCCTTCCGAGCCTGTCGGAAATGTGGCGCTTAAAGCGTAACCTGAATCGCCCGCGTTTGGCAAGCCGTGTTGGTTTGCACTCACAATCTATGGCGTGATCCGGTATAATGCCGCACGAACGCACCCCGCGGCGTATCAGGGGAATAACGAAAAAAGGAAGGGCCAATGGAATTGATCTCATTCTGGCGGGTGGTGTGGCGGCGTTGGTGGCTCGTGGTACTGCCTGCGCTGGTGGCCCTGGTTGTCACGTTGCCTTCGCTTGCAGATGCTGTATCACCGCCTGTAACCTACCGCGTACAGATGCGGCTGTCCGCTGCTGTGCCGCCGGAAGTCGATGGGGATGAGCGGGCGATGCCTTATGAGGACTCGGTCTACGTGCCGCTGCTGGCGTCAGAGTACGTGGTGCTGAACATGCCATACTGGATCACCAGCGACAATTTTGCCGCTGACGTTAGTGCCGTGCTGAATCAAGGCGGCCTGGAGATCGCGCCGGAGGACCTGCCTGGGGCATTTGCAGCGGATGGATTCCACAGCATCCTGACGCTTTACGTGACGTGGGACGACGCCGATGAAATTCGCGCGCTCGCCGACGCAGCGGTGACGGTTTTGCAGACGCGCAACCAGGTATACTTCCCGCAGTTCGCAGCCGGACCTGTGCAGGTTGTGCCGCTGGACGACATAGGTGTTGACGAAATACCACCGCCGATCACTGAACGGTTGTTACCCGTATTTCGCGTGGCGTTGGGGCTGGTGGCGGGGGTCGGGCTGGCATTGCTGGCGGAATACCTTGACCGCAGCGTGCGCAGCCGTGAGGATATCGAGGCCTTGGGCCTGCCGGTGCTGGGCGAGATTCCACGCGAGTGATACCGGCGTGGATCCGGCGGTATGCGGAACTGACTATTACTGCACGTTTGCCTGATTAGTGGGCACAACAAGCCTATCCCTTGCTATAATGACCGCACCTGAGTACCATCTTGCGCCGGTTGTGCGAAAATTGTGCCCGCTATGGCGCTGCGAGCGGAACGGACGACTAAGGATACAGGACAGATGAACTTGGCGTATTATGTGCGCGTGTTAGTTCGGCGGGGCTGGATCGTCTTGCTGGCGACGGTGATCACTGCCGGCGCAGCCTTCGGGTTGAGCAAGCTTCAGACCCCGGTTTACCGCGCGACACAGGTTGTGCTGTTACAGCCAGCACGCAATGATTTCGGCCTGACTGAAACCCTGCGTACGCTGTTGCAGAGTTATGTCGTGTACCTAAATGCGGATCAGCGGGCCGCAGCGGTGATCGAACGGCTTGAACTTGACATGACCCCCGGTGAATTGCGCAGGCACATGACGATTGCATCCGATCCGACGCAGTTGATCGTACAGATCGATGTGGATATGGAGGATGGCCCGTTGGCGGCACAGATTGCGACCGAAATGGGGCGACTGTTGGTCGAGTACCGCACCGAGGAAAACCGCACCGCACGCCGTGAAGACCGCATTGATGCGCTCTTAATCGACACGGCAACGTATGGCATGCACTCGCCCAAAACCAAGATCAACACGCTGGCAGGCGCGGTGTTGGGCCTGCTGCTGGGCGGCGTGATCGTCTTTGTGCTGGAGTATCTGGAGTCGAACATTGTCCGCAGCAGAGACGACATCGAACGCTTTCTTGAACTCCCCGTGCTGGCGGCGATCCCCGCCGACGACGCCCACTCGTGAGGTATATGCAATGCCCGAAGCGAACCTGATTACCCTGACCGATCCGCGTGCGCTGGCTTCCGAAGCCTACCGCGCACTACGCACGAATCTGATGTTTTACAGTGTCGATCGTCCGATTAATACGCTGGTTGTGACTTCTCCGGTGGCGGGAGAGGGCAAGAGCACCGCGCTGGCTAACCTTGCCGTCACGCTGGCGCAGGGCGGCCACGCGACGATCCTGGTTGACTGCGATCTGCGCGCACCGGCCCAGCATACGATCTGGGGCGTGGACAACGCCTCTGGTCTGACCTCGATGCTGCTTGAAAACGCTGCGTTGGAGTCCCCGCCGTTGCAGGCGGTCGGTGTGGACAACCTGCACCTGCTGACCAGCGGGCCGCTGCCGCCAAACCCGGCGGACCTGGTCGGCTCAAAGCGCATGGACCAGGTGATCGCGGCGCTCAGCGAGCGGGCGGATTACGTGTTGTTTGATGCGCCGCCTTCGTTGCTGGTGACGGATGCTGCCCTACTGGGCTTGAAGGTTGACGGGCTGCTGTTGATATTACGCGCCGGCACGTCGCGGCGCGACCACGCTGCCCGGGCAAAAGAGGAACTCGAACGCGTTAAGGTCCCGGTGATCGGGACGGTGCTGGTAAACGCCCCGCGTGACAGCGTGTTGGGGGGCTATTACACCCGAAACCGGTAACGCCAGATTAAGGGGGTTGGAGGTTTATGAAAGGCTTAATCTTAAGTGGGGGTAAGGGGACTCGTCTTTATCCGCTGACCTATACTCGCGCCAAGCAGTTGATCCCGGTGGCAAACAAACCGGTGTTGTTCCGAGTGATCGAGTCGATCCGTGATGCGGGCATCGAGGATATCGGGATTGTGATCGGGGACACCGGCCCAGAGATTCGCGAAGCGGTCGGTGATGGCACGCAGTTCGGGGTACGCGTTACGTATATTCCGCAGGATGCGCCGCTGGGGTTAGCGCACGCGGTCAAAATCTCACGCGATTTTCTGGACGGTGACCGGTTCGTGATGTTCCTGGGGGACAACGTGATCCAGGGCGGGATCAGCCCGCTGATCGCGGATTTCGCCAACCACACCGATTGGAACAGCCAGATCGTGTTGAAGGCGGTCGACTTCCCTGAACAATACGGCGTTGCACGGTTGAACGGCGAGGGGCGTGTTGTCGAACTGATCGAGAAACCCAAGAACCCGCCGTCGAATTTGGCTCTGGTGGGTATTTACATGTTTGACCACCACATCTTTGAGGCGGTTGATGCGATTAAACCGTCCTGGCGTGGTGAGCTGGAGATCACCGACGCGATTCAGTGGCTGGTCGAACACGATTACGTGGTGTTCCCGCACGTGCATGAAGGCTGGTGGATCGACACCGGTCGGCCAGACGACATGCTCAACGCTAACAGCCACGTGCTTGAAGAGTTAGTCCCCGCGATTCACGGGACGGTGGACGCGGACTCAGACGTTGACCAGCGCGTGACGGTTGAGGAAGGGGCGCAGGTGATCAACAGCGTCGTGCGCGGTCCGGCGATCGTCGGCAAGAACACGCGCATCATTAACAGCTACGTTGGCCCGTTTTCCAGCATCTATCATGATGTCGTGATCGAAAACAGCGAGATCGAGCGTAGCATCGTGCTGGAACACAGCACAATCCGTGATATTCCAACGCGTATTCAAGACAGCCTGATCGGGCGGCATGCGGAAGTTGACGTCACGACGTTGCGCCCGAAGGCGATCAAGATGCACCTGGGCGATTATAGCCGCTTGGGGTTGCTGTAACGGAGTGAGTCATGTCTGAAACGTCAATCCGCCTGATCGTAGCCGATCTGGATGGCACGCTACTTAACTCAAATCACGAGGTGTCGCCGCTGACCGCACAGGCAGTGATGGCGGCACAGGAACAAGGCGTGCAGTTTACCGTTGCCACAGGCAAGACGTTCCCATCCACACCCGCGATCATCCGGCGCTTCGGAATTGGCATCCCTGTGATCTGCGGCAACGGCACGCAGGTTTTTGCACCGGATGGCACGCTGCTACATGAGGACCCGATCCCGCTGGATTACGCGGTCGAAGCGATCGAGATGGCGCAGGCGCGCGGTTTCACCCCGGTTGTGTACACGCTGGATGGGTTGCTAGCTCCTGTGCGTGACGAGAATGTCGCGGAGCTGGTGGCGCATCACGAACCGGAACCGGTGATTGTGCGTGACGTGGTCGCCGCGCTGCGCGAGCACTTCAAGCCGTATAAACTGGTGCTAATGCACCGGGATCATGACAAGGTTGCCGCGTTCCAGTCTGAGATCACGCGCGCGTTTGAGGGACGGGCGCAGGTTTTGCGTTCCGGGTTGGCGTCGCTGGTCGAGGTGATGCCCTACGGGGTGAACAAGGGCACCGCGCTGGATGTGGTGTTGGCGCACGTTGGTGTGAAGACGGAAGAGACCATCGCATTTGGAGATAACTGGAACGACCTGGCGATGTTGCAACATGCCGGCATTGGGGTGGCGATGGGACATGCGCCGCGTGCCGTGAAGGCACAAGCGGACTACGTGACCGGGACGAACGACGAAGACGGTGTCGGGCATGCGCTGTACAAGTTTGTGCTCACGCCGCGTGTGGTGGGTGCGGACTAACGTGAATCAGGCAGGAGGTGGGGACATGAAATCAATTTTGGTGACGGGTGGTGCAGGTTTTATTGGCAGTGAATTTGTACGCCGCATGGTGCGCAATCACCCCGACAAAACGATCGTGGTCTTTGACAAGCTGACCTATGCGGGCAATCTCGACAACTTGCTCCCCGTGAAGGACGCCCCGAACTATCGCTTTGAGCGGGGTGATATTGCAGACCGCGAAGCCGTGCGACGCGTGATTGAGACGCACAAAATTGATGCGATCGTGAATTTCGCCGCCGAATCGCACGTCGATCGCTCGATCCTCGATCCGGACGCGTTTGTGATGACGGATGTCGTGGGTGTGTACACGTTGCTGGATGTCGCCCGCGAGGTGGGGGTAGCACGCGTGCATCACGTCAGCACAGATGAGGTTTACGGTTCGATTGAGGAAGGGTTTTTCTCCGAAGGTGACGTGTTGGAGCCGAACAGCCCTTACGCGGCGAGTAAGGCCGGCGGCGAGATGATGCTGCGCGCGTATCACGTCACTTACGGGCTGCACACAACCGTGACGCGCGGCAGCAACACCTTTGGGCCGTACCAGTACCCGGAGAAACTCGCGCCGTTTTTTATCACCGAGGCGCTGGACGATCGTCCGTTGCCGCTGTACGGTGACGGCATGCAGGTGCGCGATTGGCTGTATGTTGAAGATCATTGCGAAGCGGTCGAAACGGTGCTGTTCCAGGGCGCGCCGAATGCTGTGTATAACGTCGGTGGTGAGCATGAAATGCATAACATCGACGTGACCCGTTTCATTCTCAAGACGCTGGGCAAACCGGAGAGCTTGATCCGCCACGTGGCTGATCGTCCGGGCCATGATCGCCGCTACGCGCTGACGAACGACAAGATACGCGCCGAACTGGGGTGGGAACCCAAGCACAGCTTTGAGGACGCGATGGCGCGGACGGTGCGCTGGTACCGTGAGAATGAATGGTGGTGGCGCAAGATCAAAACCGGGGAATACCTGGAATACTATAAGCGCCAATACGGTGACCGGCTGGCGCAGTCCCAGGATTGAACTCGCCCCGTCGTTTGGACGCCGGGCTTCCGTGTGGGTGCAGGCTGCGATTTGGGCCGCCTCATCCGTAGCGACGCGGGACCTGCGTCACCAGGTGATTGTGGTCGCGGATCGCCAACCCGAACACGGCCTCGTTCGGGTAAAACGCGATGCCGGAAAACGTTCCGATAACGAACCCGCGATGGTCGGTACGCAGCAAGCCATCATCTGAACCGACAGGGCGGCCATAAATGTCGACCATTCGCGCTACTGGCTGGTCTATGTCCACTTCATCCCCCACCGCGACCAGGCGGTGTACAATGCACGCGACGGGCACGCGCGGGTGCGTCGTGCGGCGCACTGGATAGCCGGGTCTGATCACGGGCACTGGGGGTAATTCCTCGCGCTCGCCGGGCAGCATGCCTGCCCGGCGCATGACATTGCGTACACCCACGACAACAGCTTGAACATTTACCTGGTTTACCTGGCGATGACCGCCGATCTCGACTGTGATCGCCGGGATGCGCGCGCGGTTTAGCGTCGCGCCGCTGACCGAGCGATGCAGGTTCATCTCGATGTAGCGCGTCGAGGCGTACTCGTTCACCACCGTCAGCCCCAGCGCGTCGAGTATATCCCCGACCGCCTGCTGCAGTTTGACGGCGCTGGCCCGGTCGCGCGGTTCGCGGTAGAAGACCGGGTCGCGGATCGCAAAGGGGATCGATTCAATGCCGTAGTCGTGCAGGTCGATCAGGTAATCGGCGGTCGCGTCAATCCGCTCGAACAGGCGCGCGTAAGCCTGCTCCAGTGCCAGCGGCGTGTTTGGGCGTGCGGCTTGTTCCAGGTCTGGTGCGCCCGGAAACAGGCGGTTGGGGTCCTTGCCGTGCAGATAGTACGGGCTGCGCTCGCCGGTGCGCAGTCCCGCCGGGCTGAGTGTGGGCAATGCGACCAGCGTGCCGGTCAGGGATTGCAGCAAATCTGGCGTGATGAGGTGATGCAGCACAGCGATGCCATCGTATTCGCCCCCATGTATGTTGGCCGTGATCCACAGCACCGGGCCTTCGGTATTTGTGCCCTGTGCGATGATCACCGGAAAGTTATCTATGCCCCCGGTGGGGAGCGGGACAGCCTCAAACGCGCCGTAGACAATCGTCCCCGGTTTGCTGCGTGTAGTTCCAATCGTGATCGTGTGCGCCATTATCTCGCTCATTTGCGGTTGCGCTGGGTGTCAGGGGTGCGCTTGTTTCGCGAGCGCGCTGGCAAGCTGTGCGCTGACAAGTTCCAGCAGCATGATGTTTTGTTGTGTGATCGCGTTAGGCTGTTCGCGGCAGGCAAAGATCACGCCAAAGCGCATCGTGTTGCCGACCGGCACGCACGCGCCGGAGCCAAAGCGTTGCTGTTTCACAAACGGATGATTGGGCTGATCCACCGCGTTGACGATCCGGCTTTGCCCGTTCTCCGCAACCCAGCCCACCAGCGATCCGTCGTAATCTTGTTGTTGCGGGGCAAGGTCGGTGATGGCATCCGGCCCAACCTGGGCGCTCAGTCTGAGTTCGGGCGGCGTGGTGGGCATGACGCGGTAAAACGCGACGTAATCATAGCCCAATTCAGCAATCGCTTCGACGGCGGTTTGGGCCTTTGAGACGCCGGGACTTGCGCGCCGCAGCGATTTTGCGAACTTTCGCACGGGGGGGAGCGTGTCGGCGCGCAACGTTTGCAGGCTGCGTTCTTCGGTCAGACGCTTGATGCGTTTGAGTAAGTCATCCTGGTCGAAGGGATCGACAGAGACCTCGTCGGCCTGGCCGGGCATGCCGAAGTCAGCTTCCTGGTCCACGAGGATGATCAGCAGGCGCGGGTAGGTCTGTCGCAGTTCTTTGATCAGGTCGAACGCGTCACCCAGTGCGTTATCAATGACGAACACGTCGATTTTCTTTTGCGAATCGGCAAGCGTCGCGCGCGCGTCGTGTTCGTTGGTGACGATCGTCACCGCCAACTGGGGGTCTTGGTTCAGGTTCTTGCGGTATTCAACCAGCGAGCGAATAGGCACTGCCGCCAGGACTTGGATTGTGGAGCTGTTGACCATGGTTTCTACCGTATCGTTTGCAGGCGCGTGAGAACGTAAGAAGCTGTTCGTAATTATAGGGACGTGCGGATTTTGTCACAACAAACCGGCCACAAAGGCGAGTGGGATTGCTGGGATCAGAAAACGCTAAATACGGCTGCCAAGCGATGCGTTTTCTGTTGAGGTCTGCTTTCCGCCGCGCATCCACAGCGCGACCACGATCGCGAATCCGCTGATTATCGCGCCGATATACTGCAACTCGCTGATGACGTCGACAGCGGCGAACAGGTTTGCCTCTTGGGCTGCATTGATGATCGCCGACGCGTCCCCGGTGATCGTCGCGATATAGTCCTCGCGGATCGTGTCGAACCGATCCAACGCGTAAATCGTCAGCCACGATATCGCCACCGTCATGCCGACCAGCCGCAGGATCAGGACCAGCGCCGCCGCGACACCGCGTTCGTCCTCGTCCACTTCGTTGAGTGCTGCCGTGCTGATCGGCGATATTGTCAGGCCGAGCCCGACTCCGATCACAGCCATTTGCGCGCCCATAATCCAGTACGCGGTGTCATGTTCCCACACTGCGCCAGACAGCACAAAGCCGGTGCAGGCCAGCGCCAGGCCCCACGCGGTCGGTATGCGATACCCGTGTCGATCACTCAGCCAACCGCCGGGGATCGCAGCCAGTGCCATCGGCACGGTCAGGCCAGAAAGCAGCACGCCCGCGATATATGCCGCACGCTGTATGTCATCGCTGGATGGTGTGTCGGCGCGAAAATTAACCAGCAACGGCGCGCTGACCAGCCCGATTGCCAGGCAGAAACCGACCAGGAAGTTTGCCAGTGACGCTGCCGCGAAGTTGCGGTTGCGGAACAGGCTCAGCCGGATCAACGGCGACCGCACGCGTGACTCGATCAGCAAGAATAACATGAATGCCAGCGCTGCCGTGATCAGAAAATACGCGCTGTAGCCCGTGCCAGAACCCTGCAAGTCCTCGAAGTTGGATGCTGTCCCGGCGGATTCGGGACTGGTGCCCAAACCCAGGTTGAGCGCGATCAACGCGATCGTGATAGACAACGTGCCGAACACATCGAACCTGCGTGCGTGGCGCGGGCGGGGGATATGGCGCAGCGACCACCACGCGCCGCCAAGCGCCAGCAGACCGATCGGGATGTTCAGGATGAACAACGTTTCCCAGGATGGCGTAGCAATGGACAGCCCAATGCGCTCGAACGCTGCCACAATACGTTCGCCGTGAAGCCCGAAGAAATGCACCATCACGCCGCCGTACAGGTGTCCCAATACCCAACCTAATGTATCCACCGCGCCGATCACGCCGATCGGTTTTGCGCGGTGCTGTGGCGGGAACAAATCACCGGCCAGCGCGATCGTGACGGGCACCATCGCGCCCGCGCCTAACGCCTGCACCACGCGCCCGAAGATGACAAGATAGAGATGCTGCTCAACACGACGCGGTGGGTCCTGACCCAGCACATCGTAGAAGAATCGCTGAATCCATTCATTCAGAATGGGATTGTCGTATGCAGTGACGAGATACGATCCGGCGATAAAAATCAGCAAGCAAGCGATGTAGACGGCACGCCGTCCGAACAGGTCTGACAGGCGGCCCGTGAACGTCATGCTGATCGCATAGGCGATCAGGTACCCGTTTACGGCCCAGGATGCTTGATCAAGGTATTCCTTGACCGGCAGATCAAGACTGACGATCACTTCCGGCAGCACTGCCGAAATGATCGTCAGGTCCAGCGCGCCGATGAATACAGGCAGGCTGACGATCGCCAGTACCAGCCAGGGTGAAACGCGTTGTTCGCGTACGGAGATGGCAGTCATCAGGCACTCAGTCTGCGTTGTTGATGCTGGGCGCGGTGATGGACACTGACTGGTTATAGTCCAGGATGCTGATATCCCAGGTCGTTGGTTCGCCTTCTGCGTTCGGCGGCGGCTCGATTAATGTGATCTGCGCCACGCGGAAGTCATTGGCCGAGATGTAGACTTCGATTGCCAGTTCGCCGTCCCTGCTTTGCACCAACCCGAAAGTGAGCGTGTGCACGGCGCTGGCCTGGATCGAGCCACTGAGGTGAAACACCTCCAGGTCACGCAGACGAGTGCGCCCGTGCATCGTCAACCCGGTGATCGATGTGAGGGCGTGAGGGATACCGATCTCCGGCGACATCAATTCGGCAGGTGAGAAGCCCGGAATCAGTTCGGCATTGATCCAACGGTTCGCCGTGAGCAAATCGCTGCGGAAATAGTGGTCCCGGTCCAGCGCGATCAGATCGGCAGTCGTGGAAATATTCCCCAGGCTGAATTGGATACTGGCATTGATGCGGTCCGGTGCCTGGAAGATGCCACGTGCATGTTTGAACAATAATGGGTGGTCATCTGGCAACTCCAGGCCGACTACGTCCATTTCCACTGGCGCGCCCGTGACGTCCATTTCAAGCTCAATACTCTGGGCGCGCTGCATCTGCTCGACTCCCTCTTCCAGCATGGCGTCCGCGTTGGGCAGGGTTTCGGTCGCGATGTCGTTCGAGTTGGTGTCACCGCAACCGGTCAGGGCGAAGCCCAACAGTGCGGTGGTGATGAACAAGGCCAGCAGGCGTTTTGCGTAATGCATGGGGGTGTCTCCAGCACTAATCGTGTTTAGAAACCCGATCCATAACTACGTAACGACCGGTCAAAAGGTTGCACACAGTGAGCAGTTCGGTGTGCGTTTTCAACCGCTGCCATAATAGCACGATCCGGCGTGTAACCATAGGGGCCGGATCGCGGTGCAGGGAGAACACGTAGGATATTCGTCACGTTTTTGCGCGCTCAAGCGCATCCACCACGCGCGCCGCCAGATCGTAACGCCCGAACGCGGGCATGATATACGCGCCCTGGGCGAGGTCTTTAAGCGCCAGCAATAACTCTTGTGCGATACGTGCGCCTTCTTGTGGGGCGTCATCACCTGCGGCGTCAATGCGTTGGCGGATCGTTTCAGGAATGTCGATGCCTGGCACCTCGTTATGCAGAAAGCGAGCATGTCGGGTCCCGTATAGCGGTAGGATGCCCACCAGTACCGGCAGCTCAAGCGGGCCGTATTCGGCGACGTAAGCGTCGCGAAAGCGCTCGAACACCTCTGGATCGTAGATCGGTTGGGTCAGCGCAAAATCGGCCCCCGCGTCGATCTTCTTGCGCAGCAGGCGGATTTCGCGGGTTACATCGCGAGCGTTGACGTTCAACGCGCAGCCCACCTGGAACGACGTCGGCTGGCCGATCGAATTGCCCGCCTGGTCAACGCCCCGGTTCAGGTTATGCTTGATCAGCTTGATCAGGCTGGACGGCACGATGTCGTGCGTGTCGAACGAGTCCGGATAATCTCCGATCACAGTAGGATCGCCCATCACCACGAAGATGTTGCGCACCTTTAGCGCGTGCGCTGCGAGCAGATCGCCCTGCACGCGCAGTAAATTCCGGCCCCGGGTAGGGAAGTGGAGCACAGTCTCCATCCCCACGCGGTCTTGCAGCAGGTGGCACACCGCCCAGGGACTCATACGCATGCGTGCCATTGGGCTGTCGGACACGTTGATGAAGTCCACGCCCGATTCGCGCAGCAGTTCTGCCGAGGCGATCACTTTCTGGGCGGTGAAACTGCGCGGCGGGGGCATTTCCACGGTGACGACGAATTGCCCGGCAGCCAGTTTGCGCTCAAGCAGCGTGGGCTGTTCTGGTACATCGCGTTTCTCGTCTTCCGGCAGATCGCTGACCACGACCAGGGTAGGATGAGGCCGGGCCGGATCGTCCAGCGCCTCGCGCATCGCGCTGATATGCTCAGGGGTCGTGCCGCAACAGCCACCGACAATGCTCGCGCCCGCGTCGTGGAATGCCAGGGCATACTCGCTGAAGTAATCCGGCGTGGCGGAATACATCACCCGTCCGCCCACATTTTCCGGCCAGCCGGCGTTGGGCAGCACGGAGAAGCGGGCATCCGGCACGGCACGGCGCATTTGCTGCAAGATGCGAAGCAGTTGAGCCGGGCCGCCGCTGCAATTCACGCCGATCACATCCGCGCCTGTTGCGTTCAATTCCCGCGCGACCTGCGCGGGGATGTCGCCAAGCAGTGTGCGATCGTCGCGGTTAAACGTCATTTGCGCCACGATCGGAATGTCTGCGTCATATGCTCGCGCGGCGCGGATCGCGGTGATGATCTCTTGGAGGTCGCTGAACGTTTCAAAAATCAACAGGTCCGCCCCGGCATCGATCAGTGCGCGTGCCTGTATTGCGAAGGCGTCATGTGCCTCTTCGGCTGTTGTACGTCCGAAGGGGGCCAACCGCACCCCCAGCGGGCCGACCGACCCCGCGACATAGACGTTGTCGCGGGGCGATGCTTCAATCGCCTGCCGCGCCAGTTCGACGCCAGCACGGTTGATCTCGGCGCACTGGTCTTGCATGTCGCATTTGGACAGCTTGTAGATGTTGGCGCTGAAGGTGTTGGTCTCGATGATCTCGGCCCCGACCTCGATGTAGCGGCGATGGACATCCGTCACGACATCGGGGTCGTCGAGATTCAGCAGGTCAAAACACGAGTCAATCGGCATATTGCGCAGGGCATGCAGCATCGTGCCCATCGCCCCATCTGCCAGAATAGCGCCCTGTGCTAAACGGGTACGGAACGGAATAGTCGCCATGATGCACACGCTCCCTTACGCATTGGCGAGTTGTTCGGCGCGTGAAACGCCGACGCTGAAATACGTCGCGTCCGGGTGATGAACCACAATCGCCGCTGTGGACTGCTCCGGCACCAACTGGTAGGCCGGTGTGAGCGACATGCCGAGTTGTTCTTCGGCAGGCAGCAGTTGGAATAACGTCGCATGATCATCAAGCTCCGGGCAGGCGGGATAACCCCAACTGTAGCGCTTGCCCCGCTCGACGGGAATGCCTAACTCACGGTTGATATGGCGGTTGATGTACGTCGCAGTTGCCTCGGCAGTCTGTACTGCCAGCCCATGAAAGAAGTAAGCTTCGCTGTACTCATTTGCAGCCTGCAGCGCGTCGAATTTCTCAGTCGCGTGTTGCCCAACCGTGACCACTTGCAACGGGCATACGTCAACCTGTTCGCCGCCCAGCGGGGCGAAGTAGTCGGCCAGGCACAGGTGATCGCCAAACGGCTGGCGCGGGAAACTGAAGCGCGCGATCTCTTCCAGCCGGTCGCTGACTTCGTAACTGACCGGGTCGAAAATGACCACGTCATCGCCATCCGACTGGGCCGGGAAATAACCGTACACAGCCTGTGGCTTGAGCGTGCCGTCTTTGATAGCATCCTTTTGCATGCGTTCCAGCCGCGCCTCGAACTCGGCTTCGAGTCGTTCCCATTCCTCGCCGCGCGCGTTCTTCGCGCCCCAACTCAGCCTGAAGAGTTCCGGTTTGTGAATGTGCGGGAATACCGATGCCACCGGGATGTCGAACACCGCCTTGGTGCCCCAGAACGGCGGGGTAGGGATGTCCGGCGCCGGTTTCACAGTTGACTTCTGACCCGGTTTGCGCCGGTCACGGACCGGCGGGCGCGTTTTGCCCATTTCGGTGTAAGCTTCGTCCGTGACGCGCTCCAGCAACTGCCCGCGTTTTTCAGGCTGTATGAGCTGGTCCATCACGGCGAGGCCCTCGAATGCATCCTTGCAGTAGAACACACCGGGTTCATACGGCTCTCCGCTGTCCTCCAGGAACAGGATGCGCCGCCCGAATGCGCGGTTAATCGCGGCCCCACCGATCAACACCGGAAAAGCCAGATCGCGCCGGGCCAGTTCGTTGACGATCAGCGGCATTTGCTTGGACGTGCTGACCAGCAGCGCGCTGAGCCCGATCGCGTCGGCGTTATGCTCAACCGCCGCGTCGATGATCACGTTGGCGGGCGTCTGTTTGCCCAGGTCATGCACGGTGTAGCCGTTGTTGCTCAAAATCGTGCGCACCAGGTTCTTCCCGATATCGTGCACGTCACCGTAAACCGTCGCCAGCACGACCGTGCCCTTGCTCGTTCCGGCTTTCTTTTCAAGGAAGTTTTCGAGGTACGCGACGGATTTCTTCATCACTTCCGCGCTTTGCAGCACGAAAGGCAGGATCAACTCACCCGCGCCGAATTTGTCGCCGACTTCCTTCATCGCCGGCAGCAGGACGTTGTTCAGCACGCCGACGGCATCCTGGCGCGTCAGGCAGTCATCGATCAACGCTTCGACGCCCTCTTTCTTGCGGTGGACGATCTGCCAGTGCAGCGCTTCTTCCGCGCTCATGCCCGCAGTGGGATCGGCTTGTTCGTCGTCCCCGACCGCCACATCGTGTTCCTGGAAATACTCAATGTAGTCCGCCAGCGCGTCGGGATGTTCGTTGAAGATCAAGGCGTCGGCGAGTTTGCGCTGTTCCTCCGGGATTTCAAAGTACGGCGTGATGTGCGCCGGGTTGACGATCGCCATATCCAGCCCGGCCTCGACTGCATGATACAAGAACACACTGTTCAACACGGCGCGTGCCGGTTTGCTCAACCCAAACGAGAGGTTGCTGACCCCCAGCGAAGTGAACACACCGGGCAGGGTGGCTTTGATTTGTTTGATCCCCTCCAGCGTTTCGATCGCGCTGTTTGCCATCTCCTGATCGCCGGTTGCCAGCGTAAAGGTCAACGCGTCGAAGATCAAGTCATGGGGGGCGAGACCGTATTCGTCCACAGCGATCGCATAGATCTTCTGTGCGATCGCCAGCTTGCGCGCTGCCGTTTTTGCCATGCCTTGCTCGTCGATGGTCAGGGCGACAACCGCCGCGCCGTGTCTCAGCGCGATCGGCAGCACCGCGTCGATGCGAGCACGCCCGTTTTCGAGGTTGATGCTGTTCAGCAGGCCGCGCCCCGGGTAGCGGCTCAGAGCAGCCTCCATCACCTCTGGCTCGGTCGTGTCGATCATCAACGGCACGTCGATTGCCATCGACAGGCGTTTGACGACTTCTTGCATCTGTTCAGCTTCGTCATCGCGCTCGGTCATCGCCACGCAGACATCAAGAATGTGCGCCCCGGCATCGACCTGCTGTTGTGCTACCTGCACGATCCCATCGTAGTCCTCTTCCAGCAGCAGACGTTTGATCTTGCGGCTGCCCTGGCTGTTGACCCGTTCCCCGATCAGGGTCGGCGCAGGGACCTGCTGCAGCGCGGTGGCACGCATTCCGCTAGAGGCGCGGGGTTGGACTTCCGGTTGGCGCGGGCGCGGTTCGCGACGGGCTTGTTGATCCCCTTTGACGTGCCGGATGAGGTGCTCGATGTGCTCGGGAGTCGTGCCGCAGCAGCCCCCGACCACGTTCACGCCCCAGTCGACGAACTCGCTCATCATAGTGGCGAACGGGTCCGGCTGCATGGGATAGACCGCTTCACCTTCGACGTTGATCGGCAGACCTGCATTCGGCATGACGCTGATCGGCTTTGTGCTGTGCTCTGTCAGGAACTTGACCGGTTGCGCCATGTGTTCCGGCCCGGTCGAGCAGTTGATCCCGATGACGTCGATCGGCAGCGCTTCAAGCGTGGTGAGCGCGCTCTCGATGTCGGTGCCGAAGAGCATGCGCCCGCTGGTGTCGAGGGTGATCTGTGTTTGCAGCGGCACGCGCACGCCGGCGTCTGCGAAATAGCGGTTGATCCCGACGATGGCCGCGCGTACTTCGAGGATGTCCTGGCTGGTTTCCAGCAGCAGCACGTCGACACCACCTTCGACCAGGCCCTGTGCTTGTTCGTAATAGACTTCGGCCAGCTCATCGAACGTGATCTGGCTCAGTACCGGGTCGTCTGAAGAGGGCAGCATGCCAGACGGCCCCATGCTGCCGGCCACATAACGCGGGATGCCTGTCTCTTCGCCAAAGCGATCCGCGACCCGGCGCGCGAGTTGGGCGGCGGCCCGGTTGATCGTTAGCACCTGGTCGCCCAGACCGTACTCAGACAGCGTAAGCCGGTTGCCGCGAAATGTGTCAGTCTCGATTACTTCGCTGCCAGCGACCAGGAACCCGGCGTGAATTTCTTCGATCACGTCCGGGCGCGTGATCACGAGGTAGTCGTTGCAGCCCTCGTATTGCTGGCCGCCGAAATCGTCTGCGGTCAGGTCATAGCGCTGGATGCTGGTGCCCATGGCGCCATCGTAGATCAGGACGTGATCCTCAATGGCATCGAGGTAACGGCGGTTGGAAAAGGGTGGGTTTCTATGTGTCATCTGTGTCTTGCCCATAACTATAAGCGGACGATCGGCGGGCGAAAGCCCCGGCTGGTTCACGTAAAATGCCCCTCGAGCATCATCAAGGGGCACAGGCGACGCGTGTGTCTGTTTTCCCCTCATCTCCCAGAGAATCCTCTGCCGGAATTGGCACCTTCCTGCCACAGGTATTGTGACAGAGGTTGCCGCGGCGTCCTTGGGCCGTTCCCTCAGCCGCTCTCGATGAGTATTGATGATGATGTTAGCATATTTAGGGTCATGCACCAAAAAAACACTTTGCGGGATCGCGTTCGCGGTATGATAATGGCGCTGAGTGTTTCCTATGTACCGATAACGAGGTATCTGATGCATGTAAAACTGGCTCTGCTAGGCTTTGGAAACGTTGGGCGCGCGCTGGCGCGGCTGCTGCTGCGTAAGACCGAGGTTTTGCAGCGTGACTACAACCTGACCTACACCGTCACCGGGATCGCAACGAATTCGCGCGGGGTTGCGATTAATCCGGATGGGATCGATCTGGAGTCGGCGCTGCAACTGGTCGAGTCGGACAGCTGGCTTGACGCGTTGCATGTTGGTGATTCTGTGCCGGATACCGCCGCGTTCATCAGCGCATGTCCGGCTGATGTCGTGTTAGAGGCTACGTGGCTTAACCCGCAGACAGGGCAGCCAGCGACTGATTACGTTCGTGCTGCGCTTGAGGCAGGGCGGCATGTGGTCACAGCAAATAAAGGGCCGGTCGCATTTGCGCTGCGCGAGCTTCAGGCGCTGGCGGACGAGAAAGATGTCGGCTTCTTTTTTGAGAGCACAGTCATGGACGGTGCGCCGGTGTTGGGGATTGGCCGCGAGGCGCTGCTGGCGACGACGATTCACCGGGTGCGCGGCATTCTCAACAGCACGACGAATTATGTGCTCTCCTGCCTGGAGAACGGCATCCCGTTTGATGAAGCCGTCGCACAAGCGCAGCGTATCGGCGTGGCGGAAGCCGATCCATCGACCGACCTTGAAGGCTGGGATGCGACGGTCAAAATCGTGGTGCTGGCGAATGTGCTCATGGGGGCGGACCTGCGCCCGGCGGATGTGGACCGCACCGGGATCACCGGCGTGACGAGCGCGGACGCGCAGGCCGCCGCTGCTACCGGGCGTCCCATCAAGCTGATCTGTGAGGCTGTGCGCCAGGGCGACGAGATGCGCGCGAGCGTGCGCCCCGTGCGTGTGCCGGCCTCCGATCCGTTGAGCCAGGTGGGGCAGACGAGCAGTGCGGTGACGATCGAGACGGATACCCTGCACCATCTGACGCTGATCGAAGGTGACACCGACCCGACGACAACGGCCTACGGCATGTTGGTCGATATGCTGAACATCATGCGCGGGCGATATCGTTAGACCGAATCGCGCGTGGCTGTTATACTGCAAGGCATACCGTCACCGCCCAGTAGCGTTACTGATCGTGTTATCGGTGGGTTCTTTACTTATGTCTCAATTGCCAGGACTGTCCGCATGAATCGCAGCGACGACGCGCGCATTAATCAGTTAACGTCTCCCTATGCCCCGTCTAATCCACCTCAACTGCCGCTGGATTTCAGCGATTATTTGTCGTTGTTGTGGCGGATCGACCGGCATGCTCATGACGATCATCTGGTCGTGTATTATCGGGCGTGCGCTCACGCGCTTGCGAAAGCGTTTCAGTTCGATCAGAAAAGCCTGGGGCGCACGGTCCGTACTACGGCCCCAGGCCAGCTCTATATGGCATTGAGCAATGTCCCGTTCCGCGAGACCGGGCGCCTGGTGGATGCATCGGCACGCAAAGCGGCGATCCACCAGCTTGTCATGCTGCGTGCAGATGTGCTCTCAATTGGTGCATACCAGCATGATTGGGTTGTTGGTTGGCCGGGTAGCGGTGTGATGGATCCCGAATTGCGCGAGCGCATTTTCGCCACGCTGTTTACCGCGCTGCGCAGCCAGTACACGCACTTTGGGCGCTTGCTGTTGGTGCTCGATATCGTGCTGCAAGAGCTGATACTCGGCACGCGTGTGGCTGACGTCGTCTCGCTTGGCACATTGATCGAACGTTACGGATATCCTGACCCTGACAGTCCGGCGGTACATGAGCTGTACCAGGGGCAGGGGGTGCGCTAACGCCCGGTATAACTCAGTCATGAGTCAGGCGTTTTTCCAGGTACAAAACGGTTTCAAGCCCGTTGCCGAGGTCGGTCTGGATGGTATGGTGATCGTAGAAACCCATCCGGCGATAGAGGGTCAGCGCGCGCGGATTGGAGAGCGCCACGCCGATCTCCACCAGTGTAACGTTCAATGCGCGTGCTTGCTCGGTCAGATGAGTGATGATTTGAGAGCCGATGCCCTGGCCGCGATAAGCCGGGGAAACGATCAAATCACTGATCTCGGCGGCACGCGGCCACAGGGTTAGCAGCCCAAATCCGCAGATGATCCTATCCCGTTCGGCCACGAAACCGCCGCCACGCTGGTACGCCCGCAGTCTGGCGACTCGTTGAAGAAATTCGGCAATGGACTCAAACGTACGTTCCGGCCAGCAGGCATGCCGCAATGCTAACGCGTCGCTGAGAGTTGCCGATCGTATCGTTGCGCTGAGGTGTGATGGAGTCAATTGTCCTGTCATGGGTGGTAAATGCGTTTGATCGCGTTGTACAGTTGGCCCACAATACCCGTCGATATCCACACATAAAACCGCCTCATTATATACCACATCTGCCGGATATGGCGCTACAATGTGAAGCGGTGGGTGCGTGCAAAAGTTGTCAGTCAAAATTAGGCGACCTGCGCGCACACCGCAT